>NZ_JBVIMA010000006.1:0-404971 GCF_055580085.1 Streptomyces sp. NPDC032126
GGGATGCGGATCCACGTCAGGAGCAGGTCCAGGGCGAGCAGGACACAGATGCCCGCGTCGATGCCGATCGGGAACACATAGGAGAAGTTCCCGAAACCCTTCTTGATCGCCAGCTCTCGGACGGCCGCGTACGAACCGGCGAAGCCGATGCCGGCGATGATCACGGCGCCGGTCACGACCACGCCGATGAGAACGCGGTGCATCCGAGTCAGCTGCAGTGGCGCGGCCACTCGTACTCCCCTCCCATTGCGTGTTGTTGCGCGCAACAGGGTGGCACAAGTGTGCGGCAAACGTATGGCCGGATCGTCAGCTCTTCTGTGAAGCGGAGGACGAAGGGGAGGCCGAAGCGGAGGCGGATGTGGGCGAAGAGGGCTGTGTGGACGCCGACTTGGACGGCGCCGGGGCCGATGCCGCCGTGCCCTCACCATTGGCCGAACGGACCGAGGCAACCGCTTCCTTCGTCGCCTTCTCGGCCAGCTTCACCATCGCCGCCGCGTCCGGAAGCTTCTCCCCGGCCAGCCCCGCGCCGTTGTAGTCGAGCGTCACGACGACGTTCTCGACGCGGGCGACCACCGTCTGCTGCTTGAAGGAGCCTTCCTTCTTCTTCAGGTCGTACCACACCGAGGTCGCCTGGTCGCCGGTGCCGGAGACCTCGTGCGACTTGGTGTTCGTGGCACCGGAGACCGCCTGGTTCTCCTTGACCTGCTTCGCGTAGTACTCCTGGGCGAGCCGGTCGCCGCTGCCCCGCGTCTGGTCGGACTCGAAACGCACCAGGGAGACGTTCATCCAGCGGAACTGCGAGCCCTTGACACCGTTGTTGGCGAGGCTGCTCCAGGAGCAGGACGCGCGGTTGGCGGGATCGTCGGAGGAGCCCGGCTTGCCGGCCTTGGCCTTGGCGACCATGTCCGTCAGGGTCTGCTTGGACAGCACCTCGCACGCCTTCGGCAGCGAGGTGAACGCGGCCGCCTGCACCGTCGGCGCGGCGCTCGCCGGGCTGCCGGGGGAGACGGAGCCGGTGTCCTGCTTGGCGTCCGTGCCGGAGTCGGAGCCGGAGTCCGAGGAGCAGGCCGCGGCGAACAGCAGTACGGGAAGGGCGGCCGCGGCGGCGAGGACGCGGTTCACGCCCCCGGCACGCTTCGCTCGCGGATGGTGCTGGTCGTCTCGCTGGGCTCGTCGCTGCATGGTTCCTTCACTCATGACGCTCGTGGTTCCTGCGGTCGGATCGGGTCCGAGGGGCCACGGTACGCGGTGAAGGAGATGCGCGGTTCCGGTTCACGGGCTTTGCCGGGGCCCGGCCGGCGGAGCGCGAAAGCGGCTAGCCGGCCAGGGAGTCCGCCAGCTGCGAGGCGAGTTTCCTGGCCTTGTCCTGCATTTCCTTGCTGTCCGGGACCGTGCCGACCGTCGCCGGCTGCTCCTCGTACTGGATGGTCACAATGACGTTGGACGTGCGGAACGCCACAGTGATCGTCCGCTGTTTCGCCGTCGAACCGGAGCTGCCGAGGACGTCGTTGAGGAACGCCTCGTCACCGAGGTCGTCCAGAGTGCGGGGCTGGAGGTCGGCGGGGGTGGTGGACGGCGAGGCGGAACCGGACGCCGAAGCGGAACCGGAAGCGGAGGCGGGAGGGGCGGCCGGGGTGCTCGTGGCCGGGGACGTCTCCGGCTGGGACGCGGTGGGCGCCGGGAGGTTCGCCGCGGTCCGCTGCTCGGCGAAGAGGGTCTCGGCCTGGCTGTCGTCGCTGACGGCGTTGTCGTAGGAGACGACGCGTTCGAAGTCGACGGAGAGGTGGTCGGTGGCGGTGGGCGACTCGACCTTCCAGCGGCAGCCGCCCTTGCGGTCGGTGTCGAAGGTGAGGGTGGCGGTGCCGGCGTAGGCGGCGTCGCGCGCGTTCTCGTCGGTGAGCTGCTTGATGCCGGGGAGCAGGGAGTCGAGAGTGCTCCGGCCGACGGCGCCGCAGGGCTCGGGGAGCGTGTCGTACTTGCCGGGCTCGGCGGGGGCGGTGGCCGTGCCGGGCTCTCCGGGGTTGGAGTCGTCGGTGGAGCCGCCGCTGTCCGAGCTGCCGGTGCAGCCGGCGAGGAGCATCGCGAGGAGGGCGGCGACTCCGGGGACGTAAGCCTTCCGCTGCACGGTGCGGATCCTCTCGACGGTGCTCTGTGGGGTTCGGGTCCAGTCTCCCCGCTGGTAATTGGCTTGCCGGGCGGGGGCGGGGCCTGCAGACAATGTGTATCGCACGCAACACCGTGGATGCCGGTCCGCTGTCCAGTTTGTCGACCTTGGCGCCGGTTTTGCGATAAGAGACTTTTGTATGTTCCCCGGGGGATTGAGGACGATATGTCGTACGTAGAGATGCCCGGCGCGAAGGTGCCGATCCGCATGTGGACCGATCCGGCGACGGTCGAGGAGGGCGCGCTGCAGCAGCTGCGCAATGTCGCCACGCTGCCGTGGATCAAGGGCCTGGCGGTCATGCCCGACGTGCACTACGGCAAGGGTGCGACGGTCGGCTCGGTCATCGCCATGCGGGGCGCGGTGTGCCCGGCGGCGGTCGGGGTGGACATCGGCTGCGGGATGTCGGCGGTGCGGACGTCCCTCACGGCGAACGACCTGCCGGGCGATCTGTCCCGGCTGCGCTCGAAGATCGAGCAGGCGATTCCGGTGGGCCGGGGAATGCATGACGACCCGGTCGACCCGGGCCGCTTCCACGGCCTGGCCACGGCCGGCTGGGACGACTTCTGGGGTCGGTTCGACGGGGTCGCGGAGGCGGTGAAGTTCCGCGAGGAACGGGCCACGAAGCAGATGGGCACGCTGGGCAGCGGCAACCACATGATCGAACTGTGTCTGGATCAGTCGGACTCGGTCTGGCTCATGCTGCACTCCGGTTCCCGGAACATCGGGAAGGAACTCGCCGAGCACCACATCGGCGTGGCCCAGAGCCTTCCCCACAACCAGGGTCTGGTCGACCGCGACCTCGCCGTTTTCATCGCGGACACTCCGCAGATGGCTGCGTACCGGAACGATCTGTACTGGGCTCAGGAGTACGCCAAGCACAACCGCGCGATCATGATGGCGCTCCTGAAGGACGTGGTCCGCAAGGAGTTCAAGAAGGCGAAGCCGACCTTCGAACCGGAGATCTCCTGCCACCACAACTACGTGGCGGAGGAGCGGTACGAGGGCATGGACCTGCTGGTCACCCGTAAGGGCGCGATCCGGGCAGGCTCCGGCGAGTTCGGGATCATCCCGGGTTCCATGGGCACCAGTTCGTACATCGTGAAGGGCCTTGGAAACGAGAAGGCATTCAACTCGGCCTCGCACGGGGCGGGCAGGCGTATGAGCCGGAACGCGGCCAAGCGTCACTTCACGGTGAAGGATCTGGAGCAGCAGACGCGGGGCGTCGAGTGCCGTAAGGACTCCGGCGTGCTCGACGAGATTCCCGGCGCCTACAAGAACATCGACCAAGTGATGGAGCAGCAGCGCGATCTTGTCGAGGTCGTGGCGAAGCTGAAGCAGTTCATCTGCGTGAAGGGCTGACGCGGGAAGGCCCCGGTCGGACCGGGGCCTGGCTTGCCGGCTATCGGTCAGCCGGTCTGCGGGCCTGCCCGTTCCGCAGGCGCCAGAGGCGGATGGAGCAGCTCTTCTCCGTGCGGCCGAGCTCCTCGGCCGCTGCGGCGCCGTCGTTCAGTCGCAGCAGTACGCGGTCCTCGTGTCCTGTCCAGCGGCGGCGCTCGGGCGCGATCCGCATGTTTGCCGGGCGGACCCAGGTGTTCAGCGAGTCGGCTGCGGTCTTCTTGCGTTCCAGAGCCAGGCAGCCGTCGTAGTAGAGGTCGGCTGCCAGTTTCTGGGCGTTCTCGTTCGTGTAGAGGATGTTGAAGACGCCGTCTCGCGCATTGCGCTTGAGCGTGCGCTCGGCCCCGGTGATCTTTCCTGCGTAGAAGCGCAGGTAGGCAGCGATGGCCGTGCTGGCTGTCGTCAGGCTGACGAACGGGAAGCCCTTGCTGGTGTACCCCACTGAGCCATCCGCGTCGATGATGCCGCGCAGGTAGTCGCGGTGCGCGAACTCGCCCTGCGGTGGAGCGATCGTCTTCGACTTGCGGCCGTAGGGCAGGCCCAGTTCGTGGATCAGGGTCCTGGCTTCCAGGGCGCACAGCGTCCACGTCGCCGATGTGTGGGTCTCGGCGAAGTTCGTGGAGCGGGTGCGATGGGCGATGTTGCTGTGATACGGCGTCAGGTTCTGGAACGTGTGCAGCAGCCCGACGTCACGGGCGCCGATCTCCACGCTCAGACGCCCCTTCTGGCCTGCTCCCTTTGCCAGGTGTCCGTCGGCCTGCAGAAAGCCGAACATGTAGGCGTACTCGGGGACTGTCAGGTCCATGAACCGGTGGGCGATAGGCTCGCAGTCAGCCATGTGGAAGCTGATCCTTCCTGCTGGTCAGGCCCTCGGTCGGGATGCCGGTCCCGGGCGAGGGCCGTCTGTTCGCGGGTGGTGCGGCGAGCCTAGATCGCCCGTTCGCTCTCCGTTCGGGTGATCGATGGCGTTCACCCTTGCGGGCTAATTCAGCCGCTTCTCCAGCAGTGTCACCGCGTACGGGCTGCCCTGGCCGTCTGTTTTGGCCTGTTGTTCTCCTACGCGGGTGTAGCCCGCCGACTCGTAGTACGCGCGGAGGCGGGGGTTGGTGGAGAGGCAGTCCAGGCGGGCGTAGGGGCGGCCGGTCGCCGCTATGCGGGCTTCCGCCTCGGTCAGCATCCTGCGGCCGGTGCCGGGTGGGGTGGTGTGGGGGACGGTCATCAGGCGGTGGATGTAGCCGGCCTCCGGGGAGCGGGGGCCCCAGGCCGCCGGGTCGTCCCACCAGATCTCCCAGGCGCCGGTCAGGTGCTCTCCGGCGTGGGCCAGCCAGACCTCGCCCTCCCGCATGCGGTGGCGGAAGTGGGCCTCGTCCTTCGCGCCCGGCTGCCATTGGGCGATGTCCCGGGACCGCTGCCACAGGGCCGACGTGTCGTACAGACGGCTCAGGGCGCGGGCGTCCTCGGGGGTCGCCCTGCGGTACGTCAACTCCGGCCACCGCGTGGGGATGTCCTCCAGGAACTGCGCGCGGAGGGCTTCCTTGAGGGCGGTCGGGTCCAGGGACAGGGCCTGCCGCACATACCCGTCGACCGAGCCGTAGCGGGACCTCAGGGCCGACAGGAACAGGCGCATGACCTCGGGCGGGGTGTGCGGGTAGGCCCGCCAGGTCGGTGTGCGGCCGTTGTTCCGCCGCGTCCAGTCGGCCAGCAGGCCCGGTACCGCCAGTTCCGTGAGGGTGAAGTCCTCGACCACCGTCCGCTCGTCCACGCCGAGCAGGGAGAGGACCAGGGCGGCCGTCTGGCCGGTGCGGTCCTTGCCGGACGCGCAGTGGAAGACCAGGGGGCGCTTCGCTTCCGCGATCAGTTCGAGCGTCTCGCGGATCTCCTTCGTGCCGTCCTCCGCGACCTCCATGAAGCGTGCCGAGAGGTACGGGCCCGGGTCGATGTCCGGGGCCAGGGACGCCTGTTCGTACGGGCGGTGCTCGATGCTCAGGTTGTGGTACGCGAAGGACGCGTCGTCCGGGACGCGGCCCGCCCGCTCGATCTCCCACGGGTAGCGCAGGTCGATCACCGTGCCGATGCCCAGGGACAGGAAGCGGGTCCAGTCCGGGGTGCCGGGGCGGAGCTTGCCCAGGGAGTCCGAGCGGTAGAGGCGGCCGGGGCGGACGCGGTGGCGGCCGTCCGCCGTGCGATAGCCGCCCAGGTCGCGGAAGTTGTGCAGGGCCTCGAAGGGTATGTGTCTGTCCACTCCGTCAGTCTTACCCGCGGACGGACTCAAGATCGCTACTTGGCGTGCATGACCGCGTAGATCATCACGAACGCGACGACGTGGATGCCGAAGAGGAAGTACGCGAGGAAGTACCACATCTTGCGCTCGTTGCGCGTCTCCTCGGCGAGGCGGGCCTTCTCGGCCGCCCTCGCCGGGGAGATCTCCGGCGTGGCCTCGGGCGTGGCCTCCGGGGTGCCGCCCTGATCGCCCATCACAGTTCCCGGTGCACCTTGGTGTTGGACGCCTGGGCGCGCGGGCGCAGCACCAGGAGGTCGACGTTGACATGGCTGGGGCGGGTGATCGCCCAGGTGATGGTCTCCGCCACGTCGTCGGCGGTCAGCGGCTCGGCGACGCCCGCGTAGACCTTCTCCGCCTTCTCCCGGTCGCCGCCGAAGCGGGTCAGCGCGAACTCGTCGGTCTTCACCATGCCGGGCGCGATCTCGATCACCCGGACCGGCTTGCCGACGATCTCCAGCCGGAGCGTCTCGGCGAGCACGTGCGCGCCGTGCTTGGCGGCGACATAACCGCCGCCGCCCTCGTACGTGCCGTGGCCGGCCGTCGACGACACCACGACCACCGTGCCGTCGCCGCTCGCCTCCAGCTTGGGCAGGAGGGCCTGGGTGAGGTTGAGGGTGCCGATGACGTTCGTCTCGTACATCGTGCGCCAGTCGTCCGGGTCGCCGGTCGCGACGGGGTCCGCGCCGAGCGCGCCGCCCGCGTTGTTGACCAGGACGGCGATCGTCCTGAACGCCGTCGCGAACTCGTCCACCGCCGTGCGGTCGGTCACGTCCAGGCGGTACGCCGTCGCCGAGCCGCCCGCCTCGTTGATCTCCTTGGCGAGGGCCTCGATGCGGTCTTCCCTGCGGGCCGTGAGGACGACTCGGTAGCCGCTTGCCGCCAGGTGGCGGGCTGTGGCTGCGCCGATGCCGCTGCTGGCGCCGGTTACTACCGCTATCCGGGACGGGGCCATGTGTTGCTCCTCGGCGGGCTTCGTTGTGCGGCTTGGTCGTGCCAAGGATAGGTGGCCCTAGTTTCTGGGTGCCCACATGATCACTGCCATCCCCAGCAGGCAGATCGATGCTCCCGTCACGTCCCAGCGGTCGGGACGGTAGCCGTCCGCCAGCGCGCCCCACAGGAGCGAGCCCGCCACGAAGACGCCTCCGTAGGCCGCCAGGACGCGGCCGAAGTGGGCGTCGGGCTGGAACGTGGCCACGAAGCCGTACGCGCCCAGCGCCAGGACGCCGCCGCTGATCCACAGCAGGCCGCGGTGTTCGCGCAGGCCCTGCCAGACCAGCCACGCGCCGCCGATCTCGAACACGGCGGCGACGACGAACAGGGCGGCGGAGCGGAGGATCGACATGCGGGCAGCTTCGCACGGCGATCCGTATGGCCGGTCCGTGTCACCTGATGGACGGCGCCTGTGCGGCCACGGGCGTGGCATACATCCGTACGACCCAGGTGAGGGCGTCGGCCGGTGAGGAGTGGGTGGCATGCGCGGGACGATGGTGGGTGCGGTCGTGGTGGCGGTCGTCGGTTGTCTCGCCGGGCCCGCCGGGGCGGCCGGCCCGCCCGAGGCCGATCTCTCGTATCACGGGTACGCCGTGCTGGACGGGGGGCGGGTGGATGTGCGGCTGACCCCGCGCAATCACGGTCCCTCGGACGTCGGCGACGCGACCGTACGGCTGCGCTGGTCGGTGCCGCTCGACGAGCGCGAGCCGTCGTTGCCGCAGGGATGCGCGCGGACGGGGACGCGGGACGTCGTGTGCCGGACGGGGGAGCTGGTCGCCGACGGGCTGGGGGAGCAGATCGCGCTGGGGGTGTGGCTGCGGGGGCGGCCGAGCGAGGTGACGCTGGAGATCGACACCCTGTGGGGCGGCGGGGCGCAGGACCGCGATCGGGGGAACGACCGGCAGCGGGTGCTGGTGCTGGACACGGGGGATCCGTACTACTTCTGAACCATGTCACCGGGCTCGGCGGCAGGGTTTCTGCGTCGTACGATTTCTGTGTCGCGCAAGGGATGGCGCAAGAGATGGAGGGGCTGGGGATGTCCGGGGACTCAAGGGCTCGGCTGCTGGACGAACTGGCCACCGTCTCGCGGCGGTACATGGCCTCCTACGCCCTCTTCAACCAGGCCGTCGCCGATCACATCGGGCTGCACCCGACCGATCTGCAGTGCCTGAACCTGCTCACGCTGGAGTCCGAGCCGGTCACCACCGGGCGGGTGGCCGAGCTCACCGGGCTGACGACGGGGTCGGCGACGCGGCTGGTGGACCGGCTGGAGCGGGCGGGGTACGTCCGCCGGGAGCGGGACGCCGACGACCGGCGCAAGGTGCTGGTGGTGACCGTGCCGGAGAAGATCGCCGAGTTCGGCCGGATGTGGGACCGGCTCGGCGGCACCTGGTCCGCCCTCTTCGACGACCTGGACGAGCGGGAACTCGCCGTGGTCGTACGGCACATGCACCGGACCGTCGAGCTGAGCGGCGAGCAGATCGCCCGGCTGCGGGAGGGGCGGGTCTAGACCCCGGCCCGGACCGGCTGGTCCCCCTGGTTCTCCGGGGTTTCCTCGGTTTCCGCGTCGTAGCGTTCGCGGGCCGCGTGGACCTCGTCGAAGTGGGTCTCCGCCCAGTCCTTCACGGCCGTGAGCAGCAGGGCCAGGCTGTGGCCGAGGGGGGTGAGCTCGTAGTCGACGCGGACCGGGACCGACGGGGTGACCGTGCGGGTGATGAGGCCGTCGCGCTCCAGGGTGCGCAGGGTCTGGGTGAGCATCTTCGGGCTGACGCCGGCGATCTTGCGGCCGAGGTCGCTGTAGCGCATGGGCCCGGTGGAGAGGGCGGCGACGACCAGGCTGACCCACTTGTCGCTGAGGCGGCCGAGGAGCTGGTTGGTGGGGCAGGCCCTGATGAAGGCGTCGTACTCGGCCCGTGCCTGTTCGCGGCGCTGGGCCGCGGTCATCGTCGCCATGGCTTCCCTCCGGGGTATGTACGCACCTCTGGGTAACTACTTCCGAATAGATAGTACCCCTTCCTAGGGTTGTCACTGCGGGAACGAAACCAAGACGAACCCGCCGAATCCATAAGGGAGTTGACATGCGTGCAGCAGTGGTGAGGACGTTCGGCGGCCCCGAGGTCGTCGAGATCGTCGACGCGGAGCTGCCGGAGCCGGCCGCGCGGCAGGTGCGGATCAAGGTGGCCGCCGCCACCCTCAATCCGGTGGACGCCGGTGTGCGGTCCGGTGTCTTCGGTGGCGCCGGCAAGCAGATCGGGCTCGGCTGGGATGTCGCCGGGACCGTCGACGCGACCGGCGTCGCGAGCGCGTGGAGCGTCGGTGACGAGGTCGTGGCGCTCTACTACGGGGTGGAGAAGCCGCTCGGTACGCACGCCGAGTACGTCGTGGTGGACACCGATGCGGTGGCGAAGGCGCCGGCCTCGGTCGACACGGTACGGGCGGCGACGGTGCCGCTGAACGGGCTGACCGCCGTACAGGCCCTGGATCTGCTGGAGTTGACGTCCGGTCAGTCCCTGCTGGTGACGGGGGCCGCGGGGGCGGTGGGCGCGTACGCCGTCGAACTCGCCGTGCGCAGGGGCGTCGCCGTGAGCGGGCTGGCGCGGGAAGGCGACGCGGAGTTCGTGCGGTCGTTGGGGGCCTCGCATGTCGTCGAGGGGGCGGCCGGGGCGTACGACGCGGTCCTGGACGCCGCCGTGTTGGGGGAGCCGGCGCTGTCGTGGGTGCGGGACGGGGGCGCGTATGTGGGGGTGATTCCGCAGGCGCAGCCCGAGTCCGTGCGGGGGATTCGGACCGGGGCGGTCGAGGTGAGCGCCGACGGGGCGCGGCTGGCGGAGCTGGTGCGGATGGTGGACGCGGGGGAGCTGACGCTCCGGGTCGCCGAGACGTTCGGGCTGGAGGATGCGGTGAAGGCTCACGCTCGGCTTGCTGAGGGTGGGGTTCGCGGGCGCCTTGTGTTGGTGCCTTGATCTGTGGCGGGGCGAGGCGGGCCGGGTGCGGGTTCGTTGTGGCTGGTCGCGCTCACGTCTCTTGGGTCTTTCGCGGCAGGAGGCGGACCAACAGCATGCACGCCGCCAGTGAGATCGCCACCGCCGTCAAGCTCACCGTTGCCGCGTGGGTTTCGCCCCCGGTGTGGAAGTAGAGCGTCGTCATCGCCGCTGCGCCCATCGCGTTGGCCAGTTGTTGTACCGCGTTGAGGGAGCCGCTGGCGCTGCCCGCCTCCTCGGGGGCTATGTCGCCGATCGTCATGTCGTAGATCGTGCCGAAGCAGGCGCCCATGCCCGTGCCGGTCAGCAGCAGGGGCGTTACGAAGGCCCAACTGCCCGTGGTGTCCGTGGAGATGAGGGCCAGGAGCCAGCCGCAGCCCGCCAGGATCAGCAGCAGGCCCGTCGCGATGAGGCGGCGGCCCAGGGTGTGGATCAGGCGATGGCAGGCGATCGAGGCGATGACGATGCCGGCGGAGAGCGGAATGAGGGCCGCGGCGGTGGAGGCGGGGGAGCGGCCCAGGCCGCGCTGGAAGTAGAGGGAGATGACGTAGAGCAGGCCGGAGATCGCGGCGAAGGCGACGACACCGAGGATCAGGCCGGAGGTGAAGCCGCGGTTGCGCAGGAGGGTGGGGCGGATCAGCGGGTGGGCGGCCGTGCGCTGGCGGTGGCAGAAGGCGAGGAACAGGGCCGCGCCGAGGGTCAGCAGGGCGAGGGGGCGGGCGCCCCAGTCGTGTTCCGGGCCGTCGATCAGTCCGCCGAGCAGGCCGAGCATGGCACCGGAGAGCAGGGCGGCGCCGGGTGCGTCGAGCGGGGTCCCGCGGGTGCCGGTGTCGCGGGGGAGCAGGCGGAGGGCGGCGAGGAGGGCGCCGCCACCGAGGAGCAGGTTGATGAGGAACATGGGGCGCCAGCCGAGGCCGGCGAGGTCGGCGTCCATGAGGAACGCGGCGAGGATCGGGCCGCCGACGGCGGACAGGCCCATGACCGGGCCGAAGACGCTGAAGGCCTTGCCGATCTGGTCGCGGGGCCAGGTGGCGCCGAGGATGCCGAAGCCCTGGGGGATGACCAGTGCTCCGAAGGCGCCCTGGACGAGGCGGGCCAGGACGAGGGTGGTGGGGGTCGGGGCGAGGCCGCAGGCGAGGGAGGCGGCGGTGAAGCCCGTGAGGCCGATGAGGAAGAGGCGCCGGCGGCCGTACCTGTCGCCGAGGCGGGCGCCGGGGACGAGCAGGACGCCGAGGGCGAGGGCGTAGGCGGCGCCGAGCCACTGGATGAGCGCGGCGCCGCCGCCCAGGTCGGCGCTGATGGTGGGGGCGGCGATGGTGGTGATCGTCGCGTCGAGGAGGTCCAGGACGTCGGCGGCGAGGATCACGGCGAGGATCGCCCAGCGGGTGCGGGCGGCGAGGGCGGCGGATGGACTGGCATCTGTGTCGTGCAATATCTGCGTCACGCAGATAAATATCCAGGGTGACCCGCTCGCCGTCAAGCCGGTAAAGGTCACGCGGGTCGTGTCACGCCGGTGGCGCGGTCCTCGTGGCGTAGGCGGTGGGCGGCACGCCGACCGTCGTCGTGAAGTCGCGGACCAGGTGGGCCTGGTCGGCGTAGCCGAGGTCGGCGGCGAGGGCGGACCAGTCCACGTCCCGGTCGGTCTCGGCCCGCTCCAGCGCCTCGTGGATGCGGTAGCGCAGGATGACCCACTTCGGGCCGACGCCGACGTACCCGGCGAACAGGCGCTGCAGCAGTCGTACGGACAGCCCCTCGGTGCGGGCGAGGTCGGCGACGCGGCGGATCGTGCGGTCGGTGCGGACGCGGTCGACCAGGGCGGTGGCGAGGTCGGCCTGGGGATCGGGGCGAAGGGAGAGGGCGAGGAGGTGGGCGTCCAGGGCGGCGACGCGGGCGGACTCGTCGTCCGGCGCGAGGACGGCGCGGACGGCGGCCGGAGTGGCGGCCGGGAAGGCGTCGGGGAAGTGGATCCGCCGGCCCGTCCACGCGCTCACCGGGTGGTCCGGGGCGAAGGGGCGGAAGGCGCCGGGGCGGAACTTGATGCCGCAGACCCGCCCCCGCCCCTCCAATTTCTGGGTGAAGAGGCCGGACGGGATGCCCGCGAGCTCGACGAAGGGCTCCTGGCCCGCGAGCCGCTGGAAGACGAGATGGACCACGGGGTGCGGGACCACGTGCGAGACGTACGGCTCGGGCAGGTCCCAGTCGATCAGCCAGTAGTGCTCGACGTAGCGGCGCAGGGGCTCGGCGGGCTCGGGGCGGCGGAACTCCACGTGGGCGAGGAAGGCCGCGGCGCCGACGATGCCTCGGTGGTCACGGCGTGGGGCGGTCATGCCGGAAGGGTAGGGCGGGGCACTGACAGCGGGCGGAGTGCGGGGGCGGAGGCGTTCGGAATACACGGGACGTGGGCGTGGTTTCCGGGTATAGTTGAACGGTCAACAACCTGGAGGGTGAGCGACCATGCAGTTCGGGATCTTCACGGTCGGCGATGTCACGCCGGACCCCACCACGGGGCGTACGCCGACCGAGCGCGAGCGGATCAAGGCCATGGTCGCCATCGCGCTGAAGGCCGAGGAGGTCGGCCTGGACGTCTTCGCGACCGGCGAGCACCACAACCCGCCGTTCGTGCCGTCCTCGCCGACGACCATGCTCGGATACGTCGCCGCGCGGACCGAGAAGCTGATCCTCTCGACGTCGACGACGCTGATCACCACGAACGACCCGGTGAAGATCGCCGAGGACTACGCGATGCTCCAGCACCTCGCCGACGGGCGGGTCGACCTGATGATGGGGCGCGGCAACACCGGTCCGGTCTACCCGTGGTTCGGGCAGGACATCCGCCAGGGCATCAACCTGGCGATAGAGAACTACGCGCTGCTGCGCCGCCTGTGGCGCGAGGACGTCGTGAACTGGGAGGGGAAGTTCCGCACCCCGCTGCAGGGCTTCACCTCGACGCCCCGCCCGCTGGACGGCGTACCGCCGTTCGTCTGGCACGGCTCCATCCGCTCCCCGGAGATCGCCGAACAGGCCGCGTACTACGGCGACGGCTTCTTCCACAACAACATCTTCTGGCCGGCCGACCACACCAAGCGGATGGTCGAGCTGTACCGGGAGCGGTACGCGCACTACGGGCACGGGACGGCGGAGCAGGCGATCGTCGGGCTCGGCGGGCAGGTCTTCATGCGGAAGAACTCCCAGGACGCGATACGGGAGTTCCGGCCGTACTTCGACGAGGCGCCGGTCTACGGGCACGGGCCCTCGCTGGAGGACTTCACGCAGCAGACGCCGCTGACCGTCGGATCGCCGCAGCAGGTGATCGAGAAGACCCTATCCTTCCGGGAGTACGCCGGTGACTACCAGCGTCAGCTGTTCCTGGTGGACCACGCGGGGCTGCCGCTGAAGACGGTGCTGGAGCAGATCGACATGCTGGGTGAGGAGGTCGTGCCGGTGCTGCGCAAGGAGTTCGCGATCGGGCGGCCGGAGAGTGTGCCGGAGGCGCCGACGCACGCGTCGCTGCTGGCCGCGGCACGGACGGAGGCTGTGGCATGAGGCTCGTGGTGGTGTCGGCGGGGCTGAGCGTGCCGTCGTCGACCCGGCTGCTGGCGGACCGGCTGGCCGCGGCGGTCGGCCGTCGGACGCCGGTGGACGTCGAGGTCGTGGAGCTGCGGGAGCTCGCGGTGGAGATCGCGCACAACTTCACCAACGGGTTCGCGGGGCCGGCGCTGGCCGCCGCACAGGAGGCGGTGACCGGGGCGGACGGCCTGATCGTCGTGACACCGGTGTTCTCGGCGTCGTACAGCGGGCTGTTCAAGTCCTTCTTCGACGTGCTGGAACCGGGGGCGCTGGCGGGCAAGCCGGTGCTGATCGCGGCGACCGGGGGCACGGCCCGGCACTCCCTGGTGCTGGAGCACGCGCTGCGGCCCCTGTTCGCCCACCTCAAGGCGGTCGTCGTCCCGACCGGTGTCTACGCGGCCTCGGAGGACTGGGGCGCGGAGGGACTGGACGGGCGGATCGACCGGGCGGCGGGCGAGCTGGCCGGGTTGATGCGGGGCCTGACCGGGACCCGGCCAGTGGTGAAGGACGCCCTTGAGATGATCCCCTTCGCGGACCAGCTGGCGGCCTTGACCGAAGCCACGCACTGACCGCCGGCCGGCGCGCCGGGACCGGGGCCGATCGGTGAGAGCCCAGTAAGAAGGGTGACCCCGACTGGCCCCGTGCGGCTGAACCGTCCGAGGCACGTGCAGACTGGGGAGCGTGCCTCAGACCGTGCTGCTAGCCGAAGACGACCGTGCCATCCGGCATGCCCTCGAACGGGCCCTCACCCTGGAGGGCTACCAGGTCATCGCGGTCGCCGACGGAGTCGAGGCGCTCGCGCAGGCGCACACCAACCCGCCGGACGTGCTGGTCCTCGATGTGATGATGCCGGGGATCGACGGCCTCCAGGTGTGCCGCGTCCTGCGCGCGGAAGGCGACCGCACCCCGATCCTCATGCTCACCGCCCTCGTCGAGACCGCCGACCGCATCGCCGGTCTCGACGCCGGCGCCGACGACTACGTCGTCAAGCCGTTCGACGTGGAAGAGGTCTTCGCCCGCCTGAGGGCCCTGCTCCGCCGCACCAGCCCCGACACCGCCCCCGGTACCCCCGCCGCGTCCGCCCCCGCCGGACCCAGGGAGCAGCAGCCCGCCCCCGTCCCCGCGCGGCACGTCCAGGCCGCCGGCCTGCGGATGGACCCCCAGGCCCGCCGCGCCTGGCGCGGCTCGCGCGAGCTGGAGCTGACCCGCACCGAGTTCGAGCTGCTGGAACTCCTCGTACGCAACGCCGGGATCGTCCTCGACCACGCCACGATCTACGACCGGATCTGGGGCTACGACTTCGGACCCGGCTCCAAGAACCTGGCCGTCTACGTCGGCTACCTCCGCCGCAAGCTCGACGAGCCCGGCGCCCCGCAGCTGATCCACACCGTCCGCGGCGTGGGGTACGTCCTGCGGGAGGACTGAGTGCCGGCCGGCCGCCGCTCGCACTGGTCGCGCATCTCGCGCCGGGCGCGTCGGTCGCGCCGGCTCGGGTCGGCCGTACGCCGGTCGTGGTCGGTGGTGCGCGGGCCGAAGCTCGTCTCGCTCGGCACCACGTTCGCGCTCTCCTTCGCCGCCGTCACCGCCGCCGTGACCGTCCTCGTCGGCATCCTCTCCTACAACGCCGCCGCCCGACTCGTCCGCGTCGACCAGCAGTCCGTGTTCGACGAGGTGGTGCAGGACCTGCGCGCCGAGGTGCGCCAGCACGCCATGAGCCCGGACGACTTCTCGTCCTCCGCCCCGGGCCACGATCTCGTCCGGCCGGCCCGGACGGACGTGCAGGTGCTCGGCCGGATCGGCGATGTCGTCGACCCCGGCAGCCCGCCCCTGCCCGTCACCCGCGCCGACCGCGCCACCGCCCGGGCCGGCTCCCCCGGCCGGATGACCCAGCACAAGGACGTCGACGTCGGCAGCGACGTCTACCGCATCGCCACCGTCTCCCTCGGCGGCGGCCGCGGCGCCGTCCAGGTCGCGCAGGAGTTCAGCGACACCGAGGACCTGCTGCGCGCCCTCCAGCAGCGCACCCTCGTCCTGATGGCGGCCGTCGTCACCGCCGCCGGGCTCTTCGGCTGGTGGCTGGCCCGCCGCATCACCCGCCGGCTGGTCATCCTCACCACCGCCGCCGAGGACGTCGCCCGCACCCGGCGCCTCGGCGTCCAGGTTCCCGTCACCGGTTCCGACGAGGTCGGCCGCCTCGGCCGCGCCTTCGACCGCATGCTGGGCCGGCTCGCCCAGTCGGAGGAGGACCAGCGCCGTCTCGTCCAGGACGCGGGGCACGAGCTGCGCACCCCGCTCACCTCGCTGCGGACGAACATCTCGCTGCTGCGGCGCATCGACGAGCTGCCGCCGGACACCCGTGACGAACTGGTCGCCGACCTCACCCTGGAGGCCCGCGAGCTCACCGATCTCGTCAACGAGCTCGTCGACCTCGCCGCCGGCCAGTCCGACACCGAGCCGCCGCGCCAGGTCGACCTCGCCGACATCGCGGAGGAGGTCGCCGCACTGGCCCGGCGGCGCACCGGACGGCAGGTCGTGGTGCGGGCGAGCGGCGACACGACGACCGACGGGCGGCCGGGGCTGCTCACCCGGGCCGTGTCCAACCTGGTGGAGAACGCGACCAAGTTCGACCGGGAGGGCACCGCGCCCGTCGAGATCAATGTCTCCGGGCCGGCCCGGCCGGGCACCGTGCGGGTGGAGGTGCTGGACCGGGGGCCGGGGATCGCCGACTGCGATCTGACGCGGGTCTTCGACCGCTTCTACCGGGCCGCCGACGCCCGTTCCCTGCCGGGCTCCGGGCTGGGCCTGTCCATCGTCCGGGAGGTGGCGCTCTCGCACGGCGGCACGCCCTTCGCCTTCCGCCGCGCGGGGGGCGGTTCGGTGATCGGGTTCACGGTGGGGGGCCAGGACGGGGTGGCTGTCCAGGGGGCCGGGGCGGTCGGCGGGTAGCCGCCTTCACCGCTACGGCGTAGCTGTGGCCGTGGCCGTAGTCGCCCCCGCCCCCGTCGGCCGTACGCCCAGGACGTCGAGCATCGCCCGCGTCGCCGGGCTGGGGTTGAAGCGGCTCCACACCAGCCACTCGACGCGACGCGGTCCGTCGGTCACCGGGACCAGGGCCAGCCCGGGCTCGGCGGCGGCGCGGGGGCGGACGTACGCGGACGGCAGCAGTGCCACGCCCAGCCCGCGCGCGACCAGGCGGGTCATCAGCTCGACGGCGCCCCCCTCGTACGCGACGTCCCGGACCAGTCCCGCGGCGGCGAACGCCTGATCGGACTGGGCCCGGGCGGGCGTCCCGGTCACGAAGTCGACGAACGTCTCCCCGGCGATCTCCTCCAGCGCGACCCGGGAGGCCCCCGCGAGCCGGTGTCCGGCCGGGACCACCAGCACATGCTCGTCGTGATCGAGCACGACGCTCTCCACCCCGGACGGCCGCTCGCTCTCCGGCATGCCGAGGAAGGCGATGTCCAGCTCGCCCTCGCGGACCGCCGCCGCCATGTCGTCGCTGCGGCCGGACCGCAGGTCGACCCGGACGTCCGGATGCCGGGCCCGGTACCGCTGCAACAGCTCCGGTACGTCGACGGCGGCCGCGGTCACGATCAGACCGACGGCGAGCCGGCCCCGTACGACACCCGTCGCGGCGGCGGCGTCCGCGGCGGCGCGGTCGGCGGCGGCCAGGCACTCGCGCGCGGCCGCGAGGAACGCCAGCCCGGCGCTGGTCGGTTCGACCCGGCGGCTGGAGCGGGCGAACAGCTTGACCCCGAGCTCGCGCTCCAGTCCGGCGATGCGGTGACTGAGCGACGACTGCACGACGAAGCAGCGTTCGGCGGCGCGGGTGAAGTTGCGGGTCTCGGCGAGGGCGACGGCGTAGCGCATCTGCTGAAGGTCCACGGGATCCATCGTTCTGCTTCATGGCTGCCATGGCAAGCATGTGTTGGACTCATGGCGGGCCGGGACCTGAGACTTCATCACATGCAGACCTTGACCGAGCGATCGTCGGCCGGGCCGCCGCGGACGTCGTCCGTGCCACGGGCGGCGACGGTCGCGCTGACCGCGTTCGCCCCGGCGACCTGGGGCACCACCTACGCCGTCACCACGGAACTCCTGCCGCCCGGGCATCCGCTGTTCGCCGCGACACTGCGCGCCCTGCCCGGCGGGCTGCTCGCCCTCGCGATCACCCGGGTGCTGCCGCGCGGCGACTGGTGGTGGAAGGCCGCCGTCCTCGGCGCGCTCAACTTCGGCGCCCTGTACCCCCTGCTGTTCGTGTCCGCCGAACGGCTCCCCGGCGGCGTCGCCGCCACCCTCGGCGCCACCCAGCCCCTGATGGTCGCCGGGCTGGCCATCGGGCTGCTCCACGACCGGCCGACGGCCTGGCGCTGGACCTGGGGCGTGCTCGGCGTGGTCGGCGTCGGCCTCGTGGTGCTCGGCCCGCAGGCCCGCCTGGACGCCGTCGGCGTGCTCGCCGGACTCGGCGGTACGGCGGCCATGGCGACCGGGGTCGTCCTCACCAAGCGCTGGGGCCGCCCGGCCGGGGTCGGGCCGCTCGCCCTGACCGGCTGGCAACTCACCTCCGGCGGGCTGCTGTTGGTGCCGCTCACCCTCGCCTTCGAGGGCGCGCGGCCGCCGCACATCGACGCCGCGGCGATCGGCGGCTACCTCTGGCTCGGCAGTGTGGGCGGGCTGATCTCGTCCACGCTGTGGTTCCGCGGCATCGGCAGGCTGCCGGTCGGCGCCTCGGCCCCGCTGGTGCTGCTGTCACCGCTGGTCGCGGCGGTGATCGGGGCGGCGATGGGCGAGTCGCTGAGCCTGCCGCAGAGCTGCGGCTTCGCCCTCGCCCTGGCGGCGCTGCTGGCGGCCCAGCTGAATCCTCCGAATCCGATGACGCGAGAAAGGCGTGCGCGATGACGTATGCGACGAACGACGTGCCGGGGGCCAGGACGGTCGCCGTACTGGGGGCCGGCGGGATGGTCGGCAGCAGGGTGGTGGCGGAGGCCCGTGGGCGGGGGCACCGGGTGCTCGCCCTGTCCCGGAAGCCCGCGAGCGACGACCCCGGTGTCACGCCGGTCGCCGTCGACGCGGGCGACGCGGCCGCCGTACGCGCCGCGCTCGCCGGGTCCGGCGCGGACACCGTCGTGGTGAGCGTGCGGACCATGCCGGTCGACCAGGACTTCCTCGTCGGCGCCACCCGTGCGGTGCTGGACGCCGCCGCCGAGCTGGGGACGCGCGTGATGGTGATCGGCGGCGCGGGGGCACTGCGCAGCCCCGGCGCACCCGGCCTCCCGGTCGCCGACAACCCCGCCTACGTCCCCGCCGAGTTCACTACGATCGCGGCCGCCGGAGTCGCCCAGCTGCACGCCTGTCGGTCCCACGCCGAGGCCGACTGGACCTACGTCAGCCCGCCGGCCCTGCTCGAACCGGGCGTACGGACCGGCCGTTACCGCCGGGGCACCGACACGCTGCTCGTCGACGCCGAGGGCAGGTCGTGGATCAGCGTGGAGGACTTCGCGGTGGCGGTACTCGACGAGGTGGAGAGGCCGGGCGGGGACCGCCACATCACCTTCGGCGCCGCGGGTGCCTGCGGCGCGTGAGCCGGAGGGGTGTGCGTGGTGCCGGGGCGCCTGGGTGCCGGGTGTCGGGGGCCTGGTGTCAGGCGTTGGGGCAGGTACCTGTTCCCTCGACATGCCGGCCGTTCGGGTCGAGGACGCTCACCGGGGCCGGTTCGGCTGCGGGGGCGGCGATGCGCTGGGCCGCGACGGCCGTGCAGATGATCTGGGCGGCGGCGAGGCGGTCCACCTCGCCTGCCGGTGGGCCGAGTTCCACGGTGATGCCGGTCTTCCGCACGGTCACCGTCACGGGGTCGGGTCCCTCCGGGGTCGAGGTGTCCTGAGTCGCCGGCGGCAGGACTGACGGTGTGCCGGTCTGCGGCGTGTCCGTCGGGCGGGTCTTCGTCGGTGGCAGCGGGATGCGGGTGGTCATGCGCTTCTTCCTCTCCGCGTCGGTCGGACCCAGGAGCAGCAGTCGTACCGCCGACTCGACATCCCCCGGCGCGTCGGTCCGGCGGGGGACGGCGACCAGGGTGTCGTCCACCACGAAGTAGACCGGCGTCATCGGCACGATCCCGCCGGCCGGACCGCCCGCCTCCACGACGCCGGTCGGGGAGACGCCGCAGGACGTGAGGGCGCACAGGAGGGGGAGGAGCAGCGCCGACCGGCGCGGGCCCGCCGGGCGTCGGGGGCTCACCATCGCTTCTCCTCGGGGAACTCCTCGTTGGGCAAGGGGAGTCGTACGGTGAAGACGGCGCCGCCCTCGGGCCGGTTCGCCGCGTGGACGGTGCCGCCGTGGATGCGTACGTTCTCCGCGGTGATCGCGAGGCCCAGGCCGCTGCCCTCGGTGCGGGTGCGGGCGGCGTCCGACTTGTAGAACCGCTCGAAGACGTGCGGCAGCGCGCTGTCGGGGATGCCGGACCCGCTGTCCAGGACCTCGATGACCGCGTACCGCTCCCCGCGGGGCCGACGGTCCTCGTGGAGGCGGAGCCGTACGGGCCGGTCGCCGTGGCGCAGGGCGTTGCCGACCAGGTTGGCGACGACCACGTCCAGCCGGCGCGGGTCGACGTGGGCGCGCAGCGCGTCGGGCGGCGGCAGCTCGGTCTCCACGAGGTCGGTCCAGGCGCGGGCGGCGAGGGTGCGCCGCAGCGACTCGGCGAGGTCGATCTCGTCCCGGTGCAGCACCGCCGCGCCCGCGTCGAAGCGGGAGATCTCCATGAGGTCGTCCACCAGACGGGCCAGCTTCCCGGTCTCCTCGCTGATCAGGCGTACGGCGGTGGCGGTGTCCGGGTCCAGACGGGCGGCGTCCTCGTCGAGGACGTCGGTGACCGCGGACATGGCGGCCAGCGGCGTGCGCAGTTCGTGCGAGACGTCCGCGGCGAAGCGGCGGGCCCGGGCCTCCATGCCGCGCAGTTCGGCGACCGACTCCTCCAGCGCGGCGGCCGTCTCGTTGAACGTGTGGGACAGATCGGCGAGTTCGTCGGATCCGTTGACGGTGAGCCGGGTGTCCAGGTGTCCCTCGGCGATGCTGCGGGTCGCGCGGCGCAGGGCCCGTACCGGCCGCAGTACGCCGCGCGCCGCGAGCAGCGCCAGCAGGACGGCGAGGGCCAGGGCGGGCACGGTGGCCCGTTCGGCGGCGGTGACCAGCGCGTCGACGTAGGCCCGTTCCGTGGTCTGCGGCACGGTCAGGAAGATGTGGACGCCGGAGACGTAGGTGCCCTTCCTGGGCGGCTCGGTGAAGGTGACGGACATGCCGACGACGAGTGAGGTGTGGTCGCCGCTGCTCACCCGCTGGAAGACCGTGGCCATGCTGGAGTTCACGGCCTGGCGGACGGCGGGCGTCAGCTCCTCGAAGGAGTCGCCGGGGAGGGAGGTGGCGCTGAGGTCGCCGTAGACGGCGAGGACGCGCCAGGTGCCGGAGGGCTCGGCGCGGGCGATGTCGGCCGCGAACCGGCGCAGTTCCGACTCGCGCGGCGGGAAGCCGAGTTGCGGGGCGAGCCGGTCGACCTGCGTGCGCAGCCCCTTGATCACGTTGTCCTGGCTCTGCTGGAGCACGCCGGTGCGCGCCTCGCGGAAGGTCAGGGCGCCGGTGGTGGCGGCGGTGAGGGCGGCGACGAGGGCGAACGCGACGACCAACCGGACACGCAGGCCGCCGAGTTGGGGTGCGCGGGGGCGTTTGGTCCGGCCGCCGGGGGGTCGGGGTGGTGTCGACGGCTGCGGTGTCGGTGGCCGGGGTGTCGACGGCCGTGGTGCCGGTGGCCGGGGTGCCGAGGGCCGCTTCATCGTGCGGCGAACCGGTAGCCGAAGCCACGTACCGTCTGGATGTAGCGGGGCTCGCGGGGCGGGTCGCCCATCTTGGCGCGCAGCCGCTTGACGCAGGCGTCCACGAGTCGCGCGTCGCCGTGATAGCTGTGCTCCCAGACCGCCTCCAGCAGTTGCTGTCGGCTGAACACCTGGCCGGGTGAGGCGGACAGGGTGAGCAGCAGCCGCAGTTCGGAGGGGGCGAGGGCGATGGGCGTGCCGTGCAGGGCGACTTCCAGTCCGGCCCGGTCGACGGTGAGGTCGCCGTAGGTGTCGATCTTCGGTATGCCGCCGTCGGCGGGCGCGGCGGCCGCCCGGCGCAGTACGGCACGGATCCGCGCGTCCAGGACGCGGGCCTGGACGGGTTTGACGACGTAGTCGTCGGCGCCGGCCTCCAGGCCCACGACGATGTCCTCGGTCTCGCCCCGCGCGGTCGCCATGATGATCGGCAGGGTCTGGTCGAGGGCCCGTATCCCGCGGCACACGTCCAGTCCGGGTATCCCGGGCAGCATCAGGTCCAGGACCACGACGTCCGGCCGGAAGGACCGCAGCCGCTCCAGCCCGTCCTCTCCGGTCCCGACGGCGGCGACCTCGTGCTCCTGACGGCGCAGGGCGAGCGCGAGGCCCTCCCGCACGGCGCGGTCGTCTTCGATCAGGAGAACGCGGGGCATGGGCTCAGTATCGGCGGGAGTTCCGGCGACCGGTCGACTTTGTTACCGGATGATCATATTGACGTCCGGGCGGCTCGTTATCGTTTCGTTATCTTGTGAACCAGATCCGATCACAAACCGATCACAGCCTGGCGAACATGACCACGCGCACAGCAGGACATGGTGACCGGCACGGCTCTCGCCGCCGTTCTGGACGTGGCTCCAGGCACGGCTCTTCGCGCGGGCGGAAGGGATCGCAGGAGGGCCCGCGGAAGGGGTCGCGGAGGGGCTCGCGGAAGAGGCCGCGGAGGGGGCCGCTCTGGGCCGGCCTGGCCGCGCTGGCCGTTCTGGGGGCGGCCGGTTTCGGGGTCGTGGACTCCGGAACGGGCGGCGGCGGCACACAGGCCGACGCCGGCTCCGGTCCCGCGAAGTCGGGCTCCGCGTCGGAGAGGGCGCCCGGCGCATCCGACGCGCCCGGTGCGCCCGGCTCGCGGCCCCCGGCGCCGAGCCGTTCATCGTCCGCCTCCTCCCCGCCCCCGTCGCAATCCGAGATCCCGGCGTCGGGGCCGGGCACGTACACCACGGCGACCGGCGGAAGCGCCAAGGTGGGATCGGGCAGGACCCTTCGCTACCGGGTCGAGGTCGAGGACGGTCTCGATCTGTCCACCGCGGACGTCGCGCGGCAGGTGGACCGCATCCTGGCCGACCGGCGTGGCTGGACGGCGGACGGTCACTCCGCGTTCCAGCGGGTGTCGAGCGGCACCACCGACTTCGTCGTCCGGGTGGCGACGCCCGCGACGGTGGACAAGGTCTGCCTGGAGGGCGGCCTGGACACCCACGGCGACTACAACTGCAGCTGGGGAGGGAAGGTGATGGTCAATCTCAAGCGCTGGCTGCTCGCGACCCCCGTCTACGCCAAGGACGTCACGACGTACCGCGCGTTGATCATCAACCACGAGGTCGGCCACTTCCTCGGCCACAACCACGTCGGCTGCCCGGGCCCGGGCCGACCGGCGCCCGCGATGATGCAGCAGATCAAGGGCATGCAGGGCTGTGTGCCCAACGTCTGGCCGTACGACGAGAAGGGCCGCTACCTGACCGGACCGGCCGCTCCCTGATCCCGCCGCCGGGACCGCGACAGCCGGTCGTCCGCTCAGGGAGGTGTGAGGGTGTCGATCTGGGCGGCGAGGTCCGGGTGGGTGGCGCTCAGGTGGGGGCGGGTGTCGTTGAGGGGCCTGATCAGTTCGGCGGGGTCGTCGTGGGCGAGGGCCGCGTGGAGCCGGCTGAGGGGGAGGTGAGCCGTGGACGGCAGGTCGGTGAGGGCGGTGATCTGGCCGGCGATGCGGCGCAGGTCGGCCGCGTTGTCGCGGGCCCAGGTGGCGGTGGTGCGGGCGGCGGCGCGGCGTTCACGGGTCGCGCGGACGCGCTGCTCGCCGGTGGTTCCGGCGGGGCCGGGGCGGCCGCGCAGATAGCGGCGTTCGGCGGCCTGGCGGCTGGCGACGCCGAGGGGGTGGGCGAGGTCGGCCCAGCTGGCTCCGGCGTCGCGGGCGGTTTCGATCAGGCCGGTCTCCCAGCCGGCGAGTTGCTCGCGCACCTGCCGCAGCAGCATCAGGGAGGCCAGCGCCTGCTCCGGCCCGGGGCTGGGCCCGTCCGGGGTGTCCGACGTGTCCTGGGCCTCCTGGGCCTCCTGGGCGCCCTGGGTGTCCGCGCGCTGGGCGTCGCGCAGGGCGTCGTCGATGGCGTGCAGGGCCGCCGCGGCGGCGAGGAACGACACGGGGCCGGCGGTAGTCGTGCCGGTCGTGGACGGCTGGTCGGCTGCGGTCACGGACACCTCCCTCTGTCGTCATCACATAGACGACATCGTGTTTGTCATCCAATGGATGACATGATACAACGGTGTCAGTGAGGCGCATTAGCAGCAGCAACTGCCTGAACTGCTGGAGGTGTTTTCACGATGTTGATGCGCACCGACCCCTTCCGTGAGCTGGACCGGCTGACGCAGCAGCTGATGGGCCCGGGCACGTGGTCCCGCCCGTCGGCGATGCCGATGGACGCCTACCGCGAGGGCGACGAGTACGTGGTGGCCTTCGACCTCCCCGGCGTCACCCCGGAGGCGATCGACATCGACGTCGAGCGGAACATGCTGACCGTCAAGGCCGAGCGGCGGCCGCCGGCGAAGGCCGACGACGTGCAGATGGAGCTCTCCGAGCGGCCGCTGGGCGTCTTCTCCCGCCAGATCGTGCTCGCCGACACGCTCGACACGGAGCACATCCAGGCCGACTACGACGCGGGCGTGCTCACGCTGCGCATCCCGATCGCCGAGCGCGCCAAGCCCCGCAAGATCTCCATCGGCGTCGGCTCCGGCCGCAAGGAGATCTCCGGCTGACACCGGCCGGACGGGTGCGGAGGGCGGGCACCTGATCTCCCCCTCCTCCCGCTCTCCGCACCCCCGTGGGCAGTCCGACGAAGAAGGGGTGGCGGCCGAGATGACCCTGCTACGCGAAGCGTTCCTCGGCCAGGTGAGGGAACGCGGCGAGTACGACACCGAGGAAGAAGCCGAGCGCGCGGCCCGCGTGGTGCTCGCCCTCCTCGGCGCTCACCTGGTGGGCGAGGTCCGCGCCGAGCTGGCGGCGCGGTTGCCCGAGGCGTTCGCCCTGATCCTGCTCAACCCTCTGACCAGCGCCGAGCCGCTGTCTCCGGAGCGGTTCGTCCGCGCCACCGCGGCGTGGATCGAGGGCGCCACCGAGCAGACCGCGGCCTGGGACGTCAGCGCCGTGCTGTCCACCGTCGCCGACGCCGCCGGCGAAGACCTGCTGGGCCAGGTCCTGCTCCAGCTCCCCGCCGGCTACGACCTGCTCTTCGGTCGCCCCCAGCCCACCTGACCATCCCGCGAACCCAGAAAGGCAACCACCCCAGTGATCTCCGAGTCGTACGGAACGGCGTACGAGCAGATGCTGGAGAAGGTCCGTTACGAGGGCGCCTACCCGACCCGCGAGAGAGCCGACGAAGCCGTCCGTCTGGTTCTCGGCGGGCTGGGGCGCCAGCTGACCGGCGACGAACGCGTCGACCTGGCCCGCTGCCTGCCCCTGGAAGCCGCCCGTGTGCTGACCGCGCAGATCCCCGACCCCGAGCCGCTCACCGGCTGGGCCTTCGTCAAGGACCTCGCCGCCCGCAGCGGCGCCTCCCTGGCCACCACCCGCTGGGACACCGGATCCGTCTTCTCCGCCGTCACCGCCCACGCCGGCCCCGACCTGATCACCCGCATCCTGAACCAACTCCCCCCGGGCTACGCCCTCCTCTTCGGCCGCGCAGAACTCACTACGGCCGCATAACCCCCTCCCCGGGGCGGGCCCCACCCCCTACGACAGCGGCCCGCCCCGCGCCCTCATGGCCCAATGAATTGGGCATCGACGAGACCGAGGAGTCCCCGGAGGGCCGGTGCGGCACCGGTCGGCCGGTGGGCCAGGGCGAGGTCCACCGTGGGCATGGGCGCGGTCAGATGCTTGAGCCGCACTCCTGGTATGCGCAGCGCACGGGCACGTCCTTCAGGCACCGGGGCGATGCCGACGCCCGAGGCGACGCTGAGAAGGAGTTGTTCGTCGTCGGGCTCTTCCCGCACGATGCGCGGCCCGCTGCCGGGCCACAGCTGGCGGGTGATCAGGTCGTGCATTCCCGGGGCGTTCTCGCGCGGCCAGAGGATCACGGGTTCGGCGGCGATGCGCGCGCGGGTGACCCGTCGCTCGCGGGCGAGGGGATGATCCGCGGGGACTGCCACGAGGAGTTCCTCGCGGGCGATGTGCCGGCATTCCAGCCCCGCGCCGTCCTCGCCGTCCAGCGGGGGTCGTACGAAGGCGGCGTCCAGCCTCCCGGCCAGCAACTCGGTGATGTTGTGCGCGGTCCATCCCGTCCGTACGACCAGATCCACATCCGGATGGAGGGCGCGGAACTCGGCGAGGAGGGCGTCGACGGGACCGCCGCGGGCGGAGCGGGTCAGGGCCAGGCGCAGTTGCACCCGTCGTCCGCCGACGGCCGCGCGGATCCGTTCCCGCGACGCGTCCGCGTGGGCCAGCAGTTCGCCGGCCTCACGGGCGACGACCTCACCGACGGGGGTCAACCGGCAGCCCCGGCTGCTGCGTTCGAGCAGCGGAGCGCCGATGTCCCTCTCCAGCGCCCTGATCTGCTGGCTCAGCGCGGGCTGGGCTATGTGCAGCCGGTGCGCGGCCCGTGTGAAGTTCAACTCCTCGGCCAGCACCAGGAAATACCGCAGCCGCCGTAAGTCCATCCTTCAACTATAAGCGTTTCTTATCGCGTTGGACATGACTGGTCTTGGACAGGCCGTCAACTCCCCGCCGACAGTGGGAAACACGCAGGTCGGCGATCAAGGGAGGCGGCATGGACGACAGGTTCGACGCGGTCGTCGTCGGCGCGGGCATCATCGGGCTCACCACCGCACTGCGCCTCCAGCAGGCCGGTGCCCGGGTCGCCGTGCTCACGGCCGAGCCGTCGGCAGAGACGACGTCCTCTGTCGCCGCGGCCGTCTGGTACCCGACCCGCACCCGGTTCGAGCCGCACGTGCTGGACTGGGCCGTCCGCACCTACGACGAGTTCGCCCGCCAGGCGGCCGACGGGGTGCCCGGAGTGGTCATGCGCCCTACCCGGATGCTGCTGCGCGGCCCGGCCCGGGACGTGCCCTGGTGGGCCCCGGCCGTCCCCGGCCTGCGCGCCCTGCGCAGTGACGAGGTACGGGCCCCGTTCACCGGCGGCTGGGCGTTCACCGTGCCGAGCGTGGAGATGTCCCGCTACCTGCCCTGGCTCCAGCTGAGCCTGTCCGCGGCGGGTGGCACGCTGATCCGTCGCCGTATCGACGCCCTGGAACAAGCGGGCGTATGGGCATCCGTGGTGGTCAACGCCTCCGGTCTGGGTGCCCGGGCCTTGTGCGGCGACGCACAAGTACGGCCGGTGCGGGGGCAGTTGGTCCTCGTCGCCAACCCCGGGCTGCGGATGTCCGTGCGGGACGAGGACAACGACGACGGGTCCACCTACGTCCACCCCCGCAGCACGGACGTCGTCCTCGGCGGCACCTTCGAGATCGGCGCGTGGGACACCACCCCGTCCCCGGCCACCGCCGCCGCGATCCTGCGCCGCTGCACCGCACTCCTGCCGGAACTGGCGGGCGCCCCGGTCCTCGGCCACCAGGTGGGCCTGCGGCCCTGGCGCGAGGGCGGTGTCCGGCTGGAAGCCGACCCGCAGCCACCCGGCCGGGTGCGACGACTTGTACACAACTACGGCCATGGAGGCGCCGGGGTCACCCTGGCATGGGGCTGCGCGGACGACGCGGCCGGCCTTGTCGCCGGGGCCGTTCGGCCGACCTGAACCTCGCCACTCGCAATTCCCCTCACACTCCCCGTTCGTACCGCTCCTCTTCTCAAGGACTGGGTGTACGCCAATGGATTCCGTCGAACCCACAGAGAGCATCGCTCCCGCCACGGCAGTTGGTGAGGCGCCGGCGCAACCCGCTGGGCCGCCGGCGAAGCAGCCCGCCAAGGTGCGCCGCCGCACGCTGCTGCTCGCCGCGCTCGGACTGACGGTCGGCACCGTCACGTTCGCGGAGATCGAGTCGGGAGCGGGCGACGACGACGCCCCTCGCACGGTGGTGCTCACCGTCCCCAGCGGCTACGCCGGCAGTGTCGCGTTCAGCCCGGACGGCAAAACGCTGGTCGCCGGGCTGTCCGCGGTCCAGGGCCTCGGCAGCACGCTGCGGTCGTGGAACGTGGCCAAGGGAACCACGGCCACCCCTTGGCCCGACCAGGTCGAGGACGTCACCAAGGTGGCCTTCAGCCCTGACGGCAGGACGCTGGCCGTGGTCGGCGCCCTCGAAGTGTCCCTCTGGAACACGGCGAAACCCGGCGGCGTCGTGCTGCCCCATCCCCAGCTCACCCTGGACCTGGCCTACGCCCCGGACGGCAAGACCCTGGCCACCGGCTGCCGCGACGGCGTGGCCCGACTGTGGGACGTGACCACCGGCACCGTCACCGACGCGCTGACGACCCAGGGCATGCTCGTGGTCAACGCGGTGGCGATCAGCCCGGACGGCAGGACGCTGGCCACCGGCAGCGCGGACCTCACCGCCAGCCCGGTACGACTGTGGGACTTGAACGCCCCGAACACCCCCACCGTCGACGTCACCCTCGAAGCCCCGACATGGCACGGGTTCAAGCCCGTCGCGTTCGGGCGAGTCGGCAACCTGGTGGCCACCGGCAGCGAGGACAACATCGTGCGTGTGTGGGACTCGGCGACAGGCACCGTCCACGCCGCCCTCACCGGCCACACCGGCCCGGTGCGGACGGTGGCGTTCAGCCCGGACGGGGACACTCTGGCCAGCGGCAGCGAGGACAAGACCGTGCGGCTGTGGGACACCAGCACGCTCGATGTCCATCCCCTCGACACCCTCACCGGCCACACCGACAAGGTGACATCAGTGGCCTTCAGCCCGGACGGCAAGACCGTGGCCTCGGGCAGCCTCGACGGCACGGTGCGGCTGTGGCCGAACCGATGAACCGGCCCCCGACCGATGCTGGGCGGCAGAGGCGGCCCCGCCCACCTGGGTCAGGGCCCTGACCCTGCTGACCGCCTCCTCGCCGGCGTACCGATCACGCTCGTCATGGTGGCCTACGGGGTGTGGCACTTCACCGTCGCGCTGCACCCGGACATCGCACCCTCACCCTCCTGGTCGCCGACATGGCCGCCCGCGACCGTCGCCGTACCCTGCCGGAACTGCACCACTTGCCTGCGGCATCGCCGGTGACGTCGGCAGGCTCATCGCCGCCGCGCAGGAGCGGCACTGGGACGTCGGTGTGATCGCCACCCCGCAGGGTCTGGGCTTCCTCGACACCAAGGCGATTGAAGCCCAGACCGGCTGTCCGATCCGCTCGGCCTGGCGTACGCCGGGCGAGGCCCGATCCCTGCCACCCGCGGACGCCATCGCGGTCGCGCCGGCCACCTTCAACACGGTCAACAAGTGGGCCGCCGGCATCTCCGACACCCTTGCGCTGGGCATCCTGTGCGAGGCGTACGGCATGGGCATCCCCACCGCCGTCCTGCCGTATCTGAACGCTGCCCAGGCCGCCCACCCCGCCTACCGTCGTAGTCTGGACCAGCTGCGTGAGATGGGCGTCCTGGTCGGCTCGTACGAGCCCCACAAGCCCAAGGCAGGCGGAGGCGCCGACCGATTCGAATGGGAGGAGGCGCTGGAGCTCCCTGGCGGCCCGACGCCCCCTCCCGGGACCGCAAAGGGCGAGGCCCGAAGACCCCGCCCCATCCATGGAAACCCCAGCTCAGGGCCACACAAGGCAATACGGCTGGTGCCCCGCCTCATGAAGGCGGTGGCTGAAAGTCCTGCCATTCATGCAGCGAATGGGAGGGGCGGGATGCTGACCCGGGGTTTCTCGGCGAAATGTGCGTTGACCTGGGAAAAGTTATCTCCGTAGTTCTCACGGGTCAACGCTGTTTCCCAGGTTCATGTGCCCTGGATGTGCCCTGGCGGCTTCAGAACGCCATCGGCTTCGCGAGCAACAACGGCTCCTGATCCAGCCCCTCGAGGACGAGATGCGGGACGACTTCGAGGGAAATGTCCATGGCGTACTCAAGGGCGGCTGCGCTTTTGGATTTGTCGACGTCCAGGGCCTCGCACCACTTCCGGGGCTGGTACGGGGCCAGCATTGAGAAGCTGTAGAGGATCATCCACCAGGAGACATGAGGGGAGTCGGCGGGCTCTTGGTGGGCTGGAAAGACGGCCGTAGGAAGCGGTCAGCGATGAATCGGTAGGCCGGGGATCTCATGTCGAAGTAGGCGTCGATCTCGGCCTCCTCCGTATCAGGCTGGGGTGAGCAATCCGAGATTAGTGAGTCGATACTCCATGGCCTGCATGCTTACTCGGAAATCGCCCGCGAGCCGCTTTACGATATCAACATCACTAACGTTGACGTCGGACTCTAGATGATGGCGGAGACGGCCACTCACGAGGAACTTCGGCATGAGGAGCACAGCGGCAAAGGCATTCGCCTGAATTTCTTCCTCGTCGCTTGCTGTGCTTGACGTGGCGTCCCGAAAGTTAACCCGCACCTGGCGGTCAAGGATCAGTGGCTTTCCAGGGTGAAGGACCAAGTGAGCCACTTCGTGGGCAACGGTGAAGCGCTGCCTAACGTTGGGGTTTGAGGCGTTCACTCCGATGATGGGAGGCTTGCCCTCTTCTCGGAATAGCATGCCGGAGACGTCTGGACTATCGAACGGCTGGTAGTGGATGCGCGCTCCCAAGTGCTGAGCAACCAGCTCGACAGGCACGGGGGCGGTGGTGATACCCAGATCCCGCAGTAGGCCCTCGGCCTTCGCCTCGATCACGTGCCTGTTCTTCATCGCCAGCCCTCCTCTTTCCTACCGGACCGTAGCATTCGGAGATCTACGTGGTCGTGCGGACCGTCAGTTCGTCCCCGGACCGTTCGCTCTCTTGCTCGTCACCATTGACAACCGGCTCACCGTCCTGCTGTAGCACTTCGAGCACCCAGCCTAGAAGTTCGGGTGAAGCGACGCCCGCAGCCACCTCAGTGGGTACACCGGCAGTGTGGCTCGCCGTCTCATCTGCAGCCCGGAGGGCCTCCTCAAGGAGCTGAACGGGATCGGCGCTCACGCTACGGGCCAAGTCGACCATCAAGGAAACGCTGAGCGCCTGGCGACCCTTCTCGATGTTTGTAACCGAAGTCCGGGTCAACCCAACGCGATCAGCGAGCTGCCCTTGGGTCAGCTCCCTGTCGCGGCGCAGGCGACGTACTACCTGTCCTAGATGCAGGTTCAGATCTTCCGTCATGCCCAGAGTGTTGCCGCCCATGGGGAAGATGTCAATTTAAGTGACTTGTGCCGCGGGTCGACTGTGCCGTATGTTATCCTGAGTGACATCTGAACCCTGTTTAGGTCATCCTTATTCACATACGCAGGCAGATCTCGCAGTCGCGGGGTGGGCGAAGGGTGGACGTATGGCCGAGGAGGACTCACGCCGGTCAAGGGCGGTGAGCTCACCGGGCATCGAGGCGATGCCGGGGTGGGGGACCGGTTCCAGATCTTGTCGCTGGATGGGGGCGGCCTTCGCGGCATCTTCTCCGCCGCCGTGCTGGCCAGTCTGGAAGAAGATCTCGGGGTCTCGATCGTCAATCACTTCGATCTGATCGCCGGAACGTCGACCGGCGGGATCATCGCCCTGGGACTCGGGCTGGGCATGCGGCCCCGCGAGATCCTTGAGTTCTACATCCAGCTGGGGCCGACGGTTTTCCGGGACTCGCCGGCGCGGCGCTTGCGTCAGGTGATGAAGTCCAAATACTCCGCTGACCCATTGCGAGCTGCGCTGGTCGATGTATTCGGGGAGCGCACGTTTGGGGAGAGCAGGAAGCGGTTGGTCGTCCCCTCATACAACTTGGGCACCGACGATGTCTACCTGTTCCGTACCCCTCACCACCCTCGGCTTCGGCGTGATTGGCGCGAGCGGGCGGTGAACGTGGCCATGGCTACGGCGGCTGCTCCGACGTACCTGCCGGGAGTCGCTCTTGACGGAACCCGCTTGGTCGACGGCGGAGTCTGGGCGAACAACCCGGCAATGGTCGCGCTCGTGGAAGCCGTTGGCACATGCAATGTCAGGCTCGATGCCATCAGCGTGTTCAGCCTCGGTACGACGAGCGAGGTACGGCATCGCAGTCGTCGGCTCGATCGAGGCGGTCTGCTGCCTTGGGCCCGGTCGATCTCGGATGTCCTCCTACGGGCCCAGAGCATCAGCGCGAACAACCAGGTCCATCACCTGGTTACCCCGGAGCGCTTGCTCCGGCTCAATCCGATCATTCCGCCCGATGTTTTGGCCCTGGACAACGTGGACGTTGAAGAGCTGATCGGGCGGGCCGCTCACGAGAGCCGCCGTGCAGCCCCCGACTTCACGGAGCGCTTTATGGGGCACGAAGCGCCCACGTTCATCCCGTACTACGGCTCAGTTCCCGAGCAGAAGGCTTGAGGCTCCTGTGGACTCTATGGAAGAGATCATCTCGCATTTGCTCGGCAGGGGCGCCGAGCTGTTGGACATCACGCCGGAGCTGCACGAGTTGGCGGTTACGCGGTACGAGGACGTCGGCAACTGGCTGGGCACGACCGGCGGCCCGGCATGGGAGATCTATCCTCAGGGGTCGTTCCGACTCGGAACGGTCGTCGCCCCGTTCGGTCCCTCCGGAGCCTACGACATTGACCTGGTCTGCAGGCGTGAGCTGGCCAAAGAGTCCACCACGCAGGAGAAGCTCAAGGGCATGGTCGGCGAGATGCTCGACGAGTACTTGAAGGTCAAGACCGAAGACGGTGGGGATGGCCCGACCGAGTGCACTTCCTCTCGTCGCTGCTGGACCTTGGACTATCCGGACCACGGCTTCCACTTGGACGTACTGCCGGCCATCCCGGACCGTGATCACGAGCCCACGAGCATCCTGCTTACGGATGTCAACCTGCGGAGCTGGCAGCACAGCAACCCGATCGGCTACGCCCGCTGGTTCCGTAACCGGTCCCAGGAAATGCTCACTATCCTGGAGAAGCTGGCGCGGGCAGATAACGTGGCCGAGGTCCCGGAGTACCGAGTGCGCACGACCCTCCAGCGGCTCGTGCAGGTTCTCAAGTGGCACTGCATGATCCGGTTCGAGGCAGATCCCGAGAATCGCCCTCCGTCCATCCTGATCACGACCCTCGCGGCACGGGCATACCGAGGCGAATCGGACCTGTTTTCCGCCACGCTCCACGCGGTGAGGCGGATGCCGGACTTCGTTGAGTACCGAGATGGCAAGTGGTTGGTGCCGAACCCCGTGCACGAAGCTGAGAACTTCGCCGACAAGTGGAACGACTACCCGCAGCGGCGTATGAAGTTCCGGGCTTGGCTCCAGGAAATCACCGCCCTGCTTGAGGAGGTCGGGAGGATGCGCGGCCACGGTCTCGACCGAGTGGTTGCCCGTCTCGGGGAGAGCTTCGGCATCGATCCTATTCAGAAGGCTGCCCAGCGGTACGGCGACGAGGCCCGAGGGTTGCGAGAGGCCGGCTCTCTTGGGGTCGCAGCCGGGACGGGACTCCTCACGAGGTCGGGAGGCCGCACGATGCCGAATCACACCTTCTTCGGCGCCGATGGTCGCTAAGCAGCGGCTAAGCCTGGCTGCGCAGGGCTTCGACCTGCGCAGCGCCTTTCCGGAGGGAAGCGGCCGTTTCGAAAAAGGGATGCGACTGATTTTCGACCTTCAGCTGCAACCTACGGTCGCGAGTTGCTCCTACGCAGTCCGGATTGAGTACACCCGAGGGCGTCAGCCGCGAGTGCGCGTGCTCGACCCGCCACTCCGAGCACGCCCCGGTTCATCTGTGATCCCACACACCTATTCACCGGACACCGTATGCCTGCACCTTCCGGAGGAATGGAACCCGCGGATGCGGATCGTCGAGACGATCGTTCCCTGGACCAGTGAATGGCTCTTCCACTACGAGCTCTGGCTGACCACGGGGCAATGGCTCGGGGGCGGGCACGTGTAGCCAAAGTCGGCCTGCATCGTGGGGACGGTGACGATAAGCGCGTCGGCGACATGGTCGCTTGTGGCCTGCAATGGGTGATCGAGTACCGGAAGTTGGGTTCGCCGTTGAACCCAAGGTGCCGAGCGATGTCTATGGCGCTTACGAGCGCCTAGTAGGCGCCAGCGTCGATAGCCGCCTCGAAGGCTGAAACCTGCTCGGCCTAGGCGAAGATGAGTGAGCGGAATGTGTTGCGGACCTGGGTGAGTGGTTCGCGGTCGCGGGTGTAGTAGAGCTTGTTGGTGAGCAGAGCTGCCCAGCGGTCCTTCCGGGGGGAGAGCCACATGGCGGTGCCGGTGAAGCCGTAGTGCACCCAGATGTCGTCGGCTTCCGGTGTCGTGCCTGGTGCCGGGTGCCAGAACAGGCCCCGGGGCGGCGTCAGTTCACCAGTGTGGATCTGGAGGGATTCCTTGATCCAGTCCGTGCCGAATCCGGGTGATGCGTTGGGCTGGTTCGGATCGAGGAGATAGCGCAGGAACGTGGCGAGGTCGCCGAGGACGGAGAAGGCCCCCGCGATGCCGCACACCCCGCCGAGCAGACGGGCGGAGAAGTCGTGGGCTGTTCCCTTGAGATGGGTTCCCGTGCTGTCGTCGAGTTCGGTCGGTGCGCAGCGGGCCGCCGCATCCGGGCTCAACGGGCCGAACCAGGTCTTTGCCATGCCCAGCGGGCGCCAGACGCGTTCGGTTGCGAGAGCGTCGAGCCGCTGGCCAGAGAGGTATTCGGCAAGGTAGCCGAGGATGAGGGCGGCGCGGTCGGTGTATTCCACGGCCTCACCTGGCTGGCGGTGCAGCGCTTCACGGAGGACGCCGTCGCGGACGTCCTGCGGGTCGGTGCCGTACAGGTTCTTGAGGTTGGCTCGGAGCGGGACGCCGGCGGTGTGGGTGAGCAGGTTGCGTGGGGTCACCGGCGCCAGTGGCTGTCCGTCTACTTCGGGCCACAAGTCGCCTAGCGGCGCGTCGAGTTGGAGCTTGCCGTCCTCGACGAGGCAACCAATGGTCGTCCACACAGCAAGGACCTTGGTCAGGCTGGCGACGTCGAAGACGGTGTCGCTCCGCATAGGCTCGTCGGGCCGCTCGGGATCCAGGACGCCTGTGCTGCCGCTGGCCCGGGTTCCTCGGCTGTCACCGACGGCCCACACGGCGCCCGGGTAGATCTTGTCGCGCGCACCGTCGTGGAGGAGTCGGTGGATGCGGTCGGTGTCGAGGTCGAGCGCCATGGTTTCCCGATCGATCGTGGGCTGTGAGATGTCCCGGTGGTCAGCGTAGTGAGAGGGCCGGTACGGAACCGGCTGCGGCGCGAACAGGTCAGATGAGCTGTTTGCCGAGGTCGGCCAGGGCAGCGGCGGTGACATTCAGGGGGTAGCGAGCGGCGTTGGTGCGGCCCGCGGTTTGGAGGGCCGCCAACAGGCCGGGTGCGCAGCGGAGCCGGCTGAGGTCTTGGGCGAGTGCGGCTGGGTTGGTGAAGTCGGTGGCCAGGCCGGTTGCGGCGAGAGTCTCGCTCAGCCCTGGAACGGGCTGGTAGACGACCGGTAGTCCGCAGGCTTGGGCTTCGAGAGCGACCAGGCCCATGGCTTCGAGGGTGGTCGAGGGCATGACGAGGACGTCGTGGTCGGCGAAGGCTCTCCACAGCTGTGGACGGCTGAGCCAGCCGAGATTGCGGACGTGGACCTTGAGCTGGCGCAGGAGTGGGGTCAGACCATGGAACTGGTGACGAGGCGCCGCGATGCTCAGTTCGACGGCTTGGGCTACGGGAATGGCGCGTAGGAGGGCCTCGACGCCCTTCTCGGCGGTGAGGCGTCCTGCGTAGAGCAGCCGGAGGTGTCCGGTCGGTCGGCGGGCCGGGCGCGGCGGTGGGTCGGTGAGTAGGTGGGTGGGGATGCCCCAGGGAATCTTTGTGATCTTTCTGCGCTCCGTGGCGGGCGCGAGCTGGAGGAGCCTGTCCGCCATGGCGCCGGTCGGGACGACGATGGCGTCCGCGAGACGCGCGCCTTCTTGCAGGACGCGCAGCTGGTCGCGGTGGGTTTCGGCGAACAGCAGGTCGGTGCCGTGGACGAGCGCGATGCGAGGGTGTGCGGGTAGGGCACGGATCAGGGCTGGGGTTCCGCCGAAGGTGAGGTGTTGGAGGTGGAGGACGTCGACGCTGGACGGGTCGATGCGTTGCGTCAGGGCCCGGCGCAACGCGTTGACGTACGCCGTGAATGACGGCCCGGAGAGGCATTTACCGGGCACGGCCACCAGCTCGAGCTCCGCAGGTAGGTGGGGCGCAGGCGCCTGTGGGGCGAGCATGAAGGCGCTGGCCGGGATCGGTGGGTTCTTGCCGGTGTAGAGGTCGAGGAAGAGCTCGACGCTGCCGCCGGCGCTGCCGAAGGGCAGGTCAAGGACGGTCGCTACCCGTGGACTCACGTGCCACCTCCGGCGAGCTCTTCGTAGAGGCGCGAGATGTCGATGCCTGCGGTCGCGGTGTACTTGAGGCCGTGCTGTTGGTAGCTGGCTGGGGTGCCGTGGCTACGGAGGAAGACGAGCTTGCCGAAGGTCATCCGTGGATAGACGCGGACTGGTCTGGCTGCGCGGATCTCCAGCGTCCAGCGGATGGCGTGGCCTTGATGCCCGAGGGGGGCGGAGACATGGACCCAGACGCCAAGCGCGCCGATGGTGCGGTCGCCGTTGAGGAATTGGGCGTACGTCTCCGATCCGGTCGTCTCGTGGGTGATGCCGAGGTAGAGCACGCCGGGGTGCAGGACATATCCGGAGTCTGGGATGGCGGTCTCGGTGTACGGAGTCGGAGAGGCCGCGTCCAGATCGGCGTCGCAGATGCGCAGGGTGTCGCCGAGGCGCCAGTCGTAGGCGTTGGGGGAGAGGCGGGCCGGATCGTACGGTTCGATCACGATCTCCCCCGTGGCTTGAGCGGCGGCGATCGCGCGTCCGGTGAGGATCACGAGGCCACCGCCCGGAGCTTGGTCACGTCGCGCCAGTAGGCGGAGGGCTGCGGGCCGGTCGCAGCCTGGTACTTGCCTGCGTATGGCGAGATGGGGCCGGCGGAGGCGAAGAACATGATCTGTCCGATCCGCATCCCCGAATAGACGCGGAGGGGGCGGATCGGTGTGAGCATCAGGGTCCATTGGCCGTGGAAGCCGATGTCCCCGATGGGGGCGGTGATCTCCACGAAGAGGCCGAGCCGTCCGACGGAAGACCGGCCGAACAGCAGGGGGACGAAGACGTCGGAGCCGACCTCTTCGAGGGTGTGGCCGAGGTAGAGCTCGCCGGGTTGGAGGACGTACCCGTCCGGTCCGATCGTGCACTCGGTGGTGGCGTTCGGCTGGTGGGCGTCCAGGACGTCGGTGGTGTAGGTGAGCAGGATCGGGCCGAGGCGGACGTTGTAGCTGTTGGGGTTGACCTGGTCGGGGGTGAAGGGCGTGATCCGCAGGCGGCCGTCGTGGGCGGCGGCGGTGATTTCGGGGCCGGTGAGGATCATCGTGTGCCTCCGTCGGCGGGCGCAGTGAGGACGTGCTTGAGGGCCTGGCTGAGGAGCAGCCCTGCCGCGTGTGAGTGGCCGGCCAGGTAGTTGTCTGCGAGGTAGTCGGTGGTCAGCACCGTGGTGATGCTGTCCGGCAACGGGTCCGGCGACGTGACGAGAGGACCGGTCTGTTCCGTGAGGGAGGTCAGCAGGCCGTTAACGTTCTGACGGAAGTGTTCTGGGATACGGGCATGGACGAGCTGGTTGTCGAAGGGCTCTATGGCGAGCAGATCGCCCAGTGTGAGGATGTCGCCGAGCGGGACAGGCCGCAGCGCGGTGTGGTTGAGGATGACTGTGTCGACGCCGAGTCCGCTCCGCAGACGCGTGGCCAGGTCGAGGAGCATGCCGCGGCGATCGGGTGTCTGGTGGCGATACGCCCGGGCGACGGGCCCGAGGCCGCTTGCCAACTCCTTCCCGACTCTGCCGATCTCCTTGATCGCCTCTGGCAGTTCGGCTCGAACAGCGGCTCGTTTCTGGTCCGGGAAGCGAGTGGTGCCGGCGCCCCAGCCCGGCCCGATCGGCGTGGCAACCGCGTACCCGTCGGCGAGTTCCCGTCCTTTGGCGATGACCGTGTCGCCCACCCGAGCCGGGCCGGATTGATCGCTGTGGCAGTGCCCGGCGAAGATCACGTCTAGAAACGGGCATGCGGCCGCCAGCTTGAGGTCCTCGTCGAACCCGGAGTGGCTGAGCAGGATCCAGCTGTCCACCTCATGGTGGTGGGCGAGCATCAGCTCGCGCAGCGCCTGGACAGGATCGGTGACGCGGTGTTCGGCGCGCTGGCCTACGGGAATCGAATGGAAAGCCTGCCAGCCGATCACCGCGGTGACGCCTACGCGTCGGCCGTCGATCTCGACGATCCGGACGCGGCGGAAGAGCGTGTCGCCTGTGTCGGCATGGACGGCGTTGGCGCAGACGGTGAGGCGGTGGAGGCCGGGTTCGAAGTGGTGCGGCCAACCGTGGTTGCCGGGCGCCAGGACGTCGTACAGCTTGAGGAGGATCTCGCGCTCGATCGCGCCGTGGGCGAGGCGGTAATAGCCCGAGCCTTCGAAGAAGTCGCCGCAGTCCACGATGAGCGAGGTCGGGCGGAGAACGTGGAGGTGGGTCACGAACCGGGCAGCGTGGTCGAGGCTGGAGTGGACGTCGGTGGTGGCCACGATCTGGCGCAGGGTGCGGGTGGCGGTCACGGGGTGACCTCGCAGATGTCGGCGCCCAGCGCGCGGAGCTTGCCGGGCAGGTCGGCGTGACCGCGGCGGAGTTGGTCGAGGCCGCCGACGGTGGTGACGCCTCGTGCGGTGAGGCCGGCGACCATGAGGGCGGAGCCGGTGCGGATGTCGATTGCCTCCACGCCCGCGCCGTTCAGTCGCTGGGGGCCGGTCAGACGGCATTCGGCGGGAGAGATCTCCTCGATGCCGGCTCCGAGACGGGCCAGTTGGGGCAGCAGGTTGCCATGGCGGCCGGGATTGATCGCGTCGGCGAAGAGGTGGGTGCCGGGCAGGCCGAGGGCGAGTGCCATGAGGGGCGGTTCGAAGTCGGCGTCCAGGCCGCCCGGGCTGAGGGAGGCGATGGCGCGGAGAGGGCGCCCTGTCGGCTTCGCGTCCTGGGCGCGGACAGAGAGCGCATCGCCCTCGATGTCGGCGGGAATGCCCAACTGCGCGAGAGCCAAGACCAGTGGTTCCACATCCCTCGCGCCTACGCCCCTGATGCATGCTTCGCCACGTGTGGCGGCGACGGCGCAGGCCAGGGTGCCGGCCTCGATCTTGTCTCCGGGTACCTCCCACACCGCGGAGCCTCCCTGCTCGGAAGGCGGCGGCGAGAGGGTCAGAACATCATTGCCGAGTCGGCTCTCCCAGCCCGCAGCGTCCAGCGCGTCCAGCACGCACAGGACCTCTGGGGAGAGATTCGGTCCGCCCAGTCGCAACGGGCGACCGGTCGTCACGGCACGTAGGACGGCGGCCACCGTGGCTCCACGGGAGCGGAACGGCAGCGCCAGCGAGACCGTGCCGGTGCGTCGCGTGGCGGCCTCGACGCGGTAGCCGGAGCCGTCCAAGGCGCTCTGGTCGCCGAACGCCTCGTAGACCTTGAAGTGCAATTCCATCCCGCGGGCGCCGATCCGGCAGCCTCCCGGCCAAGGCAGGCGGGCCTCACCGCGGCGGGCGAGCAGAGCGGGCACCAGGTAGTACGACGCGCGGATGTGGGCGGCCTGAGCCAGGTCGGGATGTGTACGCCGGCTCTCCGTCGGCAGCACCACTGCGGTCGTCGGCTCACCCGCCGGGTGTGCGACGTGCCAGCCCGCCTGCTGCAACAGGGCCTGCATGGTCTGGACGTCTGTGTTTGCCGGGACGTTGCCCAGTCGCACCGGGCGGCCAAGGGCTGCCGCGGCAGCCAGCAGGGGCAGAGCGGCGTTCTTCGAGCCGTCTACGGCGACTGCGCCGGAGAGCGGGGGACCGGGCCGCACGGCGATCACCTCGGCTGCGACGGCCGGGGTGCGGATGGTCGGCATCATCAACTCCTCTGGAGCGGAAGGGAGACGGCGATTTCGTGGTCCGGGCCGGTGGGCAGGGCGATCTCGGCCCAGCAACGCTTGCCCGTGGGCGCCGGCTCGGCGCCGTACCGGTCGGTGAGAGCGGCGACGAGGAACAGGCCCCGGCCGTTCTCGCTGTGCTCGTCCGGGAAACCGGGTCGAGGCAGCACCGGACTGCAGTCGCACACCTCGACGCGTAGGACGGCCTCAATGAGCCGCACCTCCATGGAGACCTGCCCGCAGCCGGCGTACCGGACGGCGTTGGTGACCAGCTCACTGATCACCAGCTCGGCGGTGTGCACCACCTCGTCGTTCAGATCCGCTTCCCAGCCCTGTATCGCCTCTGCCGCCTGGTGCCGGGCGGAGGCGACCGCGGTGGCGGAAGCGGGTAGGGACAGGTTGAGCTGGTGCGCTGCCATGAGCGGCCTCCCGAGGTTGCTGCGGCCACTTCACGCAACCACCTGGTCGCGGAGTGTGGTTAGCCCCGGTGCTGGCGCTGCATCAGTTATGCAGGAGCTGCATCACCACGAAGTGCAGCTGATCTACGCTCAGTTGAGCAGGCAGGATCGGCGACGGCGGAAGGGGCCGTGGCAGATGGCCGAAGCACACAGCGAAGCGAGACGGATCGGTGAAGTGATCCGTCAGGCACGAGTCTTACAGCGACGCTCGCAGAAGGAGGTCGCCGCCGCCCTGGGCTACCACCAGTCCAAGCTGAGTCGCCTGGAAGGTGGCCGGGGCACGGAGGACATTCGCGTCTTGCGTGCCGTCGCGCAGGAACTCAGGATCCCACGGCAACAGTTGGGTCTCGCCGCTACCGAAGCCTCCGCCACCGATCCCGAAGCAGACGACATGCACCGCCGCACGTTCCTCGCTGCGAGCATCGCCGCGCTCACAACGCCGGCCACCTCTGCCGCCGCCCACGATGATCTCGTCCAGGCGCTCCTGCCCGGCCTGAGCCTGGCGGGCACAGATACCCCCTTGGACACAACGGTTCTCCGGGAGCGGGTCGGCGCTGCTCGCAAGCTGTTCTATACCTGCGACTATGCGGAGCTGGAGCGAATCCTGCCCGGCCTGATCGCCGACCTCAGGCTGGCTTCCAGCAGCCCGAGGGACCGTGATGTGCTGTCCGCGCTGCTGGCCACGACGTACCAGACTTCCGCCAGTCTCCTGCTGAAGCAGCACGACCAGGGCAATGCCTGGCTCGCGGTCGGCCGTGCGATGGCTGAGGCCGAACGCTCCGGCGACCCGGTGGTGCTGGCCTCCAGCGTCCGCGTGCAGGCCCACGTTCTGGCCCGCGAGAAGCACACAGCCCAGGCCGTCACCCTTGTCCGCCACACGGCTCATCAGCTCACCGGGTCCTACGACCGCCGATCTCCGAGGGACCTCGCGGCCGTCGGGCTGTTGCTTCTTCGTGGTGTGACTGCAGCCAGTGGAGGCGGCGACCGCGCGGCCACCGAGGAGTTCCTCGCCGAGGCCAAAGAGGTGGCCCGGTACGTATCCCTAGACCGACCCGACGCCTGGGCCAACTTCAGCCCCACCAACGTCGCCCTCCACGAGCTCAGTGCCCTAGTGGCCTTCGGCGACTCCGGCCTCGCACTCCAGGCCGCCCGCCCACTCATGCGCCGGCATATCCCGGTCCCTGAGCGCCGGGCGGCCCTGTGGGTGGAGGTGGCTCGTGCCTACAGCCAGCAGGGACGCCTCTCCGACGGCTACCGGGCCCTGCGCATCGCCGAGAACTGCGCGGCCCAGGACGTCCGCCGACCCGCCGTCCGCGACCTGGTCGCCGACATGGCCGCCCGCGACCGTCGCCGTACCCTGCCGGAACTGCACCACTTCAGCCGCCAGCTGGGAGTCCCTGCGTGAGTGAGCCGACCGCACCGGAGAAGAAGCCCTTCCTGTACGTCGTCGTGTGTGCCTGTGGCATTGCCGGTGACGTCGGCAGGCTCATCGCCGCCGCGCAGGAGCGGCACTGGGACGTCGGTGTGATCGCCACCCCGCAGGGTCTGGGCTTCCTCGACACCAAGGCGATTGAAGCCCAGACCGGCTGTCCGATCCGCTCGGCCTGGCGTACGCCGGGCGAGGCCCGATCCCTGCCACCCGCGGACGCCATCGCGGTCGCGCCGGCCACCTTCAACACGGTCAACAAGTGGGCCGCCGGCATCTCCGACACCCTTGCGCTGGGCATCCTGTGCGAGGCGTACGGCATGGGCATCCCCACCGCCGTCCTGCCGTATCTGAACGCTGCCCAGGCCGCCCACCCCGCCTACCGTCGTAGTCTGGACCAGCTGCGTGAGATGGGCGTCCTGGTCGGCTCGTACGAGCCCCACAAGCCCAAGGCAGGCGGAGGCGCCGACCGATTCGAATGGGAGGAGGCGCTGAAGCTCCTCGCCCCCGCGCTGTCCGCGCGGACGTGATCAACGCACATCCGTGCCCTCAGCAAAACCAATGTGCCCTCGATGCGCCCTGGCGGCCCGACGCCCCCTCCCGGGACCGCAAAGGGCGAGGCCCGAAGGCCCCACCCCATCCCATGGAAGCCCCAGCTCAGGGCCACACAAGGCAATACGGCTGGTGCCCCGCCTCATGAAGGCGGTGGCTGAAGTCCTGCCACTCGTGCAGCAGCTGGTACACGTTGAACGCGTCCCGGGGGCCGCCCCTGTCCGGGACTGTCGACCAGATGAAGGCCGCCGCGCCCACCGCCTCCTCGCCGATGTCGCGGAGGGGGTCCACCACCGTCATCGGGAGTTTGACCACCGCGTAGTCGGGGTGCAGGACGACCAGTTCCAGGGGCGGGACCTTGTGGAGGGGGACGCCCTCGATGCCGGTGAGGACCATCGCGGCCATCGTCTCCGGCTTGATCTTGGTGAACATGCCGTTCATGCCGAGCTCGTCGCCGCCGAGTTCCTCGGGGCGCATCGAGATCGGGACGCGGGCCGCGGTCGCGCCGTCGGGCGCGCCGAAGTACTTGTACGTCACCCCCACCCGACCACCATTCCCGCTCCCCGCCCCGAGGCGGTCGGCCCGCTGGTCGATCCGACGGTCGACCCGCTCGGGCTCATTCGATCCGCTATGTCCCTGACGTGCTGCTTCGCCCGCTTCCTCCGCGTCGCGCCGGTGCCTTCCCCGCCGGGCACGTCGAGGACCCAGGTCATCAGTCCCCTCGCCCAGTCCGCCACCGCGATGCATATCTCCACCCGACTGCTTTTCTAGGACGCGTGGGCCCCGCCACGCAACCCGATCATCGTGTCAGTGACCTCCCCCACGGTCGCCCGCCGAAACGTGCGTTGAAACACCTGTCCGCAGGATCTTCGCAGCCACAGGACACTCGGTCGTTGTGAGCTACGTCTATCAACCTCGGTCCGTCTCAGTTTCGCAGATGACGGCGGCCGGGGGAGGGCCGCGACCGGCTGGCCTACCCTGGGGAGTCACTGGCACCGGAATCCAGCACGTCGGAGAAGGTCGGAGAATCCGCAGGTCATGAGCGAACTGCCCTATTCATACGATGCGCCTGTCTCGCAGGCCCTGTTCGACCGAGCGGCCGCCGTCACACCGGGCGGGGTGAACTCGCCGGTCCGCGCCTTCCGCGCCGTGGGTGGCACGCCCCGCTTCATGGTGTCCGGCAAGGGCGCCTACCTCACCGACGCCGACGGCCGGGAGTACGTCGACCTGGTCTGCTCCTGGGGTCCCATGATCCTCGGCCACTCCCACCCCGAGGTCATCGCCGCCGTCCAGGACGCCGTCTCCCGTGGCACCTCCTTCGGTACGCCCGGTGAGGGCGAGGTCGCGCTCGCGGAGGAGATCGTCGACCGGGTGGGTCCGGTGCAGCAGGTGCGGCTCGTCAGCAGCGGCACCGAGGCCACCATGTCCGCCATCCGGCTCGCCCGGGGCTTCACCCGGCGCTCCAAGGTGATCAAGTTCGCCGGGTGCTACCACGGGCACGTCGACTCCCTGCTCGCCGCCGCCGGCAGCGGTGTCGCCACCTTCGCCCTGCCCGACACGCCCGGCGTCACCGGCGCCCAGGCCGGCGACACCATCGTCCTGCCGTACAACGACCTCGAAGCGGTGAACGAGGCCTTCCACCGCCACCCCGGTGAGATCGCCTGCGTCATCACCGAGGCCTCGCCGGGCAACATGGGCGTCGTACCGCCGCTGCCCGGCTTCAACCAGGGCCTCAAGGACGCCTGCTCGCGCAACGGCGCCCTGTACATCTCCGACGAGGTCATGACCGGGTTCCGCACCAGCCGCGCCGGATGGTTCGGGGTCGACGGGGTCGCGCCCGACCTGATGACCTTCGGCAAGGTCATGGGCGGTGGCTTCCCGGCCGCCGCCTTCGGTGGGCGGGAGGACGTCATGGCCCACCTCGCGCCCGCCGGGCCCGTCTACCAGGCCGGCACCCTCTCCGGGAACCCGATCGCCACCGCCGCCGGGCTGGCCCAGCTGCGGCTGCTCGACGACGCCGCGTACGCCAAGGTCAACGCGGTCTCCGAGCAGATCCAGGCGCTCGTCTCCGAGGCGCTGACCAAGGAGGGCGTGGCGCACACCGTGCAGAGCGCCTCCAACATGTTCTCCGTCTTCTTCACCGACCGTCCGGTGCGCGACTACGAGGACGCCAAGCGGCAGGAGTCCTTCCGCTTCACCGCGTTCTTCCACTCGCTCCTCGCGAACGGCGTCTACCTGCCGCCGTCCTCCTTCGAGTCCTGGTTCGTCTCCACCGCGCACGACGAGCGTGCCGTCCAGAAGATCGCCGACGCCCTTCCGGCGGCGGCCCGAGCCGCCGCGGAGGCCACGGCAGCATGAGCACCAGCGCCAGCAACGACATCACCGTCGTCCACCTCATGCGGCACGGCGAGGTCGCCAACCCGGACGGCGTCCTCTACGGCCGCCTGCCCGGCTACCACCTCTCCGAGCTCGGCCGACAGATGGCCGAGCGGGTCGCCGACCACCTGGCCTCCCGGGACGTCACCTACGTCTGCGCCTCCCCGCTGGAGCGGGCGCAGGAGACGGCCACCCCGATCGCCAAGGCGCACGGGCTGGACCTCGCGTCCGACGAGCGGCTCATCGAGGCGGAGAACGTCTTCCAGGGCAAGACCTTCGGCGTCGGCGACGGCGCCCTGCGCAAGCCCGGGAACTGGAAGCACCTCGTCAACCCGTTCAAGCCGTCCTGGGGCGAGCCGTACGTCGATCTCGTCGTCCGGATGAAGGGCGCGCTGGACGCCGCCCGGGACCAGGCGCGCGGACACGAGGCCGTGCTCGTCAGCCACCAGCTGCCGATCTGGATCGTGCGGTCCTATGTCGAGCGGCGCCGGCTGTGGCACGACCCGCGCAAGCGGCAGTGCACCCTCGCCTCCCTGACGACCTTCACCTACCAGGGCGACCGGATCGTCTCCGTCGGCTACACCGAGCCGGCCATCGACCTCGTCCCGGCCCACCTCCGCGCCGGCGCGAAGCCGGTCCAGGGCAAGGACAAGGCCTTCGGGGCGTAGACCTGCGGCGCCGGCTCCGATCAAGCCCTCGGGGCTCCGACCAGGCAGATCCCGTAAGCCCTTTCTGCCTGCCTCTGTGCCCTCTGTTACCAAACCCAGAACTATTCGCGGAACCTCCCCCTTCGGCGCGTCCTCTGAATGAGTGAAATCAGAGAACGTGACGAACGGGGGGCCGCGCGATGCGCACCTTCAGCCGCAGGGGAGCACTCGGACTCGGCGCGGGCGCGGCCGCCGCCGCGGGCCTCACCGGGTGCGGAAGCCTCACCTCCTCCTCCGATGACGGTGACCACGGGAAGGGCGGGGCCGGGGGCTCCACGAAGCACCCGTCGAGCAGTCCGACCCCCACCGCCCGCCCGATCGGCGACGGTTCGACCTCGTTCACCGGCAAGCAGCCCCATCAGCCGGGCAGGCCGGTGCCGTTGGAGCCGGGCCAGCAGCCGCCGCAGTTCGTCATCTTCTCCTGGGACGGCGCCGGCGAGGTCGGCAACGGTCTCTTCCCGCGCTTCCTGGACCTGGCCAAGGAGCACGGCGCGTCGATGACCTTCTTCCTCTCCGGGCTGTATCTGCTGCCCGAGTCGAAGAAGCGGCTCTACGACCCGCCGAACAACCCGCGTGGCGCCTCCGACATCGGCTACCTCAGCGACGACCACGTCAAGGCGACCCTCACCAACGTCCACCGCGCCTGGCTCGAAGGCCACGAGATCGGCACCCACTTCAACGGGCACTTCTGCGGCGAGGGCCACGGCTCCGTCGCCCACTGGTCGCCCCAGCAGTGGCGCAGCGAGATCGACCAGGCGAAGAACTTCGTCAAGCAGTGGCGTACCAACACCGGCTGGACCGATCTGCCCTCCCTGCCGTTCGACTACGACAAGGAGCTGGTCGGCGGCCGTACGCCCTGTCTGCTCGGGCAGGACAACCTGCTGCCCACGGCCCGCTCCCTGGGCTGGCGCTACGACGCCTCCTCGCCCGGCGGCCGGCAGGTCTGGCCACAGAAGAAGCAGGGCATATGGGACTTTCCGCTCCAGCAGATACCCTTCCCGGGCCACAGCTTCGAGGTCCTGTCCATGGACTACAACATGCTCGCCAACCAGTCGGTCAGGACGACGAACGCCCCGGCCCACAACTACCCGGGCTGGCGCGACCAGGCCGCCCAGGCGTACATCTCGGGCTTCCAGCGGGCCTACGAGACCAACCGCGCGCCCCTGTTCATCGGCAACCACTTCGAGCACTGGAACGGCGGCATCTACATGGACGCCGTGGAGCAGGCGTTCAAGCACATCGCGCGCGAGAAGGAGAAGGGCGCCGACGTCCGCATGGTCTCCTTCCGGCAGTTCGCGGACTGGATGGACGTACAGAAGCCGGACGTGCTCGCGAAGCTCCGCACGCTGGACGTCGGCCAGCGGCCCGCCGGTGGCTGGAAGGCGTTCACCGGGACCAAAACCACCGGGACCACGGCCACCGGGACCAAAACCACCGCCTGAAATGCGGATTTCCCCCCGCAAGGGGGGTGCGCAAGATCCCCAGAACGGGCATGCGAAACTTTTCACATGAGTGCCGCTCGCCGCGCCCCCCAGCGCTCGACCGCCCTGACGACCGCCGCCGGTGCCGCGGTCGCCGCGCTGCTGCTGTCCGCCTGCACCTCCGGAGGCACCTCCGGGGGCGGTGGTGACACCAACTTCGTGATGGGCAAGGACGGCGTCTCCACGGTGAAGAAGGGGGACCGTTCCATGGTCCCCGACCTGTCCGGCGAGACGATCGACGACCAGCAGCTCGACGTCGCCTCCTACAAGGGCAAGGTCGTCGTCCTCAATGTGTGGGGCTCCTGGTGCGCGCCCTGCCGTGCCGAGGCGCCCAACTTCGAGAAGGTCTACCAGGACCTCAAGGCCCGGGGCGTGCAGTTCGTCGGGATCAACACCCGGGACACCAACGTGCAGAACGCCCGCGCCTTCGAGAAGGACCAGGGCGTCACGTACCCGAGCCTGTACGACCCGACCGGCAAGCTGCTGCTGCGCTTCAAGAAGGGCACCCTCAACCTCCAGGCGGTGCCCTCCACGGTGGTGATCGACCGGGACGGCGGGGTCGCCGCCCGCTCGCTGTCGCCGCTCAGCGAGGCCAAGCTCCGCAAGATGATCGACCCGGTTCTCGCGGAGAAGTGACGTGACCGCGCTCTCCTCGCTCGCGGCCGCCACCGACCCCAACGGCACGGTCCTGCACGGCGCCCTGCTGTTCGCCGTGCCGGTCGCGGTGCTCGGCGGGCTCGTCTCCTTCTTCTCGCCGTGCGTCCTGCCGCTCGTCCCGGGCTACTTGTCGTATGTGACCGGTGTCACGGGCGCCGACCTCGCGGAGGCGCGGCGCGGCCGGATGGTCGCCGGTGCCTCCCTGTTCGTGCTCGGCTTCACGGCCGTCTTCGTCTCCAGCGGCGCCCTGTTCGGCTACTTCGGCGACACGCTCCAGGCGAACAAGGGCACGCTGTCCAAGGTGCTCGGCGTGCTCATGATCCTCATGGGCGTCTTCTTCATGGGCCTCATGCCCTGGATGACCCAGCGTGAGTTCCGCTTCCACCGGCGTCCGACGACCGGCCTGATCGGCGCCCCCTTCCTGGGCGCGCTGTTCGGCATCGGCTGGACGCCCTGCATCGGCCCCACCCTGACCTCCGTGCTGGCCCTGTCCTACAACGAGGGCAGCGCGGGCCGCGGTGCCATACTGACCGTCGCCTACTGCCTCGGCCTTGGTGTGCCGTTCGTGCTCGCCGCGGTCGCCTTCCGCAAGGCGCTCGGCGCCTTCGCCTGGGTCAAGCGCCACTACGTCTGGGTGCTGAGGGCGGGCGGCACGATGATGATCGTGACCGGTGTGCTGCTGCTCACCGGCGCCTGGGACCGCATGGTGCAGGACATGCAGTCCTGGTCCAACGGCTTCACTGTGGGGATCTGACCGATGAGCAAGACCACCGCGCCCACCGACACGCCTACGGACGGGGCCGCCGACCAGGACCTGGGTGCCGCCGGCTCCCAGCTGTCCACCGCCCCCGAGGAGCTGTCCTCCGCCCTGCCCGGGCTGGGGGTCGTCGGCTGGGCCCGCTGGTTCTGGCGCCAGCTGACCTCCATGCGCGTCGCCCTGCTGCTCCTGCTGCTGCTGGCGCTCGGCGCGATCCCCGGGTCGCTGATCCCGCAGACCGGTATCGACGCGACGAAGGTCGCCGACTTCCGCGCCCGGCACACCACGCTCTCGCCGATCTACGACAAGCTGGGCCTGTTCCACGTCTACAGCTCGGTGTGGTTCTCCGCGATCTACATCCTGCTGTTCGTCTCCCTCATCGGCTGCATCGTGCCCCGCACCTGGCAGTTCGTGGGCCAGCTGCGCGGCCGCCCGCCGGGCGCCCCCAAGCGGCTGACCCGGCTGCCCGCGTACACGACGTGGCGTACGGAGGCGGAGCCCGAGCAGGTCCGTGAGGCCGCGCTCGCACTGCTGAAGAAGCGCCGTTTCCGCGCGCATCTCGCCGGGGACGCGGTCGCCGCCGAGAAGGGCTATCTGCGCGAGGTCGGCAACCTGGCCTTCCACATCGCGCTGATCGTGCTGCTGGTCGCCTTCGCGTGGGGCCAGCTGTTCAAGTCCGAGGGCAACAAGCTGATCGTCGAGGGCGACGGTTTCGCCAACAACCTCACCCAGTACGACGACTTCAAGTCGGGCAACCTCTTCTCCACCGACGACCTGGTGCCGTTCAGCTTCAAACTGGACAAGTTCACCGGCACCTACGAGCTGACCGGCCCGAACCGCGGCACCCCGCGCACCTACGAGGCGTCCCTCACCTACAGCGAGGGCGCGTACGGCAAGGGCAGGAAGACCCGCGTCCAGGTCAACCACCCGCTGGAGATCGGCGACGCCAAGGTCTACCTCACGGCCCACGGCTACGCCCCGGTGATCACCGTCCGCAACGGCAAGGGCGAGGTCGTCTTCCACGACGCCGTTCCGCTGCTGCCGCTCGACGGCAACGTCACCTCCACCGGTGTCATCAAGGTCTACGACGGCTACCGCAACGCCCAGGGCGTCAAGGAGCAGCTCGGCATCAAGGCGTTCTTCTACCCGACGTACGGCGGGGCGGGCACCGAGGCCGGATCGCGGTTCCCGGCGCTGCTGAACCCGCTGCTGAACCTGGAGCCGTACCACGGCGACCTCGGGGTCAACGCCGGCATCCCGCAGAACGTGTACCAGCTCGACAAGGCCCATATGAAGGGCTACAAGGACGCCAGGAAGCAGCAGCTCAGGTCCAACCTGAAGCCCGGCCAGACCCTCCAGCTCCCCGGCGGCGCCGGTTCCGTCACCTTCGAGGGCACCAGGCAGTGGGCGAACTTCCAGATCGTCCAGGCGCCCGGCAGCAGCTGGGCCCTGGTGGGCGCGCTGGCCGCGATCTTCGGCCTCGCCGGCTCCCTGTTCATCTCGCGCCGCCGGGTGTGGGTGCGCGCGGTGAAGGGCGCCGACGGCGTCACGGTCGTCGAGATGGCGGGGCTCGGCCGCAGCGAGTCCGCCAAGGTGCCCGAGGAGCTCGGCGATCTCGCCGGGATCCTGTACGACCAGGCTCCCGGGGCACCCGACCCCGGGACCGACCCCGATTCCCCCGACCCTCATGTCGTACCTGCCGAAGGGGCTGAGAAGTGACTCTCGCCGCCGCCGCCAACGAACATCTCGCCAATGTCAGCAACACGCTGATCTACTCCGCGATGGCCGTCTACACCCTGGCCTTCTTCGCGTACATCGCCGAATGGCTCTTCGGCAGCCGCAGCAAGGTCGGCCGGACGGCCGCCGCGCTCACCGCCGACGAGAAGACCGCGGCGCGGGGCCCGGCCGTCACCGTGAAGAAGGCCGGGGGGACCGCCGTACTGGAGCGGCCGCAGGTCGTCGTGCGGGCGGCCGCCGGGGCGCGGGACGTGCCGGACGGGCCCGGCGCGCACGGCGGTGACGAGCAGGGCGATCTGTACGGACGGATCGCCATCTCCCTCACCGTGCTGGCCTTCGCGGTGGAGCTCGCCGGCGTCATCGCCCGCGCGGCCTCCGTGGAGCGGGCGCCGTGGGGCAACATGTACGAGTTCAACATCACCTTCTCCACGGTCGCCGTCGCCGTCTACCTCGGCCTGCTGGCGCTGAAGAAGAACGTCCGCTGGATCGGCCTGTTCCTGATCACCACGGTCCTGCTCGACCTCGGCCTCGCGGTCACCGTCCTGTACACGGCGAGCGACCAGCTGGTCCCGGCGCTGCACTCGTACTGGCTGTACATCCACGTCTCCACCGCGATCTTCTGCGGCGCGGTGTTCTACGTCGGCGCGGTCGCCACGATCCTGTACCTGTTCAAGGACGCGTACGAGAACAAGCTGGCGAACGGCGGCACGCCCGGCAAGTTCGCCAACTCGGTGCTCGACCGGCTGCCCGCCTCGGCGTCCCTCGACAAGTTCGCCTACCGCGTGAACGCGGCCGTCTTCCCGCTGTGGACGTTCACGATCATCGCGGGCGCGATCTGGGCGGGCGACGCCTGGGGCCGCTACTGGGGCTGGGACCCCAAGGAGACCTGGTCGTTCATCACCTGGGTCGCCTACGCCTGCTACCTCCACGCCCGCGCCACGGCCGGCTGGAAGGGCCGCAAGGCCGCCTACCTGGCCCTGATCGCCTTCGGCTGCTGGCTGTTCAACTACTACGGCGTCAACATCTTCGTCTCCGGCAAGCACTCCTACGCGGGCGTGTAAGTCCCGTCGATCGCGCAGGTCAGCGGCGGTCAGGGGTGCGTTTTCGGTGGGGCGGGGTCACTCTGGTTCCATGACCGGTTCCATCGAGCAGGGCATCAGCCAGACCCACGGGAACACGCACATCCTGAACTTCCTGGTGCGGCTCCCGGCGGCCATGGAGCAGGTCTGGTCGTACGTGGCCGGCGCGGAGGGCATCGCCTTCTGGTGGACGCCCGTCGAGGCCCTCGAACCCAGGCTCGGCGGCGCGGTCGCGCTGGCGGGCCTGGGCGAGGGGCGGGTCACGGCGTGGGACGTGGACCGGGTCGCCGAGTACACGCTGGACCGCGGCGGCCGGGTCCGGTTCCATCTGGAGCGGGCCGGGGACGAGGAGGCGGTCCTGCGCTTCACCCATGAGTTCGAGGGGGACGGCGAGTCGGAGGCCCATTGGCGCAGCCGATTCGCACACCTGATCGACATCCTGGAAGAACTGGGATCCTAGGCGTCCCTACGGTTCAGACGGCGTCAGGGTTCAGACGGCGTCAGGCAGCCCTTCTCCGGTGGCTTCCCCTCCGGCCAGGCGATCTTGACGAAGCGGGAGCCGCCCTGCGGGGTGAGTTCCACGATCGGCACCGCCTTGTCGTACGGATTGCCGTGGCCGTCCAGGCAGATCCAGCCGCTCGCCCCGTCGACCCGCAGCGAGCCCTTGACCTGCGGCCACTGGAGGCCGACATCGGCGAGCGGCGGGACCGTGCCCCCGTCCGGCGTGGCCTCCCGGATGCCCTTGATCGCCAGCTGCATCGCGTCGTACCCGATGATCAGCTGGCCGTCCTCCAGCGCGGCCTTCCCGATCGGCCCGACCGGCTCCCGCTGGGCGAGCGCCAGCAGATCGGTCAGCTTCTTCGTGTCGGCCGCCGAACCGCCCGGCGTCCCGGCGGGCGTCCTCGCCCAGGCGTCCGGGTGGGCCAGGGACGTGTAGCGCACGGAGAGACGGTGGGTCAGGGCGCTGCGGTCCAGGTCCTTCTCACCGGTCAGATACGAGCCCTCGTCGCCGGTGAGCAGCGTGAAGGCGCGATCCTGGCAGCCGCGCCCGCCGAGCGCGTTGATGAACTGCCGCAGCTGGGTGTGCCGGCCGGCGAAGAGGATCGTGTCGGTGCCCGGCGAGGTGTCGCACACCAGATGCGTGATCTGCCGGAAGGTGTTCGCGGTCGTCCCCTCCTGGCTGCGGTCGGCGGGCGGCGTGAAGGGCTGCGGCTCGTACGGCGAGCCCTCGATCAGCTTGGCGAAGGAGTTCTGCAGGGTGCGCGTGTAGGGGTCGCCCGGCTTGTCGTAGACCAGCAGCGCCCGGCCCGCGCCCACCTTCGCGAAGGACGCCAGCGCGCGGGCCTCGTCGGTGTTGGTGGGCGAGACCCGGGCCAGGCCGGGGAAGGGGTCGGTGCCCTTCTGGCCGTTGGCGAGGTCGTCGGCGGTGATGGACGAGCCGACGACCGGGATGTGCCGCCGGGTCAGTTCGGCGACGGCCTTCTTGTTGGCGTCGGTGCTCATGCCGACCCCGGAGACCGCCCGCAGCCGGTCCCCGCTCCTCGTCATCGCCTCCAGTTGGTCCACCGTGCGCTCCCAGTGGTCGCCGGTGGCGCCCGGGTTGGCGAGGACCAGCCGGATCGCCGGGGACTGGCCGTTGGCCCGGTGGTTGGCCTGCCACTGCGCCAGGTAGGCGCCCTGGAGTTCGTGCTGGATGTCGTTGAGCGTGGAGGGGGTGGTCGCGGTGTAGGGGAGCAGCACCGCGACGGTGACGTAACTCCCCTTCTTCAGACGGGCGTTCTCGCGGACGATCGACTTGACCGCGTCCTTCAGCTGCGGCCGGCCGAAGTCGTACGCCGTCGACGCCACGCCCACGCACTCGTCGCTGCCCTCGGGGCGCTCCACGCCGGGCGCGCACGAGCGGTCCTCGTGGGCGATCACCCGGACCGCGAACACCAGGCCGGTGATCAGGGCGGCCGTGAGCAGCAGGGCCGTATAGCGGTAGAGGCGTATCTCCCAGACCTCCCGCAGCCACCGCGCCACCCGGCTTCTGCCCGCTCGCGCCATCATGCCTCCCCGTCCCCGTCGTCGTCCGGCCCGTCGTCCTCAGGTGTGCGCGGCGGCCGCCCGGCGAGGGCGTCCTCGGGCCACGCCTGGGACGCGGCGAACAGCAGCGCGCCCCCGGCCGGCCGCAGATCGGACAGTTGCAGCAGCTCGAACCGCAGCCGCTCGCACACCCCCCGGTCGGGCAGCACCAGCGGGTCGGAGGCCTGCCACAGCGCGTGCAGCAGCCGCCGTACCCGTAGGTGCAGGAAGGGGTCGACGCCCTCCGGCGGCAGCTCGTCGGCGTCCGTGCGGCCGAGGGCGACGGCCGTGCGCCGGTCGAGGGGGCCGGTGGAGTCGCGGCCCTCGGCGTCGTGCGCGTGGAAGTAGGGCGCGCCGGCCAGGAAGCACAGGGTGTCCAGCCAGGCGCGCGGGTCGGCGGAGTGGAAGGTGTCGCGCAGGTGCGCCACCGCTCCGGCCGTGTCGCCGAGGGCCAGTTCGTGGTACAGCCGGTAGCGGTCGCGGTGCGGGTCGTCGGCCTCGGTGTAGTGGCGGATCAGCGTCTCGTGCACCTCGCGCCACTTGACGTGGTCCGCGCTGCGGTGGTGCAGCCGGAGCAGCAGCAGGGTCCGTACGAACGGGTCGCCGACGAAGTGCCCGGGGGCGGCCGGCAGTCCCTCCTCGGCCAGCGTCACCCGCAGCGACCGTACGCCCGACGAGCCGAAGTCGTCGCCGAGCCGGGCGGCGGCGAGGGCGACGGCCGAGTCGTGGTCGTGGGCGGCGGCGAGCACGGTCAGCTCGTCGAGCCGGTCGGCCGGCACCAGGCGGCGCAGTAGCTCGACGTAGGCGGGGCGGCCGTCGTCCTGCCCCTCCTCCTGGGTGATGTCGGCGGTGAGCAGTCGGCCGAGCGAGGCGGCCCGGTCGGGATGCTGCCGGGCGGCGGTCGCCACCAGGACGATGCCCAGCGGATTGCCGCCGGTCAACCGATAGGTGGCGTACGGGAGTTGGGGCGAGGGCACCTGGCCCTCGCAGACGGCTCCCACGATGTGCAGGGTGTCGTCGGGCGACAGCGGCGGGAGCGGTACGACCAGCGCCCGCGAGGACGGCGTACTGCCCGGGTGCCAGCCGGTGGAGCGCGCCACGTCCGCGAGGTCGCGGCGCACCGCCTCCCGCAGCACCGGGACCTGCCGGCCGCCGCGCACGGTGGCGATGAACGCGACCTGGTCGTGGATGCCCTCGGCGCGGTCGCGCAGCACGGCGTCGAGCAGCCCGGGGCCGGGGCCGGTGTGCGCGTTGTCGAGGAGGACGAGGGGACGGCCCAGCCGGGTGAGGTGGGAGCCGAGCCCCGAGTATCCCTCCGCCAGGTCGGCCAGCAGCGCCCGCACCAGCCATCGCTCGGCGTGCTCGCGCGAGGTGCGGCCCGCGCGGAAGTTCCCGGAGAGCAGCAGCAGCCCGCGCTGGGCGTTGCCGCCGGCGTTCGGATACGCCCGGTACCAGGTGGCCGGCTTCTGCTCCTTGTGGGAGGTGAACCCCTCCGACAGGGCCTCCAGGGTGGCCTCGACGGTCGCCGCGACGAACGGGCCCTGGCCGCTGGCCGCCGCGATCACCTTGGAGGCGACCTTCGCCGCCCACCGCCCGGCCAGGCTGAAGCGCGAACCGCGTTCGTTCAGCAGCAGGATCCGGGTGAGCTCGCGCCGGATGCGGTCGGAGTCGGTGCGTCCGCTCCAGTCGCTGGCCCGCACCGCCACCAGCCCCGCCGTCAGCCGCGGGAAGGAGAGCTGCCCGGCCGCCTTCACCGGCTCGGTCAGCTGCTCGGCGAGCACCAGCAGCGCCTGCCACACCGGCGACCAGGACTCCGGGCTCTCCTCGTGCGGCGGCGCCGCGAACTGCGGGTCCTCGCAGTCGACGATCGCGACGGGAGTCCGCTTGCGCGTCTCGCCCTTGCGGTTGGACTCCTGGTAGGCGACCACCACTTCGTGCAGGACGGCGCTCTTGCCGAGGCCCCGTCCGCCCGCGAGCACCACCAGCGGCAGCTCGCGGGCGTGATCCACCTTGGCGCCGACATGCTCGTACGGCCGCAGTCCGACCAGCCGCGGCACCAGTCCCGCCGGTTCGACGTCGAACAGCGCACCCCGCCCGTGCAACGCTCCGTGCAACCCGCACCTCCCCCCAGGGCCGGTTCCCAACGCAAGGGTAAGGACGGGAAGTTGGTGCGTGCCAGATCCCGTGGTGTCCGTTGGGTTACGAAATCTCGCCCACGGTGATCGAGTCGAGCTTCTGCCGCAGATACACGTGGGAGTCGACGGGTGGGTACGCCACCCGGCCGACCGGCGCCGGTACGGACTCGACGAGGGTGCCCGGGGTGCACTCGCCGAAGTAGACGAGGGACATCAGTTCCTCGGCGGGGGTGTCGGGGTGCGGCGGGAGGACGCGGTGCCGCCCCGAACGCCAGCGGTCTCCGGTCCAACGGGCCATCAGATCACCGATGTTGATGGTGAGGGCGGCGGGGTCGTAGGGGGCGTCCTCCCAGCCGCCCTCGTCGGTGTACACCTGGAGCCCGCCCTTGCCGGCCTGGCGGTCGAGGATGGTGACCGTGCCGAAGTCGGTGTGCGGGCCGATGCGGAACTGGCCGGGCTCGGGTTCGCCCAGGACGTCCGTGCCCGGATACCAGTTGATGTTGAAGCCGTACGTCGGGTGGGCCATGTGCCGGGTGAAGAAGTCGGGCTCCAGACCGAGGGCCTCGCCGAGCAGCGCGAGCAGATGACGCTCCAACTCGCCCATCCGCTCCAGGTATTCCTCGCAGAGCGCGCGCAGCTCGGGCACCTCCCGGGGCCAGACGTTCGGCGCGTACCACTCCGCGTTGACGACCGGGTCGTCGAAGGGCTCGTGGGTGGCGAAGGTGAGGGACTCCTTCAGATCGGGAGGGGTCTCGGTGCCCTCGGCGTAGCCGTTGGCCTCCGCGCCGGGCCCGAGCCAGCCGCGCCCGCCGACCTTCGCCTCGTACGCCTGCTTGGCCGTGGCGGGCAGCAGGAAGAAGGTGCGGGCGGCGGCCCGGATACGCCCGCGCAGCCCCGGATCCACACCGTGCCCGGTGACCAGCAGGAACCCGGCGGACTGGAGGGCGTCGTCGACGGTACGGGCGATGGCGGCCCGCTCCTCGGGGCCGCCGCCCACCCAGGGGCGCAGGTCGATGGTGGGGATACGGGGTTCGGCCGCCGGTGCCGGTGCGTGATCCATGGTCACACTGTGCAATGGGGTGGGGGTCATGAGCAACGTCTGTACGCTGAGCCGATGCACGAGGTCGACCAGCAGCGCATCGAGCGAGCCCGTCACGACATAGGGGGCCGTACCTTCGACTGCTGGCACGGCATGCGCTACGGCGACACCCGACTGCGATTCGGGCTGGTGGAGTTGACCGGCGAACTCCTCGACCATGTGGCCGCCTGCACCGTCGAGGACCACGACCTGCGGACGCCCGAAGCCCGTACCGCCCTGCTGACCGCGGCGGAATGCGCCCTTGAGGGACTCACCCTGGGGTGTTTCCCCGGCGGCGACTGGAAGGTGCGTCTCCCGCTCATCAAGGAGACGCTCGGCAGCGACGAGATGTCGTACAGCGAGCGCTGGGAGCCGGCGCACGTGACCACCACGGCCCGGACCTGGCTGGACGCGTTCGGGACGGCGGTGATCAGCGGGCTGGTGTGGGACTGGCAGCGGGTGACCGCGGGTCTGCTGATGGATTTCGCGACGACGATCCATGAGGGAGTGCCGTACTCGAAGCGGGAGTCGGTCTCCGAGCCCGCCGACCTCGCCGAGATGGACGCGCTGTGCGCCTATCTGAACGAGCGGAGCCCGGCGCTGCGCAAGCCATCCGACGAGGAGCGCGCGGAGGCGGCCCGGCGACTCGACGCCGTGGGCGCGCCGACGCCGGACCAGCGGCTGCTGCGGGTGTTGCTGGACGACGACCAGCGCACCTTCGAACAGGCCCTGAACGAGCGGCTGTCGGCGTACCAGGCGGCGAACGCCGGAGCCGATCCGGCACCCCGCAGTCTCCTGCCGGTCGACACGATCGCGCTCGCCGCGCTGGCGACCCAGGCCCATGGGTGGGACCTGGGCGTCCGCTCCGGATATCTGCCCGAATCGCTGCTCAGTGCGCGCTCTTGACGGAGTCTCAGTCCCGGCCGTCGACCCGCAGCAGCAGCTTGCCCGTGCTCGTGCGGGAGCCCATCAGCCGGTGTGCCTCGGCCGCGTCCGCCAGGTCGAACTCGGCGGTGACCGGCAGCGTCACCGTCCCGTCGGCGGCCTTCGCGAAGGCCCGCGCGGCGAGCGCCCGCAGCTCGGCGGGGGCCGTCGTCGCCAGCGTCAGAATGGAGAAACCGCCGACCGAGACCCCGGCGGGGTACAGCTCCGGCTGCCCCACGCTCCACGGCTCGGCGGAGCTGGCGTTGCCGAAGGAGACCAGGCGCCCGAAGGGGGCGAGGCTGTCCAGCGAGGCGCGGAAGGTCTCGCCGCCGACCGGGTCGAGCGCGAGGTCGACCCCGCGCTCACCGGTGGCCGCCCGCACCGCCTTCGCGAAGCCGTCCCCGACGAACACCTCGTCGTAGCCGTACGCGCGCGCGTACTCGGCCTTCGCCTCCGACGACACCACCCCGTACACCGCGCCCGCCCCGGCCGCCCGGGCTAGCTGCCCCAGCACCGTGCCGACGCCGCCCGCCGCGCCCTGCACGAGCACGGTCTCGCCGGGCTGGAGCCGGCCCACGCTGTGCAGCAGCGCGTACGCCGTCGGCAGCACCGTGGGCAGTGTGGCCGCCGCCCGCAGTCCGATGCCGGCGGGAACGGGGAAGACGGTCACCGCGTCGGCGACGACCACCTCCGCGTACGCCCCTCCCGCCGTGAGCGCGGCGACCTCCTGACCGACGGTCAGCCCCTCCACTCCCGCGCCGAGCGCCCGGACCCGCCCGGAGACCTCCAGACCGGGCCGGAAGGGGAGCGCGGGCACGCGGTACCCCTCGGAGCGCGCCTTGAGGTCGGCGAAGTTCACGCCGGTGTACGCCACGTCGATGGCGACCTGGCCGGGGCCGGGCTCGGGGACATCGGCCTCGACGACACCGAGCACCTCGGGACCGCCGTACTCCTGGAACTCGATCGCGCGCATGCCACTCTCCTCCGCCAACGGTCGACGTACGACGACCATCGAAATACGATGAACGTCAAACTACGGTGATTGTCGAACCATGGCAAGAGGAGGCGGCCGGCGAGGTGGCTAACCCGCCGAGCAGAGGCCGTCGTTCGGGCAGAACATCACCCAGGTGAAGTTGTAGCCCGCGCGGATCGTCACGGGGTTCGGGTCGGGTCCGGCGTTGACGTACGACCCCGGGTCGGGCGTGGCCGTGAACGTGACCGTCGCTCCGACCTGGAAGGTCGCGGTGCAGGTGCCCGTCGGATTCGGCTGCGGTGTGCCGCCGTACGGGTCGGGCGTCTCCGCCTGATGGCAGTTGATCCCGGCGGGTTGGCTGGTGATGGTCCCGCCGCCCCACCCGTCGCTCACATACGCGCTCAGCTGGGCGGTCTGGGCGTGGGCCGGGGTGGCGGAGGCGATCGCGGCGGCGGTGGCGAGAGCGGTGACGACCCCCGCGGCCCGCCAGCCCGGCGTTCCGTTCCTACGCATGGGAGGCTCCTCGGAATCGAGCGTGTCGACCCCTGTGACCAGCCTATTCGCGCTCAGGGGGGCCTGCGACTCGTGACGAGGTGGGCCGGTTTGCGTCATTGGCCGGACGACAGGGTCACCGTTCTGATAGTTCAGACGGCGGGGACGGACCGTCTGCGAACGGGGGCTTTCAAGGTGGGCGGAGTGGGGCGCGAGCCGATCGACGACCTGGTGATCGTGATCCCGGGCATCACGGGGAGCCGGCTGGAACTGGACGGCAAGGAGGTGTGGGGCCCCTCGCCGGGCGCGGTCGCCCGGGGCATCGCCACCTTCGCCGGCTCGGTCAAGGCTCTGCGGCTCCCGAAGGACATCGGCGACGGCCACCCCGGTGACGGAGTCGTGGCGACCGGCCTCGTCCCCTCCCTGCACGCGATCCCCGGCGTACGGCCGCTGGTCGACGGCTACAGCGACCTGCTCTTCTGGCTCGAGTCCACCTTCACCCTGCGCCGCGCGCTGCCCGGCCACGGACCGGATGTACCCGTGAACCTGGTCGAGTTCCCGTACGACTGGCGGCTGTCCTGCCGCTACAACGCGCGCCTGCTGGCGGAACGGGTCGACGAGGCACTCGGCCGCTGGCGTGCCTCCGCCCCCGAACGGGCGGAGGCGCAGGTCCGCCTCATCTGCCACTCGATGGGCGGGCTGGTGGGCCGCTACTGGGTGGAGTGCATGGGCGGTGCGGAGGTCACACGGCAGATCATCACGCTGGGCACGCCGCACCGGGGCTCGATCGGGTCACTGGAGTCCCTGGTGAACGGGCATCGGATCGGCCGGGGCCCGCTCGCCGCGGACCTGACGGACTTCAGCCGCAGCCTGCCCTCGATGCACGAACTCATCCCGACCTACGCCTGCATCGAGAGCCCCGATGGCCTGCGCAAACCAGGGGAGTTGGCCGCCGCGCTCGCCGGAATCGACCCGCACCTGCTCGCGTACGCCTCCGAGTTCCACGAGGAGATCGGCGCTGCGGCCAAGGGCAGGGTGGAGCGGGGCGGCTCGCGCGACCTCTGCCTGCCGGTGGTCGGTGTCCGCCAGCCGACCCACACCACGGTCGCCGTGGAGGGCGAACGGCTACGGCTGATCGAGACCATCGAGGGCAAGGAGGAGGGCGGCGACGGAAGGGTGGCGCGGTTCGCCGCGTACCCGGCGGAGATTCCCGTCACGGACAAGTCGATCGTCCGGTCCTCCTTCGCCCACCACAGTGCGATCAAGGGGCATGTCGGGGTCAGGGAGGACCTGTTCGACTGGCTGGCGCCGGCTCCGGGCGTCTACCGGGGATCGCTGCCCGCCCACCCGCTCAGTGTCCGTGTCCCTGAGTACCTGACGGCGGGCGAGTCGCTGCGGGTGGAGGCATCGGTGGCCCCCACACGGGAGGGCTGGGACACCCTCTCCGTCATGGCCACCTTGAGGGACGAGGCCGGCGAGGAAATCGACTTCCGCACCCTGAGCAACCGGGGCGAGGGCCGGTACGAGGCCGCCTTCGACGACCTGCGCCCCGGCGCGTACGCCGTGTCCCTGCACGCTTCACTCGACGACCCCGGCACGGCGGTGACCGCGCTGACGCTCATTCTCGAAGGTGACGACGCATGACCGACCGTGGCGGCACGTTTCTGGCAGTGGTCTATGACGAGTACGAGGATCCGGCCTTCCGCCCGCTCCCAGGTGCGGTCGAACAGGTCGATGAGCTCGGTCGAATCCTCGCTGGTTTCGGCTACCACGAGACGATCGTCAGGAATCCGGCACAGCACAGCCTGATCGACGCACTCGGCCACTGGTCCGACACCTGGTCCGCAGACGGCGGCCACGGGCCCGCCGTCATTGTCTGGTCCGGGCACGGCGAGATCGGCGTCGAGCGAGACCTTCGACTCGTCACCCGCGAGGCCCGGCCGGGCCTCGATGGGCCGGACCGCTTCTACGATCTGGACGGACTCGTCGGACATGCCCTCCGGAGCCGCGCGGACCAGATCTTGATCGTCCTCGACACATGCCACTCCGGCGCCGGTGCCGACCTCGACCCCGGCCATGTCTTCGGACTCCTGAACCGCACGCTGCCCCTACCCCGCACCACTTGGCTCGGTGTGCTCGCCGCCTGCCAGGCCCATGAGCGGGTCGGTGGGCCGCGCGGACCACTGACGGAGACCGTGCTGCGACTGCTGAAGGGCGGGCCATATCGCTCGAACAGCACCCCACAGCAGGACGATTACCGCCACGAGTGGAGCGAGCACAGCGCATGGATCACCGGGGACGTACTCACGCGCGCCGTGCGGGAGCACTGGCCCGACGATGGCCACCGCCCCGTACGCGCCGAAGCAGGGCATCCCGCTCCGATCTTCCGCAACCCCCTTTGGCGTCCCTCATCCGGCCAGGTCCTCGTCGAGGACCTCGTGCTCGCCGCCCGGGGCATCGACCCCACTGAGCAGGGCTGGTTCTTCACCGGCCGCCGACGCGCACTGCGGACGATCACCGACTGGCTCGGCACCGACGAGACGGGGATTCTGCTGCTCACCGGGAGCGCCGGGGTCGGAAAGTCGGCCGTGGCGGGGCGCATCGTATCTCTCTCGAACCCGGCCGATCGTGCCGACTTGATGGCGCACGCCCCTCTCACGGGGCACGACCCTGATCCCGGCCAGGGCAGCGTGGACGCCGTCGTACGTCTTCGGGACATGAGCGTCCAAGACCTCGCCGCCGCTCTCGCCCACCGACTGGGCCTGCCGGATCCGATGACCCCTGCCGATCTGATCGCCCAGTTCGAACACGTGGACATGGGGTGCGGGCGCTGTCCCGTCTTGGTACTCGACGGCCTCGACGAGGCGTCCCCAGGCCAGTCCGCTGCCATCGTCGAGCAAATCCTCGTCCCGCTCAGTCGCCTGTGCAAGGTCCTGCTCGCCTCCCGCGACCGTCCCTTCCGGCGCCATCAGGACCCCGGCGAGGCCCTGGAGGCCGCCCTCACCCGCGCGACCGGAGCCACTGTCCGCATCCTCGATCTCGACGAGGACCCCGACACCAGGGCGGACATCACCGAGTACGTCCGCCGCCGCCTCCAGGCCCACGGCATCGCGAAAGCGGTGGCCGACGAAGCAGCGCCCCTCCTTGCCGGGCGGGTCGGCCCAGGAGACGGCGGCTTCCTCTTCGCGCGCATCGTCGCCTCCCACTTGGCCCGCATCCTCACCGCGGATCCTGACCGGCCCTGGCAGTCCCAGATCCCTTCAGGCATCGCCGAGGTCCTTGCCGCCGACCTCGCCGCCGCCCCCGTCCGGGTCCGCGACGGCCGCGAGCTGCCTCAGGCCGCCGGTGATCTTCTCACCGCACTGGCGTGGGCCGCCGGTACCGGCATGCCGGCCAACGGGGTCTGGCAGACCGTGGCGCAAGCTGTCGGCGACCGTGACACCCCTTACCGGGCCGACGACATCGACTGGCTCCTGCGGCACTACGGCCGCTACATCATCGAGGACAGCGACGGACACCAGGCCGTTTACCGCCTTTGTCACCCCGAACTCGTCACCCACCTGCGTGGTACGACGATCGGCCTGCACGCCGATACGGCCCCCCTCGCGATTGTTGAGGCCCTGGTCGCTCTGACGCTGGGCGAGACCGCGAACGGAGCCGAACCCGAGCTGGCCAATCCGTACCTGAGGCGGCATCTGACCGACCATGCCCTGGCTGCCGAGGCCTCCGGTATCACAGCGTTTCGGACGCTCGTCGACGCCAATCCGGCTGCCTATCGCCCCGATCTGGCGGGCGCGCTGAACAATCTCGCCGTTCGGTTGGGGGAGTCGGGGCGGCGCGAGGAAGCCTTGGCCCCGGCCGAAGAGGCCGCCGAGACCTTCCGCACGCTCGCGCGCGTGGACAGCCACGCGCACTTCCCCAGCCTGGCCAACGCGTTGAACACCTTCGCCGTCCGGTTGGCGGAGATGGGGCGCCGCGAGGAGGCCCTGGGGCCGGTTGAGGAAGCGGTGGGCATCTACCGCGCGCTGGCTCAGGGCAACCCCCGCGCCTACCTCCCCGACCTGGCCGGCGCGCTGAACACCTTCGCCGTCCGGTTGGCGGAGATGGGGCGCCGCGAGGAGGCCCTGGAGCCGGTTGAGGAAGCCGTTGCCATCTACCGTTATCTGGCTGAGGCCAATCCGGCTGCCTATCTGCCCAACCTGGCCGGCGCGCTGAACAACCTGGCGATCCGGTGGGCGGAGGTGGGGCGGCGGGAGGAGGCTCTGGCGCCGGGTGAGGAAGCCGTTGCCATCTACCGTGGTCTGGCTGAGGCCAATCCGGCTGCCTATCTGCCCAACCTGGCCATGGCGCTGAACAACCTGGCCATCCGATGGGCAGAGGTGGGGCGGCGTGAGGAGGCCTTGGCCCCCGGGGCCGAAGCAGTCGCCATCTACCGTCGTCTGGCTCAGGCCAACTCCGTTCTCTACCTCCCCGATCTGGCCGGCGCGCTGAACAATCTCGCGGTTCGGTGGGGGGAGGTGGGGCAGCCCGATGAGGCCTTGTGGCTGGCTGAGGAGGCTGCTGCCATCTGCCGTGAGCTGGCTGAGGCCAATCCGGCCGCCCATCTTCCCGATCTGGCCGTGTCGCTGAACAACCTGGCGATCTCGTGGCGGGGGGCGGGGCGGCGTGAGGAGGCCTTGGCGCTGGCTGAGGAGGCTGCTGCCATCTACCGTGAGCTGGCTGAGGCCAATCCGGCCGCCCATCTTCCCGATCTGGCCATGTCATTGAACAACCTGGCGATTTCGTGGGGGGAGGTGGGGCGGCGTGAGGAGGCCTTGGCGCTGGCCGAGGAGGCGGTGCAGCTGCGGCGCACGCTCGCGAAGGCCAATCCTGCTGCCTATCTTCCCGAGCTGGCCAGGTCGCTGAACAATCTCGCGGTTCGGTGGGGGGAGGTGGGGCGCGGTGAGGAGGCCTTGGCGCTGGCTGAGGAGGCGGTGCACATCTATCGCCCGCTGGCTCGGGTCCACCCCTGGGCTCTCCCTGATCTGGCTGGTGCGCTGAAAAATCTCGCGGTTCGGTGGGGGGAGGTGGGGCGCCGTGAGGAGGCCTTGGCGCTGGCTGAGGAGGTGGTGCGGCTGTGGCGGACGCTCGCGGAGGCCAATCCTGCTGCCTATCTTCCCGAGCTGGCCAGGTCGCTGAACATTCTCGCGGTTGGGTGGGGGGAGGTGGGGCGCGGTGAGGAGGCCTTGGCGCTGGCTGAGGAGGCGGTGCGGCTGTGGCGGACGCTCGCGGAGGCCAATCCTGCTGCCTATCTTCCCGAGCTGGCCAGGTCGCTGAACATTCTCGCCAACCGGTTGGAAGACGTTGGGCGTCGTGAGGAGGCTCTGGCCTCGGGCGAGGAAGCCGTCGGCGTCTACCGCGAGCTGGCTCGGCTCAACTCTGCCGCGCATCTTCCCGAGCTGGCCAGGTCGCTGAACAATCTCGCCATCGGGTTGGGGGAAGCGGGGCGGAACGAGCAGGCTCTGAACGCGACCGAGGAAGCCGCTGCCCTCTACCGTGAGCTGGCCGGGGCCGATCCGGCGACGCACCTTTCCGGTCTGGCCGTGGCGTTGAACAACCTCGCCAACCGACTGGCAGATCAGGGCCGACACCACGAAGCCGTTCAGCGGTACGACCAGATCATCGCCGAATGGTCCGGTCCGCGGCAGGCCATGGCGGAACTCGCTTACCACCGGGCCCTGTTCCTCTTGGCCAACGGCGAGACCGCGGAGGGCGTCGAGGCGTTGTGTGGCCTGCTCGCCCCGGACAGTCCCGTCAAGGGCGAGACAGTTTTGCGAATCCACCAGCGTCTTCGACAGACCGCCGCCTCCGATCCAGCAGTGCGTGAATTCGTCAATCAGCTCTGTGCGAGCGGGAGTTCCGCGACCGGCTCGCCGCCGTGGCTCGACCTCACGGACGCAGTCCTCGAACTGACCGCAGACTGGCTGACCGCGAAAACCTGGGGTGAGTCACGAGACTTCGTCACCGACCACCCCGAGTTGCTCGACGTTTCCTCCCAAGTCGCCTTGCGGGAGTGGTCGCTCCTGGGCGCACCCACCGACCGCCACATCGAATTGCTGGAGCAGCTGCGGTCAGGCATCCCGGTCGACACGGTCTACCGGCCGCTCGTGCTCCCGGAAATCCTGACCGACTGGATCCGGACGAGCACCGGCCCCGAAGGCTGGGCGGCCTCCGCTGCCCACCTGGCTGAGCACTCGGCTGACCTGCTCGCGCCCGATGCGGACGCGGTGCTCGCTGCCATGGGCGAGAACGTCGGTGGTGAGGGCCGGGTGATCGCGGTCCACCGGGCCATCATCGCCATGGCCATGAACGACGGTATCGAGGCCACCTACCGGTTGCTGGCCGACCAGCAAGCCCTGCGCACCCGCATCCAGAAGGCTTTGCAGTCCGCGGACGGACCGGCGCTGGGCTGGCTCGCGCTCATAGAGGAGAACGTGTACGACGCCGCGTGGGCGGCGACAGCGCACTGGCTTGCAGCTCGGGTTCTTCACGACACCCCCGAGTCCGGTCCTCCCGCACCAGCCGCGGCGGTCCGCGCGGCTGGACGCGCCGCCGATCCCGGCCCCGAATACGTCCTCACCGTCATCGCCGGATGGAAGGCACCTGATGCGGTCGACCGTGACGACGCGGTGGCCGAGCTCGCGGCACTGATGGCGAAGCGCCCTACCAAGGCCGCAGCCCTCAGCCCGATCCTCCAAGCGGTCCGCGCCGCACCGTCACGGGAGCACGGGAAATGAGCGGCCCACAGCCGGCGGGCATCCTGATGCTGTCCGCGATCGCCATTCGGCTCGGAGGCCCGGACACCGGCGAGGAGCAACGGCAGGTCGACCTGATCATTCGGCAGGCCCGCTACCGCGACGGGCTGGCCCTGCACACCGCCCAAGCGGTACAGGGCGACGACATCCTCGGTCACCTGCTCGACCACGATCCCACGGTGGTGCACTTCTCCGGGCACGCAAGCGACACCGGCTTACGTGTGCTCACCCCGGACGGCGGCGACGCGCCTGTGCTCACCCGGGGACTCGCCGACCTTCTGGCGGCCGCCGGCAAGAAGGTACGGCTCGTGGTCCTCAACGCCTGTGCCACCGTGGCCATCGCCGAGGAGCTTGCCAAGATCACCGGCTGCGCGATCGGTTACCCCTCGAAGGTGAGCGACCGGACGGCCATCGTCTTCGCCACACAGTTCTATCGCTGTATAGGCGCCGGTATGCCCGTCGGCCCCGCCCACAGAGCCGCAGCCGGGGTGGTCCGGTTGAACGAGAAGGACGATCACAAGATCCCCGTCCTTCGTAACCGCCCTGACGTGGACCCGGACACCCTCCACCTCCTGCACTCCGCTTACCTTCCACTCCCACCGGAACCGGTACGACTCCGTGACGCCACCGACTTCCTCGCAGACCGCCCCGGGACCAAGCGCTACACCGTCCTGGTCACCGGCACGACACAGTCCGAGACGGAACTCCGCGCCGAACTCGCCAGCAGAAACATGAACGTCCAGTGGATGCAGCTGGAGGAAAGCACCGATCAGACCATCACTCCGCCTCCGTCACCGTGAGGCCCAACAGCGCCGCGTGCTAGCGCTGTTGGTGGCGCCGCATCAGCACGTTCACATCCGTCACCGCCGACCAGTCGTGGCGGGCGCGGGCCTCCTCCCGCACGCCCGCCAGATCGCCCCGGCGGGCCGCTTCGACCTCAGGCGCCCCGCCCGATTTCACCCAATGATCCGGACGTCTACGCCGAACACAGCCGAATCTATGATGGGCTCAGGGCGGATGCCCCGTCTGCTCGCGAATTCGCTGCTCTGGTCGGCAGGTTGATGGAGGAGTACGGCGACGATGAACTGGATCAAGAGCAGCCACAGCGACGACGACTCCGGCAACTGCCTGGAAGTCGCCCGAGAGTTCAGATCCGCCGTCCCCATACGTGACAGCAAACTGCCCGACGGCCCGACAGTGATCGTGGGCCGAGTCGCCTGGTCCGCCTTCCTCGCAGAGGTGGTCCGTGGGCACACCGTTGCGTGACCCGGGGCCCGTTCGCCGCCGACCTCACCGCCTTCAGCCGCAGCCTGCGCTCACCCTCATCCTCGAAGGCACCCTATGACCGACCAGCTCCCCGGAACCGACCTGAGAGGCACCTTCCTGGCCGTCGTCTTCGACGAGTACCGGGACCCGGCCTTCCGCCCGCTCAAGGGCGCGGACGACCAGGTCACGGAACTCGGCCAGGTCCTCGCCGGGTTCGGCTACCACGGGACCGTCGTGCGGAACCCGGGACAGGGCGACCTGATCGAGGCGCTCGACGACTGGTCCGACACCTGGTCCGAGACCGGTGGGCACGGCCCGGCCGTCATCGCCTGGTCCGGGCACGGCGAGATCGACGGCGGGAATGACCTCCGGCTCATCACCTACGGGACGCGGAAGGGCCTCGCCAACAAGGACCGGTACTACTCCCCGGACCGTCTCGCGAGCCAGGCCCTGACCAGCCGCGCCGACCAGATCCTGATCCTCCTCGACACCTGCCACTCGGGCGCGGGCGCCCTCCCCGCCCTCGACCACGCCCTCGGCGTCTGGGAGAACCGGACCCTGCCCGAGCCCCGCACGGCCTGGATCGGCGTGCTGGCCGCCTGCCAGGCCCACGAGAGGGCGGCGGGAGCGCGCGGACAGCTCCTGGAGACGGTGCTGCGGCTGCTGAGGGACGGGCCCTACCGGTCCAACGGCACCGGCAACGGCACCTCGCGGCGGGGCGGCTACCGGCACGAGTGGAGCGTGCGCAACGAGGGCATCACCGGGGAGACCCTCGCCCTCGCCGTACTGGAGGACTGGCCCGACAACGGGCAGCTCCCCGTGCGCGCCTCCACCGGCCGTCCCGCCCCGCTCTTCCGCAACCCCCTGTGGCGCCCGGAATCCGGCGAGGCCCTCGTCGAACACCTCGTGCTGGCCGCGCGCGGCATCGACCCCACCGAGGAGGGCTGGTTCTTCACCGGCCGCCGCCGCGCCCTGCGGGAGATCACCGACTGGCTCGCCACCGGCGCCACGGGGATGCTGCTGCTGACGGGCAGCGCGGGCGCCGGCAAGTCCGCCGTCGCCGGCCGCGTCGCCGCCCTCTCCGACCGGACCGAACGCGCCGCCCTGATGCGGCACGCCCCGCTCACCGACGAGGACCCCGACCCCGGCGAGGACAGCGTGGACGCGGCGGTGCACCTGCGGGGCATGGCCGTGCCGGACCTCGCCGACGCCCTCGCCTACCGGCTGGGCCTGCCCGAGCCCAAGACCCCGGCCGACCTCATCGCCCAGCTGGAACGCGCGCAGACGCCCGGCGGGCGCGCCCATGTCCTCGTCCTCGACGGCCTCGACGAGGCGGCCCCGGGCCAGTCGGCCGCGATCGCCGAACAGCTCCTCGTCCCCCTCAGCCGTCTGTGCACCGTCCTGCTGGCCTCCCGCGACCGCCCGTTCCAGCCCCACCGCGAACCCGGCGAGACCCTGGAGGCCGCCCTCACCCGCACCGCCGGCGCCGCCGTCCGCGTCCTCGACCTCGACGAGGACGGTGACACGCTGACCGACATCACCACGTACGTACGCCGCCGCCTCCTGGCCGACGGTGTCCCGCAGCCGACCGCCGACGACATCGCCCCGGTCCTCGCGGAACGCGCCGGCACGGCCGGCGGCGGCTTCCTCTTCGCCCGCATCGTGGCCTCGCGGCTGGCCCGCTCCCTGTCCGCCGACCCCGGCCGCCCCTGGCGGGACCAGATCCCGGCGGGCATCGCCGAGGCCCTGGCCGTCGACCTGGCCGCCGCCCCCGCCCTGGTCCGCGACGGCCGGGAGCACCCCGACGCGGCGGGCGACCTCCTCATGGCCCTCGCCTGGGCGGCGGGCAACGGCATGCCCGCGCACGGCGTGTGGCAGACGGCGGCCCAGGCCGTGGGGGGCCGCGAGACCCCCTACGAGGCCGAGGACATCGACTGGCTGCTCCAGCACTACGGCCGGTACATCGTCGAGGACAGCGACGGCCGCCAGGCCGTGTACCGGCTCTACCACCGCGAACTCGTCACGTATCTGCGCGGTACGGCGACTGACCGGGCCGGCGATCCACCCGCGCTCGCCATCGTGCGCGCCCTGGTCGCCCTCACCCTCGACCAGACCGGCGGCGGGGCCGAGCCCGAACTGGCCAACCCCTACCTGCGCCTGCACCTGCCCGACCACGCCCTGCACGCCGGCGGCCCCGGCATCACCGCCCTGCGGTCGCTTGTGGAGGCCAACGAGGCGTATCTGCCCACCCTGGCCGCCGCGCTGATGAGTCGCACCAACCAGCTGGCGGCGGCCGGACGTCATCTGGACGCTCTGGGGCCGGCACAGGAAGCGGTGGACATCCTCCGGACCCTCGGCGAGGCGAGCCCCGACGCCGACCGGCATCTGCCCCTGCTGGCCGCCGCGCTGAGCAATCTCTCCATCGCGTTGGCGGAGACGGGGCGGCGCAGGGAGATCCTGGCCCCGTCGGAGGAGGCCGTCGGGATCTACCGGGTGCTCGCGGCGGCGGACGGCGACGCCTACCTGCCCGGCCTGGCCAGCGCGTTGAACAATTTCTCCATCCATCTGGGCAAGGTGGGGCGGCGTCAGGACGCCCTGGACGCGGCCGAGGAGTCCGTACGGCTGCACCGGGCGGTCTGCGAGGCCAACCCGGAGGCGTACCTCCCCGACCTGGCCAATGGGTTGAACAACCTCGCCAACCGGCTCGGGGAGACGGGACGGTTCAAGGACGCCCTGGCTCCGGCCGAGGAGGCCGTCCGGCTGTACCGGGCGCTCGCCGTGACCAACCCGGACGCCTACCTCCCGCGCCTGGCCCACGTGTTGAACAACTTCGCCATCCAGCTGTCGGTGGTGGGGCGGCATCAGGAAGCCCTGGCCCCGGCACAGGAAGCCGTCGGCATCTTCCGGACGCTCGTCGAGGCCGCGCCCGACGCCCATCTGCACGGCCTCGCCACGGCCTTGACCAACTGTGCCAACCGGCTGTCGGTGGTGGGGCTGCATGAGGAAGCTCTGGCCCCGGCACAGGAAGCGGTCGACATCTGCCGCGCGCTGACCGAGATCAACCCGGAGGCACACCGACCCGTCCTGGCCAGCGCGTTGAGCAACTTCTCCATCAAGCTGGCGGAGGTCGGGCGGCGTCAGGAGGCGCTGGCCCCGGCCGAGGAGTCCGTGCGGCTGCGCCGTGCCCTGGTCGAGGACGAGCCCGACGCCCACCTCCCCGGTCTGGCCATGGAACTCAACACCCTTGCCAACCGCCTGTCGGAGGCGGGCCGGCGTCAGGAGGCCGTCGCCCACGCCGCGAAATCCGTCGACATCTTCCAGGGGCTCGTCGGGGCCAGCCGCGACGCCCATCTCCCTCAGCTGGCCGTGGCGCTGAACAACCTCGCCGACCACCTGTCGGAAGTGGGCCGGACCCAGGAGGCCCTGGCACCGGCCGAGGAGTCCGTACGGCTGCACCGCGCGCTCGCCGAGGCAAACGAGCAGGCGTACCTTCCCGGGCTGGCGAGGGCGCTGAACTCCCTCGCCAACCGGTTGTCGGAGGCGGGCCGGAGCCAGGAGGCCCTGGCGTGCGCCGAGGAGTCCGTACGGCTGCACCGCGCGCTCGTCGTGTCCGACGGGCCGGTGTACCTCCCCTATCTGGCCATGGCGCTGAACACCCTCGCGGTCCGGCTGGCGGAGGCGGGGAGGGGCCAGGAGGCTCTGGCTCCCGTCGAAGAAGCCGTCGAGATCTACCGTGCGCTCTTCGCTGCGAGCCCCGATGCCTACCTCCCCGATCTGGCCATGGCGGTGAACAGCCTCGCGGTCCAGCTGTCGGAGGCGGGGCGCGGTGGGGAAGCCCTGCCTCTCGCCGAAGAGGCCGTCGACCTGTGCCGTGCGCTCTGCCAGGTCAGCCCCGACGCCCATCGCGCGAGTCTGGCCATGACACTGACCAACCTCGCCGTGCAGCTCGGCGAGGCTGGGCGCCGCGAGGAAGCCCTGGACCGGGCCGGGGAAGCGATCGCCATCCTCCGTGAGCTCGTGGCGGCCACTCCCGACGCCCACTTCCGCGACCTGGTCACGACCCTGACGGTCCTCGCCGACGACCTGTCGGAAGCGGGTCGGTTCCAGGAAGCGCTCCAGTCCTACGACGAGATCATCGGCGAGTGGCCCGGCGCACCCGAGTCGGCGGCCGAACTCCGGTACTACCGCGCCCAGTTCCTGCTGAGGTGGGGCCGAACGGCCGCCGGCAGCGAGGCCCTGTGTCACCTGCTCGGCCCGGGCAGCCCCGTCGGCGGCGACACCGTGTTCCGGATCCACCGGGAACTGCGGGCGGCCGCCGCGAAGGACTCGGCGGTGCGCGACATCGTCGCCCGGCTGTGCGCGGACCCGAGCGCCGCCCCCGAGCCGCCGTTCTGGCTCGACCTCCCCGAGACCGCCCTCCAGCTGACCGCGGACTGGCTCGACACGAGCACCTGGGACGAGTCACGGGACTTCGTCACCACCCACCCCGCCCTGCTCGACGGCACGGCCCACGCCGCCCTGCGGGAGTGGTCCCTCCTGGGCGGACCCGCCGGCCTCCACATCCAGCTGCTGGAACAGCTGATGTCCGGTGTCCCGGTGGACACGGCCTACCGTTCGCTCGTGCTGTCGGAGAGCCTGATCGCGTGGATCAGCAGTGGCGCCGGGGGCTGGGACGCCTCGGCGGAGCACCTGGCCGAGCACGCGGCGGATCTGCTCGCCCCCGACACGGACGAGGCCCTGGCCGAACTGGCGGCCCTGAACGGCGACAGCCGAGTGATCACCGTCCACCGTGCGATCGCGGCGATGGCCATGACCGAGGGCATCGAAGCCGCCTACCGGCTCCTCGACGACCGCCAAGCTCTGCACGACCGCGTCCGGGCGGGTCTGGAGGCGGCGGACGGACCGGTGCTGAGCCTGCTCGCGATCATCGAGGAGTGCGTGTACGAGGCTCCCTGGCCGGCCGCGGTGCACCGGCTGGCGGCCCAGGCCCTCGACACCACCCCCGAAGCCGAGGCCCCCGACATCGCACCGGCCCGGATCCTCGCCACCGCCGCCCAGGAGAAGGCCCCCGACGCCGACGACCGCAACCGGGCGGTCGCCGAACTGGCGGCCCTGATGTCGGCCCGCCCCGACCGGGCCGCCGCCCTGGGCGAAGTCCTCCGGGCGGCCCTCACCGCATAACGCGGCGCCGGCCGTGACGCCGACCTGCGCCCATCGGCGGCCCCGATGCCCCCATCGGCAGAACGCCCCAGCAGCGCGTGGACCAGTCGCTTCACCCGCTCGTAGCGTCGTGGCATGACCTCCCAGACGTCTCAGACCAAGGGCACCGCCCAGCTCGCCGCCGCCATGATGCTCTCCGGCACGCTCGGCGTCTTCGTCGTCGAGTCGGGTGCCTCGCCGTTCAACGTCGTGTTCTTCCGCGTGCTGTTCGGTGCCCTCGCCCTCGGCGGATACGTCCTCGCCCGGGGCTGGGTCCGGCACCACGGCTTCACCCCGCGCACCCTCGGACTCGCCGTCCTCGGCGGCGTGTTCATCGTCTTCAACTGGGTCTTGCTCTTCCAGTCGTACGAGAACACGTCGATCTCCGTGGCGACCGTCGTCTACCACACCCAGCCGTTCTACGTGGTCCTGCTCGGCGCCCTCCTCTTCCGCGAGCGCCTGACCGCCGCGAAGGTCGGCTGGATCGCCCTCGCCTTCGCCGGGCTGATCCTCGTCTCCGGAGTCACCCCCGCCGACTTCACGAGCGGCGGCGGCACGTACGTCCTCGGCGTCGGCCAGGCCCTCCTCGCCGCGCTGCTCTACGGCCTGTCCACGATCGTCACCAAGCGCATCACCGGCGTCCGCCCCCACCTCATCGCCCTCGTGCAGGTCCTGGTCGGCATCCCGCTGCTGCTCCCCTTCGCCGACTTCGGCGCGATGCGCGGCACCGGCGCCGACTGGGGCTGGCTGGTGGGGCTCGGCCTCATCCACACGGGCGTGATGTACGTTCTGATGTACGCCGCGTACGCCCAGCTGCCGACCTCGAAGATCGCCGTGCTCGCCTTCGTCTACCCGGCCGTCGCGATGGTCATGGACTGGGCCGTGTACGGCCACCACATCGGCCTGGTCCAGGCGCTCGGCGTGCCGCTGATCGTCGCGGCCAGCCTCAAGGTCACCCTTGCTCGGACACCAGCCGCCGCGCCTGCTCCACGAACAGCCGCGCGTGCTCAGGAAGCCGCTTCCCGGCCCGCCACGCGAGTTGCGTCCGAAGCGTGAACGGCGGCACCCAGTCCAGTCGTCCGAGAGAACCCTCCGCGAGTTCGGCGGCGACCGTCACCTCGGGCAGCAGACAGATCCCGAGACCGGCCGCCGCCGCCCGTTTGGTGGCCTCGATCGTGCCGAACTCCAGGAACCGGACGTCCGGATCGGCGGACGCGAGCTCCCGCTCGAACAGGTCCCGGTACGCGCAGCCCGGTTCGGTGGCCAGCAGGGGCTGCGCCGCGATGTCCCGCACGGCGATCTCCCGGCCCAACAGCGGGTGCCGCGGCGCCGCCACCAGCGCCAGCGGCTCCACGGTGAGGACCTCGCACTCCAGGCCCGGATGCTCCGTCTCCTCCTCCATGAGGAAGCCCAGGTCGTACGTCCCCGCCCGCAGTGCCTGGCGGGTCTCGTCGCCGAGCGTGGGACGCAGGGAGAGACGGACCTTCGGGAAGCGGTGGTGGAAGTACTCCAGGAGCGGCGGCAGACGGTAGTTCGTCAGGGACTCCATCGTGCCGACGGCCAGCGTGCCCGACGGCTCCTCCGGGCCGGCGACCGCCGCGCGGGCCTCCTCGGCCAGCTCCCGCATCTGCCGCGCGTACGGCAGCAGCCGCTCGCCCGCCTCCGTCAGCCGGATCCGGCCGCCGAGCCGGTCGAAGAGCTGCACGCCGAGGGAGTCCTCCAGGGCGCGGATCTGGCTGGTCACACTGGACTGGGCGTAGTTCAGCTCGGCCGCGGCCCGGGTGAAGCTCAGCACCGAGGCGACCTTCTCGAAGGTGGCCAGCAGCCGCAGCTCCATCACTCGCCCCGGGGCTCCTCGCCGCGCTCCTTGCGGCGCAGCTCCTCCTCGCGGCGGCGCAGATCGGCCTCCCAGTCCTTGAGCAGGGCCTCGTCCTTCTTGTTCTGGTCGGCGAGGGACTTCAGGAACTCGGGGTTGTCGTCGGGGGCGACGTAGTCGAGGCGGTGGCCGGCGTGCCACTCCGAGGGCGTACGGCCGTTCAGGGGCGGCGTGCGCACCTTGCCCGTGGCCAGCCACGCGATCGGGCCGACGACCCAGAACAGCAGGACGATGAAGACCCAGGCGATCTTCGGAAGGTGCCTGGCCTCGTCCTCGGGCGTGTTCAGGCAGTCGATGAGCGCGAAGATCGTCAGCGCCAGCGGGATGAGGTACATCAGCAGCCTGAGCATGGTGGAACGATCCCCCAGAAGGCGAGTCAGGAGACGACGGCGGGCGCGGGGCGGCCCCGGTGACGGGGTCAGGGTAGCGGGTGGCCGATACTGGGACGCATGGCTTACGACGATCTTCGCTCCCTGCTCAGGGCGCTGGAGCGCGAGGGAGACCTCAAGCGCATCAAGGCCGAGGTGGACCCGTATCTGGAGGTCGGGGAGATCGTCGACCGGGTGCAGAAGTCCGGCGGCCCCGCCCTTCTCTTCGAGAACGTCAAGGGGTCCTCCATGCCCCTCGCCATGAACGTCTTCGGGACCGACCGCCGCCTGCTGAAGGCGCTGGGCCTGAAGTCGTACGGCGAGATCTCCGAGAAGATCGGCGGACTGCTGCGTCCCGAACTGCCGCACGGGTTCGTCGGGGTGCGGGAGGCCTTCGGCAAGCTCGGCGCGATGGCGCATGTGCCGCCGAAGAAGGTGAAGGAGGCTCCGGTCCAGGAGGTCGTCCTCACCGGCGACGACGTCGACCTCGACCAGCTCCCGGCCCTCTTCACCTGGCCCAAGGACGGCGGCTCCTTCTTCAACCTGGGCCTGACCCACACCAAGGACCCCGAGACCGGGATCCGCAACCTCGGCCTCTACCGGCTCCAGCGCCACGACCGGCGCACGATCGGTATGCACTGGCAGATCCACAAGGACAGCCGCAACCACTACCAGGTGGCGGCCAGGCGCGGCGAGCGCCTCCCCGTCGCGATCGCCTTCGGCTGCCCCCCGGCCGTGACGTACGCGTCCACCGCGCCGCTCCCCGGCGACATCGACGAGTACCTCTTCGCCGGGTTCATCGCGGGCAAGCGGATCGAGATGGTCGACTGCAAGACCGTGCCGCTCCAGGTCCCGGCGCAGGCCGAAGTGGTGATCGAGGGCTGGCTGGAGCCGGGCGAGATGCTGCCCGAGGGCCCCTTCGGCGACCACACCGGCTTCTACACCCCGCAGGAGCCCTTTCCGGCGCTGACGATCGACTGCGTGACGATGCGGAAGCGCCCGCTGCTCCAGTCGATCGTGGTCGGCCGGCCCCCTACGGAGGACGGCCCCCTCGGCCGCGCCACGGAACGCTTCTTCCTGCCCCTGCTGAAGATCATCGTGCCGGACATCGTGGACTACCACCTGCCGGAGGCGGGCGGCTTCCACAACTGCGCGATCGTCTCGATCGACAAGAAGTACCCCAAGCACGCGCAGAAGGTCATGCACGCGATCTGGGGCGCCCACATGATGTCCCTGACCAAGCTGATCGTGGTCGTGGACTCCGACTGCGACGTCCACGACCTCCACGAGGTCGCCTGGCGCGCGCTCGGCAACACCGACTACGCCCGCGACCTCACGGTCGTCGAGGGCCCTGTCGACCACCTCGACCACGCCTCCTACCAGCAGTTCTGGGGCGGCAAGGCGGGCATCGACGCGACGAAGAAGTGGCCCGAGGAGGGCTACACCAGGGACGGCGGCTGGCCGGACATGGTGGAGTCGGACCCGGAGACGGCCGCGAAAGTGGACCGCCGCTGGAAGGAGTACGGCCTCTCATGAGCAGCGCCTCCGCCGCGATTCCGCAGCCAGGACGCACGAAAGCCTTCCTGCGCCTGGTCATGATCGAGCACTCGGTCTTCGCGCTCCCCTTCGCCTACATCGCCGCGCTCACCGCGATGTTCGAGCTGGACGGGAACATCCACTGGGGGCGGCTGCTGCTCGTCACCGTCTGCATGGTCGGGCTGCGCACGTTCGCCATGGCGGTCAACCGGATCATCGACCGCGAGATCGACGCCCGTAATCCCCGCACGGCGCAGCGCGAGCTGGTGACCGGCGCGGTGTCGGTGCGGCACGCCTGGACGGGCGCCCTCATCGCGGTCGCGGTCTTCCTCGGCTCGGCGGCGATGCTGAACCCCCTGTGCCTCGCCCTGGCGCCGGTCGCGGTGATCCCGATGGTGGTCTACCCCTACGGGAAGCGCTTCACGAACTTCCCGCAGGCCATCCTCGGCCTCGCCCAGGCGATGGGCCCGATCGGCGGCTGGCTCGCGGTCACCGGGGAGTGGTCCTGGCACGCGGTGATCCTGGGTCTGGCCGTCGGCATCTGGATCGGCGGCTTCGACCTGATCTACGCCTGCCAGGACGTGGAGACGGACCGCGAGATCGGCGTCATGTCGGTCCCGGCCCGCTTCGGCATCCCGGCGGCGATCTGGGGCGCCCGCGTCTGCCACGCCCTCACGACGGCCCTGTTCGTCTGGTACGCCCTGGCCACCGGCGCCGGCGCCTTCTTCTGGCTGGGCCTGCTGATCGTGGCGGGAGCCTTCCTCTACGAGCACACCATCGTCCGCCCCCACGACCTGTCCCGCGTCAACAGGGCGTTCTTCAGCGTCAACGGCTTCATCGGGATCGCCCTGTTCGTATGCGCGCTGCTGGATCTGCTGGTCCGGGGTCTGACGGTGTGAGTCCCCGTCCCACCGGTACGCTCAAGATGTGAACGCAGGAGAAACGCAGCGCGTGCCTTGGATCGTGGGGGTGTCCGGGGCCTCCGGGACGCCGTACGCCGCTGCCGTGCTGCGCGGTCTGCTGGACGCCGGTGAGAGCGTCGACCTGGTCGTCAGCCGGGCCTCGCGGCTCACCCTGCTCGACGAGACCGGCATCTCCTTCCGGGACGCGCACTGGCAGGACGACCTGCGCGAATGGCTCGGCCGGGGAGCCGAGGGCAAGCCCGGGATCTACGACGTCGCGGCCGGACTCGACCGGGTGCGGTACTGGAGCGCCGGGGACCTGGCGGCGGGCCCGTCCTCGGGGTCGTACCGCACCAAGGGCATGCTGATCGTGCCCGCCTCCACCGCCTGCGTCGCGGGCGTCGCCCTCGGGCTCTCCAAGGACCTGCTCCAACGTGCGGCGAGCGTCAACCTCAAGGAGCGCCGCACCCTCGTCGTGGCCGTACGCGAGACCCCGCTGAACGGCCAGACCCTGCGCCACCTCGTCGCACTCGACGACGCGGGCGCCACCGTCGTCCCCGCCTCACCCGCCTTCTACGCGGGCGCCACGCACATCCAGGACCTGGTGGACTTCGTGGCGGGACGCGTCCTGGACGCGGCGGGTGTGGAACACGGCCTCTACCGCCGCTGGAAGGGCGAGCTCGGCGACGCCCGTCCCTCCTGACCGGCGGCCGCACCCCGCCGGATCACACCGAACTCTCAGACCGTCACCCTTATCTCGGAAGGCTTCGAATCGCATGGACGCCGTGGACAGGCAGCTCATCCAGGCCCTGAGGGAGAACGGCCGGGCCTCCTACGCGGAGCTGGGGCGCCTTGTCGGCCTGTCGGGACCCAGCGTCACCGACCGCATCAACCGCCTGGAGGCGGCCGGGGTCATCACCGGCTACCGGGCCACCGTCAACGCCGCCTCGCTGGGCCTCGGCGTGACCGCCCTCATCGGCATCTCCCTGTCCGACGCGGCCGACCACGAGGACGTGGCCGCCCGGATGCGGGACCTCAGCGAGATCGAGGACTGCTGGTTCATCGCCGGCGACGACTCGTACATGCTCAAGGTGCGGGCGAACGACGTCGACGGGCTGGAGAGGATCATCCGGCGGCTCAGCGGGACCAAGGGCGTCTCCCGGACCCGCACCACCATCGTGCTCTCCACCAAGTGGGAGAACCGGGTCGGGGAGCTTCCCGAGGACGTGTAGTCGTACGGTTGGTCAGTCGTTGTCGTGGAAAGGTGTGGACATGGACGTCGGGCTCAAGCGCGAGCTGGAGGAGAAGGTCAGAGCCGGTGAGCGGCTGACCCGCGAGGACGGCATCGCGCTGTACGAGTCGGACGACCTGGCGTGGCTGGGCGGACTCGCCCACGAGGTGCGCACCCGCAAGAACGGTGACGTGGTCCACTTCAACGTCAACCGGCACCTCAACATGACCAATGTGTGCACGGCGTCGTGCGCGTACTGCTCCTTCCAGCGCAAGCCGGGGGAGAAGGACGCGTACACGATGCGCATCGAGGAGGCGGTGAAGCTCGCCAAGGCGATGGAGAGCGACAACCTCACCGAGCTGCACATCGTCAACGGGCTGCACCCGAACTTGCCGTGGCGCTACTACCCGCGCTCGCTGCGGGAGCTGAAGGCGGCGCTGCCGAACGTGTCGCTGAAGGCGTTCACGGCGACGGAGATCCACCACTTCGAGACCATCTCCGGGCTCTCGGCGTCGGAGATCCTCGACGAGCTGATCGACGCGGGCCTGGAGTCCCTCACCGGCGGCGGCGCCGAGATCTTCGACTGGGAGGTCCGGCAGCACATCGTGGACCACCGCACCCACTGGGAGGACTGGTCCCGCATCCACCGGCTGGCGCACGAGAAGGGTCTGAAGACCCCGTGCACCATGCTGTACGGCCACATCGAGGAGCCCCGCCACCGCGTCGACCACGTCCTGCGGCTGCGTGAGCTCCAGGACGAGACCGGCGGCTTCCAGGTCTTCATCCCGCTGCGCTACCAGCACGACTTCGTGGACATGAAGGACGGGAAGGTCCGCAACCGGCTCCAGGCGCGTACGCGGATGGCGACCGGCGCGGAGGCGCTGAAGACGTTCGCCGTCTCCCGGCTCCTGTTCGACAACGTCCCGCACGTCAAGGTCTTCTGGGTCATGCACGGCGTCCAGACCGCGCAGCTCGCGCTGCAGCACGGCGCGGACGACATGGACGGCTCGGTGGTCGAGTACAAGATCACGCACGACGCGGACAATTACGGGACGCCGAACAAGCTGACGCGGGATGATCTGCTGGATCTGATTCGGGACGCTGGGTTCCGGCCGGTGGAGCGGAACACTCGGTACGAGGTGATTCGGGAGTATGAGGGGCCTGACGCGGGGCGTCGGGAAGCGCCTCAGCCCATGCGGATTTGAGTTCGCCGTTTTTGGGTGCGGGTGCGCTGTGGCTGGTCGCGCAGTTCCCCGCGCCCCTTAGGTGGGTACTCGGGGCGCATGCCTGATCAGGCGCCGGAAGATCGCTACACCGCAGAGCCCTTTCTTCCCGACCGGGGTGGGCTCGCCGCCCTTCGCCGTGCCGCCGCCGGCTGCCGCGGCTGCCCTCTGCACCGCGACGCCACTCAGACCGTCTTCGGCTCCGGGGACGCCCACGCGCGCGTGATGCTCGTCGGGGAGCAACCCGGTGACCAGGAGGACCGGCAAGGGAAACCCTTTGTCGGGCCCGCCGGGAAGCTTCTCGACAAGGCGCTAGCCGAAGCCGGTATCGATCCGGCGGACGCCTATGTCACCAACGCCGTCAAGCACTTCAAGTTCACCCAGGCCGAGCCCCGTAAGCGGCGTATTCACAAGGCGCCCAGTCTGCGGGAGATGACCGCGTGCGGGCCCTGGCTCGCCGCCGAGCTCGCCGTCGTGCGGCCGGAGCTGATCGTCGTTCTGGGGGCCACCGCCGGGAAGGCCCTGCTGGGGTCGTCGTTCCGGGTCTCGCAGGTGCGGGGGACCGTACTGGAGGAGGAGATCCACGGGCGGCCGGAGCGGCTGGTGCCCACCGTTCACCCCTCGTCCGTCCTGCGGGCGGACGACCGTGACACGGCGTACCAGGGGCTCGTCTCAGATCTTGAGGTGGCGGCGCGCGTCCTGGCGTAATAACTACACTGCCTCCGTGGCCCTTACCTTCGCTCTCGATCCCGCCGTCACACCCGAGCTGCGCGACGGCATCCTCGATCTGTGGACCGATGTGTCCAACGCCGGTGGAGCCGTCGGCTTCGTGCCGCCCGTGACCCGGGACGTGGTCCGGCCCGCGCTGGTCAAGCACCTCGTGGCGATGGCCGAGGGCCGGGCCCGGCTGCTGGTCGGGCACGACGAGGACGGGCGTGTCGCCGCCACCGGCTTCTTCACCTTCAACACCCACCCGCTGATGACCCACTGGGTCTGGCTCTACACGGTCATGGTCCACCCCCGTCACCAGGGCAAGGGCTACGGCCGCGATCTGCTCGCAGCCGCCGAGGACGCGGCCCGCTCCTTCGACGGCGTCGAGGCGATACGGCTCACCTGCCGGGGCGGACTGGGGCTGGAGCGTTTCTACGGCTCCAGCGGCTACAAGGAGGTCGGCCGTGTCCCCGCCGCCATCCGTGTCGCGCCGGGCGACGACCGCGACGACGTGATCATGCTGCTGCCGCTGCACTAGGGCCTTTCTTTCGGATCTGGCCGGCTCCGAGCGACGGCGCCTGTCGGCCAAGCCGAGCGGGGTCTGGTGCGTGCAGCTGCAAGGCGGAGGAGGGCGGCAACGCGGAGCGTTGACAACCGACGACAACGCCGCAGATGTGCGTGCCAGACCCCGCGACCCCGGCAAGATCCGAAAGAGAGACCCTGGACCCGCCCGGAAGATCGCCCGCCGGACGTGCTTCACTGGAGGCTGTCCCTGTTTGGAATCGGAAGAGTGGATTGAGATGCTCCGCTACACGCTGATGCGCCTCGGTATCTTCGCGGGCTGCCTCGTGGTCGTCTGGGGCCTCGTCTACTCCGGGATCGTGCCGCGCGGCCTCGGCGACTCCAACGGCATCTGGATCGTGCTGCTCGCGCTGTTGATCTCCGCGCCGATCAGCTTCGTGGTCCTGCGCGGGGAGCGCGACCGCGCCTCCGAGCAGATCGTCCGGAAGGTCGACCGGATGAAGGCCAACATCGAGGCCAGCCGCACCCAGGAGGACGAGGCGGCCGACGAGGCCACGCGCGTCCAGGGCCAGACCTCCTGAGGCCGGACCTCCTGGGGTCGGACCTCCCGGTGCAGGCCCTACGCTTGGCCCCATGGGTGCCGTGAAGACCAAGCGCATGCCGCGTGCGGTCCGTGAGCAGCAGATGCTGGACGCCGCCGTGCGGATCTTCGGTCAGCGGGGATACATGTCCGCGTCCATGGACGAGATCGCCGAACTCGCCGGTGTCTCCAAGCCGTTGGTCTATCTGTACCTCAACTCCAAGGAAGACCTCTTCTCGGCCTGCATCCGCCGCGAGGCCGCCGCCCTCGTCGCGGCCGTGCGCGCCGGCGTGCACCGCGATCTGCCCGCCGACCGCCAACTCTGGGAAGGTCTGCGGGCCTTCTTCACGCACACCGGGCAGCACCCGGACGGCTGGTCCGTGCTGCACCTCCAAGCGCGGACGCACGGCGAGGTGTTCGCCGCCGAGGTCGCCGCGATGCGCGAGGAGATCGTCGCGTTCGTCACCCAGCTGATCGCGGTCGCCGCCCGGGAGGCCCACCGCGACCCCGACCTGCCCGAGGGCGAGGTCGCCGGGCTCGCCGAGGCCCTCGTCGGCGCCGCCGAGTCCCTCGCGACCTGGGCCAACGCCACCGAGGGCGTCACGGCACGGCAGGCCGCGGCGACCCTGATGAACTTCGCCTGGGCGGGCCTGGGGAATCTGATGACCGGGCATCCCTGGTCGCCCCCCGACACCGCGCTGTCCGATTCGTGACAGGTGTCATGCCCGACGGTGGACGCCGGGCACTGGGGGAGGCCGGCCCCCGTTCTCTATCGTCGTGACCATGACGAAGAGCCACGGGGGACACCCGCAGAAGACCGACATCAGAGTGAGCCTCATCGGCGGCCACCGCCTTGAAGGCGCCGCCCTGCACGAACGCACCCTCACCGCGTCCCTGATCGGCGGCGCCGACATCGACCTCACGGACCTCGACATCCCGGACGGCGCCGAACTGCGCATCACCAAGCTGAGCCTGATCGGCGGCGTGAGCCTCCGTGTCCGCCCCGATGTGAGGGTCGAGGTGCGCGGCGTACGGCTGGGCGGCGTACGGGACGAGGGGCCGACCGTGCCCGGCGGTCCCCGCGTCCGCGTCGCCGCGTGGGGGCTGATCGGCGGGGTGAGCGTCAGCCGGGGCTAAGGGGGCCGACCTCACCCTCGACGTGCAGGCGCCCATCGCTGCCGCGCAGCTCGAACCGCCCGTCCCGCGCCCCGTACGTCACCGTCCCCGGCAGTGGCACCGGGGCCCGGAACGCGGCGCTGACGCGCACCGCGTCGGGTGTGCCGTGGGCGGCGAGGCAGCGGGCGACCGTCCACATGCCGTGCGCGATGGCGCGCGGGAAGCCGAAGAGGCGGGCGGTGAGGGGGTGGAGGTGGATGGGGTTGCGGTCGCCGGAGGCGGCACCGTAGCGCCGGCCGAGATCCCCGGCGAGCCGCCACTCGTCGAGCACGGGCAGCGCGGCCTCCGCCTCCGGGCGGGCCTCCCCGGCGAAACCGTGGTTGGTCCGGTGCCGGGCGAGATAGGTGCTGCGCGACTCCCATACGAGGGCACCGCCGTCCCGTAGCCCGGTCACGACGGCCGCCTCGGTCCCGCGCCGGTGCGGCATCAACTCCTCGATGTGAACGGTTAGTTCGTACGTACCCGTCGCCGCCGGCGCCGTGTGCCGGGTGATGTCGATCGACGTGTGCACCAGGCCCAGCAGCGGCAGCGGAAAGTCCCGGCCGCTCATCAGCCGCATGGCCAGCGGGAAGCCGAGGACGTGCGGATAGGTGACCGGGAGCGCCTCCTCGCCGGTGGCGAAGCCGCACACCCGCTCGTAGGCGGCGAGGCGGGCGAGGTCGACGCGCAGGCCGGGCAGGACGAGCCGATCGTGCGGGAATCCGGCGTCCGGGCGGGGCCGCTTGAAGGGGGACAGCAGGGCGCCCCGGGCGAGCAGCGGCGCCAGGGCGGGTGACGAGGTCAGCGTGGTCATCACGCCCCCAGCAGGCTCTGCCCGCAGACCCGTACGACCTGCCCGTTCACCGCGCCGGAGCCGGGGTGGGCGAGCCAGGCGGTCGTCTCGGCGACGTCGACGGGCAGTCCGCCCTGTGCGAGGGAGCTCATCCGGCGCCCCGCCTCCCGGATGAACAGCGGGATCGCGGCGGTCATCCGCGTCTCGATGAACCCGGGCGCGACCGCGTTGACCGTCACGCCGTGCTCGGCGAGGGCGCGGGGCGCGAGCGAGCGGACCAGGCCCACGATCCCGGCCTTGCTGGCACCGTAGTTGGTCTGCCCCGCGTTGCCCGCGAGACCGGCGATCGACGCGGTGGCGACGATGCGCCCGCCCTCCCTGATCGCACCGGCCGCGAGCAGCGCGTCCGTGGTGCGCAGCACGCTCGCCAGATTGACGTCGAGGACCGAACTCCAGTGCTCGGCGGGCATGTTGACCAGGCGGCGGTCCCGGGTGACGCCCGCGTTGTGGATCAGCACGTCCAGTCCGCCGGGGAGGGAGTCGGCGATGCGCGCGCCCGCGTCGGGGGCCGTGATGTCGAGGGTGAGCGCGGTGCCGCCGAGGCGTTCGGCGACCCGCCGTGCGTCCGCCTCGGCCTGCGGCACGTCGAGGACGACGACGTGGGCGCCGTCCCTCGCCAGCGTCTCGGCGACGGCCTCGCCGATGCCGCGCGCGGCGCCGGTGATCAGGGCGGTGCGTCCGGCGAGGGGGCGGTCGCGGTCGGCGGGCCGCTCGACCGCCCGGGAGCCGACGTCGATCACCTGGCCGCTGACGTACGCCGACTTCGGGGAGAGCAGGAAGCGGAGGGTGGTCTCGGCGGAGGGCGCGTCGGTGAGCCGTACGAGGTTCACGGTCCTGCCCCGCCCGATCTCCTTGCCGAGGGCGCGGGTGAGGCCCTCCAGGGCCTGCTGGGCGGCGGCCTGGTGGTGGTCGGCGGGGTCGAGGGGCGCGCCGAGGACGATCACCCGGCCGCTCTCGGCGACCGACCGCACGACGGGGTGGAGGGCGGCGTGCACCTCGGTGAGCGTCTCGACGTCCCGTACGCCGGTCGCGTCGAGGAGGACGGCGGCGGGAGTGTCGGTGGCGGGGGGCAGGGCGAGGGCGTCGAGGTCGAGGACGGATGTGCCGGCGGTGCGGCGCAGGACGCCGCCCTCCAGTGCGGGCCGCTCCGGTGACCAGCGTTTCAGGGGCGCGGGCTGGGGCAGTCCGAGGCGGCGGGTGAGGAAGCGGCCGGGTCCGGTCCCGGTGAAGGTCAGATAACGGTCGGCCATGTCCCGATCTCCCCGCTCAGTTGCTTACTCTGGAGTAAGGTTACCGGAGGTAAGCCTATGTCACAGGTGAGGAGTGGGTCGAGATGAGCCCCCTGGAACCACCGGCGGTCCGGCGTGTCGCGATCATCGGCGGCAGCCGTGTCCCCTTCGCCCGCTCCGACGGCCCCTACGCCACCGCCTCCAACCAGGACATGCTGAGCGCGGCCCTCGACGGGCTCGTGGAACGCCACGCGCTCCAGGACCCGGGCGCGGTGGGCGAGTTCGTCGCCGGCGCCGTCCTCAAGCACAGCCGGGACTTCAACCTCGCCCGCGAGACCGTCCTCGGCTCCCGACTGGACCCGCGCACCCCGGCCTACGACATCCAGCAGGCGTGCGGCACCGGCCTCCAGGCCGTCATCGCCGCCGCCAACAAGATCGCCCTCGGCCAGACCGAATCCGCGATCGCGGGCGGCGCCGACACCACCAGCGACGCACCGCTCGGCGTCAACGACGAACTGCGGCGGATCCTGCTCGCCGCGCGGCGCGCCCGGTCGACGGGGGAGCGGCTGAGGGCCCTCGCCCGGGTGCGCCCCTCGCACCTCGTTCCCGACATCCCGCGCAACGCCGAGCCGCGCACCGGCCTGTCGATGGGCGAGCACGCCGCCGTGACCGCCCGCGCCTGGGGCATCGGCCGCGAGGCCCAGGACGAACTGGCGGCGACGAGCCACCGGCGGCTGGCGGCCGCGTACGACCGGGGCTTCTTCGACGACCTGGTGGTGCCCTTCCGGGGACTGGAACGCGACCAGAACCTCCGGCCGGGCTCGACCGTGGAGAAACTCGCCGCGCTGAAGCCGGTGTTCGGCACGGACGGCCCCAACCCGACGATGACGGCGGGCAATTCGACCCCGCTGACCGACGGCGCGGCGCTGGTCCTGCTCGCCTCGGACGCGTGGGCGAAGGCGCGCGGCCTGGAGCCGCTGGCGTACCTCACGGCCTACGAGACGGCGGCGGTGGACTTCGTGCACGGCGATGTGGCCGACGGCGAGGACGGCCTGCTGATGGCCCCGGCGTACGCGGTCCCGCGCATGCTGGAGCGGACCGGGCTGGTCATCGAGGACTTCGACCTCGTCGAGATCCACGAGGCGTTCGCGTCCCAGGTGCTGGCGACGCTGGCGGCCTGGGAGAAGCGCGGGCTCGCACCGGTGGACCGCGACCGGCTGAACGTGGCGGGCTCCTCGCTGGCGACCGGGCATCCCTTCGCGGCGACGGGCGCGCGGATCGTGGCGACCCTGGCCCGTCTGCTGGCCGAACAGGACGGCCCGGCACGGGGGTTGATCTCGATCTGCGCGGCGGGCGGCCAGGGCGTGACGGCGGTGCTGGAACGGCCGTAGCGCGGTGGGATGTGAGGGGCGCTCACCTGTCCCGCGAGATTGCACAGCCCCGGCCCCGGACCATCTCCGGACCCTCTCCGAACCGGCACACGCCCCACACGTGCGGCCCGTACGATCCCCTTCCTAACCGGCGGTAACCCCTTTCTGCGGTGTTCCGGCGGTGAACGCCTCGGTATGCGAGGCACGTACCTCACCGCAGCAAGCAGTTTCTTGCCGCTGTACGCCCAGGGAGCCGCCGTGTCCACCTCGTACCCCACCTCCGCCGACTACGAGCGCGGCGGTCCCGTCCTGGTGGCTCCGGAGACACGGCGACTCGACGGCGTCGTACGGGAGGCGTCCGTACCGGCGTTCGCGCAGCCCGTGACGCACGGGTCGCTCGCCGACCTGCCCTTCGACAACGCCTCCGCCGCCCCGGACGCCGTCGTCCTCAGCCGCAGGTGGCCGGACGGCCGGTGGACCGATGTCACCGCCGAGCACTTCGCGGCCCAAGTCCTCGCCGTGGCCAAGGGGTTGATCGCGGAGGGGCTGGTGCCGGGCGACCGGATCGCGATCATGGCGCGGACCACGTACGAGTGGACGCTGCTCGACTTCGCCGCGTGGGCCGCCGGACTGGTGACCGTGCCGATCTACCCGACCTCCTCCGTCTTCCAGGCCCGCTGGATCCTTCAGGACTCGGGCGCGGTGGCCCTGGTGACGGAGACCGTCTCACAGGCGGCGGCGCTCGGCCCCGAGCGGGACCGCATCCCGGACCTGCGGCACGTGTGGGTGATGGAGAAGGAGCACATCGACCGCCTGGCGGAGCTGGGCGCGGCGCACGTCCCCGACGCCGATGTGGCCGTCCGGCGCGGCGTGCTGGGCCCGGACACGCTCGCCACGCTCATCTACACCTCGGGGACGACCGGCCGCCCGAAGGGCTGCGCGCTGACGCACGGCAACTTCTTCGCCGAGGTCGACAACGCGATCGAGCTGCTCTACCCGATCTTCAAGTCGGACAGCGGCGACGACCTGTCCGTGCTGCTCTTCCTCCCCCTCTCCCATGTCTTCGGCCGCATGGTGGCGATCGCGTGCGTCCGGGCCCGGGTGCGCCTGGGGCACGCGCCGAGCCTGAAGTCGGAGGACCTGCTGCCGGACCTGGCGGCCTTCCGGCCGACGTGTCTGCTGGCGATCCCGTACATGCTGGAGAAGGTCTTCAATGTCGCGCGCGCGAAGGCGGAGGCGGGCGGCCGGCTGTCGACGTTCGACCGGGCGGTGTCGGTGGCGCGCCGGTGGGGCGAGGCGACGGAGGCGCAGAAGACGGGCACGGGTTCCGGCCCCGGCGCGACCCTGCGGGCCGCCCGCACCTTCTACGACCCGCTCGTGTACCGCCGTATCCGCGCCGCGATGGGCGGCCGGGTGCGCCACGCGATCTGCGGCGGCAGCCCGCTCGGCCGGCGGCTGGCCGCCTTCTACGCGGGTGCGGGCATCGAGATCTACGAGGGGTACGGCCTCACGGAGACGACGGGCGCGTCCACCGTGACCCCGCCGCTCAGGCCCCGGCTCGGCACGGTCGGCTGGCCGATCCCCGGCACGAAGGTCCGTATCGCGGCGGACGGCGAGATCCTGCTCGCGGGGGACCACGTCCTGCGGGGGTACTGGGATCCGGCGGCGGGCGGGGTGGTCCCGGCGGCGCCCGACGGCTGGCTGGCCACGGGTGACCTGGGCGAACTGGACGACGAGGGCTTCCTCACCATCACCGGCCGCAAGAAGGAGATGATCATCACGGCCGGAGGCAAGAGCGTGGCCCCGGCGCCCCTGGAGAACTGGCTCCGCTCCCACCCCCTGATCTCCCAGGCCATGGTCCTCGGCGACGGCCGCCCCTACGTCTCGGCCCTGCTCACCCTGGACCCCGAGGGCCTGACCCACTGGCGCCAGATGAACGGCAAGCACCCGGTCCCGGCGAAGCTCCTCCTGGACGACGAGGACCTGAGGGTGGTCCTCCAACGAGCGGTCGACGAGGCGAACAAACTGGTCTCCCGCCCGGAGTCGATCCGCCGCTTCGCGATCCTCCCGGTGGACTTCACGGAGGCGGCGGGGCAGGTGACCCCGTCGATGAAGCTCAGACGGGACCAGATCCTGAAGGACTTCGCGGAGGAGGTCGAGGAGCTGTACAGGCCTGTTGCATGACCATGCATAACAGTGCATACTCTTTCTATGTCCAAGGTCCTCACCTCCCTTCCCGTCGGCGAGCGCGTCGGCATCGCCTTCTCGGGCGGACTCGACACCTCGGTCGCGGTCGCTTGGATGCGCGACAAGGGCGCCGTCCCCTGCACCTACACGGCTGACATCGGTCAGTACGACGAGCCCGACATCGCCTCGGTGCCCGGCCGCGCCAAGACCTACGGCGCCGAGGTCGCCCGTCTGGTCGACTGCCGCGCCGCGCTGGTCGAGGAGGGCCTGGCCGCGCTCACCTGCGGCGCGTTCCACATCCGCTCCGGCGGCCGCGCCTACTTCAACACCACCCCCCTCGGCCGTGCCGTCACCGGCACGCTGCTGGTCCGGGCGATGCTGGAGGACGACGTCCAGATCTGGGGCGACGGCTCGACCTTCAAGGGCAACGACATCGAGCGGTTCTACCGCTACGGCCTGCTCGCCAACCCCCATCTGCGGATCTACAAGCCGTGGCTCGACGGGGCGTTCGTGACCGAGCTCGGCGGCCGCAAGGAGATGTCCGAGTGGCTGGTCGCCCACAACCTGCCCTACCGGGACAGCACCGAGAAGGCGTACTCCACCGACGCCAACATCTGGGGCGCCACCCACGAGGCCAAGACCCTGGAGCACCTGGACACCGGCATCGAGACCGTCGAGCCGATCATGGGCGTCCGCTTCTGGGACCCGTCCGTCGAGATCGCCACCGAGGACGTGACGATCGGCTTCGACCAGGGCCGCCCGGTCACCATCAACGGCAAGGAGTTCGCCTCCGCCGTCGACCTGGTGATGGAGGCCAACGCCATCGGCGGCCGCCACGGCCTCGGCATGTCCGACCAGATCGAGAACCGCATCATCGAGGCCAAGAGCCGCGGCATCTACGAGGCCCCCGGCATGGCCCTGCTGCACGCGGCCTACGAGCGCCTGGTCAACGCGATCCACAACGAGGACACGGTCGCCCAGTACCACAACGAGGGCCGCCGCCTCGGCCGCCTGATGTACGAGGGCCGCTGGCTGGACCCGCAGGCCCTGATGGTCCGCGAGTCCCTCCAGCGCTGGGTCGGCGCCGCCGTCACCGGCGAGGTCACCCTGCGGCTGCGCCGCGGCGAGGACTACTCGATCCTCGACACCACCGGCCCGGCGTTCAGCTACCACCCGGACAAGCTGTCCATGGAGCGCACCGAGGACTCGGCGTTCGGCCCGCACGACCGCATCGGCCAGCTCACCATGCGCAACCTCGACATCGCCGACTCCCGCGCCAAGCTGGAGCAGTACGCCGGCCTCGGCCTGATCGGCACCGGCAGCCCCACCATCGGCGCCTCCCAGGCCGCCGCGACGGGCCTGATCGGCACGATGCCGGAGCTGCCGGAGGGCGGCGCCGAGGTCATCGCTTCCCGTGGCGAGGTCTCGGAGGACGAGGCGCTGCTGGACCGCGCGGCGATGGAGTCCGGCACGGACTGATCGCGGCACGCGCGGTTCTCGCGGCCCGAGCATGAGGAAGGCCGGCCCCGACGAGGGGCCGGCCTTGCTTCTGTCCGCCTATCGGGCGAGGTCGGCGGCGGGTGCGTCCAGGCGGGTCAGCTTGCCGGGATTGCGCACGACATAGACACGGGTCACCCGGCCGCCCTCGACCACGAGACTCACCGCGGACGGCTCGCCGTCGAAGTCGATACGGCCCGCGGGCTCGCCGTTGAGCCACACGGTGGCCGTGTCCAGCGCCGCGACCTTCCCCCGGGCCCCCGCGAGGATCCCCGCCACGGTCTCGGCCCCATGGATCGGCGCGAGCGCTGCGGCGACCACCCCGCCCCCATCGGTGATCATGACCACGTCCGGCGCCATGATCTCCATCAGTTCCTGAAGCCGCCCGGTGCGCAGCGCCGCCAGGAACCGCTCCACCACGGCCCGCTGCTCCGACGCGGTCACCGGCACCCGGGGCCTCCGCTCCGCCACATGGTCCCGCGCCCGCCGGGCGATCTGCCGCACGGCGGCCGCTGACTTCCCGAGCGCCTCGGCGATCTCCCCGTACGGCACGTCGAAGACCTCCCGCAGCACGAACACCGCCCGCTCGGCCGGCCCGAGCGTCTCCAGCACGGTGAGCATCGCCATCGACACGCTCTCCGCCAGCTCGATGTCCTCGGCGACGTCGGGCAACGTCAGCAGCGGCTCGGGCAGCCACTCACCGACGTACTCCTCGCGGCGGCGCGACAGGGAGCGCAGCCGGTTGAGGGCCTGCCGGGTGACGAGCCGGATGAGATACGCCCGTGGCTCCCGCACCTGCGACCGCTCGACGCCGGCCCACCGCAGCCACGACTCCTGGAGCACGTCCTCGGCGTCGGCGGCGGAGCCGAGCAGCTCGTAGGCGACGGTGAAGAGGAGGCTGCGGTGGGTGAGGAAGGGGTCCTCGCTCATGCGGTGGGCACGGCCCGCGAGGCCAGCGGAATCTCGCAGGAGTCGGAGAAGCCCTGCGAGGTGACGCCGAGGGCCCTGTTGTGCCTGGCCGAGTAGTTGGCGAAGGCGATGACGGCGGTGAGTTCCACCAGGCCCGCCGCGCCGAGCTGGTCGAGCAGGCTCGCGGACAGCTCGTCGGTGACGGCGAGCGGCGTGGTCGTCATCGCCTCGGCGTACTCCAGCACCTCCCGCTCCAACGGCGAGAACACGTCGGCGTCCCGCCAGACCGGCACCTGGCTCGCCTTGGTCAGGTCGAGGTTCTTGTTCTGGGCCATGAAGTAGTTGATGTCCAGGCACCAGCCGCAGCCGACCTGCGCGGCGACGGCCATGTGCGCGAACGTCCTCAGGCTCTCGTCGACGGTGTCCCAGGTGGCCACCTTGGCCCCGAACTCCTGGGCGGCCTGGGAGGACGCGGGATGATGCCAGGCCGCCTCCAGCGGCTCGGGCACGGCGCCGATCTGCTGGATCATGCCCTCGGCGACCTGGGGGTCGATCTCGGCCTTGGGAACGCGAAGCGCCATGGTGTTCTCCTCATGTCATCGGTGCTTACCGGTACGACATGAGGACACCGCCCGGGTCACGAATGTGACAGCGAGGAGGTGAAGGCGCTCCAGGCGTCGGGTGACATGCGGAGGGTGGGGCCGCCCGTTGGGGGGTTCTTGGAGTCGCGGATGTGGATGGCGGACGGGCAGGTGGCGACCTCGACACAATCGCCGCCCTCGCCGTCGCTGTAGCTGGATTTGAACCACGTGAGGTTCTCGCCGCTCATAGCTCCTCCAGCTTCTTCTGGATCAACGTCCGGGTCTCCCTGGGCGTGAGGGCCATCGCCCGCATGATCCCATAGCGGTCGGCGATCTTTCTGACCTCTTCGGGATCGGTGATCAGGCGGGGAAATCCTTGCGTCTCCGTGTAGGCCACCTGCGAGTGCCTCTTGGGGACCAGCAGGTTGAACGCGCTGCCCAGACTGGGGTGTTCCTCCACCTTGGTCGGCATCACCTGGATTTCGACGTTCTGCCTCTGGCCGATCGTCAGCAGGCGCCGGAGCTGCTCCGCGTGGACGTTCCGCCCGCCGATCGGTCGATCCAGCACCACCTCCTCGATCACGTAACTGATGGCCGGGGCCGGCCAACGGTCGAAGATCTGCTGCCGTGAGAGACGGTCAGCCACGCGCTGCTCGATCATCTCCTCGCTGAGGAACGGCCGCCGCCTGGCGAACACCGAGTGGGCGTGATCCTCGGTCTGAAGAAGGCCGTGCATGGCGTTGTTGACGTAGTGGTGCAGCTCCACCGCCTCCGCCTCCAGCGCCGCATACCCCCGATACCACTCCGGATGCCGAGTCCGAACCTTCGCCATCGCCTCCCGGACCTCAGGGATCGCCTGCTGGAACAGCCCCCCGGCGTCCAGAATCGCATCGGCCCGCTCCAACACCTCGGGCCGAATCGTCCGCACCCCCCGCTCCATCGCGGAGATCGCGTCCGGCCCGTACCCCACCAGCTGCCCGAACTCCCTCTGCGTCAGCCCCTTCCGCTCACGCAAGAGCTTCAGCATCTTGCCGAGGGCCGTGAACAGGCCCGTCGTCCCGTCGGCCTCAGCCGGAGTCTCCGGCCTCCGCTCCCGCTCTTCCATGCGCGCCCTCCTGTTCGCAGCCGACGTCCCGTACACGCACCCCACCGCAGCCGTACGGTTACGCAGAGTCGCGTGGTCGCCCCTGGTCAGCGTAGAGAGAAGTGACGACGCTCAGTGACGTGAACTCCCAAATCTCCACCCCCCTGATGACCGCCGCCCCCACGCATCTCACGCAGAGACTCAGCTCCACGCCGAGGGGCGCGCGGCTGGCGCGGCGGCTCACCGCGCGGCAACTCGCCCTGTGGGGATACCCGTACGACAGTGACGCGAACGACACCGCGCAGCACCTGGTGGCCGAGCTGGCGGCGAACGCCGTGACGCATGGGCGGGCGCCGGGAAGGGACTTCGAGCTGAAGCTGCTGCTGTTGCCGGAGGCCACCCTGCGGATCGAGGTCAGTGACGCGCGGGCGGACCGGCAGTTGCGGTTCGTGACGGACGAGGATGCCGAGGGCGGGCGTGGGCTGATTCTGGTCGCGGTGCTCGCGCGGACGTGGGGCGTCAGCCCGAGGGTGGTCGGCAAGACGGTGTGGGCGGAGTTCCCGCTGGGTCCGCCGCCCGGCGCCGTGCCACCACGAGGTCCGCGAAGGCCCGGGCCGGTGGACTGAGGGCGTCCCAGCGCCGCACGGCCCACCCCACGGGAAGCGGTGCGAGGTCGGGTACGGGGATCAGCCGCAGCTCGCTCGTACCGGGCACCGGCAGTCCGGGGAGCGCCGGCACCACGGCCCTGCCCGCTCCCAGTTCGGCGAGGAGCAGGGCGGTGTCCCAGTCGGCGACGCTGGTGTCGTAGGCGAAGCGGACGCCCAGCCGGTCGCAGGAGGCGTCGAGATGGGCGGCGGAGGCGGAGTTCGGGGGCAGCCGGATGAGCCGCAGGTCGTTCAGGTCGCCGGGCGACACCCGGTCTCGCTCGGCCAGGGGATCGTCGGCCCGTACGGCGAGCACCCAGGGCAGTTCGACGACGGGCCGCTGCTCGATGCCCCGCACGGGCGGGCCGATGGTGATCCAGGCCAGGTCCAGCGTGCCGTCGGCGAGCGCGTCGAAGCTGCCCCGGCCCGAACTGACGGTACGGAACTCAAGGTTGACCTTGGGGTGGCGGCGCCGGTACGCGACGAGGGCGTCGGACATGAAGTGGCGTACGGTCGTCGCTCCGGTGGCCACCCGGACGTACCCGCTCTCGCCGTCGACGAGATCCCGCAACTGCCGTACGGCGAGGTCGAGTCCGGAGATGCCCTCGGCGGCCGCCACCTCCAGTACGCGCCCGGCCCGCGTCGGCACGACACCCCGGGGCTGCCGTTCCAGGAGGGCGACGCCGGTCTCCCGCTCCAGCCGCTTCACATGCTGACTCACGGCCGACTGGGTGCACCCCAGCTCCCGGGCCACGGCACTGAGACTCCCGGCCCGGCAGACGGCCACGAACACGCGCAGATCATCGAGGGTCACGAAACCCCAAGCTAACACTAAGAGTTGGTCAGCAATCCCAAGAATTGACTGCACCCACCCGCTGCAAGAAGATCGTCCCGGGCCCAAGGGCGGCAACCCGTTCCCATCCCACCGAGGTCCGGACCGACGCGGGAAGGAACGGGTGCCGACCCACCCCTCCGCTCCCGCGGGGCGCTTCGCTTGACTTCACAAGAGCGTTGCGTCACATTCCCCTCAATTTCTGACGTGCCGTCAGCAGAGGGTGTGAGGCGCCGTGCGCGAGAGATCCCCGTCCCGCCGACAGATGCTCGCCCTCGCCGCCGGCACCGGTGCCGGGCTCGCCGCAGGGGCCGGTCACGGCGCTGCCGCCGCCGAACTGCCCGTGCTCGGTGTCCACGACGTCGTCGTCATCGGTGCCGGTGCCGCCGGGATGACCGCCGCCCTCACCGCCGCCAAACGGGGGCTGAGCTGCCTCGTCGTCGAGAAGGCGGGCACCTTCGGCGGGTCGGCCGCCCGCTCCGGGGCCGGGATCTGGATTCCCAACAACTCCGTCATCCTCGCCGCCGGCGTGCCCGACACCCCGGCCAAGGCCGCCACCTACCTCTCCGCCGTCGTAGGACCGGACGTCCCGCTCGACCGGCAGCGCGCCTTCCTCACCCACGGCCCCGCCATGCTCTCCTTCGTCATGGCCAACAGCCCGCTCAGGTTCCGCTGGATGGAGGGATACAGCGACTACTACCCCGGCCTGCCCGGCGGGCTGCCGGGCGGCCGTTCCGTCGAACCCGACCAGCTCGACGGCAATCTCCTCGGCGCCGAACTCGCCCACCTCAACCCGTCGTACATGCCCGTCCCCGCCGGCATGGTCGTCTTCAGCGCCGACTACAAGTGGCTGACCCTCGCCGCCGTGAACCTCAAGGGCGCCGCCGTCGCCGCCGAATGCCTCGCGCGCGGCACCAAGGCCGCCCTGCTCGGACAGAAGCCGCTCACCATGGGGCAGTCGCTGGCCGCCGGCCTGCGGGCCGGGCTGCTCGCCGCGAACGTGCCCGTCTGGCTGAACACCCCGCTCACCGATCTGTACGTCGAGGGCGGCACCGTCACCGGGGCCGTCGTCACACGCGACGGCGCCCCCGGACTCGTACGGGCCCGGCGGGGTGTCGTGGTCGGGTCGGGCGGGTTCGAGCACAACGCCGTCATGCGGGCCCGGTACCAGCGGCAGCCGATCGGCACCGAGTGGACCGTGGGCGCCAAGGAGAACACCGGCGACGGGATCCGCGCCGGCGAACGGGTCGGCGGGGCACTGGAGTTGATGGACGACGCCTGGTGGGGGCCCGCCATCCCCCTCCCCGGCCAGCCGTACTTCTGCCTCGCCGAGCGCACCCTGCCCGGCGGCCTGATGGTCAACGCCGCCGGCAGCCGGTTCGTCAACGAGGCCGCGCCCTACAGCGATGTCGTCCACACCATGTACGACCGCGACCCGGCCGACCCGGACATCCCCGCCTGGCTGATCGTCGACCAGAACTACCGCGACCGGTACCTCTTCAAGGACCTCGCCCCGACGTTCGTCCTGCCCGGCGACTGGTACAGCTCCGGGGCCGCGTACAAGGCGTGGACCGTCGACGCCCTCGGCGCCGCGATCGGCGTGCCGCCCGCCGCCCTGCGCGCCACCGTCGACCGCTTCAACTCCCTCGCCCTGAAGGGCAAGGACACCGACTTCGGGCGCGGCGACAGCGCGTACGACCACTACTACACCGACCCGTCCGTCCTGCCGAACTCCTGCCTCGCCCCGCTGTGGCTGCCGCCGTACTACGCCTTCCGGATCGTCCCCGGCGACCTCGGCACCAAGGGCGGGCTGCGGACGGACGCGCGGGCGCGGGTGCTGCGGGCCGACGGCAGCGTGATCAACGGCCTGTACGCCGCCGGGAACGCCAGCGCGGCGGTGATGGGCCACAGCTACGCGGGGGCCGGATCGACGATCGGCCCCGCGATGACCTTCGGCTATGTGGCGGCGCTGGATCTGGCGGGCGCCCTCTAGACCGGGCGCTCTCTAGGCTCTGGCGATCAGGAAGGCCTGCGGGGTCGGTTCCTCGCCGATCGGGGCTCGTACCGTCCGCGATACGAGAGTGAATCCGGCCGCCTCCAGGAGGCCGCCGATCAGGCCCGGTTGGCGGCGCTGGAAGTCGAGGACCACATCGTGGCCCCAGGGCCGGTCGTGGCGCTTCGGCTCGTCGCCGACCTGGAAGCCGATGAGCAGATGGCCGCCCGGGGCCAGGACGCGCAGCCACTCACGGAAGACGGAGGACAGCACCTCCACCGGGGTGTGGATCGTCGAGTACCAGGACACCACCCCGGCGAGTGAACCGTCGGCCAGGTCCAGCTCCAGCATCGAGCCCTGCTCGAACCGCAGCCCCGGGTTCTCCCGCCGGGCGATCGCCAGCATCGACTCCGACAGGTCGAGCCCGAACACGTCCAGGCCCAGGGAGGCGAGATACCCGGTCACCCGCCCCGGACCGCACCCCAGATCGGCCACCGGGCCGTCCGGTCCCACGAGTTCGGCGAAGAGCCCGAACATCGCCCGGTCCACCGGCGTGACCGCCAGCAGATCACGGAACCGCTCGGCGTAGTCCTCGGCGATGGCGTCGTAGAACACCCGGGTACTGGTCAGGAACGCGGCTTCGGTCATGACCGGGGAGGCTAGCGGCACCCACTGACAGCGGGGCTCCGCTAGGCCACCCCCGCCGCCCGCAGCGCCGCCGTCGCGCCCGCCGCCACCAGCACCACCACCGGGAACGGCGCCCCGCGCCACGCCAGCGCGCACGCCGCGAGGACACCGGTCAGGCGGGCCCAGCCCCCGAAGCCGCCGCCCTCGGTCGCCGCGCCGGTCACCAGGAGCGCGACCAGGAGGAGTACGGCGGCCGTGGACAGCAACTCCTGGGCGCGGGCCGGGATCTCCACCCGCCCGTGCAGCGCCGGGCCCACCAGCCGGAAGGCGTAGGTGCCCACCGCGAGGATCAGGATGACGGTCAGGGTCGGGCTCATGCCGGTTCCTTCGCGGGCCGCAGGTGCAGGACGAGGCCGGTCAGCGCCAGCAGGACGGGTACGCCCGCCGGTGCCATCGGCGTTGCCGCCAGGGCCACCGCCGCGCCGAGGGCCGCCGGGCGTCGTATACGGGCGTTCGTGCGCAGGGTGGGCAGCACCAGCGCGGCGAGGACGGCGGGGAAGGCGGCGTCCAGGCCGTAGGTCGCCGGGTCGCCCAGGGCGCTGCCGGCCAGCGCGCCCAGCAGGACGCCGGTGTTCCACGCGGCGAACAGGCCGACGCCCGAGATCCAGAAGGCGGCCCGGCGGCGGGCCGGATCGGGCTGGGCGAGGGCGAAGGCGACCGTCTCGTCGGTCACGAGGTGGGCGCCGAGGAGGCGGGTCGTCCGGCCGGGGCCGAGGACCTCGGCGACGGCGAGGCTGAAGGCGGCCGTACGGGTGTTGAGGAGCAGCCCGGTCGCGGCGGCCGCCACCGGTCCGCCGCCCGCCTGGAGCAGGGCCACCGCGCTGAACTGGGCCGAGCCCGCGTACACCAGCACCGACATCACGACCGGCGCCCACACCGGCAGCCCGCCCGCGACGGCGATCGCGCCGAAGGAGACACCGACGATGCCGCCGGCCAGCCAGACGAGGGAGCTGTCGCGGATCAGCCCGGTGACCGGCGCCGCCCCGGCCGAGGTTGTTCGCTGTACCGAACGCATGTTTTCTACAATGAACGGTAGTGGCATCGTTCGTCAAGGCGAACGATCGTACCGATGGAGCGAACGACGTGAGTGAACCCCTGAGCTGGATCGCCGCCTCCCTGCGGCGCGAGCGCACCCGCGCCGGGCTGTCGCTGTCCGAACTGGCCAAGCGCGCCGGCATCGCGAAGTCCACGCTGTCGCAGCTGGAGGCCGGGGGCGGCAACCCCAGCGTGGAGACGCTGTGGGCGCTGGGCGTGGCACTCGGCGTGCCGTTCAGCGCGCTGGTGGAGCCGCCCGCGCCGGCCGTGCAGGTGATCCGTGCGGGAGAGGGGCCGTCGGTCGCCTCGGAACAGGCGCACTTCGTCGCCTCGCTGCTCTCGGCGAGCCCGCCCGGCGCGCGGCGGGACATTTACCGGCTGAGCGCCGAGCCGGGTGCCGCCCGGGAGTCCGAGCCGCATATCCCGGGGACGGTCGAGCACCTGATCGTCGGCAGCGGAAAGGTGAAGGCCGGGCCACGGGGAGAGGAAGTGGAGCTGAATCCCGGGGATTACCTGACCTACCGCGGAGATGTGCCCCACTCCTACGAGGCATTGGCGCCCGCGACGACCTTTGTGCTCGTGATGCAGCACGTGTGAGGGCGATGCGGGAGGAGATAGGGGAGGGAAAAAGGCAGGAGCCCCGTTGCCTTGCGGCGAGGGGCTCCTTGGGTACTGCTCTCAGACTCTGACTGCGATCAGACCGGTGTCGATCAGACCGGCGTGACGTTCTCCGCCTGCGGGCCCTTCGGACCCTGGGTCACGTCGAAGCTCACCTGCTGGTTCTCCTCGAGGGAGCGGAAGCCGGTGGCGTTGATCGCGGAGTAGTGAACGAAGACGTCGGGGCCGCCGCCCTCCTGGGCGATGAAGCCAAAGCCCTTTTCGGCGTTGAACCACTTAACGGTTCCGGTAGCCATAAGCCCTCCTTGGGCTCAAAGGGTCGCCCTGCTCCAGAACCTGCAAGTGTGAAAACACAAGTGCTGCACCACTGCAAACTTCCGAAAACGTCGAGAGCCCGCGGTCACATGCTCCGCAGGCTCTGTACTGCAAGGGAAACCAAACTGCAACTTGCGGCGAGCCTAGCACGCGGGCAGGGCAAAGCAATAGAGGTCAAGATCACGTCACTCGGATGTTTGAACCGGAGTGTCGGAGTTGACGCCGGATGCCCCGCGTGGAAGCCGGATGCGCGAGTGGAGGAGGGGGTGAGCTCCGAAGCGTACCCGAGTAGGTCTAGCCTCGCGATGTGGACAATTCTCGCACCGCCCGGCCCCGCGTCGGCCACATCCAGTTCCTGAACTGCCTGCCCCTGTACTGGGGGCTCGCGAGAACGGGCACGCTCCTCGACTTCGAGCTGACCAAGGACACCCCGGAGAAGCTCAGCGAGAGCCTGGTGCGGGGCGACCTCGACATCGGGCCGATCACCCTCGTCGAGTTCCTGCGGCACGCGGACGAGCTGGTCGCCTTCCCCGACATCGCCGTCGGCTGCGACGGACCGGTCATGTCCTGCGTGATCGTCTCTCAGCTCCCGCTGGACCGGCTGGACGGCGCCCGGGTCGCCCTCGGCTCGACCTCCCGCACCTCCGTCCGCCTCGCCCAGCTCCTGCTGGCGGAACGGTTCGGCGTACGCCCCGACTACTACACCTGCCCGCCCGACCTCAGCCTGATGATGCAGGAGGCGGACGCGGCCGTGCTCATCGGCGACGCGGCCCTGCGCGCCAACCTGCTCGACGCGACGAAGTACGGGCTCGCCGTGCACGACCTCGGCGCGCTGTGGAAGGAGTGGACCGGCCTGCCCTTCGTCTTCGCGGTCTGGGCCGCCCGCCGCGACTACGTGGAGCGGGAGCCGTACATCACCCGCAAGGTCCACGAGGCGTTCCTCGCCTCCCGCAACCTCTCCCTGGAGGAGGTCGGCAAGGTGGCCGAACAGGCCGCCCGCTGGGAGGACTACGACGAGCAGGTCCTGGAGCGGTACTTCACCACCCTCGACTTCCGCTTCGGCGAGCCCCAGCTGGCGGCGGTGAGCGAGTTCGCCCGCCGCGTCGGCCCGACCACCGGCTTCCCGGCGGACGTGAAGGTGGAACTGCTCCAGCCGTAATCTGCTTCTCATCCGGTGGGACGGGTCCAGGGGGACAGTCCCGTGGGGCGGGGGAGAGGTGGACGGCATGCAGCCGCTCGGAGCGGACGAACCCACCGCGGTGGGGCCCTACCGCCTGCTCGGGCGGCTCGGCTCCGGCGGCATGGGCCGGGTCTACCTGGGCCGCAGCGCGGGCGGCCGCACGGTCGCCGTGAAGATCGTGCATCCGCACTTCGCGCTCGACGAGGAGTTCCGCGCCCGCTTCCGCCGCGAGGTCGACGCGGCACGGCGGGTCGGCGGCGCCTGGACCGCGCCCGTGCTCGACGCCGACCCGGAGGCCGCGGTGCCCTGGGTCGCCACGGCCTACGCGGCCGGCCCCTCGCTCGCCGCGGCCGTCACCTCCGCCTCCGGCGGCGGCCCGCTGCCCGCCCACACGGTACGGGTCCTGGGCGCGGGCCTCGCCGAGGCGCTGGCCGCCGTGCACGAACTGGGCCTGGTCCACCGGGATGTGAAGCCGTCGAACGTCCTGCTGACCGTGGACGGCCCCCGGCTGATCGACTTCGGCATCGCCCGGGCCACGGACGGCACGGCCTCCCTCACCTCGACGGGCGTCTCCGTCGGCTCGCCCGGCTACATGGCGCCCGAGCAGATCCTCGGCAAGGGGGTCACGGGCGCGGCGGACGTCTTCTCGCTGGGCGCGGTACTGGCGTACGCGGCGGCGGGCGAGCCGCCCTTCCGCGGGGACACCTCGGCCGCGCTGCTCTACAAGGTCGTCCACGAGGAGCCCGAACTGGGGGAGTTGGGAGCCACCGGGCTGCGCGAGGTGGTGCAGGAGTGCCTGCGCAAGGACCCGGCGAGCCGGCCCACCCCTGGCGAGGTGGCCCGACGGCTCGCTCCCGAGGGGGCGGCACGGCTCGTCGCGTCGGGATGGCTGCCGGGCCCGCTGGTGGAGCAGGTCGGGCGGCGGGCCGTGGAACTGCTGAACCTGGAGGGCACATCGGGCGGCGACGGCCCGGCCGCGCCGGTCTCCGGGGTGGTGGGGTTCAGCGAACTGGCGGTGGAGAGACCGTCGGTGCCGGGCGGGGGGTCCCTTTCGGCGCCGGGCGCGACCGCCGGGGCGTTCGGGCCGCCACCGGTGATGCCTGCGGCTGCGCCCGCTGCCGATGCCGTGCCGGGGGGCGTACCGACCGCTGGCCCGACCGCCGGCCCGACCGTCGTGCCCGCGCCGCGCGACGCACGCGATGTCGGCGGTGCGTCCGGCACGCCCGGCAAGGTGTCCGTCACCGTCGCCGCCAGTGCGGCGCCCGGCGAGGGCGGGCGTGGGCGGCGGCTCAGCTGCACGGTCGCGTTGGCGGTCGCGGGGGCGATGGCGGCGGTGACCGTGGGCTCGGTGTTCGTCTTCGATCTGCTGCCGGGCGGCAAGAGCGACACCAACAGCGGCTCCTCGGACGCGTACGGCACCCCCGCCCCCACGAGCACCGGCACCCCGGCCGCCACCCCCACCTCCGACGCCAACGCCACAACGCCCCGTGCGAGCACGACGCCCACGGCCTCCGGCACCCTCCCCGCCGCCTACCTCGGCACCTGGGAGGGCGAGGGCAGCGGCCTCGGCGGAACCCTGCCCATGGGTACGTTCCGGCTGACCGTCCATCAGGCCGAGGTGGGCCAGGAACTCGGTGAGCTGCGGCAGACGGATCTGCTCGGCGCGCAGTGCGTGGACGTGCTGACCCTGAAGCAGGTGACGGCGAAGGAGGCGATCGCGACGGCGGTGGGCGCGCGGTCCAACCACACCGGCTGCAACCCGAAGGCCCACACGGTCCGTCTGACGCCGACCGGCGACGATCTGACGTTCACTTCGGAGAGCTCGGCGGAGGGCAACCCCGTGGCGCGGATGTCGAAGGTCGGCTAGCCGTGCTGAGCACCGCGCCGAGCGACGCGACGGTCATCGCCGCCTCCGCGCTGTGGGGCGCGGCCGCCGGAACCCTGCTGCCGCGCGCCGCCTACCGGTTCTCCGTCCCCATGGAGGAGGCGGAGGAGGGCGCCGGCTGGCGTTCGGCCTGCCCGGCCGGCCATCCCGTACGGGGCTGGCTGGGGCGGGGCCGGTGCCGGGAGTGCGGCGTGCGGGTGCCCGATGGGCGGCGGACGTCCGACCGGGGGAGCCTGTCCCTGACGCCGGGCACCCCACGGTCGTACCCCTACGGCCCCGGCGCCCCCCTCCTGTGCACGGTCACCGCGCTCCTCTGCGCGCTCCTCGCCGCCGCCACCGGGCTCCGGCCCGAACTGGCGGTCTGGCTGCTGCTCGCGCCGGTCGGGGTGCTGCTGGCGGCCGTCGACCTGACGGTGCGGCGGCTGCCCGACCCGCTCACCCTCCCCCTCGCCGTCGTCGCCCCCGCGCTGCTGGGCCTGGCCGCGCTGCTGCCCGAGCACGCGGGCACCTGGACGACGTCCCTGCTGGGCGGACTCGCGCTCGGCGCCGGCTACCTCGTCCTGCACCTCCTCAATCCGTCCGGGCTGGCGTACGGCGATGTGAAGTTGTCGCTCGGCGTGGGCGCGATGCTCGGCTGGTACGGGTGGGCGGCGCTGATGCTCGGCACGTTCGCGGGGTTCCTGTTCGGCGCGTTGTACGGCGGGGCGCTCGTCCTCGTACGGCGATCGGGGCGTGAGACGGTGATCGCGTTCGGGCCGTTCCTGCTCGCCGGGGCGTTCGTCGGGCTGCTGGCCGGGGCGTACGCGGCCTGACGTCGGTCGCCCGGACGGGCTGGCGTAGGCTGGTCCCGCCCGTCCACAACCCTTGACGAAAGGGACGTCCTGGTGACCGAGAAGGCCGACCTCCAGTCTGTCCTCGACCGTGCCGCAGCCGGTGGGCGGATCACCCCGGAAGAGGCGCTCGACCTCTACCGCGACGCCCCGCTGCACGCGCTCGGCGCCGCCGCCGACGCCGTACGCCGCCGCAGGTACGCCGGGACCGAGCACATCGCGACGTACATCATCGAGCGGAACATCAATTACACGAACGTGTGTGTGACGGCGTGCAAGTTCTGCGCCTTCTACGCGCCCCCCAAGGACACGGACAAGGGCTGGACGCGCGACCTCGACGACATCCTGCGCCGGTGCGCGGAGACGGTCGAACTGGGCGGCACGCAGATCATGTTCCAGGGCGGCCACCACCCGGACTTCGGCGTCGAGTACTACGAGAAGAACTTCGCCGCCATCAAGAAGGAGTTCCCGCAGCTGGTGATCCACTCGCTGGGCGCCTCGGAGGTCGAGCACATGGCTCGTATCTCCGGTGTGTCCGTCGAGGAGGCCATCACCCGCATCCACGCGGCCGGCCTGGACTCCTTCGCGGGCGCCGGCGCCGAACTGCTGCCGGAGCGCCCCCGCAAGGCGATCGCGCCCCTCAAGGAGTCGGGCGAGCGCTGGCTGGAGATCATGGAGACCGCCCACCGACTGGGCGTCGAGTCCACCTCCACCATGCTCATGGGCACCGGCGAGACCAACGCCGAGCGCATCGAGCACCTGCGGATGATCCGTGACGTCCAGGACCGCACGGGCGGCTTCCGGGCCTTCATCCCGTACCTCTACCAGCCGATGAACAACCACCTGAAGGGCCGCACGCAGGCCACGATCTTCGAGTACCTGCGGATGATCGCGATCTCCCGGCTCTTCATGGACAACATCGCCCACATCCAGGGCTCCTGGCTGACCACCGGCCAGGACGCGGGCCAGCTCACGCTGCACTACGGCGCGGACGACCTGGGCTCGGTCATGCTGGAGGAGAACGTCGTCTCGGCGGCCGGTGCCAAGCACCGCTCCAACCTCCAGGAAATGATCGACATGATCCGTACGGCGGGACGCACCCCGGCCCAGCGCTCCACCACGTACGAGCACCTCGTCGTCCACGACGACCCGGCGAACGACCCCGTCGACGCGCGGGTGATGTCCCACATCTCGTCGACGGCGATCGAGGGCGGCACGGCCCACCCCGAGCTGAAGATCCTCGCGTCCAACTGAGCCCGTCGTGCAGACGATCCACGCGGACTCCCAGAGTCGGGCGCTGCTCGTGGACGGCGACTGGATCGCCGCCGCCGGGACGCTGGACGACATCGCCGCCGCTCACCCCCGCGCGCGGGTGCGCGAGTGGCCCGGCATCCTCACCGCCGGACTGGTCAACCTCCACGGCACCGAGCTGCTGGAGGAGACCTACCACCCGGATCCGCGTGAGGCCGACGAGTTGGGCACCGAGCCCCTGACCGGTGCGGCGCTGGCCGCGCTCCCCATGGACGACGCCCGCTGGGGTGCGAGCGCCCGCCGGGGCATCCAGCGCATGCTGGCGAACGGCACGGTCTCGGTGGCCTGCGAGCCCTTCCGCAACCGCGCGGTACGGGACGCGGTCCACCGCTCGGGCATCGGCGTGATGGGCCGCATCGGCCGCCCGGACGGCACACCGGCGCTGGACCCGTACACGTCGGGCCGCCCGGTGGAGTTCGCCCAGGAGAGGGAACGGGGTTCGGCGGCCCGCTTCGCGGTGTTCGACGTCGAGGACATCGCGGACCTGGCGGAACGCGGCGCCGGAACCTGCGTGGCGACCGTGCTGGGCGGCCGGCTCCTTTACCGGAGGCGCTAGCCCGGGCTGCTGGAGTGAGGCCGACGCCCCTGTCGGGTGGGCGTACTGCCACAATGAGCCCGTGACCCGCGCATCCCTGGACAAGCAGCCGCACGAAGTCGCCTCGATGTTCGACAACGTGGCGGAACGGTACGACCTGACCAACGACGTGCTGTCCCTGGGGCAGGACCGGCGCTGGCGCAAGGAGGTGGCGAAGGCGGTCGACGCCCGGCCCGCCCAGAAGGTCCTGGACCTCGCGGCGGGCACCGCGACCTCCTCGCTGCCCTTCGCGCGGACCGGCGCCTATGTCGTGCCCTGCGACTTCTCGATCGGCATGCTCCAGGTCGGCAAGCGCAAGCACACCTGGCTCCCCTTCACGGCCGGCGACGCGACGCGGCTGCCGTTCAAGGACGACACCTTCGACGCCGTGACCATCTCCTTCGGGCTGCGCAACGTGCAGGACTTCGACGCCGCCCTGCGGGAGATGTACCGGGTGACGCGGCCCGGCGGCCGGGTGGTGATCTGCGAGTTCTCGCACCCGACCTGGGCGCCCTTCCGCACCGTCTACACCGAGTACCTGATGCGCGCCCTGCCGCCGGTCGCCCGCGCGATCTCCTCCAACCCGGACGCCTACGTCTACCTCGCCGATTCCATCCGCGCCTGGCCCGACCAGCCGGCCCTGGCCGAGCACCTGCGCAAGGCCGGCTGGTCGAAGGTGGCCTGGCGCAACCTGACCGGCGGGGTCGTCGCCCTGCACCGGGGCTTCAAGCAGAGCTGAGGCTCTCCGACGGGTCACCGGGTTCGTCCAGCTCCCGCTGGAGTCCCCCGCCGGACGGGTGCGGGACGCGCGGCTCGCGTATGCCTCCGCCGCCCTCACCGTCGCGGAAGTCGAACCACACGTAGACCACGGAGTCCCGCGGCACCTCGGCCCCGGGCTGCGGGTACTGGCGTACGACGTAGTCGACGACCGTGAGGTGGAAGTCCGGCCGGTCCGGCGAGGTGAGGAGCAGGCCCTGCGACTTGGCCGCCTGCCGTGCGTCCACGGCCATCAGACCGATCAGCCTCGGCACGCGCACTTCCGGCGTTTTGGGTGTTATTCGCACAGATGTCACCCCCAGCGGTACTGGAAGGGTAACCGCGCGGGGGTGTTGTCCGGAAGTGTCAGGTCGCTTTCTGTAACAGTTGACTACGCAGGGTCACTATGCGGTGAGATCGAGCCGGTAGCAATGGCCCTCCCGCTGCGAGACCGGCCGGGTGAACACCTCGCCGAGCCGCATCCCCAGCCGCCGGGTCACCGCGATGGACCGGGCGTTCTGCGCGTCGACCACGGCCACCACGCCCGGCACCCCGGCCGCCCGCACCCGCTCCAGCGTCATCCGGGCGGCCACCGTGACATAGCCCTGGCCCCAGAAGTCCCGGCCGAGCCGCCAGCCGATCTCGATCTCGCCCCGGGGTCCCCACTCCTGCGGCCACGGCTGTGCCCCGGTGAACCCGACCACCCGGTCCCGCTCGTCCAGCACGGTCCACAGACAGAAGCCGTGCTCCGCGTCGTGCCGGCGCTGGCGCGCGGTGAGCTCCTCGTAGTAGGACAGCTCCGCGGATCTGCCGCCCATGAACTCCATGACGTCCGGGTGATCGAAGATCCGGTGCCATGCGACCGCGTCCTCGTCGGTGGGAACACGCAGCCGTACTACGGGGAGAGCTCGGTTCACGGGGCAGCCCTTCAGCCGGGTGATCAATTCTGCTGAATAGACTGCCCATGTCCAGTGCCGGTCGGCACGCAGATTCCGAACCTTGGGGAGATCCCGCCGTGACCGTCGTGACTGAGCCCCACTCCGAGCCCCTCTCTGGTAACACCGCGGATGTCATCGTCGTGGGCGCGGGCCCGGCCGGCTCCACGACGGCTTACCACCTCGCCAAGTCCGGTCTCGACGTACTCCTCCTGGAGAAGACCGAGTTCCCGCGCGAGAAGGTCTGCGGTGACGGCCTGACCCCGCGCGCCGTCAAGCAGCTCGTCGCCATGGGCATCGACATCTCCGAGGAGGCCGGCTGGCTGCGCAACAAGGGCCTGCGCATCATCGGCGGCGGCGTCCGCCTCCAGCTGGACTGGCCGGATCTCGCCTCCTTCCCGGACTACGGCCTCGTCCGCAAGCGCGACGACTTCGACGAGCAACTCGCCCGCCAGGCGCAGAAGGCGGGCGCGCGCCTCTACGAACGCTGCAACGTCTCCGGGCCGATCGTCGACGACCGCACCGGCCGCATCACCGGGGTGACGGCGAAGCTCGGCGAGGAGAAGCGCGAAGTCACCTTCCACGCGCCCCTGGTGGTGGCCGCCGACGGCAACTCCACGCGGCTGTCCCTGGCGATGGGCCTGCACCGCCGCGAGGACCGCCCGATGGGCGTGGCCGTACGGACGTACTTCGAGTCCCCGCGCCACGAGGACGACTACCTGGAGTCCTGGCTGGAGCTGTGGGACCGCCGCGGGCCGGGCGAGGACCGCCTGCTGCCGGGCTACGGCTGGATCTTCGGCATGGGCGACGGCACGTCCAACGTCGGCCTGGGCGTCCTGAACACCTCCGACTCCTTCAAGGAACTGGACTGGCGCGAGGTCCTCAAGGCCTGGTGCGCGTCCATGCCGGAGGACTGGGGCTACACGCCCGAGAACATGACCGGCCCGATCCGCGGCGCGGCCCTCCCGATGGCCTTCAACCGCAAGCCCCACTACACCAAGGGCCTGCTCCTGGTCGGCGACGCGGGCGGCCTGGTGAACCCCTTCAACGGCGAGGGCATCGCCTACGCCATGGAGTCCGGGCAGCTCGCCGCCGACGTCATCGTCCAGGCCCACGCCCGCGCCACCCCCGGCCAGTGGGAACTCGCCCTCCAGCGCTACCCGCGGATCCTCGCCGACACCTACGGCGGCTACTACACGCTGGGCCGCGCCTTCGTGAAGCTCATCGGCAACCCGAAGGTCATGAAGATCGCCGCGCAGCGCGGTCTGACCCACCCGATGCTGATGAAGTTCACCCTCAAGCTGCTGGCCAACCTCACCGACCCCACGGGCGGCGACGCGATGGACCGCATCATCAACGGTCTGAGCAGGGTGGCGCCGAAGGCGTAGCGGCGCCGCCCGTCCGGGCAGCGCGAAGGGCCGCAGCCCCCGAGCGGTTGCGGCCCTTCGTCATGCATGGGGGTGCTGTCAGAGCACCCGCACCGCGCCGGTCGGCGGGTCGTAGGACAGCGGCTTCTCCACCACGCCGGTGGACGGGTTCTGCGCGCCGACGAACATGCCGTCGCCGACGTACACCGCCACGTGGTACGCGCTGCCCGCGCTGCCCCAGTAGAGGATGTCGCCCGGCTGCAGGTTGTCCAGGGAGACCTGGGTGCCGCGGGTCGACTGGTCCTGGGAGACGCGCGGCAGGTCGATGCCGACCTGCCGGAAGGCGGCCTGCACGAGGCCGGAGCAGTCCCAGGAGTTCGGGCCGGTGCCGCCGGAGACATAGGCGTCGCCGATCTGCGCCTTCACGAAGGCGATGACGGCCGCGGCCGAACCGGTCGCGTTCGACGTGCTGGTGGAACTCACCGACGCGGACAGCACGGCCCGCTCGGTGCTGCGCGAGGCGCGCGCCTCGGCGGCCTTGCGCGCGTCCTCGGCGGCCTGCTTGCGCGCCTGCTCCTTCTTGGCCGCGGCGAGGTCCTTCGCGGCCTCCTTGGCCGCCGCGGCGGCGGCCGCGTCACGCTCGGCCCGCAGCTGGTAGTTCGCGGCGGCCTGTTCGGTGGCCTCCGCGGACTGGGCGACCTGAGCGGTCAGGTCGGCGGTCAGGGTGGGCAGTTCGAGCGTCTGCGTCACAGGCTCGGCCGCGTTCGCAGCGGCGGACGCGCCGGCCACGGCGACGGTGCTGAGGAGGCCACCGGCGACTCCGGCTCGCACGGCGAACGTCGACGCGTTGCGAGTGCGGGTCTTCCGGTGGCTTCGTATGTGAGCTGTGTGGGACATGGGTACAAGCGGTACCAGGGGCTGCTCCATACCTTCAAGAAACGTGTGCTGCGCCACACTTGTTCAATCGGCGGCCCAACTCCCCGCGGCGCGTTTCTTTATTGACGCCGTAACGGACATAGCGGACGCCAGTGATCATGCCTGTGATCATGGGCTTTCGTCATTACGTCCGGATTGCCCGTGGCCTACCACTGCTGAGGACCGTTGGCCAAGCCCGGTTCTCCGGGGCCCCTGGTGAATGTGGCGGAGGTCACGGAACGGTTACCGGCTCCCGCTCGTGAACACGCGCACACGCACGGGCCTCGTCCACATCCGTCCCCCGACTCCCTCCGATGTGTGAACGCGCTCCTCTACCAGCGCCTCGCGTCCAACGCCAATTTGCATGCAAGGGAACCCTCTTGATATTGAGACGCCCCTTCCCGTCTGCGGTGATGAGCGAAAATGTCACTATTGGTGATCACTCCGACGCTTCGCGTACGTAGATCACCGCTGATATGACTTCATGATCCTTCGTCAGGTGGCAGAGATCACAAAGCTTGGGTAATACCCCGTGTCGCAGATCACAGAGCCACGGGCATAAGATGCGTGGCAGTTGGGCTTGTGACCTGCTTCACATGTTCTCGATCTTCGCCGGGACGGGCGGGGCTCGCGGGGCAGTTGGGGCGTAAGTGAGCCCGATGGAACCGCCACCAGTCAGTGCCGACTGAGAGGAGCGAGGAGCGGTGAACGCGTATGCGCCCATCCTCGTACTGGGAGCCCTCGGGGCAGGCTTTGCGATCTTCTCCGTGGTCATGGCCACGCTGATCGGTCCGAAGCGGTACAACCGCGCCAAGCTCGAAGCCTACGAGTGCGGTATCGAGCCGACCCCCACGCCGGCCGGCGGCGGGCGCTTCCCCATCAAGTACTACCTGACGGCGATGCTCTTCATCGTCTTCGACATCGAGATCGTCTTCCTCTACCCCTGGGCCGTCACCTTCGACGCCCTGGGTGTTTTCGGGCTCGTGGAGATGCTGCTCTTCGTGCTCACCGTCTTCGTCGCGTACGCGTACGTATGGCGGCGCGGCGGCCTGGAATGGGACTGAGGGGCCTTACGACATGGGACTCGAAGAAAAGCTGCCGAGCGGATTCCTGCTGACCACCGTCGAGCAGGCCGCGGGCTGGGTGCGCAAGGCGTCCGTCTTCCCCGCCACCTTCGGCCTCGCCTGCTGCGCCATCGAGATGATGACCACGGGCGCCGGACGCTACGACCTGGCGCGCTTCGGCATGGAGGTCTTCCGCGGATCGCCGCGCCAGGCGGACCTGATGATCGTCGCCGGCCGGGTCAGCCAGAAGATGGCGCCGGTCCTCCGGCAGGTCTACGACCAGATGCCCAACCCCAAGTGGGTCATCTCCATGGGTGTCTGCGCCTCCTCCGGCGGCATGTTCAACAACTACGCGATCGTCCAGGGCGTCGACCACATCGTCCCGGTCGACATCTATCTACCGGGCTGTCCGCCACGGCCCGAGATGCTGATGGACGCCATCCTCAAGCTCCACCACAAGATCCAGACCTCCAAGCTCGGCGTGAACGCCGAGGAGGCGGCTCGCGAGGCGGAGGAAGCGGCGCTCAAGGCCCTGCCCACGATCGAGATGAAGGGGCTGCTGCGGTGAGCGACGCCAACGGCAACGGCGTGAACGGTTCCTCGAACGGGGTGAACCCCGAGAAGGACCTCTCCACCTCCAACCTCCCCGGCCAGCGCGGCCAGGGCGGCGAGGAGATCCGCGTCCAGCGCGGCATGTTCGGCGCCGACAACGGCGGCGACACCTCCGGTTACGGCGGTCTGGTCCGCTCGGTCCGGCTCCCGGGTCCGGCGAGCCGGCCCTACGGCGGCTGGTTCGACGAGGTCGCCGACGAGCTGGAGGGTGCCCTGGAGGAGCAGGGCCTCCTGCCCGACAACGCGATCGAGAAGACGGTCGTCGACCGCGGCGAACTCACCTTCCACGTCGAACGCGAGCACCTCGTCCGCGTCGCCCGCACCCTGCGCGACGACCCGGCCCTTCGCTTCGAACTGTGCACCGGCGTCAGCGGCGTCCACTACCCGAGCGACAAGGGCCGCGAGCTGCACGCCGTCTACCACCTGCGCTCGATCACCCACAACCGGCTGATCCGCCTCGAAGTCAGCGCCCCGGACGCCGAGCCGCACATCCCGTCCCTGGTCTCCGTCTATCCGACGAACGACTGGCACGAGCGCGAGACCTACGACTTCTTCGGAATCGTCTTCGACGGTCACCCGGCCCTGACGCGGATCATGATGCCGGACGACTGGCAGGGCCACCCGCAGCGCAAGGACTACCCCCTCGGCGGCATCCCCGTCGAGTACAAGGGCGCCCAGATCCCGGCTCCGGACCAGCGGAGGTCGTACTCGTGAGCACGTCGCAAGCCTCTCCTCGCGAGACCACGGAAGGCACCGTATATACGGTCACCGGTGGCGACTGGGACGAGATCGTCCAGTCCGCGGCCCGCGCCGACGACGAGCGCATCGTCGTCAACATGGGTCCCCAGCACCCGTCCACCCACGGTGTGCTGCGCCTGATCCTGGAGATCGAGGGCGAGACGGTCACCGAGGCCCGCTGCGGCATCGGCTACCTCCACACCGGCATCGAGAAGAACCTCGAGTTCCGCACGTGGACGCAGGGCACCACCTTCGTCACGCGCATGGACTACCTGACGTCCTTCTTCAACGAGACCGCCTACTGCCTCGCCGTCGAGAAGCTCCTCGGCATCGAGGACCAGATCACCGAGCGCGCCAAGATCATCCGGGTGCTCCTGATGGAGCTGAACCGGCTCTCCTCCCACCTGGTGTGCATCGCCACCGGCGGCATGGAGCTCGGCGCCACCACGATCATGATCTACGGATTCCGTGATCGTGAAATGATTCTCGACATCTACGAGCTGGTCACGGGCCTACGCATGAACCACGCGTACATCCGGCCCGGCGGACTCGCCCAGGACCTGCCGCCCGGCGCGGTGGACCAGATCCGCGAGTTCGTGAAGAAGATGAAGAAGAACCTCCCGGAGTACGACAAGCTCGCCACCGGGAACCCCATCTTCAAGGCCCGCATGCAGGACGTCGGCTATCTCGACCTGGCCGGCTGCATGGCCCTCGGCGCGACCGGCCCCATCCTGCGCGCCGCCGGCCTCCCGCACGACCTGCGCAAGGCCCAGCCCTACTCGGGATACGAGACCTACGACTTCGACATCCCGACCGCCGACACCTGCGACTCCTACGGCCGCTTCCTCATCCGCCTGGAGGAGATGCGCCAGTCGCTGCGGATCATCGAGCAGTGCCTGGACCGGCTCCAGCCCGGCCCGGTCATGGTCGCCGACAAGAAGATCGCCTGGCCCGCCCAGCTCGCCCTGGGACCGGACGGCCTCGGCAACTCCCTCGACCACATCAAGAAGATCATGGGCACCTCCATGGAGGCCCTGATCCACCACTTCAAGCTGGTCACCGAGGGCTTCCGCGTCCCGCCGGGACAGGTGTACGCGGCCGTCGAGTCGCCCAAGGGCGAACTCGGGGTGCATGCCGTCTCCGACGGCGGCACCCGCCCCTACCGGGTCCACTTCCGGGACCCGTCCTTCACCAACCTTCAGGCCATGGCGGCGATGTGCGAGGGCGGCCAGGTCGCCGACGTCATCGTCGCCGTCGCGTCCATCGACCCCGTGATGGGAGGCGTCGACCGGTGACCACCTCTTCTTCGGACCGCGGCGTCAGCCTGGGCATGCCCGAGCTGCCCGCGCCCGCGTATCCGGACGACGTCCGGGCCCGGCTGGAGGGGGACGCGCGCGAGATCGTCGCCCGCTACCCCGACTCCCGCTCCGCGCTCCTGCCGTTGCTGCATCTCGTGCAGTCGGAGGAGGGCCACGTCACGCGCACCGGGATGCAGTTCTGCGCGGACGTGCTCGGCCTGACCACCGCCGAGGTCACCGCGGTCGCCACCTTCTACACCATGTACCGGCGCCGGCCGTCCGGCGACTACCAGGTCGGCGTGTGCACCAACACGCTCTGCGCGGTCATGGGCGGCGACGCGATCTTCGAGGAGCTCCAGGAGTACCTGGGCGTCGGCAACGGCGGGACCACCGACGACGGCAAGATCACGCTGGAGCACATCGAGTGCAACGCGGCCTGCGACTTCGCACCGGTCGTGATGGTCAACTGGGAGTTCTTCGACAACCAGACCGTGCAGAGCGCGAAGCGCCTGGTGGACGACCTGCGCATCGGGCGGACGGTGTCGCCCACGCGCGGCGCGCCGCTGTGCACCTTCAAGGAGACCGCGCGGATCCTGGCCGGCTTCCCCGACGAGCGGGACGGGGCCGTCGAGGCGGGCGGCAGCGCGGGACCGGCGTCACTGGTGGGCCTCCGCCTGGCCAAGGGCGAGAACGCGCCCGCGCGCGTGGTCCATCCGCGCGAGGAGTCCGAGGACGCGCGGACCAAGGGCGAGGCCACCGAGGAGGGGGAGTGATGACCTTGGCACCCGAGCTGAAAGACACCAGCCCCGAGAAGCTGCTCGCGCCCGTGCTGTCGGCCTTCTGGGACGAGGACAGGTCCTGGAGTCTGGACGTCTACCGACGGCACGACGGATACGAGGGACTTCGCAAGGCGCTCGCCATGTCGCCGGACGACGTGATCGCGTACGTCAAGGACTCCGGTCTGCGCGGACGCGGCGGCGCGGGATTCCCGACGGGAATGAAATGGCAGTTCATTCCCCAGGGTGATGGAAAGCCGCACTATCTAGTTGTCAACGCCGACGAGTCGGAGCCCGGAACGTGCAAGGACATTCCGCTCCTCTTCGCGAACCCGCACAGCCTCATCGAGGGCATTGTCATCGCGTGTTACGCCATCAGGTCTTCGCATGCCTTCATCTATCTGCGTGGTGAAGTCGTCCCTGTTCTGCGGCGGTTGCACGAGGCCGTGCGCGAGGCCTACGCGGCGGGCTACCTCGGGGAGAACATCCTGGGCAGCGGGCTCGATCTGACCCTCACCGTGCACGCCGGCGCCGGCGCGTACATCTGCGGTGAGGAGACAGCGCTGCTGGACTCCCTCGAAGGCCGCCGTGGTCAACCGCGGCTGCGTCCCCCCTTTCCTGCGGTGGCGGGCCTCTATGCGTGCCCGACTGTTGTGAACAACGTCGAGTCGATCGCGTCGGTTCCCGCGATTCTGCATCGGGGCAAAGAATGGTTCCGGTCGATGGGAAGCGAGAAGTCGCCGGGCTTCACGCTCTATTCGCTCAGCGGCCATGTCGCCAGCCCCGGGCAGTACGAGGCACCTCTCGGTATCACCCTCCGCCAGCTCCTGGAGATGAGCGGGGGCATGCGCCCCGGACACCGCCTGAAGTTCTGGACGCCGGGCGGCTCCTCGACCCCGATGTTCACCGACGAGCACCTCGACGTCCCTCTTGATTACGAAGGAGTGGGTGCCGCGGGTTCCATGCTCGGCACGAAAGCACTCCAGTGCTTCGACGAGACGACCTGCGTGGTGCGGGCGGTGACCCGCTGGACCGAGTTCTACGCCCACGAGTCCTGCGGCAAGTGCACACCCTGCCGTGAAGGCACCTACTGGCTGGTCCAGTTGCTGCGGGACATCGAGGCCGGCAAGGGACAGATGTCCGACCTCGACAAGCTCGCCGACATCGCCGACAACATCAACGGCAAGTCCTTCTGCGCCCTCGGCGACGGCGCCGCCTCGCCGATCTTCTCCTCGCTCAAGTACTTCCGCGAGGAGTACGAGCAGCACATCACGGGCCGCGGCTGCCCCTTCGACCCGGCCAAGTCGACGGCCTGGGCCGACCAGCACCTGGAGGTGAACGCATGACGGTGACCACCAGCGCTCCCTCCGGGGGCGGCGAGGCGGCGGTCCCGCCGGAAGATCTCGTGACGCTGACGATCGACGGCGCGGAGATCAGCGTGCCCAAGGGCACCCTGGTCATCCGGGCCGCCGAGCAGCTCGGCATCGAGATCCCCCGCTTCTGCGACCACCCGCTCCTCGACCCGGCCGGCGCCTGCCGCCAGTGCATCGTCGAGGTCGAGGGCCAGCGCAAGCCCATGGCGTCCTGCACGATCACCTGTACGGACGGCATGGTGGTGAAGACTCACCTCACCTCGCCGATCGCCGAGAAGGCCCAGCACGGAGTGATGGAGCTGCTGCTCATCAACCACCCGCTGGACTGCCCGGTCTGCGACAAGGGCGGCGAGTGCCCGCTGCAGAACCAGGCGATGTCGCACGGCCAGGCCGAGTCCCGCTTCGAGGGCCGCAAGCGGACCTACGAGAAGCCGGTCCCGATCTCCACCCAGGTGCTGCTCGACCGCGAGCGGTGCGTGCTGTGCGCCCGCTGCACCCGGTTCTCCAACCAGATCGCGGGCGACCCCATGATCGAACTGATCGAGCGGGGCGCCCTGCAGCAGGTCGGCACCGGTGAGGGCGACCCGTTCGAGTCGTACTTCTCCGGCAACACCATCCAGATCTGCCCGGTCGGCGCGCTCACCTCGGCGGCCTACCGGTTCCGCTCCCGCCCCTTCGACCTCGTCTCCTCGCACTCGGTGTGCGAGCACTGCTCCGGCGGCTGCGCGACGCGCACCGACCACCGGCGCGGCAAGGTCATGCGGCGCCTCGCGTCCCCGGACCCCGAGGTGAACGAGGAGTGGATCTGCGACAAGGGACGCTTCGCGTTCCGGTACGCGCAGCAGCGGGACCGCCTTCAGACGCCGCTCGTGCGCAACGCCGAGGGCGAACTGGAGCCGGCCTCCTGGCCCGACGCGCTGCAGATCGCCGCCCAGGGGCTGCTGGCCTCACGCGGGCGGACCGGCGTGCTGACGGGCGGCCGGCTCACCGTCGAGGACGCCTACGCGTACAGCAAGTTCGCGCGCGTGGCGCTCGACACCAACGACATCGACTTCCGCGCGCGCGTGCACAGCAGCGAGGAGGCCGACTTCCTCGCCGCCCGGGTCGCCGGACGCGGCCGTGACCTCGACGGCGCGGGTGTCACGTACACCTCCCTGGAGAAGGCGCCCGCGGTCCTGCTGGTCGGGTTCGAGTCGGAGGAGGAGGCGCCCGGCGTCTTCCTGCGGCTGCGCAAGGCGTGGCGCAAGCACGGCCTGACGGTGTTCTCCCTGGCCACCCACGCCACGCGGGGCCTGGAGAAGGCGGGCGGCACGCTGCTGCCGGCCGCTCCCGGCACCGAGACCAAGTGGCTGGACGCGCTGGCCGCCGGCACCGGCCTGGAGGAGCCGGGCGCGCGGGCCGCCGAGGCCCTGCGCGCCGAAGGCGCCGTCATCGTCGTGGGGGAGCGGCTCGCGGCGGTCGCCGGCGGGCTCACCGCCGCCGTGCGGGCCGCGACCGCGACCGGCGCGGAGCTGGTGTGGATTCCGCGCCGGGCCGGGGAGCGCGGCGCGATCGAGGCCGGGGCGCTGCCCTCGCTGCTGCCGGGCGGGCGTCCGGCGACCGATCCCCGCGCGCGTGAGGAGGTCGCCGCCGCCTGGGGCGTCGCCGAACTCCCGCACCGCTACGGCCGTGACACCGGCCAGATCGTCGAGGCCGCCGCGGGCGGGGAACTCCAGGCGCTGGTCGTGGCCGGCGTCGAGATCGCCGACCTGCCCGATCCGGCACGCGCGCGTACGGCACTGGACGAGGTGGGTTTCCTGGTCTCGCTGGAGCTGCGGCCCAGTGAGGTCACCCGGCACGCAGACGTGGTCCTGCCCGTGGCCGCCGTCGCCGAGAAGGCCGGCGCCTTCCTCAACTGGGAGGGCAGGGTGCGTTTCTTCGACGCCGCCCTCAAGCCCGACCAGATGACCCGGACGCTCGCGCCGAGCGACGCGCGCGTGCTGCAGATGCTGGCCGACGCCATGGACGTGCACCTCGGTCTGCCCGATCTGCGCACCACGCGCGCGGAGCTCGACCGGCTCGGCGGCTGGGACGGCCCGCGCGCCACCGACCCCTTCGAGACCGCCGCGACGTTGCCGCGGCCCGCCGTCGGGGAGGCCGTGCTCGCCGGGCACCGGCTGCTGCTCGACCAGGGTGTTCTGCAGGAGGGCGACGAGGCGCTCGCCGGGACGCGGCACGCGGCACGCGCACGCGTGTCGGCCGCCACGGCCGCCGAGGCCGGCGTCAAGGACGGCGATGTGCTCGCCGTGACCGGCCCCTCCGGGGCGGTCGAACTGCCGCTCCAGGTCACCGAGATGCCCGACCGGGTCGTCTGGCTCCCGCTGAACTCCGCCGGCGGGGGCGTCCCCTCCGACACCGGCGCGCGGCCGGGGTCCCTCGTCCGCATCGGCCCGGCCACCCCGGCCGCCGAAGCCCCCCAGGAGGTGGAGGCATGAGCCCGTACCTCGCCGCTGAAGACCTCTCCATGTTCGGCCACGACCCGTGGTGGCTGGTGGTCGTCAAGGCGGTCTTCTGCTTCGCCTTCCTGATGCTGACCGTGCTGTTCTCCATCGTGTGGGAGCGCAAGGTCGTCGCCTGGATGCAGTTGCGCATCGGCCCCAACCGGCACGGCCCCTGGGGCATGCTCCAGTCGCTCGCCGACGGCGTGAAGCTGATGCTCAAGGAAGACGTCATCGTCAAGCGCGCGGACAAGGTGGTGTACATCCTCGCGCCGATCGTCGCGGCCATCCCGGCGTTCATGGCGATCGCGGTGATCCCCTTCGGCCCGGCCGACAACCAGATCTCGATCTTCGGCCACCGCACCACGATGCAGCTCACCGACCTGCCGATCGCGATGCTCTACATCCTCGCGGTCGCCTCGGTCGGCATCTACGGCATCGTGCTCGCGGGCTGGAGCTCCGGATCCACGTACCCGCTGCTCGGCGGCCTGCGCTCCTGCGCACAGATGATCTCGTACGAGATCGCCATGGGCGCCGCGTTCGCCTCGGTGTTCCTCTACTCCGGGTCGATGTCGACGTCGACGATCGTCGAACAGCAGCAGGACCGCTGGTACATCCTCCTGCTGCCGGTCTCCTTCATCCTGTACATCGTCACGATGGTCGGCGAGACCAACCGCGCCCCCTTCGACATGCCGGAGTCCGAGGGCGACCTGGTCGGCGGCTTCAACACCGAGTACTCGTCGATCAAGTTCGCGCTGTTCATGCTCGCCGAGTACGTCAACATGGTGACCGTCTCGGCCGTGTCGACCACGCTGTTCCTCGGCGGCTGGCGGGCCCCGTGGCCGATCAGCTCCTTCTGGGAGGGCGCGAACCACGGCTGGTGGCCGATGCTCTGGTTCACCGTCAAGGTGCAGCTGCTGCTGTTCTTCTTCATCTGGCTGCGCGGCACCCTGCCCCGCGTCCGCTACGACCAGCTGATGAAGCTCGGCTGGAAGGTCCTCATCCCGGTGTCGGTGACCTGGCTGATGCTCGTCGCGACCGTGCGGACCCTGCGCAACGAGGACTACGACTTCGCCGACATCGCCCTCTACGTCGGCGGCGGCGTCCTCGCCCTCCTGCTGCTCTCCTTCGCCGCCGACATGTTCCGCGACAAGGGGCAGCAGCCCGAGCAGGTCGCCGAACAGCCCGTCGGATTCGACCCGTTGGCGGGCGGATTCCCCGTGCCGCCGCTGCCCGGACAGGAGCTGCCGCCGGTGCCCAGGCGCCGCCCGCGCCGGGAGCGGGAGCTCATTGTCAGTGGTGGGCCCGATACTCAGAGTGACGGATCGCTGGATGGAAAGGAGGCGTCCGATGGCTGAGGAGCCCAAGGAGACCAAGCCTGGTTTCATGAACCCGGTGGCCGGCTTCGGCGTGACCTTCAAGGCCATGTTCAAGAAGCGGCTGACCGAGCAGTACCCGGAGCAGAAGAAGACCACGGCTCCGCGGTTCCACGGACGGCACCAGCTCAACCGGCACCCGGACGGCCTGGAGAAGTGCGTCGGCTGCGAGCTGTGCGCCTGGGCCTGCCCCGCCGACGCCATCTACGTCGAGGGCGCGGACAACACGGACGAGGAGCGCTACTCCCCGGGCGAGCGGTACGGGCGGGTGTACCAGATCAACTACGCCCGCTGCATCCTGTGCGGCCTGTGCATCGAGGCGTGCCCCACGCGCGCGCTGACGATGACCAACGAGTTCGAACTGGCCGACTCCAGCCGCGCCAACCTCATCTACACCAAGGAGCAGCTGCTCGCCGGGCTCGACGAGGGCATGGTCGACACGCCCCACGCGATCTACCCGGGCATGGACGAGCAGGACTACTACCGGGGTCTGGTGACGGAGGCCGCGCCCGGCACCGAGCGCCAGGTCGCCGTCTCCAAGGGCGAACAGCCCTCCGCGGAGGAGCCGTCCGCAGAGGAGGTGGAGGCATGAGCGCGCAGCTCGCCGCCTACTCCACCTCCACCGGCGAGGCGTTCCAGTTCTGGGTGCTCGGCACGGTCGCGGTGATCGGCGCCCTGGCCACCGTCTTCATGAAGAAGGCCGTGCACAGCGCGCTCAGCCTGGCCGGCACCATGATCGTCCTGGCGGTGTTCTACCTCGCCAACGGCGCCTACTTCCTGGGCATCGTGCAGATCGTCGTCTACACCGGCGCGATCATGATGCTGTTCCTGTTCGTGGTGATGCTGGTCGGCGTGACCGCGGCGGACTCGCTGAAGGAGACCATCAAGGGCCAGCGCTGGCTGGCCCTCCTGTGCGGGCTCGGCTTCGGCATCCTGCTGTTCGCGGGCATCGGCAACGCCTCGCTGACGGAGTTCGACGGCCTCGGCCAGGCCAACTCCGGCGGCAACGTGGAGGGCCTCGCCCGCCTCATCTTCACCAAGTACGTGTTCGCCTTCGAAATCACCGGCGCCCTGCTGATCACGGCCGCCGTCGGCGCCATGGTGCTCACCCACCGGGAGCGCACCGAGCGCGCCAAGACCCAGCGCGAGCTGTCCGAGCAGCGCGTGCGCGAGGGCAAGCACGTCCCGCCGCTCCCGGCCCCGGGCGTGTACGCGCGGCACAACGCCGTCGACATCGCCGGCCTGCTGCCCGACGGCACCCCGTCGGAGCTCACGGTCAGCAAGACGCTGCGCGACCGCGGCCAGATCCGGGACGTGTCCGCCGAGGCCCTCGGCGACCTCAAGGCGCTGCAACAGCGCGCCGAGGAGCGCCTGGAGCGGGCCGAGATCGAGCCGCCGACCTTCAAGCGGACCGAGGAGGCGTCGAAGTGAACCCGGTCAACTACCTGTATCTCGCCGCCCTGTTGTTCACCATCGGCGCGACCGGCGTCCTGATCCGGCGCAACGCGATCGTCGTGTTCATGTGCGTCGAGCTCATGCTCAACGCGTGCAACCTCGCGTTCGTCGCCTTCTCCCGGATGCACGGCAATCTCGACGGCCAGGTCATCGCCTTCTTCACGATGGTCGTCGCCGCCGCGGAGGTCGTGGTCGGACTCGCGATCATCGTGTCGGTGTTCCGCGCCCGCCACTCGGCCTCGGTCGACGACGCCAGCCTGATGAAGCTGTAAGGGGTCGGAAGAATCGTGGAGAACCTCATCGCGCTGCTCATCGCGGCGCCCCTGCTCGGAGCGGCCGTCCTTCTGGTCGGCGGCCGTCGGCTCGACGCCGTCGGCCACTGGATCGGCACGCTCCTGTCGGCCGTCTCCTTCGTGTTCGGCCTGATCCTCTTCGCCGACCTGCTCGGCAAGAACAGCGATGACCGCACGCTCACCCAGCACCTGTTCAGCTGGGTCCCGGTCGAGGGCTTCCAGGCGGACGTCGCCTTCCGCCTCGACCAGCTGTCGATGACGTTCGTGCTGCTGATCACGGGCGTCGGCTCGCTGATCCATCTGTACTCGGTCGGGTACATGGAGCACGACGAGCGGCGCCGCCGCTTCTTCGGCTATCTGAACCTGTTCCTCGCGGCGATGCTGATCCTCGTCCTCGCCGACAACTACCTGCTGCTGTACGTCGGCTGGGAGGGCGTCGGTCTCGCCTCCTACCTGCTGATCGGCTTCTGGCAGCACAAGCCCAGCGCGGCCACCGCGGCGAAGAAGGCCTTCCTGGTCAACCGCGTCGGCGACATGGGCCTGTCGATCGCGATCATGCTGATGTTCACGACGTTCGGGACGTTCGCCTTCGGCCCGCTGCTCGGCTCCCACGAGGACGCGGGCCTCGCGGGCGACGCGAGCGAGGGCAAGCTGACCGCGATCGCCCTGATGCTGCTGCTCGCCGCCTGCGGCAAGTCCGCCCAGGTGCCGCTGCAGTCCTGGCTCGGGGACGCCATGGAGGGCCCGACCCCGGTCTCGGCCCTCATCCACGCGGCGACCATGGTGACCGCGGGCGTGTATCTGATCGTCCGCTCCGGCGCGATCTTCAACGCGGCTCCGGACGCGCAGCTGGTCGTCACCGTCGTCGGAGCGGTCACGCTCCTGTTCGGTGCGATCGTCGGTTGCGCGAAGGACGACATCAAGAAGGCGCTGGCCGGCTCGACCATGTCGCAGATCGGCTACATGGTGCTGGCGGCGGGCCTCGGCCCCATCGGCTACGTCTTCGCGATCATGCACCTGGTGACGCACGGCTTCTTCAAGGCCGGCCTGTTCCTCGGCGCCGGTTCGGTCATGCACGGCATGAACGACGAGGTCGACATGAGGAAGTACGGCGGCCTCAGGAGGTACATGCCGGTCACCTTCGTCACCTTCGGCCTCGGCTACCTCGCGATCATCGGCTTCCCGGGCCTGTCCGGCTTCTTCTCCAAGGACAAGATCATCGAGGCGGCCTTCGCCAAGGGCGGCACCGAGGGCTGGATCCTCGGCGGGTGCGCCCTGCTGGGCGCGGCGATCACCGCGTACTACATGACGCGCGTGATGCTGATGACGTTCTTCGGCGAGGAGCGCTGGCGGCACCAGCCGACCGCCTCCCCGGCCGAGCCCGGCGTGGAGCCCGCCGCCGAGACCCGGGGTGCCCACGCGGAGCCCCACCCGCACGAGTCGCCCAAGGTCATGACGATCCCGATGATCGCCCTCGCCTTCGGATCGGTGTTCGCCGGCGGCTTCTTCAGCATCGGCGACCGCTTCCTGAACTGGCTGGAGCCCGTGACCGGCCACGCGGAGGGCGACTCGCCGGTCAGCGCCCTCACGGTCACCCTCGCCACCATGGCGGTCCTGGTCGTCGGCGTGGCGATCGCGTACGCGCAGTACGGCCGCCGCCCGGTCCCGGTCGTCGCCCCGCGCGGTTCGCTGCTCACCCGCGCCGCCCGGCGCGACCTGCTCCAGGACGACTTCAACCACATCGTCCTGGTGCGCGGCGGCGAGCACCTCACGCGCTCCCTGGTCTACGTCGACCACACCCTGGTCGACGGTGTCGTCAACGGCACGGCGGCCTCGGTCGGCGGCCTGTCCGGACGGATGCGCAGGCTGCAGAACGGCTTCGCGCGCTCGTACGCGGTCTCGATGTTCGGCGGTGCGGCGCTCCTGATCGCCGCGACCCTGCTGATGAGGGCGGTCTGATACCGATGTCCTTTCCTCTGTTGACAGCGACAGCGGCGCTCCCGGCCGTCGGGGCGATCGCCACGGCCGCCGTGCCAGCGCAGCGGCGCAACGCCGCCAAGGCGCTCGCGCTGCTCTTCTCGCTCGGCACACTCGCCCTGGCGATCGCGGTCCTGGTCCGCTTCGACCCGGACGGCGCGCGCTACCAGCTCACCGAATCCCACTCCTGGATCAAGGAGTTCGGCGTCAGGTACGAGCTGGGGGTGGACGGCATCGCGGTGGCGCTGGTCGCGCTCACCGCCGTCCTGATCCCGTTCATCATCCTGGCGGGCTGGCACGACGCCGACCCGCTGGAGACCGGCAGCAAGCGGTGGCGGCCCACCCAGGGCTTCTTCGCGCTGATCCTGGGCGTCGAGGCGATGGTGATCCTCTCCTTCGAGGCCACCGACGTCTTCCTCTTCTACATCTTCTTCGAAGCCATGCTCATCCCGATGTACTTCCTCATCGGTGGCTTCGGGGACCGCGCCCACGAGCACGGCGAAAAGGCGGCGTCCACGCAACGGTCGTACGCCGCCGTGAAGTTCCTGCTCTACAACCTGGTCGGCGGTCTGATCATGCTGGCCGCGGTGATCGGCCTGTACGTGGTCGCGGGCAACTTCAGCCTCCAGGAGATCGCCGAGGCGCGGGCCAACGGCTCGCTCCACATGGCGACCAGCACCGAACGCTGGCTGTTCCTCGGCTTCTTCTTCGCCTTCGCGGTGAAGGCGCCGCTGTGGCCGCTGCACACCTGGCTGCCCAACGCGATGCAGGAGGCCACCGCCCCGGTCGCCGTCCTGATCACCGCGGTCGTCGACAAGGTGGGCACCTTCGCGATGCTCCGCTTCTGCCTCCAGCTGTTCCCGGAGGCGTCGAAGTGGGCGACGCCGGTCATCCTCGTCCTCGCCCTGATCAGCATCGTCTACGGCGCGCTGCTCGCGGTCGGCCAGCGCGACATCAAGCGGCTGGTGGCGTACGCGTCGATCTCGCACTTCGGCTTCATCATCCTGGGCATCTTCGCGATGACCAGCCAGGGCCAGTCGGGCGCGACGCTGTACATGGTCAACCACGGGATCTCGACGGCCGCGCTGATGCTCGTCGCCGGCTTCCTGATCTCGCGGCGCGGCTCGCGGCTCATCGCGGACTACGGCGGGGTGCAGAAGGTCGCCCCGGTGCTCGCCGGCACCTTCCTGATCGGCGGTCTGGCGACCCTGTCGCTGCCGGGCCTCGCGCCCTTCGTCAGTGAGTTCCTGGTCCTGGTCGGCACCTTCTCGCGCTATCCGGCGGTCGGGATCATCGCGACCTTCGGCATCGTGCTCGCCGCGCTCTACACCCTCGTCCTCTACCAGCGGACGATGACGGGCCCGGTGAAACCGGAGGTGTCCGCGATGCCCGACCTCAGGGCGCGGGAACTCCTGGTCGTCGCCCCGCTGGTCGTACTGCTGATCTTCCTGGGCGTCTACCCGAAGCCCGTCACGGACATCGTCAACCCGGCGGTCAAACAGACCCTGTCCGACGTACAGAAGAAGGACCCCCGGCCCGAGGTGGAGGCGGCCAAGTGAGCGCAACAGCCGTCCACAGCCTGTGGACAACAGCGGCGACCGCCGCCGATCCGGTCGCGAAGATCGACGCGCCGAAGATCGAATACGGACAATTGTCGCCCACCCTGATCGTCGTGGGCGCGGCGGTCGTCGGCGTACTGATCGAGGCGTTCGTGCCGCGCAAGCACCGCTACCACGCCCAGGTGTTCGTGTCCGTCGTCGCGCTGGTGGCCGCGTTCGCCGCGGTCGTCGCCCTCGCGGCCGACGGATACGGCACCACCAAGGCACGCATCGCTGCGATGGGCGCCATCGCGGTCGACGGGCCGGCGCTCTTCCTTCAGGGCACGATCCTCCTGGCCGCGCTGGTCGGCCTGTTCACCTTCGCCGAGCGGCGCCTCGACCCCGTGGCGCACGGCAACCGCGTCGACTCCTTCGCCGCGCAGGCCGCGTCCGTGCCCGGCAGCGACAGCGAGAAGGCCGCCGTCAAGGCGGGCTTCACCACCACCGAGGTCTTCCCGCTGCTGCTGTTCGCGGTCGCGGGCATGCTGGTCTTCCCCTCGGCGAACGACCTGCTGACGCTGTTCATCGCCCTGGAGGTCTTCTCACTGCCGCTGTACCTGCTGTGCGCGCTGGCCCGCCGCAAGCGGCTGATGTCGCAGGAAGCCGCGGTCAAGTACTTCCTGCTCGGCGCGTTCGCCTCGGCGTTCACCCTGTTCGGCATCGCCCTGCTGTACGGCTACGCGGGCTCGGTGTCGTACGCGACGATCTCCCAGGTCGTCGACGGCACGATCACCACCGTCGACCCGGCGCTCGCCGACACCATGGGCAACGACGCGCTGCTGCTGATCGGCGCCGCGATGCTCGGCATGGGCCTGCTGTTCAAGGTGGGCGCGGTGCCCTTCCACATGTGGACACCGGACGTCTACCAGGGCGCGCCGACCCCGGTCACCGGCTTCATGGCCGCCGCGACCAAGGTGGCCGCCTTCGGCGCGCTGCTGCGCGTGCTGTACGTCGTCCTGCCCGGCCTGCGCTGGGACTGGCGGCCGGTCATGTGGGGCGTCGCCATCGTCACCATGCTGGGCGGTGCGATCGTCGCCATCACGCAGACCGACATCAAGCGGCTGCTGGCGTACTCGTCGATCGCGCACGCGGGCTTCATCCTCGCGGGTGTCATCGCGACCACGCCCGACGGCATCTCCTCCGTGCTGTTCTACCTGGCCGCGTACTCGTTCGTGACGATCGGGGCGTTCGCGGTGGTCACGCTCGTCCGCGACGCGGGCGGTGAGGCGACGCACCTGTCGAAGTGGGCCGGCCTCGGCCGGCGCTCCCCGCTGGTGGCGGCCGTGTTCGCGGTGTTCCTGCTGGCCTTCGCCGGCATTCCGCTGACGTCCGGCTTCACCGGGAAGTTCGCCGTGTTCAAGGCGGCCGCGGACGGCGGCGCCGCGCCGCTGGTCGTGGTCGGTGTGATCTCGTCGGCGATCGCCGCGTTCTTCTACATCCGCGTCATCGTGCTGATGTTCTTCAGCGAGCCGACGCCCGAGGGGCCCACCGTCGCCGTGCCGTCGCCGATGACGATGATGGCGATCGGGGTCGGCGTCGCGGTCACGCTGGTGCTGGGTGTGGCGCCGCAGTACTTCCTCGACCTGGCTGATCAGGCGGGGGTGTTCGTGCGCTGAGCGCTTGAGCGCGGCGAGCGGGTGCGCTGGGCCCCGGTTCCCTGATGGGAGCCGGGGCCCTTCGCGTGCGGTCAGCCGATCGAGTCGAACAGGTCGTCGTCGGCCGGGGGTGTCGTTCCCGGGCACGTCACGGTGGGGTTCCAGGGCTTGAACGGGCCGGCGGGGTTGTCCTGGTAGATCCACGCGTGCAGGTCGTAGTGGACCCCCGACGGCCATCGGCTCGTACTGGTACCTGCCCGTCGCCGTGTACGTCTTGACGAGCTGCGCCCGGATGAGGGCGCCATGCGCCGCGGTCCATCGGACCGACCGCCGTCAAGCCGGCTCCGCCGAGTCACCCCATCGGGTCTGTGGATAACTCCGGCGGTGTCACCGCTGAGCCCTATCGTGGAGGCAGTGGTCGAGGGACGACGTCGGGGGCGAGGCGATGGGTGGGATGGGCGGGATCGGCGAGATGGCAAGGGTGACCGAGGCGGAAGCGACGGCCGGCAGCGAGGCGGCGGCCGCGCTGCACCGGGTCTTCGGGTACGAGACCTTCCGTGGCGAGCAGGAAGCGATCATCGAGCATGTGGTGGCCGGCGGGGACGCGGTCGTCCTCATGCCGACCGGCGGCGGCAAGTCGCTGTGCTACCAGATCCCGGCCCTGGTCAGACCCGGCACGGGCGTCGTGGTCTCCCCGCTGATCGCTCTGATGCAGGACCAGGTGGACGCGCTGAGGGCGCTCGGCGTGCGCGCCGGTTTCGTCAACTCCACCCAGGACTTCGACGAGCGGCGCACGGTCGAGGCCGAGTTCCTGGCCGGCGAGCTGGACCTGCTCTATCTCGCTCCGGAGCGCCTGCGCCTGGACTCCACCCTGGACCTGCTCTCCCGGGGCAAGATCTCCGTCTTCGCGATCGACGAGGCGCACTGTGTCTCCCAGTGGGGTCACGACTTCCGCCCGGACTACCTCGCGCTCTCCCTGCTCGGCGAGCGCTGGCCGGACGTCCCGCGCATCGCGCTCACGGCGACGGCCACGCGTGCGACGCACGAGGAGATCACCCAGCGGCTCCACATGCCGGCCGCCCGGCACTTCGTCGCCAGCTTCGACCGGCCGAACATCCAGTACCGGATCGTGCCGAAGGCCGACCCCAAGAAGCAGCTGCTGAGCTTCCTGCGCGAGGAGCACGCGGGCGACGCGGGCATCGTCTACTGCCTGTCGCGCAAGTCCGTCGAGGCCACGGCCGAGTTCCTCACCCGCAACGGCATCGAGGCGGTGCCCTACCACGCCGGCCTGGACGCGGGCACGCGCGCGGCGCACCAGTCCCGGTTCCTGCGGGAGGAGGGCCTGGTCGTGGTGGCGACCATCGCCTTCGGGATGGGCATCGACAAGCCGGACGTGCGCTTCGTCGCCCACCTCGACCTGCCCAAGTCGGTCGAGGGCTACTACCAGGAGACGGGCCGCGCCGGCCGCGACGGACTGGCCTCCACGGCCTGGATGGCGTACGGCCTCAACGACGTCATACAGCAGCGCAAGCTGATCCAGTCCGGCGAGGGCGACGAGGCGTTCCGCCGCCGGGCCCAGGCCCACCTGGACGCGATGCTGGCGCTGTGCGAGACGGCCCGCTGCCGCCGGGGCCAGCTCCTCGTCTACTTCGGTCAGGATGCCGATCCGGTGGGCTGCGGCAACTGCGACACCTGCCTGACACCGCCGGAGACCTGGGACGGCACGATCGCGGCGCAGAAGGTGCTGTCCACGGTGGTGCGGCTCCAGCGGGAGCGCGGGCAGAAGTTCGGCGCCGTGCAGATCATCGACATCCTGCTGGGCAAGCGCACCGGCAAGGTCATCCAGTTCGACCACGATCAGCTGTCCGTGTTCGGCATCGGCCAGGAGCTGACCGAGGGCGAATGGCGCGGTGTCGTACGGCAGTTGCTCGCCCAGGGGCTGCTCGCGGTCGAGGGGGAGTACGGCACGCTGGTGCTGACCGAGGCCAGTGGGACGGTGCTGCGGCGGGAGCGGGAGGTGCCGCTGCGCAAGGAGCCGAAGAAGGCGGCGACCTCGCGGTCGGCGTCGGGTTCGGCGGGGTCCTCGGGCTCCGGGCGGGGCAAGGCCAAGGCCGTGGCGGCCGAGCTGCCGGAGGCGTTGGTGCCCGCGTTCGAGGCGCTGCGGGCGTGGCGGGCCGAACGGGCCCGGGAGCAGGGCGTTCCGGCGTACGTCATCTTCCACGACGCCACCCTCCGGGAGATCGTCACCGCGTGGCCGACGTCCGTGAGACAGCTGGGCGGCATCAGCGGCGTCGGCGAGAAGAAGCTGGCGACGTACGGCGAGGGCGTCATCGCGGCCCTGGCCGAACTGGGCGACGCGCCGGGCTCGGCCTCGGGGGGTGTCGACGGGCCCCCTTCCGGTTCGGGTTCCGGTGGCGGGGCGGACGACGACTGGCCGGAGATGGACAGGGAGCCCGAGCCGGACGACTGGATATAGGCGCCGGGAGCGGCCGTGGTGCCGCGTGCGCCCTGAGCGCCGTCCCCAGGGCGAGGTGTCGCTAGGACAGCGCCGTCAGTCCCGGGGCGAACGTGATCAGCAGGGGGAGCAGCGGGACCAGGGCGGCCACCGCTGTGGTCAGCGCGCGGTGTCTGCGGGGCAGGCGGGGCGGGGGCTGGAGGAGGCGGTCCACGCGTTCGCCCAGGAGGCGGTGGCTGGAGGCGCAGGACAGGACGCCTCGGTGTTGGTTCAGTTCGATCAGGGCCAGGGCCGTCGTGAGGTGACCGCAGCGGCGGGAGGCCGTGTCGTCGGCGGCGAGTTCGACCAGGCGGTGGGTCTGATCGCAGAAGTGGGCGAAGAGCGGGACACGCGGGAAGCCCGTCGCCAGGGCGGTCGACAGATGCAGCAGCCAGTCGTGGCGGGCGCGGGCGTGACCGCGCTCATGGGTCAGGACGGCGTCGAGCTGATGGGAGGTGAGGCGGTGCAGGGCACCGGTAGTGACGATGAGCTGAGGCGGGCTGCCGGGCATCCACCAGGCGTCCGGATACTCGTCCTCCAGGACGAGCAGGGGACCGCGCCCGGATCCCAGGCCGGCCGGCAGGTCGGGGGCGCGTTCCCGTAGGTGGGCGCGGGCCTGGACGCGGCGACGGCGGGCCTCGACCAGCTCGCGGGCGAGCATCGCGGTGGTCCACGCGGCCCCGCAGGCCAGCAGCACGGTGAGGGCGGCCGCCCAGACGGGGGCCGTGGACAGGTCGTACGCCTCGGCCACTCCGGGCGGCGCGGGGGCGAACACCCGGGAGCGGACGGTGTGGAAGACGGCGGCCGCACCGAGGGTCAGGGCCGTCAGACAGCACAGCAGGACCGTGGCGACCAGGCACTGCCACACCCACAGGGCGAGCACGGGGTCCCGTTCCGGCCAGGTGGCGCGGGTCAGGGCGCGTGGGGCCGGCACGGCGGCCGTCAGGGCGACGGTGCTCAGCAGGAGCAGGCAGAAGGTCATGCCGGGGGCTCCGGATCCTGTTCGGAGAGGCGGAGGTGTCGTCTGGTGCTCGGGGTGGTGCGGCGGCTTGGGGTGGTGCTCGGTGGCGCGGTCGGCTTGGGGTGGTGATCGGGCGGTGCGATCGACTCGAGGTGGTGCTCGGGTGGTGCTCGGCTGGTGCGGGGCGGCGGGCTCTGCGGGATCGTGCCCGCCGCCAGTATGACGGCGTGGGGCGTGGGCGTCAGCCTGCGGTGACGCGGCCGGTGACCTCGCCCAGGCCGACGCGCCGTCCGTCCGGGCCCGGCGCCCAGGCGGAGAGGGTCACCACGTCGCCGTCCTCCAGGAACGTCCGCTTGCCGTCGGGGAGTTCGAGGGGGTCGCGGCCGTTCCAGGTCAGCTCCAGCAGGGAGCCGCGCTCGCGCTCGGCGGGGCCGCTCACCGTGCCGGAGCCGTAGAGGTCGCCGGTGCGCAGGGACGCGCCGTTGACCGTCATGTGGGCGAGTTGCTGGGCGGCGGTCCAGTACATGGTGGAGAACGGGGGCTCGGAGATCACATGACCGTTGATCGAGATCGAGATGCGCAGGTCGTAGCCGGCGGGTTCGGTGCCCGCGTCGTCCAAGTAGGGCAGCAGGGGGTGCGTGCGCTGCGGCGGTGCGGTGCGGGCCTCCTCCAGCGCCTCCAGCGGGGTGATCCAGGCGGACACCGAGGTGGCGAAGGACTTGCCGAGGAAGGGGCCGAGGGGGACGTACTCCCAGGCCTGGATGTCGCGGGCGGACCAGTCGTTGAGCAGGCAGAGGCCGAAGACGTGGTCGCGGTAGCCGTCGAGGCCCACGGGGCTGCCCATGGGGGAGGGCACGCCGACGACGAAGCCGACCTCGGCCTCGATGTCGAGCCGGACCGAGGGGCCGAAGACCGGGGCGGGGTCCGTGGGGGCCTTGCGCTGCCCGGCGGGACGGACGACATCGGTCCCCGAGACCACGACCGTGCCGGAGCGGCCGTGGTAACCGATCGGCAGATGCTTCCAGTTGGGCGTCAGGGAGTCGGCCGCGTCGGGGCGGAACATCTGGCCGACGTTCCGGGCGTGGTTCTCGGAGGCGTAGAAGTCGACGTAGTCGGCGACCTCGAAGGGCAGGTGCAGGGTCACCGAGGACAGGGGGCGCAGCAGCGGGGTGACCGCCTCGCGGTGCGCCGGGTCCGTGACCGCCTCGGTGAGGGTGCGCCGTACCTCCGACCAGGTGGTGCGGCCCGCCGCGAGCAGCGGGTTGAGGGTGGGGCGGGCGAGCAGGGGGGCGTGGGGCGAGCCGAGCGCGCGTGCGGCGGCGCCCGCGTCGAGGACGTGGTCGCCGAGCCGTACGCCGACGGTGCGCTCCTCGGGGGCGTCCGGGAGCGAGTAGACGCCGTACGGAAGGTTGTGCGGGCCGAAGGGGTCGCCCTCGGGGAGGTCGAACGGGGGCATCGGGTGCTGCCTCGCTTTCATGTTCGCCATGTGGTGCTCGCGGGTGCTCCGCGGGTGCGGAGAGCCGGGCCACACGTTACGGCCGAGGGTGCGCGGGAGGCACGAGGTGGGAGGGGTGAGCCCGCCGACATCGCACCTCGCACGGCGTCCCGGGCCTCGTCCTGGATCCCGCCCGGCCCACAGCTCTCCGCGACCACGCGGGTACGGGAAGTTATCCACAGGCCGGTGCGCAATCTTGACGGAGCGGTGCGAACGGGGAGACTCTGGGCGGGTGCCGGAGGGTCTCGGGGAGGGGGCTCTCGCACGGCACGTCTTGGGGGGCGGATGGCCATTGGGGAGGCCGGCCTCGGGTCCGCGCGGCGTGGCGCACAGCTGAACCGGCTGGAAGCGACCATGCGCGGCAGACTCGGCCGGGAATGCGTGTACGTGCCGTCGTGCCGGTTCGGGCTGTTCGTGGCCCTGCGCCACTGGTGCCCGCCCGGCGGACGGGTGCTGATGTCGCCGGTCAACGACGACGTGATCTTCTTCGTGGTGCTCGCGGCGGGCCTCAGGCCCGTGCAGGCGCCGCTCGACCCGCTGGACGCGTCCATCGACATCGATGCCGTGCCCGACGAGGTGTGGGGTTCGCTGTCGGCGGTCCTGACGGCGAACCTCTACGGCAACCCGGACGACGCGTCGCGGCTGCGGGAGCGGTGCGACGCGCTGGGCATCCCGCTGTTCGAGGACGCGGCGCACGCCGTCGGCAGCCGGAGCGGCGGCCGGCCGGTCGGGGCCTGGGGGGACGCCTCCGTCTTCAGCCTGTCCAAGCATGTCGGGGCGAAGGCCGGGGGATTCCTGTCCTGCGCCGATCCGGGACTGCGCGAGGCCCTGGAGAAGACCTGCGCGGATCTGCTGCTGCCGGGCCGGCTCACCGCTGAACTCGCCTACGCCGTCCGGCCGTACGCCGAGGCGGCGGTGCGGGGGCTGGGGCTGCGGCGGGCGGCCTGGGCGACGCTGAGGCTGCTCGGCCGGATGGAGCGCGAGGGGATCCGGATGCCGCTGCGCCCCGGGGAGCTGGCCCGCGCGGTCGACGCGGCGCCGGATCTCACGGCACACGACGCGTGGGTGCGGGTCGACATGCACGACTACCGGCTGCGGTCCGGAGGGCTGCGACTGGGCCGGGTCCAGCGCCGACTCGACCGGCTCGACGAGGTGCTGGCCGCCTGCCGGGAGGGCACCGAGCTGCTGTTGTCGACGCGGTGGGCGCGGCCCGCCCGGGAGGGGGGCCAACCGCTCTTCCGGGTGCCGCTGTTCGTCGCGGACCGGGACGCGGCGAGGGCGGCGCTGGCCCGGCGGGGCATCGTCGTCGGGTATCTGTACGACCCGCCGCTGGACGACTACGCGGGCGCGAGGTTCACCGATGTGTCGCCCCGTCCCGAGGGGGCGCGCTGGTTCGCACGGCACGCGCTGCCCGTGGATCCGCTGCGCGCCCGTGAGGTGGTGCGGGTGCTGGAGGAGTCCGGGGCGCGGCCGGCCGAGGCACCGGGAGGGCTGGAGCCGCCCCGTGGCTGACACCAGGGCCGGGACATCGGCCGAGATCGAGGTGCCGGAGCCCATGGGGCCCGGCGGGCCGGCCGGGGGCCGGGAGGGGACGGGGTCCGGCGCGGGGGCGCCGGCCGCCGACTCGCTGTTCAGGAACGCGTACTTCCTGATGCTCAGCACCGCTGTCTCCGCCGTGCTCGGCCTGGGCTTCTGGCTCGTGGCCGCCCGCTACTACTCGGAGGAGGCCGTCGGACAGGGCTCGGCCGCGATCGCCGCGATGAGGCTGCTGGCCAGCATCACGGCGACCACGATGATCGGCGCCGTCGTCCGGTTCGTGCCGCGCGCGGGACGGGCGACGGGGTCGCTGGTGTGGCGGGCGTACGCGGCGAGTTCGGTGGTCGTGACCGTCGCGGCCGTGGTCTTCCTGCTCACGCTCGGCCTGTGGGGCGACTCGTACGCGCCACTGGGGACGCCGGCGGCGGGGGCGGCGTTCGTCGCGGCATGCGTGGCGTGGGCGCTGCTCACCCTCCAGGACGGGGTGCTGACCGGGCTGCGCAGATCCGGGTGGGTGCCGCTGGGCAACGCGGTGTTCTCGATCGGCAAGCTGATCCTGCTGGTGGTCTTCGCGACGGCGCTGCCGGTGCTCGGGATCTTCGTGTCCTGGGCGGTCGCGATCGCCTTCTCGACGGTGCCGCTGGGCTGGCTGATCTTCCGGCGGCTCATTCCCCGCCAGGAGGCCGCCGACCGGCACCTGGAGCCGCCCCGTCTGCGGGAGATGGGCCGCTTCCTCGCCGGGGACTCCCTGGGCGCGCTGTTCAGCCTGGCGATGATCAACCTGCTGCCGGTGATGGTCGCGGTGCGCTTCAGCGCGGCCGAGAACGGCTACTTCTACGTGGCGTACACCGTCGGCGGCACGATGGAGTTCATGGCCATCAACATGGCCTCCTCGCTCACCGCGCACGCCTCGCACGATCCGCGCCATCTCGTCGACGGGGTGCGCGGGGCGCTGCGGCGGATGACGCTGCTGCTGGTGCCGGTGGTCGCGGTGCTGGTGCTGTTCGCGCCGCGGATCCTCATGCCGTTCGACGAGAACTACGCCGAACACGGCACCACCGTGCTGCGGCTGCTCGCCGCCGGGGCGCTGCCGAGGGTCGTGGTCGAGCTGTACATCGGCGTGTTGCGCGTACAGGGGCGCACGGGGGTGCTCGCGGCGCTCCAGGGCGCGATGTGCGCCCTCGTCCTGGGCAGCGCGGCCGCGCTGTTCGCCCCGGCCGGGATCGCGGGCGCGGGCTGGGCGGTGCTGCTCAGCATGACGCTGATCGCGGCCGTGTCGGTGGTGGGGCTGCGGCGCGCGTTGCGTCCGGAGGACGCCCGGCCCGGAAGCACCGGCAGGAGGCCGCCTCGCGTCGGGTCCTCGGTAGCCGCCGAGGCGGGCCCCACGCCAACGTCCAGGTCCGCGCCACCGTCCCCGTCCACGGACATGGACACCGGCACGGCCGCCGGGGCCGCCCCCACTCCCGGCTACGGCACCCGGTGGGCACGGCTGAACGCCACCGCCGGGTATGGCACCACGTGGGCCGGGCGGGCGGCGCACGATCAGGGGGAGTTCGACGAGGACACCGTCGCGCTGTTCATCGGGCGCCCGGGATACGAGCGGGAGGCGCTGGAGGCCGACACGCTCGCGATGATCGTACGGCGGCAACGGCCGGCGTCCGACGGGCCGTTGGACAGGCGCGGATCAGGGGGCGGCTTCGGGGGCGGAACGAGCGAACCGGAGCCGGAGTACGCGGCGCGCGGGCTGTGGTCCGAGGCGGGGCAGCGCCGGCTGCGCGGGGGACTGTGGTGGCTGCTCGCCGCCTCGGTCGCCGTGTTCGCGGTGACGACGCGCCATCTGCCCTGGCTCGGGGACGGGCCCGCGATCGGCGCGGGCGGGCTGCTCGGCGGGCGCGAGATGCTCGACGCGCTGCCCGTCGGGGCGCTGGGCGCGGTGGTCGTGCTGCTCGTGCTGTACGCCGCGTCGGTGACGCTGTGTCTGCGCCAGGAGCCGTGGCTGCCCGGGACCGCGCTGGGGGCCGCCGTGCTCGCCCTGTACGCGATACCGGTCGCGCTCGGGCGGGAACCGGATCCGGTGGGTGGGACGTTCTATAGGGAAACGGCCCGTTTCCTCGCGCAGGCGGCGGGCATCGACGGGCCCGGGCCGCTGCTGCGTTGGGCGCCGCCGGTCTTCCAGTTGCTGTTGCTTGTCGTGCTGTGGCAGTTGCTCGGGCTCAGGGGCGGGCGGTTGCCGTGGGCGGCGCGCTGGGGGCTCGTGTATCTCGCCGCGGTGGGGGGCTGGGCGTGGCGGGAGGCGCTCGCGCCGGTCGCGTTGCCCGCGCTCGCGCTGCTGTTCATGACCGTTCTGCTGCTGTCGCTGCGCCGCGCCGAGCCGACCGTGCGTGACCTGGACGAAAAGGGCCGATCGAGCGCCTGATCAAGCTTTCGAGAACCGAAACGTCGGGGGGAACCGTCGTGCGTCCACCAACCACACCGAGGGGCAGACCAGAACCGGAACGAGGACCTGTCCCCGGGGTGAGCGAAGGGGAGCCGGAGCCGGAGCGGCGGCAGCACAAGCCGACGCCGGGGGTGGCCGAGTCGACGGTGGTCGGCGAGGAGCCCGAGGACGCCGTGCCCGTGCCGGTGCACCGGGCGCCGGTGCTCGGGGTGCCGCCGCCGGTCACCGGGTCGCCCGCCGAACGGCGGTCGGGGGACGCGACGTTGGAGCTGTCCAAGGGGGCAGGGTCGGGGAATCCGGCGGAAGCGGGGCCCGGGGCCGCCGCTCCCGTCGGAGCGCGGGGGGCCGCTCTCGCCGCCGCGCCCTCCGCCCAGCCCTCCCCCACACCCTCCGCTACACCCGCCCCCACGCCCTCTCACGCACCCATCACCACCCCCTCCGAGGCCTCCGCCGCTGTCTCGGGGCCCTCCCTCGCCGAGTCGGTGTCGCCGGGGCGGGCCGGGGTCGACATGGGCGACCTCGCCGATCTGCCCGTCGTGCGGCCCTGGTGGGGGATCGGGGCGTGGCCGGGGTCCGCGCTGGTCGCGGCGCTCGCACTGTGGGGCGTCGCCGTCACGCACACCGACATCGACGGGCTGGGCGACTTCGGGTTGGTCGGGGCGCTGCACCCGGCCTTCTGGGCGGGGCTCGTCCTGCTCACGGCGGGGTTCTGGTTCACCGTCAGCAACCCCCGGCGGCACGCGGCGTGGGCGCCGGCGTATGTGCTCGGGCTGCTCGTCATGGAGCGCGCCACCCAGGCGGTGCTCTATCCGGAGCCGCTGTACGCGTGGGCGTGGAAGCACGACGCCGTCATCGACCACCTGCTGACGGCCGGCCACCTCCAGAGCGAGGACGTCCTCGGGGACATGGCCGTCTACGACCAGTGGCCCGGGTTCTTCGCCGCCCAGGCCGCCCTGGTGAAGCTGTTCGGCGTGGACTCCGCCGACCGGTTCATGGCCTGGTGGCCGCTCGTCTCCAGCCTGATGCTGCTGCTCCCGCTGCTGCTGATCTACCGCACCTTCACCGAGGACCGGCGGCTCGTCTGGACCGCCGTCTGGATCTTCTACATCGCCAACTGGGTCGGCCAGGACTACTTCTCACCGCAGTCCGTCGCCTTCGCCCTGCACCTCGGTGTGCTCGCGGTCGTGCTGCGGCGCTACCGGACCGGTGGAGCGGGCGGCGCTCCGCAGCGGCAGGCCGTGTGGACCGTGCTGCTCACCCTGATGGTCGTGGCGATCGTGGTCTCGCACCAGCTCACGCCCGCCATGCTGCTCGTCTCCCTCGCCGCGCTCTTCCTCACCCGCCGCTACCGCGACAAGGTCCCGCTGATCACCACCGCCGTGATCTTCGTCGCGTGGTGTGCGACCGCCGCCCTGCCGTTCCTGTCGGCGACCATGCCGGACATGCTGCGCTCGGTCGGCGACATCGGCGGCAACGTCGCCACCGGGTACGACGCCACGCCGACCGGCACCGGCGCGGTGACGACGTCCTGGGTGGCGCGGCTGCTGTCGGCCTCCGCCCTGCTCCTCGCCGTCGTCGGTGCCCTGCGCCAGCCGGTGCTGCGGCACCGCGCGACGCCGCTGCTCCTGCTCGCGGCCGCACCGCTGCCGATGTTCGCCGCCAGCAGCTACGGCAGCGAGATGATCTTCCGGGTGCTGATGTTCATGCTGCCGGGGGCCTGCTTCTTCGCCGCCGCCGCGCTCCTGCCGCAGGTGCGCACCTTGGCCGCGTTGGAGGCGGACGCGGAGGCCGCCGGCGTACGCACGACTCCGGCGGGTGCGGCGGCGCTGTCCCGTCGCTTCACGTGGCTGCCGCTGCTCGCCCTTGTCGCCGGCACGCTCGCCTTCGTGCCGAGCTACTCCGGCAAGGACCGCATCAGCTACTTCCCGCCCGCCGAGGTCGATCTGGTCCAGGGGGTGTTCGACCGGGCGCCCGACGGCTCGCTGGTCGTGGCGGCCGACCGGAACTACCCGCTGGCGTTCGCCGACTACTGGCGGGTGGACCACTACTGGTTCCTCGACGACTCCCGCGCCCACGTCGACCTCATCCTCAAGGACCCCGCGCGCACCCTCGCGTCGGACATGTCCGCCGTCGAGTCGCCGGGCCGGGCCTATCTCGTGCTGACGCAGGGGCAGTACGCCAACGCGGAGATGAACGGGCTGCTCACCAAGGCGCAGCTCGACCGCGTCCAGCGGTCGGTCGCCGGGTCACCGCTGTTCGAGGTCGTGGCGCGCAACGGCGCCGGTACGGCCTATGCGCTCAAGGAGCGGAAGGAGGCGGGCCGGTGACCCCCATGACGCCGCAGGAGCTCGTGATCCGCATGCTGCCCCCGGTCGGTGGCTGGCTGGCCCTCGCCTCGGTCGCGCTGCCGGACGGCTCCCCGCTGCGCGGCACCGCGGTCGCGCTCTTCCTGGCGGCCGGGCCGGGCGCGGCCCTGATCAGAATCTGCGGGCCCGCGCTCGGCGCGCGGCCCGCGGAGGGACCCGTCGAACGCCGGGATCCCGGCTTCGAACACCGCTCCGACCTGCTGGAGCGGCTGATGCTGATGATCTTCCTGAGCGTGGCCGTCGTCCTCGTCGTCTCGACGGCGTACATCGCCACGCATGCCTTCAGCGCGCAGCGCGTCCTGCTGACACTCACGCTGCTGACCACCGTCGCGGCGTTCTGCCCGCGGCTGCGCGCCTCTCCGCCCAGGACAGCGAAGGGTACTGCCCCGTGAGGTCGTTCCACCGTGTGTTCTACCGGTTGTTCCACCCTTTACCACCCCTGCTCAGGCGCCGGCGGACGCTGGTCGTCGGTGCCCTGGCCGTGTGCGCGGTGCTGACGGCCGTACTGCTCCTGCGTGACTCCGCGACGGACGATTCCGCTGACGGGCCCGGGCGGACGTCCGGTTCGCGGTTCGCGCCGCAGGGCGGGCGGTGTGCGCCGACGGCGCTGCTGGAACCGCCCTGCGGGGCCTGGTTCGGCGCCTTCGTCCCGCACACGAAGGGAGATCTGCGCCAGAAGGTCCGCGCCTACGAGAAGCACGTGGGCCGCACGCTCGACATCGTGTACACGTACCACGACATGTCCCTCGGCCAAGGTGGGCGTCAGGAAGGGCAGTTGCTCACCGAGGAGGAACAGCGCGTGGGCGAGGACCATCTGCTGCTGCTGTCCTGGGAGAGCAAGTGGTGGGGCGGCACGGCGACCCAGCAGCCCACCTGGAGGCAGATAGCGGCCGGCCGGCTCGACACGTCCGTCATCGATGTGCAGGCCCGGCGCGTCAAGGAGTACGGGCAGCGCACCGGCCGGAAGGTCTTCCTCTCCTTTGACCTGGAGATGGACACCCGGACACCGGCCAACGGCAGCCCCCAGGACTACGTCGGCGCCTATCGGCACATCCACGACCGGTTCCGGCGGCTCGGCGTCGACAACGTCGTCTGGACCTGGATCACCACCGGTTATCTGGGCCACGGCGAGCTGATCGAGCAGCTGTACCCGGGCGACGCCTACGTCGACTGGATCGGCTACAACCAGTACAACTACTTCCAGTGCCACGGCACCGGCTGGTTGTCCTTCGCGCAGACGCAGACCGCCACGCACGACTGGATCCGGCGGCACATATCCGATGACAAGCCGCTGATGCTGTCCGAGTTCGGGACGGCGAACGATCCGTCGCGGCCGGGGCGGCAGGCGCAGTGGTACGCGCAGGTGCCGGCGGTGCTCAAGGGGCTCGACGGGGTCAAGGCCGCTCTTCAGTGGAACTACCGGGATCCCGGGCCGCATTGTGATCTGGCCGTCGCCAACGATCAGGCGTGGGACAGCTTGCGCAAGGCGGTCGAGGATCCGTATCTCAATCAGCCGCTCGGGTGAGGGACCGGCTCGCGTGCGCGGGTCGTCCGTGGCTGGTCGCGCAGGTCCCCGCGCCCCTTGCGGGGCGCGTCCGCTCAGCCCGCGAACACGGGCCCCCTCGCCGCCGCGCGGGCCTTGCGGTACCAGCGCCAGGCCGTCGTTCTCGCGCTGTCGCGGTACGGGGCGATCCGGGCGCCCCGGCCCGACAGCCATTCCTCGACCTCGGTGACGGTGTGGCTCCGGCGGACGATGAGGCGGGCTATGCGGTGGCGCTCGTCCCGGTCGGAGCTGAGGGCGTGGCGTACGGCGGTGGCCGTCTCGTATCCGGCCGCGGCGGCCATACGGCGCACCCGGCCGTCGTTGTAGCCGTGCGGGTAGGCGAGATGGCGGACGTGGTGGCCGAGGGCGTCCTCCAGCACCGCACGGGACGTACGCAGCTCATGGGCCAGCCGCTTGGGGGCGAGCGTGTCGAGCTGGGCGTGGGTGACGGTGTGGCTGCCGATCTCCATGCCGGATCGTTCCAGCTCGGCGGCCCGGTCCAGGGTCATCATCGGCGCGGGCGGCAGCAGACTGTGCCCGCCGGGAGTGATGGCCCCGGTGGTGAGATACGCGGTGGCGGTCAGGTTCCGTGCCGCCAGCGCCTCGGCGGTCGGGCCGGGCAGGTCGGCGAAGCCGTCGTCGAAGGTGAGCAGCACGGGCCGGGCCGGCAGCGGCGCCCGTCCGGCCAGGTGGTCGGCGAGCGCGCTGATGGTGACGGGCGTACGGCCGCTGTCGACGACGGCGTCGAGATGCGCGGCGAACTGTTTCGGCGTGACGGTGAACTCGGCGATCCAGTCCGGTGGTTCGTTCATCACGGCGTGGTAGAGGAACACCGGGATGCTCGACGGACCCGCCGTACCTTCAGCACGCGCGGTTCCCCTCGCCCCGGACCCGGCGTCCGACTCCACCCGGCTCATCGTCCCGCCTCCCGCAGTGCCGCCCGCAGGGCCCGCCGGGCGCGCAGGTAGCCGATCGGGCCGTAGGCCATGCCGCGCCGCTGAAGGCGGGACAGGCGGCGCGGCCACGGGTGATGGCGCTCGGCGTGGTCACCCGGAGTGGTGGTCTCGGTCTCGCGGGTCGCCGTCAGGGTGCGGGCGTAGGCGAGGCCTCGGGGCAGGCGGGCCAGGAACGCGGGGAGCAGGCCGGGGCTGTTGACCAGGATCGCGGTGAGGTAGGCGGTGAGCCCGGCGCCGTACCCGTACGCCTGGGTCTCCAGATCGCGCCAGGTCTCCCGGTGGTGGTGCCAGACGAGGGCGTACGGCGTGTAGTGCAGCCGGTGGCCCTGCGCGAGGACGCGGACGAAGCCGTAGAGGTCGTCGCCGCCCCGGGCGGGCGTGCCCGCGCCGGTCGCCGGGTCGAAGCCGCCGACCGCGCGCAGCACGCTCGTACGGAACGCCATGTTGGCGCCGGACCCGAAGCGGCCCGCGGTGAACGGGAACAGCGGCTCCCCGGCGGGCGGGCGGGCGGGGTCGTACGTCCGGGGCGCGAAGCCCTTCGCGAAGCCGCCGTGGCTCTCCAGCAGGACCTGGGCGGGGGTGCGCAGCCGGGCCGGCAGGATCAGGCCCGTGGCGCAGCCGAGGCGGGCGTCGGCGGCGAAGGGCGCGGTCAGCTCGCTGAGCCAGCGCGGGTCGGCGACCACGTCGTCGTCGGTGAAGGCGATCACCTCGCCGCGCGCTTCCCCGATGCCCTTGTTGTGGGCGATGGCGAGGCCCGGGACCGGCTCGCGGACGTAGCGCACACGCTCGGCGTACTTGCGTTCGATCAGGTCCCGGGTGGCGTCCGTGACGGGCGCGTTGTCGACGACGACGATGTCGAAGTCGGGGTGGTCCTGGGCGAGCATCGAGTCGAGCGCGTGCGCGAGCCGGGCGGCGCGCTCGCGCGTGGCGATCACGACGGTCGCCGACGGCGGCGGGACGACCTGCGGGGCGACGACCCGCGGGACGGCTGCCCCGGAGTGCGTCACGGAGCCCGCGAGGCTCGTGAGCACGGTCCTCGGGTCGGCGCCCTCCGGTACCCGCCCCAGCAGCGTGCCGACCGGCTGCCCGCCCCTCCTGACCAGCACGAACACCTCGCCGTGGGTGATCGGCGGGCTGCCCGGGCCGGGTCTGAGCGTGGCGTCGGTGTCGTCCGGGCCGAGGTCGAGTTCGGCGATCTGGACGGGACTGACGGCGAGGAACCGCCGTATCTCCTGATCGGTGTCTGTCGCGCGGGACATCCACCCTCCCCCCTGGCGTGTCATGCCCGGCGCAGCCGGCCCGCGCCCTTCAGCGCGCGTGCGGCCGCCGCGGCGAGCCTCGGTCGGTTGCGCACGAAGTGGTGTGCCCGGCGCGCGGGTTCACGGCTGAGCCAGTGCAGCGCGGCGCCCACCCCCGGACGCGTCCACGCCCCCTCGTACACCGGGATCTCCCCGGTCTTCAGCGCGTCCTTGTACTCGGCCGCGCCGCGCCCCAGGTCGAGCAGGCCGATGCCCTCGGCGGCGGCCGCCTCGGCCATGCGCAGATGCAGCACCAGACCGGGCGAGTACTTCGCCAGCTCGATGTCGTACGACGGGAACCAGCAGGCCAGGACCGTCGACGAGCGCAGCCCGAAGTGGGCGGCGACCGGCCGGTCACCGGCGTAGAGGACGGACAGCGTGCCCGTGCACTCCGGGGCGCGGGTGGCGGCGAGCGTGTCCACGAGCCGGCTGATCCACTCCTGGGCGAAGCGGTCGCGGCGGCCGGTCCTGCGGTACTGCGCGGATTTCCACGCCATGAGCGTGCGCAGGGCGGCCGGGTCGCGTTCGTCGAAGACGAATCGGGGCTCGCCGACCTGGCGGCCGAGCCGGCGCTCCTTGGCGAGCGTCGTCTTCAGGAACTTCGGGGACTGCTCGCGCAGGACGGACTCGTAGGTGTCGTAGCCCTTCTCCACGTCGATGACGTACGCGGCGTACTCGGCGGCCGCGTGCGGGACGAACAGGCCCTGTTCCGCCTCCAGGTTGTCGAAGGCGAACGTGGACAGCGAGCAGGCCCGCATGAGTTCGGCCGGGTCGAGCCCGAGTCCCGGTCCCAGTACGGCCCCTTGCGCGTCGGAGACGCCGTAGGCGAGCGCCTGGCCCACGCCGAACGGGCCGCGCTCATGGGGCAGGAAGCCGACCGGCTCGCGCCCCTCGTACACCACCGCCACCCGCGACCGCGGTCGTACGCGGCCCACGGCGTCGGTGAACTCCGGTTCCATGAACGGATTGCGCGGAGCGGCCGACAGCGCGCGCAGCGCCCGCCACCGCTCCTTCTCCCCCTCGCCGAGCTCGCCCGGCGGCAGCACACGGATGCGCCCACTGTTCAACCTGACCCCCCGATCAAGTCCCCCCTGGACATCTGGACGGTACCGCTCAAGCCGCGTCCCGCGGTAGGTAGCGGAGCATCTTGTTGCCAACCGGTGCAGAGGCCTTTAACCGCCCTGTACCCGGCGATGCGCGAAAAAGCCGACGCCCGTGAACTGGGGTGAAACGGGCGTGAGTCGGTGGGCTCGTGGGATCCGTATTCTCTGATCATGGCCGCACCCACCGCATCCGCCGACCGCCCCGACCGCCCCGCTTTCTCGCTCGTCGCCACCGATCTGGACGGAACGCTGCTGCGCGGCGACGACACCTTCTCCGACCGGTCGCTGCACGCGCTCGCGCGCGTCACGGACGCCGGCGCCCGGCACCTGGTGGTGACCGGCCGCCCCGCGCCGCGGGTACGGCCGCTGCTGGACATCCTGCGCGGCAGGGGGCTCGCGGTGTGCGGACAGGGCGCGCAGTTGTACGACGCCGGCGCCGACCGTCTGCTGTGGTCGGTCACCCTGGACCGGGAGCTGGCGGAGACCGCGCTCGGCAAGATCGAGGCCGAGGTCGGCCAGGTGTACGCGGCCGTCGACCAGGACGGCGTCGACGGGCTGACCCTGATCGAGCCGGGCTACCGGATGCCGCACCCCACCCTGCCCGCGCTGCGGGTCGGGCGGCGCGAGGATCTGTGGTGCGCGCCGATCAGCAAGGTGCTGCTGCGCCATCCGGAGCTGTCCGACGACGAGTTGGCGTCGACGGCGCGTTCGGCGGTCGGCTCGCTCGCGACGGTCACCATGTCCGGGCCGGGCACCGTGGAGCTCCAGCCGTGCGGGATCACCAAGGCGACAGGGCTGGCGCTGGCGGCCGAGCACCTCGGCGTCGCGCCGCGGGACACCATCGCCTTCGGGGACATGCCGAACGACATCCCGATGTTCGACTGGGCGGGGTACGGCGTGGCGATGGCCAACGGCCACCCGGAGCTCAAGGCGGTGGCCGACGAGGTGACCCTGTCGAACGAGGACGACGGCGTGGCCGTCGTCCTCGAACGGTTGTTTGCCTGAGGGCAGGGCTCAGTAGGCGCCGAAGACGTTGTCGATCGAGCCGTAGCGGGCGGCCGCGTAGTTGCAGGCCGCGGTGATGTTCGCGACCGGGTCGTACGGGTCGTACGAGGTGCCGGACACGTGGTACGCGAGGAAGGTCGGGTCGATGACCTGGAGCAGGCCCTTGGACGGGGTGCCGGCGGCCGCGTTGGAGTCCCAGTCGTTGATGGCGGCCGGGTTGCCGGAGGACTCCCGCATGACGTTGCGGTAGATGCCGTCGTACGACCCGGGGATGCCGTGCTGCGCCATGACCTGGAGGGATGCGCGGATCCAGCCGTCGAGGTTGTCGGCGTAGCCGAGCGAGGTGGCGGTGACCGCGGTCTGCGGGGCCGCGGACGCGCTGGTCGCGCCGATGAGGGGGAGGGCGAGTACGGCGGCGCCGGTGCCGAGGACGGCGAGCTTGCGGGCGAGCCGGCCGGGGCGGCGGCGCCGCGCTTCGGCGGAGGCGGGCGCGGCGGAAGTGGGCAGGGCGGAAGCGGGCATGGTGCGGATTTCCTCTCCGTCGCCTGCGAGGTGAGCTGTCGGGTTCGGGCGGGAGCTGCCCGGCCGGGCCGCCGTACGGCGACACGACTTCACCCCGAGCCGTGCCGCGCCGTCCGTGGACGTGCTGTCCATGGACGTGCGGTCCGGCGGCTTACCTGGGTCCCCCGCTCCTGCCGCTGGTCTCTCGTCGGGTGTGCGGGCGGCGGCAGGATTCGGCGTCCGCCCGGCTCGGCGGGAACGTATGCGAGAGCACATGTCGGGAACAAGAGCCGGAATCATGGAATGGGGCTGTTGACCTTGGTGTGGGGTGTTTGGGGTGCTTGATCCTTTGCTAGTGCCAAGCCTCAACTCGCGTGCGGGGGCTGGGGGGTGGGGGAGGTGGGGGTGCGTGTGGCCCATGTGGGTGAAGTGAGTCATGTCACCGGCAGGGGCAAGTGGGGGTGAATCGGGCAAGTGGTTCAAGGGTCTCTTTTCGACTGGCCTAACCGTGGGGGCTGGCGGTGATCGAAAGGTGACCGGATACGCTGACTTGAGTGATGGCAGCGACCTATCGACAAACCGTGTAATCGCCGGTAGACGCCAGCAGACAGGAGATCCCTCGTGACCGTCGTCGGGCCGTTCGGGCTGAGCGTGCGGGACCAGGCTCTCGAAGCCGATGTCCAGGCTGGATTGGCGGCTGTCGAGGAGGGCCTGCTCGACGCCACCAAGAGTGAGGTCCCGTTCATCACGGAGGCCGCGCAGCACCTCGTACGAGCGGGGGGGAAGCGGTTCCGGCCACTGCTCGTGTTGCTCGCGGCGCAGTTCGGGGACCCCTACGCGCCCGGAATCGTGCCGTCCGCCGTTGTGGTGGAGCTCACCCACCTCGCCACGCTCTACCACGACGACGTCATGGACGAGGCCGACGTGCGGCGCGGGGTCGACAGCGCGAACACCCGCTGGGGCAACTCCGTGGCCGTCCTCACGGGTGACTTCCTCTTCGCGCGCGCGTCGCAGATCCTCGCCGACCTCGGGCCGGAGGCGGTCCGCGTACAGGCCCTGGCGTTCGAGCGGCTGGTCACCGGCCAGATCCTGGAGACCGCCGGGCCCACCGACGGGCGGGACCCCGTGGACCACTACCTCGACGTGCTCGCGGGCAAGACCGGGTCGCTCGTGGCGGTGTCCTGCCGGTTCGGGGCGATGATGTCCGGCGCCGACGAGACGGTCGTGGACGTGCTGACCCAGTACGGGGAGCGGCTGGGGGTCGCCTTCCAGCTCGCCGACGACGTGCTGGACATCGCGTCCGACTCGCACGAGTCCGGGAAGACCCCGGGGACCGACCTGCGCGAGGGGATCCCCACGCTGCCCGTGCTGCGGCTGCGGGAGCGGGCGGCGCGGCTGGGGCTGGCGGAGGACATCGCGCTGTGCGAGCTGCTGGACTCCGACCTGAGCGATGACGCGCGGCACGCGGAGGCACTGCGGGCCCTGCGGGAGCATCCGGCGCTGGAGCAGGCTCGGCGGGACACGGTGCGGTTCGCCGAGGAGGCGCGGGCGGCGTTGGCGCCGTTGCGGGAGTGCGAGGCGAAGGCGGCGTTGGTGGAGCTGTGCGATGCGGTGGTGCACCGGGCGGGTTGAGAGGAGCTTCCCCACCCACCCGACTCGGTGGGTGGAGGGGTCGCCCCCCGGCGGGGCTTCGCCCCTGCGCCCCTCCTGCTGACGCCGTCCTTGCCTTCTCCCCACCCCCGACCCCTACGGGTCACCCCACCCCCCAACTCCCTCGTGTCATACCGCAGTCGTACGTGGAGTTGAGTCCGAGGGGTGACGTTCGAGGGCGGGGGATTTGGTCAGATGGGAGTGCGGATATCACCACTGCTCACCGATTCGGGTGAGAATGGCGGCTCAGCCGCCGCCGACAACGGAGGTAAGGCACACATGGCACCGTACTCATCCGAGGACACCCCGGGCTCCGGGCGGCGCAAGCTGGTCCGGTACGCCGTTCCGGTCACCGTCGTGGGTGTCGCGGCCGCGACCATCGGCCTCGTACCCGCCCTCGCCGACTCCGGCGACCCCGACCTCCCCGAGATCAGCGCACAGCAGCTCATCGAGAAGATCGCCGCCTCGGACGTAGAACAGTTCTCCGGCACCGTGAAGGTCAGCACCGACCTCGGCCTGCCCGACCTCGGCGGTCTCGCGGGCGGCCTCGCCTCCGCCGCCGGCGGCGCGGGCGACGGCTCCTCCGCCGACCCCTCGGCCCACCTCACCGAACTCGCCACCGGCACGCACACCCTGCGCGTCGCCGCCGACGGACCGGACCGGCAGAAGGTCTCCCTGCTGGAGCACGCCGCCGAGTACTCCCTGATCCACAACGGCAAGGACCTGTGGGGGTACGACAGTTCCTCCAACTCCGTCTACCACTCCACCGCCCCCGCCCAGGACGCCAAGGGCGAGAAGAAGGACCCCACCGGCTCCCTGACCCCCGGTCAGCTCGCCGACCAGGCGCTCAAGGCGGTCGACTCCACCACGTCCGTCTCCGTCGACGGCACCGTGCATGTCGCCGGGCGGGACGCCTACAAGCTGGTCATCAAGCCCAAGGACGCCGACTCCACCGTCGGTGCCATCAGCATCGCCGTGGACTCCGGCACCGGCGTGCCCCTGAAGTTCACCCTCACCCCGGCCGCCGGCGGCGCCGCCGTGGTGGACGCCGGCTTCACCCAGGTCAGCTTCGCCAAGCCCGCCGCCTCCACCTTCGACTTCACCCCGCCCAAGGGCGCCGAGGTCACCGAGGAGGAGAAGGGCCACAAGGAGCCGAAGGGGCTGCGGGACGGGGACTTCGAGCACTTCGCCCCCGGCGCCGGTGACCTCGGCGGGCTCAACGTCCTCGGCGACGGCTGGGACTCGGTCGCCACCTTCGACACCGGCGGCCAGGGCATCCCCTCCGCGCCCGCCTCCGGCGGTGACGACCTCGGCGGGTTCGGGAAATTCCTCGGCTCCTTCGGCGACAAGGTCTCCGGCAAGTTCGGCTCCGGCACGGTCTTCTCCACCCGTCTCGTCAACGCCCTCGTCACCGACGACGGCAAGGTCTACGTCGGCGCCGTCACCAAGGACGCCCTCGTCAAGGCCGCCAACCAGGGCTGACCGAGGAAAGAGGGGGTTCGTGCAGGTCCACGACGACGGCGCCGTCATCCTCACCCGTGCGCTCAGCAAGCGGTACCGCGGCGGGCACCTGGCCGTCGACTCCCTCGATCTGACCGTCCCTCGGGGCAGCGTCTTCGGCTTCCTCGGGCCCAACGGCTCCGGCAAGACCACCACCATCCGCATGCTGATGGGGCTGATCGAGCCGACCTCCGGTGCGGCACGGGTGCTCGGGCAGCCCATGCCCCGGGCGGCGCGCACCGTCCTGCCGCAGGTCGGGGCCCTCATCGAGGGGCCCGCCCTGTACGGGCACCTGTCCGGCCGGGACAACCTCCAGCGCTACGACGCCGCCGACCCGACCGCCGACCCGCGCACCCGGCGGGCCCGGGTCGGGGCCGCGCTGGAGCGGGTCGGACTCACGGCCGCCGCCGGGAAGAAGGCTCGCGCCTACTCGCTCGGCATGAAACAGCGGCTCGGCCTGGCCGCCGCCCTGCTCCAGCCGCGCCGGCTCCTCGTCCTCGACGAGCCGACCAACGGTCTCGACCCGCAGGGCATGCGGGAAATCCGGTCGCTGGTCAGGGAGTTGGCGTCCGACGGCACCACCGTCTTCCTCTCCTCCCACCTCCTCGACGAGATCGAGCAGGTGTGCACGCACGCCGCCGTCATGGCCCGCGGACGGCTCCTCGCCCAGGGCGAGGTCGCCGAGCTCGCAGCCCGGGCGCGCGGACGGCTCGTCGTCACCACCCCGGACACGGGGGACGCGGCACGGGTGCTGAAGGAACAGGGGGTCGGCGACATCGTCGTGGAGGAGGAGCGGGACCGGGTCACGGGGGAGCCGCCCGAGCGGGAGCCCGCCGAGCTGAACGCGGCGCTGGTGGCCGCGGGCGTGCGCGTCCGCGGCTTCGGCGTGCAGCGGGCCTCCTTGGAGGACGCGTTCGTGGAGCTCACGGGGGAGGGGTTCGATGTCGACGGCTGAGGTCACCGGTACGGGGGCCGTGCGGGTGCGGGCGTTCTGGACGCTCGGGCTCTTCGTCAGCGAGTTCCTCGTCACCCTGCGGCGCTGGCGGACCCTCGCGCTGCTCGGGGTGCTGGCCGCCGTGCCCGTGCTCATCGGCATCGCCGTGAAGATCGAGTCGGACGGCGGCTCGGGGCAGGGACCCGGCGGCGGGGGCGGCGAGGCGGGCCCGGCCTTCATGGCGCAGGTCACCAACAACGGCCTGTTCCTGGTCTTCACCGCGCTCGCCGCCACGCTCCCCTTCTTCCTGCCCATGGCGGTCGGGGTCGTCGCGGGGGACGCCATCGCCGGCGAGGCGAGCGCGGGCACCCTGCGCTATCTGCTCGTCGCCCCGGCCGGCCGTACCCGGCTGCTGTTCGCCAAGTACGTGACCACGCTCGCCTTCTGTCTGGTCGCCACCCTCGTGGTCGCCGTGTCGGCGCTGGCGGTCGGGGCGCTGCTCTTCCCGCTCGGGGACCTCACCACCATCTCCGGTACCCGTATCGGCTTCGGTGAGGGTCTCGGCAGGGCGCTGCTGATCGCACTGGTGGTCGCCGCCTCCCTGGTCGGAGTCTCGGCGCTGGGACTGTTCGTCTCCACCCTCACCGGCAGCGGCATCGCGGCGATGGCCACCACCGTCGGGCTGCTGATCACCGTGCAGATCGTCGACCAGATCCCCCAGCTGCACGCGGTCCAGCCCTACCTCTTCCCGCACTACTGGCTGTCGTTCGCCGACCTGATGCGCGACCCCGTCTACTGGGACGACCTGCAGAAGAACCTGGGACTCCAGGCCCTCTACGCCGCCGTCTTCGGCTCGGCGGCCTGGGCGCGGTTCACCACGAAGGACATCACCACCTGAGCCTCAGCCTCAGCCTCAGCCTGAGCCCTCGCCCGCGAAGAAGGTCTTGGCCCGCGTCAGCGCCCGCTCGTCCTTCAGTACGTCACCGGGCGCGCTGCCGTTGCCGAGCAGCACCCCGCCGAAGCGCATCCGCAGGTACGCGGCGGAGTTGCGCAGGGTGCCCACCAGCGGGTCGGCGACCGACGGCTCGTCGTCCGCGAGCGCGGTCACGCCCCACAGGGTGCGGCCGGCCATCGTCGCCTTGAAGTCGACGCCGGGCGTGCGCAGCCAGCCCGACCAGTGGTCCAGGTAGCGCTTGGTGTGGGCGGAGACCGAGTACCAGTACAGCGGCGAGGCGATGACGATGTCCGTCGCGGCGAGCGTGGCGTCGAGGAGGAGCGCCGTGGCGCCCTCGACGGGGCGCACGTGGTCGCTGTCGTGGCGCCGGTCGGTGAAGTCGGGCAGCGGATGGTCGGCCAGGCTGATCCACTCCTGCTCGACGTCGGAGGGGAGCTGCTCGGCGGCCCGGCGGGCGAGCAGCTCGGTGTTGCCGTCGCCGCGGCTGCTGCCGAGCACGAACAGGAATCGACGGGTCGGTGCGGTCATCTCGCTTGCTCTCCCTGACCTCGGCTGATCGGCGGACCTCGATCGCTCGGCGAACCTCGCTTGCTCGGCGCACGCCTGTAATTGCTCACGCATTATATGCGTGCGCATGTAAGTCGCGCCAGTGCCTCCGTACCGCGCGGTGGCGGACCCGTCAGGTCGCCCAGACGCCATGCCTCGTGCCACGGCACCCGGTACACGTCGATGACCGACTCGATCAGCCCCACGCGGTGCGCCAGCGGGCGCGGCAGCCGGCCCGGGGCGTCCGCGACCAGGACCACCGCGTCCAGGTCCAGGCCGTAGGGGGCCTCGCCGCGCCGGAAGAGTTCCAGCGTGCGCAGCGCCGACTCCAGGCCGGTGACGTGGGTGCGGGCCACCAGCAGGACCGACGCCGGAGCGCCCGGCCCCGGCCAGTCGCGGCCGCAGTCGTGTCCGCCGTACACCGCGGCCAGCGTGGTCGCGCCCGCTCCGCCGTGCGTGGCCAGCCACGAGAAGCGGCGCGGGGAGGGGGCGTGGGCGGCCGCCGGATCGTACGGCCGCTCCTCGGGCGGTACGGTGACCGGGCCGCGGATCCAGATCTCCGGCCCGCGCTGACCGCCGTCCGTCGTACGCATCCGCCCCGCCCCTCCTCGTGTCGCCGACCCCGACCCCGGCCCCGCGCCCCGGTGGATTCCTGGAACGAGGCTGTGACGTCGTGGTGACGCGCCCGCCGGGGGTGAGCGGAGAGACTCAACAGTACGTGTACGACCGGATCGTGACGCTGGGGAGCGTGAGCCGTACGGCTTCCCCACGCATCCGAGTGTGAGGGAACCGATGTCTCGACTGAGCCGCGAGAAGAAGCGGGAAGACCGGCGCGGCGCCGGACCGGCCGCCGCCGTGGTGGTGCCGCTCGACGTGCGTGTCCCCGGTGCGGGGGCGGCCGGGGCGACGATCGGCGGAGTGCCGGTCATCGCGACCGGCGAGGAGGAGATCCAGCACGCGGTCCTGCGCCACCTCCACCGCATCGCCCTCGCGACCGGCCACCCGGTCCTCGCCACGGTCCACGACACCCGCATCGGCTACGTCGTCCCGCTGCGCGTCGAGACGGACGGTTCCAGCCACTTCTCGGGGGAGCCGGTACGGATGGGGGTGCTGGGGGAGGCGGCCAGGCAAGGGGGCGCGGCGGCGGTCACTGAGCCTCGGGTGCCGGGGGTGCCGGTCGGTGGGGCCGAGCCCGGCGCCGCCGTCGAACCCGTTGATCGCGTCGACCCCGTCGATCCCGAGCGGTCGGCCGTCGTCGACTCCGCGCCCACATTCCGGCTGCGGGCGGTCGAGGCGCCGGTGGAGCGGGAGACGCCGTCGGCACCGGGCGTCCAGGCCACGCCGGACACTCCGCCCGCGCCGGGTACCGTCCTCGCCCCGACCGGGGTCTTCGGACCGCCGCCCACGATGGACGCGAGCCCAGCCCCCTCTGTCACCCCCAACCCCTCTGCCACCCCCGATCCCGACCCCGACCCCAAGCCCACCCCCGCCCGGGGATTCGACGCCGTTGCCGAAGCCGTGCTCGGGGAGGATCCGCGTACGCTCTCCGGCAAGGACGGGGTGCCCGTGCTGCTCGGGGAGCCGGTGGCGCGGATCAACGCGGCCGTGCGGGCCGGGCGGATAGACGCGGCGGCCCAGATGGCCGAGCGGACCGTCGTCGAGGCGTCGGGCACGCTCGGACCCGAGCACCCCGAGGTGCTCAGGTTGCGCGAACTCACCGCGTACATCGCCTACTTGGCCGGTGACCCGCTCCGCGCCTTCCATGTCTCCGTCGACCTGGCCGGGATCCACCGCCGCGCCGGGGACGCCGAGGCCGCCTACGGCAACGTACAGAGCGCGGCGTCCGCCTGGCGGGCCGTGCGCGACCCGTTCCAGGGGCTGAACCTGGGGACCGAACTCCTCGGCCTGTGGACCGAGTTGGCGGCCGAGGAGGGCAGCCCCGCGGCAGAGGACGCCGAACAGCTGGAGTCGGCCCGCGCCCGGATGCTCCGCCTGGCGGACCGGGCACGGGCCAAGGGCGACTAGGCCCGACTAGGCCCCTCCTTCAGACCTTGGGCGTTACGACGACAGGGCCCACACCGCGTAGGCGATCGCGTCCGCGTTGTGGTCCAGGGCCGTGTCGTTGATGTTGGCCGAGGTGTCGCAGGAGGAGTGGTAGCAGCGGTCGAACTCCTGGCCCGCCGTACCGCCCCACTTGGCCGCCTGGGCCGACGTCTTCACGTAGTCGGCCCCGGAGAACAGGCCGCCCACAGGGACCCCGGCGTTCTTGAAGTACGCGTGGTCGGAGCGGCCGTCGCCCTCGGTCTCGATCTCGGTGGGGATGCCGAGGCCGGCGTAGTAGTTCTTGAAGGTCTGCTCGATGGCCGGGTCGTCGTCGTAGACGAAGTAGCCGGGGTTCGGCGACCCGATCATGTCGAAGTTCAGATAGCCCTTGATGCGTGAACGGTTCGTCGAGGACAGGTTGTTGACGTAGTACCGGGATCCGATCATGCCGAGTTCCTCGGCGCCCCACCACGCGAACCGCAGATGCTTGGTGGGGTGGTAGCCGGCGCGGGACACGGCGAGGGCGGTCTCCAGGACGGCGGCGGAGCCGGATCCGTTGTCATTGATGCCGGGACCCGCCGTCACGCTGTCGAGGTGCGAGCCGGACATGATGACCTGCGTGGTGTCACCGCCGGGCCAGTCGGCGACGAGGTTGTAGCCGGTACGGCCGGAGGACGTGAACTGCTGGACGGTGGTGGTGAATCCGGCCGCGTCCAGCTTGGCCTTCACATAGTCGAGGGACGCCTTGTAACCGGCGCGGCCGTGCGCCCGGTTGCCGCCGTTGGCGGTGGCGATGGACTGGAGCTGGGCCAGATGCGCCTTGACGTTGGCCACGGGGATGTCGGGAGCCGCGGCGACCGTCGGGGAGTCGGGCGCCGCGTCGGCTATGGACCCGGTGGCGAGGAGGGTGACGGCGGCCACGACGGCAGCGGCCGACGCCCGCCCGGAAACGGAGAGCTTCATGGTGGGGGGGCTCCGGATTCCGAGGGAGACCCCGTGGGTTCGCCACAGGGTGTCCACAGTGAATGGGGTGCCTGGATGGTGAAGCTGTGACTGACTCTCCGTCAAGAGCGCTATCTGGACAGGAAGTTCGGATACCGGGACCGATGCGGGCGGCCCCGGCCGGATCCGAAGGAAAGTCCCTAGTGCACGCAGAACTCGTTGCCCTCCGGGTCCGCCATCACCACCCACTCCCCGGAGGGCTCCTCGACCTCCCGCAGCACGCTCGCGCCGAGCGCCCGCAGCCGTTCGACCTCCGCCGCGCGGCGCCCCTCGCCGGGATGCAGATCGAGATGGAGCCGGTTCTTCACGGTCTTGGCCTCGGGCACCCGCTGGAACAGCAGCCGCCGGCCCAGTCCGGTGCCGCTCTGCTCGTCATAGGGGTCGTCGGGGTGTCGTACGGCCATCAGGTCACGGAACGCCGGCCGCCCGTGGTACTCGACGGTGGCCGCGCCCGGCAGCGCGCCGAGCTCCAGCAGCCGCTCGACGAGGGCGCTGTTGTCCTCGGCCGTGTAGTGCAGCGCGCCGGCCCAGAAGTCGGCCTGCGCGTGCGGGTCGGCGCAGTCGATGACGAGTTTCCAGTGCGTGGGGGCGGGGGTGGCCGCGGCTTCTTCCGTCATGCAGCCCTTTATAGGGCCGGGCGAACGCCCCCGGGCCGCCCGTCGGAAACTCCGGAGTGTCGTACCGGGCCGGACACTGCGGATCGGGCGGCCGGGGGTCAAGCCGTCCGGCGGGGGTCAGTGGGCCGTCGGGTGCGGGGTCGCCAGGAGGTCCTGCCAGTGGTCGCGGAGGGTGGCGCCGAGAGCGTCGTGGAAGAGGCGGTAGACGGTGGTGCCGTCGGCGGTGTCCGCGGTGAGGTAGCCGCCCAGCGGTGAGCCGAGCAGGTCGGCGATGTCGGTGTCGCCGTAGGAGCGGTCGGGGTCGTCGGCGACGGCGTTGGCGAAGGCGGGCCAGATGCGGCGCCACGGGATGCCGCGGCCGCGGGCGAAGGCGACCGCCCGCAGCAGATGGACCGCCTTGAGCCGGTCCTCGGGATCCTGCCGGTGCGTGTGCAGGTCGGCGCGGAACACCCCGAGCACACCGTCGTCGACGGCCGTGAGCCAGGAGCGGTCGCCCGGGTCGACGACGGCGGGGCGACGGGCGAGGTTGGCTGCGGCGATCCGGGTGATCAGGAACGAGGTGCCGGCCCGCGCCGCCAGCGCCTCCGCGACGGCACGGGCCAGTTCGGGCGCCGCCGGGACGTAGGGGCTGCCCGGCGTGCCCGTCAGGATCCGGACGGCGTACTCGCCGAGGTCGCGCCGGTCCCACCAGGGTGCCTCGTCGACGCGGATCCGGTGGGCCGCGAGGGTCCGTTCCGCCTGGTCCGCGAGGGGGATGCCCCGGGCGGGCCGCCCGGCGGGCGACGTGCCGTCGTCGCCGCCGGGGGAGCGCACGCCCACCAGCAGCCGCACCCGGTCCCGGCCGGGATCGAGCCGGGCCAGCACTGTGGTCAGCACGGTGGCGGGGCGGTCGGCCTCGTCGAGCGCGTCCACCACGACGGTGACGGGCGTGTCGCGGGTGGCGAGCCAGCGCTGCCAGGCGTCGATCCACTCCGCCGCCGAGGAGGCGGCTCCCGACGTCGCGGGTGCCGGCACACCGAGCGCGGCGGCGAGCTGCGCGATGATGTCGGCGGCGGTCTTGCCCGTGGCCAGCACCGCGGCGTCCACCGCTCCCTCGGCGGGCCGCAGCTCCGGGGCGACGGCGGCGAGCTTGTCGTGGTGGCGGGCGCGGAACACCGGGTCGCTGAAGGTCACCAGCCAGGCCAGCGCGGCCGACTTGCCGCTGCCCGCGCCACCGGTGACCACGGTGGCCGCCGCCGGACCGGCCGACGCGGCGATCAGGTCCCGCAGCAGCCGCTCACGGCCGGTGAACAGCCACCCGGCGTCCTCCACGCGGCCCACCCCCCGGGACCGCGGCTCCCAGTGTGTCTCCAGGTCCTGCCGGGGCAGCGCAAGATCACTGCGCCGGGCCTCGACGGGGGCGGTGTCCGACGGACGGTAGTGCGGGTTGGGCAGGCACGGGTGGGGACCGGAGACCCGGCCCCCGGGCAGCGGGATCAGCCGCCGTCCGGGACCGAGTCTGGCGGCCACGCCCTCCAGGAACACCCGTACGTCCAGCAGCGGGGCGCGACGCCCCGCGTACTGCTCGCCCTCCCGTGAGCGCAGCTCCGCGAGGAACTCCGTCACCGCGCCGGTCAACGCGCCCTCCACGGCCTCCTGGTCCCGGGTGGCGCTGGGCAGCACCAGCCAGGTGTCCGGCAGATCCTTCTCGAAGGCGGCCACCTCGCGCAGGGTCGCCCCGGCGAAGCACTGGTCCAGGATCATCAGCAGATGGCGGATCCGGGTGTCCTTCAGCCATCCGATCAGGTCGACCGTGCGCAGCGCGGTCGCGGCCAGCCGGTCCGACTCGCTGGCCCGCAACACGGTCCAGTGAGCGCCGTCCCGGGTGACGCCGTGCCCGGTGACGAAGACGACCGCGGCGTCCGCCTCGCGCCAGCGGCGTCGCGGCGGGGGATCCTCCAGGGCGTCGCGCACCTGCTGTTTGGTCGGGTTCGCGGCCAGCTCGGGATGGGCGTGGACGAAGGGCGGCGTCCCCAGGTCCGGCGCGCACAGCCAGTCGGCCAGCGCCCGCACCTCGGCGTCGACGGCGAGAGGCTTGAACTCGGGGTCGTCGTACTCGCCGGTGGCGATGGCGACGAAGTGCCGCCGCCGGATCTCCTCGCTCACCGGGCCAGCTCCGGCAGCGCGGCGAGCAGCGCGTCGCCGGTCTGCCGCTTGCCGAGATAGCGGGGGGCCGCGTGGGCGTCGCCCCCGTTGTCGACGGGCTCGTCCTTCACCCCGGGCCAGTACCGTGCCAGATCGCCCGCGAAGGTCACCGGGTCGTGCGGATCCCGTACGTTCACCCAGGCGCCGACGTTCGCCGGCAGCCCCGCCGAGCCATGGGCGGGGTCGGGCAGCATGGCCCGTACGAACCGCGCCCCGAGCGGTGAGCCCAGCGTCAGCAGCAGATCCAGCCGGTGCGCGGGATGGCGCCGTACGCACTCGAAGGCGACCACCGAGCCGAGGGAGTGCCCGATCAGGACCCGGGTGCCGGAGGTCAGCGCGGCGTCGACGACGCCGTCCACGGCCGCCTTGAGCCGGCGGTCGCGCAGATAGCGGCGGACCTGGCGGAAGGAGCCGACGAACAGCAGGGCGGCGCCGGGGCCGAACCGCCAGTCCAGCGCGCGGCAGACATGCTGGAGTGCCCTCGGGACGCGGGTGTAGCCCTTGACCCCGGCCCGCTCCGCCGCCCGCAGGGCGTCGTCGCCGGCCGCCTCGGCGGCGGCGTCCACGAGGCCGGCCAGCTCGTCCTCGGCCAGATCGGAGAGATCGGCGAGATCGGACAGATCCTTGCTGCGAAGGCCCTTGGTGGGGCGTGCGGGGGTGTCGGCGCCGTGGGCGTCTTCGAGGAACAGCCGCCCATAGTAGGCGAGCCCGAACGGCAGCTCCCCGACCGGAGTCTCGGCGGCCGCCTCCACTCCGTCCTCCAGCGCGGGACCCCAGCTCGCGAGCAACTGCTTGCGGCCGAGCTGATGCTGGGCGATTCCGTGGATGCCCAGGATGAGTGTCATCGATACCCCCGAGGTGTCGGGACCAACCGGTCGATCAGATATCAAGGCGCAGGGAGGCCATCAGCAGACCGCGGCCCCCGATGAACAACGTCAGTTCCGTGCCCGTCACGATCGGGGCCACGTCGCCCACCGGCCCCGGCACCCGCAGGACGCCGGACACGGGGCGACGGGTGGCCAGGTCCCACACCCGTACGTCGCCCGCGAAGCTTCCGGTGACGATGAGGACACGGCCGTCGGGCGCCTGTGCCACGGCGGTCGCGGTCACGAAGCTCGTGTGGCCGATCAGCGGATCTCCGACCAGGTCGCCCGTCGCGGGGTCCCACACCACGGCGTTCAGGTCCCGGCCGGTGATGGCCACGCCGCGGCCGTCCGGCAGCATGGCCGCGGCCAGCGGCGTGATGACATCTACGGTCCGGGACGGGGCAGTGCCGACGCGGCGGCCCGTCGCCAGATCCCAGGTCACGATCGTCCTGTCGTCGCTGGCGAGGACGAGGACGCGCCCGTCGGACGAGGGCACCGCGGACACCGTGCTGACGTTGCCCACGGGGCCGGTCAGCGGCCCCCCGACCGGGTCGCCCGTCATGAGGTCCCACACGCCGACGGTGCCCCCGGCGTCGCCGGCGACGGCGAGGGCCCGGCCGTCGGGGAGCACCAGGGCGTGCACCGCGTTGACGGTTCTGGAGGTGTGGCCCACCAAGCGGGTGCCTTCACCGGTGCGCACATCCCACACCGGGACGGTCGAGTCCCTGCTGTCGTGGAGGAGGACGCCCCTGCCGTCGGGGAGCACGACAGCGGAGAGCGAGACGGCTCGGTGGGCTTCGGCGGGCAGAACCCCGTCGACGACCCGGAACGTCGCGAGGTCCGTCACCCGCACCGTGTCTTCGTCGTCGGTGCTGGAGAAGCCCAGGATGCGACCGTCGGGCAGGGCGAGAGCGGTGACAGCGTTGACGAAGTCGCTGACGTCGACCTGCGGTTCTGCGACGGGGCTGCCCGTCGCCAGGTCCCACACCCGTACGTCGAACCCGCCGGTGACGGCGAGGGCGCGCCCGTTCGGCAGCACCAAGGCGGTCGCCGACGCCACCATGGCGAGGCGGGCCAGGAGGCGGTCGGTGGGCTGATGCGCGGCCACGTCCCACAGCCGCAACGCACCGCTGTCCTCGCCGACGACGACGAGGGCCCGGCCGTCCGATGTCGTCATACCGGCCAGGGCTGTGATCTGCGTGTCATGGACGAGGGGCCCCTCGCCGACGGCCCGGCCGGACGGCAGGCTCCACAGCCGCACCGTCCTGTCCTCGCTGCCGGTGACGGCCACCGTGCGTCCGTCGGGCAGCGTCAAGGTGTCGATGGTGCCGACCGGCCCGCTGTGGCCGGTCGGTGCGGCGAGGAGTCGGCCCGAGGGCAGGTCCCAGATCCGGACCGTACCGTCGGTGCCGCCGGTGACGGCGAGGGCCTGGCCGCCGGGCAGCAAGGTCGCGGACGCCACGAGCACCTCGCGGTCGTGTCCGGTCAGGGGCGTTCCGACGGGCTCACCCGCGAGAAGGTCCCACAGGCGGACCGTGCCGTCGGTGCCGCCCGTGACGGCGAGGGCCCGCCCGTCGGGAAGGACCAGGGCGGCGACGGCGGCGATGCCGTCGGCATGGCCGGTCATGTACTCACCGATGGGCTGACCGGTGGCCAGGTCCCACGCCCTGACCACGTTGTCGTCGCCGCCGGTGACAGCGAGGACGCGGCCGTCGCGGAGCGTGAGGGCGGCGATCTTGTAGCTGGTGGAGGGGATCGGAACGGGTTCTCCCGACGCCAGCCCCGTGGCCAGGTCCCACACGCACAGCGCGGTGCTGTCGGCGGCGACGTCGACGGTGACGACGAGCGCGTTTCCGTCGGGCAGCACCAGCCCGGTGGCCACGCTCATCTGCCGGGTGACCGGCTCCCCCTCCTCCAGCGGCCAGTCCGCCCAGAGCATGCGCCAGTCGCCGCGGGGCTCCGGCTCGCCCGGCATCCCCGCGGACCGTGCGTACGCCCACAGCGTCGTCGCGTTGTCGCGCGGCGCGTCCCAGTCCCACGCGTGCGCCGCGAGCCGCCACACCCTGAGCAGATCCCGCGCCGGCTTCCGCAGCGACGCCGCGTCGAACGTTCCGGCGGCGGACACCGCCCGTAACCGCCCCGCGTCCACGTACGGCAGGAACTCCCACGACAGGAACCGCTCGTCCAGCACGCCGCCCGCCGCCGCGTGCTCCACCGCGTGCCGTCGTACGTACGCCGGTGGCGCGCCGCCCGCGTCGCCCGGGCCGGTCATCCGGGCCAGCGCTGTGGCGATCCGCGCCTCCACGGCCCGGCGCTCCGCCGCGGCATCCCCCGCCATGCGACCACTCCCGCCACAGTGGATCGTCCTGCTCGAGGCCCACTGTAGGAGGTGTGCCCGGCGGGGCTGGGGGAGTTCGCCGAATCCCGCGTGGCGCGGGCTACGCCTGTACGTCCACCCCGTCCGTCGCCGAAGCCGAAGCCGAAGCCGCAGTCGGTGTCTGGCGCGGTTGCGTCAGCGCTGCCACTGCCTTCGTGCCCTCCGCCTCCGCCAGCGTCAGCCTCGTCCGGCGGGATGTCCTCAGGGCGTCCGCCGTGAGGAGGACCAGGGCCAGCCACACCAGGGCGAAGCCGGCCCAGCGTTCCGCCGGCATCTCCTCGCCGAAGTACACGACGCCCAGCAGGAACTGGAAGACCGGCGCGAGGTACTGGAGCAGGCCCAGCGTGGAGAGCGGCACGCGGATCGCGGCGGCGCCGAAGCAGACCAGCGGGAGGGCCGTCACGAGGCCGGTCGCCGCCAGCAGTGCCGAGTGGCCCGCGCCCTGCGTGGTGAAGGTGGAGTGGCCCTGGGCGGTGAGCCACAGGAGGTAGCCGAGCGCGGGCAGGAACTGGATCGCGGTCTCGGCGGTGAGGGACTCGACGCCCCCGAGGTTGACCTTCTTCTTGACCAGCCCGTAGGTCGCGAAGGAGAAGGCGAGGATCAGGGAGATCCACGGCGGGCGGCCGTAGCCGATGGTCAGGACGAGGACCGCGGCGAGGCCGACGCCGACCGCCGCCCACTGCGCGGGCCGCAGCCGCTCCTTGAGGATCAGCACGCCCATCGCGATGGTGACGAGCGGGTTGATGAAGTAGCCGAGGGACGCCTCGACGACCCGGCCGTTGTTCACGGCCCAGATGTAGACGCCCCAGTTGACGGAGATGACGGCCGCGGCGACCGCGACGAGCGCCAGTCGGCGGGGCTGTCGCAGCAGCTCACCGGCCCAGGCCCAGCGCCGCAGGAAGACCAGCGCGAGGGCGACGACGACGAGGGACCACACCATCCGGTGGGCCAGCACCTCGAACGGCCCGGCGGGCTTGAGGAGGGGGAAGAAGAGGGGGAACAGCCCCCACATGCCGTAGGCGGCGAAGCCGTTCAGCAGACCTATCCGTGCCTCGCCCTTGGTCGTCCCGCCCACCGGTTCCTCCTTCTCGCGGCCCACGCGCACACGCGTGGCTCGAAGGTAACGCCGGGCACCCCCGGCTGTCATGTCCGTATCGCCATACGGTCATGACAGTCGGGGGTGGGGGCGCTCAGGGCCCGGACGGGGGAGTTCAGCCCTTGAGCGCGGCGGTGATCGCCTCGGAGATCGGGGACGTCGGGCGGCCCGCCAGGCGGGAGAGGTCACCGGAGGTCACGACCAGCTCGCCCTTCTCGATGGACGCGTCGACGCCGGCGAGGATCGCGGCGAAGGGCTCGGGCAGGCCGGCGCCGGTCAGGATGCCCTTCAGGGTGTCGCCGTCGACCGGGTTGTAGGCGATCTCCTTGCCGGTCTGCGCGCTCAGCTCGGCCGCGTACTCGGCGAAGCTCCACGCCGCGTCGCCGCCCAGCTCGTACGTCTGGTTCTCGTGGCCCTCACCGGTCAGTACGGCGACCGCGGCGGCCGCGTAGTCGGCGCGGGAGGCGGAGGAGACGCGGCCCTCGCCCGCGGCGGCGACGACCGCGTTGTGCTCCAGCACCGGGGCGAGGTTCTCGGTGTAGTTCTCGTGGTACCAGCCGTTGCGCAGCAGCGTGTAGGGCAGGCCGGAGGCGAGCAGCGCGCGCTCGGTGGCCCGGTGGTCGTCGGCCAGCGCGGCGGTCAGCGAGCCCGGGGCGCTGGTGTACGCCAGCAGCGCCACGCCGGCCGCCTTCGCCGCGTCGATGACCACCTGGTGCTGGCCCGGGCGGCCCTTGTCGAACTCGTTGCCGGAGATGAGCAGCACCTTGTCGCCCGCGGCGAAGACGCCGTCGAAGGTCTCGGGGGTGTTGTAGTCGGCGATCGCGAGCTTCACGCCGCGCGCCGCGAAGTCCGCCGCCTTCGCCTGGTCGCGCACGACGGCCGTGATCTGCTCCGCGGGGACCTTCTCCAGCAGCTGCTCCACGACGTGGCGGCCGAGGTGTCCGGTGGCTCCGGTGACGACGATGCTCATGATTCAGAACTCCCTGTGGGGCGCGTAGGCACTAACCATGCGTATGGACTAACCGTGCGTATGCGCTAACCATAGGAGAGGCACTAACTGAGCGAAAGTACCCACTTTGAAGTAAGGTACTGGCATGGCCGTAAGTAAGCAGCAGTATCAGGGCTCCGCGCCCGGCGAGGCCGAGGCCCTGTGCCCCTACCGCCTCGTCCTGGAGCACCTCACCAGCCGCTGGGGCGTCCTCGTCCTGATCGCGCTTCTCGACCGCTCCTACCGCTTCAGCGAGCTGCGGCGGGCGGTCAGCGGCTTCGGCCGGGGCGTCAGCGAGAAGATGCTCACCCAGACCCTTCAGACCCTGGAGCGCGACGGGCTCGTCCACCGCGACGCCAAGCCCGTCATCCCGCCCCGCGTGGACTACTCCCTCACCGACCTCGGCCGCGAGGCGGCCCAGCAGGTGCGGGCCCTCGCGGCATGGACCGAGCAGCGCATGTCGGACGTGGAGAAGGCCCGCCTCGCCTACGACGAGGCCCGGGAAATCCAGTCCCGGGCCTCGTGACCGACGAGCGGCCGCCGGTTCAGCCGACCACCGTCCACGTGTCGCCGCCCGCCAGCAGTGCCGCCAGGTCGCCCTTGCCGTGCTGTTCGATGGCCGTGTCGAGCTGGTCGGCCATGAGCGTGTCGTAGACCGGCCGCTCGACGCTGCGGAAGACGCCGATCGGGGTGTGGTGCAGCGTGTCCGGGTCGGCCAGCCGCGACAGCGCGAACGCGGTGGTCGGCGACGCCGCGTGCGCGTCGTGGACCAGGATCTCCGCCTCGTTCTCCGCCGTCACGTCGACCACCTTCAGATCCCCGGTCACCCGGTCCCGTACGACCCCCCGCGCGTCGTCGGCACCGAAGCGGATCGGCTGCCCGTGCTCCAGCCGGATCACCGCCTCCTGAGCCGAATCCCGGTCCTTGAGCACCTCGAACGCGCCGTCGTTGAAGATGTTGCAGTTCTGGTAGATCTCGACCAGCGCCGTGCCCGGGTGGGCCGCCGCCTGGCGCAGCACCTCGGTGAGATGCTTGCGGTCGGAGTCGATCGTGCGGGCCACGAAGGACGCCTCCGCGCCGACCGCCAGCGACACCGGGTTGAACGGGGCGTCCAGAGAGCCCATCGGCGTCGACTTCGTGATCTTGCCGACCTCGGACGTCGGCGAGTACTGGCCCTTCGTCAGACCGTAGATCCGGTTGTTGAACAGCAGGATCTTGAGGTTGACGTTGCGGCGCAGGGCGTGGATGAGGTGGTTGCCGCCGATCGACAGCGCGTCACCGTCACCGGTCACCACCCAGACGCTCAGATCGCGCCGCGAGGTGGCCAGGCCCGTCGCGATCGCCGGCGCCCGGCCGTGGATGGAGTGCATGCCGTACGTGTTCATGTAGTACGGGAAGCGGGACGAGCAGCCGATGCCCGAGACGAAGACGACGTTCTCGCGGGCCAGCCCCAGCTCGGGCATGAAGCCCTGGACGGCGGCGAGGATCGCGTAGTCCCCGCAGCCGGGGCACCAGCGCACTTCCTGATCGGACTTGAAGTCCTTCATGGACTGCCTGGCCTCGGCCTTGGGGACGAGCGAGAGCGCCTCGATCGTGCCCGTGCCTTCCCTGGACGTGTCAGCCATCGATGGCCTCCTTCAGCGCCGCGGCGAGCTGTTCCGCCTTGAACGGCATGCCGTTGACCTGGTTGTACGAGTGGGCGTCGACCAGGTACCTCGCCCGGATCAGTGTGGCGAGCTGACCGAGGTTCATCTCGGGGATCACCACACGGTCGTACCCTCGCAGCACCGCGCCGAGATTGCGCGGGAAGGGATTGAGGTGGCGCAGATGCGCCTGCGCGATGGGGGTGCCGGCCCGCCGCAGCCGCCGTACCGCCGCCGTGATCGGCCCGTACGTCGACCCCCAGCCCAGGACCAGGGTCTTCGCGCCGTGCGGGTCGTCGACCTCCAGGTCGGGCACCTCGATGCCGTCGATCTTGGCCTGGCGGGTGCGGACCATGAAGTCGTGGTTGGCCGGGTCGTAGGAGATGTTGCCCGTGCCGTCCTGCTTCTCGATGCCGCCGATGCGGTGCTCCAGACCCGGCGTGCCCGGGATCGCCCAGGGCCGGGCCAGGGTCTGCGGGTCGCGCTTGTACGGCCAGAAGACCTCGGTGCCGTCCTCCAGCGTGTGGTTCGGACCCTGCGCGAACTGCGTCGTCAGATCCGGCAGCTCGTCCACCTCGGGGATCCGCCAGGGCTCCGAGCCGTTCGCCAGATAGCCGTCGCTCAGCAGCATCACCGGCGTGCGGTACGTCAGCGCGATCCGGGCCGCCTCCAGCGCCGCGTCGAAACAGTCCGCCGGGGTCTTCGGGGCGATCACCGGGACCGGCGCCTCGCCGTTGCGGCCGTACATCGCCTGGAGCAGGTCGGCCTGCTCGGTCTTGGTCGGCAGACCCGTCGACGGACCGCCGCGCTGGATGTCGACCACCAGCAGCGGCAGCTCCAGCGAGACCGCGAGGCCGATCGTCTCCGACTTCAGCGCCACACCCGGGCCGGACGTCGTGGTCACCGCGAGCGAGCCGCCGAACGCCGCGCCCAGCGCCGCGCCGATGCCCGCGATCTCGTCCTCGGCCTGGAACGTGCGCACACCGAAGTTCTTGTGCTTGCTCAGCTCGTGCAGGATGTCCGAGGCCGGGGTGATCGGGTACGAGCCGAGGAACAGCGGCAGATCGGCCTGCCGGGAGGCGGTGATCAGGCCGTACGCCAGGGCGAGGTTCCCGGAGATGTTCCGGTACGTGCCCACGGCGAAGGCGCCCGCGCCCGCCGGGGCGACCTCGTAGGACACCGCGAAGTCCTCGGTCGTCTCGCCGAAGTTCCAGCCCGCGCGGAACGCGGCGATGTTGGCCGCCGCGATGTCCGGCTTCTTCGCGAACTTCGACGTCAGGAACTTCTCCGTGCCCTCCGTCGGCCGGTGGTACATCCACGACAAGAGGCCGAGCGCGAACATGTTCTTGCTGCGCTCGGCCTCCTTGCGGGTGAGGTCGAAGTCCTTCAGGGCCTCCACCGTCAGGGTGGTCAGCGGCACCGGGTGGAGCTGGTAGCCGTCGAGCGAGCCGTCCTCCAGCGGCGACGCCTCGTACCCCACCTTCTGCATCGCCCGCTTGGTGAACTCGTCCGTGTTGACGATGATCTCCGCGCCGCGCGGCAGATCGCCGATGTTGGCCTTCAGCGCCGCCGGATTCATCGCCACCAGGACGTTCGGCGCGTCGCCCGGCGTGAGGATGTCGTGGTCGGCGAAGTGCAGCTGGAACGAGGAGACGCCCGGAAGGGTGCCCGCGGGGGCACGGATCTCGGCCGGGAAGTTGGGCAGCGTCGACAGGTCGTTGCCGAACGACGCCGTCTCCGAGGTGAACCGGTCACCGGTGAGCTGCATACCGTCACCCGAGTCACCGGCGAACCTGATGATCACCCGGTCGAGACGCCGTACGTCCTTCGTCCCGCCCGGTTTGCGCTGCTCTCCTACGACGGCTCCGTCGGTTCCGTCGGCCTGCTCCGCTGGGCTGCTGACCTGACTGGTCACTGAACTGGACCTCCCTCGAGGCGGCTGTCGGGGAGCGGTCCGGTCACGAACCCTCCCAAAATCAACCCTACGTCGGTAAGAGTCTTCGTCATGATTTCGTTCACGAGTTCAGGTAGGTCAGCACGGCCAGCACCCTTCGGTGATCTCCCTCGCTGGGGGACAGGCCCAGTTTGAGGAAGATGTTGCTGACGTGCTTCTCGACCGCGCCGTCGCTCACCACCAGCTGCTTGGCGATCGCCGAGTTGGTCCGGCCCTCCGCCATCAGCCCCAGCACCTCCCGCTCCCGCGGGGTGAGCCCCGCGAGCACGTCCTGCTTGCGGCTGCGGCCGAGCAGCTGGGCGACGACCTCCGGGTCCAGGGCCGTACCGCCCTCGGCCACCCGCACGACCGCGTCCACGAACTCCCGCACCTCGGCCACCCGGTCCTTGAGCAGGTAGCCCACGCCGCGGCTGGAGCCGGCGAGCAGCTCGGTGGCGTAGCGCTCCTCCACGTACTGCGACAGAACGAGTACCCCGAGACCGGGATGCGCCCTGCGCAGCTGGACGGCGGCGCGCACGCCCTCGTCCGTGTGCGTCGGCGGCATGCGTACGTCCGCCACGACCACGTCGGGCAGGGCGCCCTCCGCGTGCAGCTCGGTGATGGTCTTGACGAGGGCCTCGGCGTCGCCGACCCCGGCGACCACCTCGTGCCCGCGGTCGGTCAGCAACCGGGTCAGGCCCTCCCGCAGCAGCACCGAATCCTCGGCGATGACCACCCGCACCCTGTCCTCCACGATCCCTTGGCTCCCCGACCCCGACTCTCGGTATGTCCAGCATTCCAGCATTGAGCAGCAAGGTGGGCCGGGACAACGGGATTAGGGAGTACCTAGGGGTCGCCCCCAGCGTTTCTCACAGGCGTGATGGGAACTTCGCAGGGTGGGGGCTTGCAGGGCGGCTTCAGCGGGAGTTCAGCGGGGATGCAGGGGGGCTTCAGCGGGGGTGCAGGGGGGCTTTGGCGGGGGGTTGGTGAGGGGTGCGGGGCGGCTTCAGCGAGGGTTGGGTGAGGGGTGCGGGGCGGCTTTGGTGAGGGGTTGGCGCGCCGCCCTGTCATGCCCCTCATGCCCCGCCGCGTTTGCGTCTCACGCCCCCGTCGCGCGCCACGGCAGTTCCGCCGTGATCCGGGTCGGGCCGCCCGTGGGGGAGTCGACCAGCAGGATGCCGTCGACCGCCTGGAGGCGGCTCGCGAGGCCCGCGAGGCCCGAACCGGCCGAGGCGTCCGCGCCGCCCACCCCGTCGTCGACGACCTGGAGCATCAGCCGGTCCCCACCCTCGCCGGAGTTCCCGGCGGGCCCGTCCCCCTCGACGCGCCACACGTCCACCGACGCGGACCGGGCCCCGCTGTGCTTGCTGATGTTCTGCAGCAGCTCGGACACCGTGAAGTAGGCGATGCCCTCGATCGCCGGCGCCGGCCGCTCCCCGAGGTCCACCTCCACCCGCACCGGCACCGTGCAGCGCGAGGCGACCGCCGAGAGCGCCGCGTCCAGACCCCGGTCGGTCAGCACCGCCGGATGGATCCCGCGGGCGAGATCCCGCAGCTCCTGCAACGCCGTCTTCACCTCACCGTGCGCCTCCTCCACCATCACCGCCGCCGCCCGCGGATCCTCCCGCACCTTCTCCTTCGCCAGCCCCAGATCCATCGCCAGCGCCACCAGCCGCGCCTGCGCCCCGTCGTGCAGGTCCCGCTCGATGCGCCGCAGATCGGCCGCCGCCGCGTCCACCACGACGCCCCGGTCCGACTCCAGCTCCACCACCCGCGACGCCAGCCGCGACGGCCCGAGCAGCCCATGCACCAGGACCCGGTCCACCGTGGTGAGCGCCCGCACGATCCACGGCGTGGCCAGCGTGAACAGCAGCCCCACCAGCGCGGTCACGGTGATCTCGAAGGGGTTGTCCAGATACACGCTGTGCTGCTCGTCGCCGTACAGCTGGAGGCCGCCCTGGCCGCCGTACATGGGGAAGAGCCAGAACCACAGCGGATACGTCAGCAGCGACCAGCCGGTCGCCCAGAAGGTCACCGCCACGCTGAACGAGAACACCGCCCACGGCAGCTGGAGCACCGCGTACAGCAGATGCCGCCACGACGCCCCGCTCCTGAGCACCGCGCCCATCCACGCCATCGGACCGTTCCCGCGCGCCCGCAGCGGCTCCGGCGCGTCCACCTCAAGGCCCAGCAGCCCGCGCGCCCGCGCCCGCTCCAGCGCCCCGAAGCCCCGGCAGCCGGCCAGTCCGGCCGCCAGCACCGGGATCCCGAGGAATGTCACCAGCAGACCGGCGCCCAGCGCCACCATCGTCACCGCGTAGCTGAACAGCACCACACCGATCGGCAGGCTCAGCAGCACAAAGGTCAGCTCCCGCCAGGCCCGCGCCTCGAACGGCGCCCGCAGCCCGGTGGGCACACGGTGCCGGCGCTCACCGGCGGACTCATACACCGGCCGGTGATGCTGGTGTCCGTACTCCGTCGTCATCGCCGTCGTCCGTTTCTGCTCGTGGTCCGGCTCCTGTCGTACCTCCAGCCTCCCGGGGGCGGCCCCTACGGGCCATGGAGTCCGTCGGCGTCTTGGACCGGGGGATATCCCCACCCCCCACCCGTACGGCTCCGGGCTACGGCTCCGCCCGGTCCCGCCACGGAAGCTCCGCCGTCACCGTCGTGGGACCACCGGGAGGCGAGTCCACGACGAACAAGCCGTCGACGGCGCCGAGACGGTCCGCGAGACCACGCATGCCGCTGCCCCCGTCGAGGCGCGCCCCGCCGCGGCCGTCGTCCCACACCTGGATGAGCAGCCGGTCCTCCGACCGCCACACGTCCACGGACGCCGACCGCGCCCCGCTGTGCTTGCTGATGTTCTGCAGCAGCTCGGACACGGTGAAGTAGGCGATGCCCTCGATGGCGGCGGCCGGCCTCGACACCAGGTCGGTCGTCACCTTCACCGGCACCGTGCAGCGCGAGGCGACCGACGACAGCGCCGCGTCCAGGCCGCGGTCCGTGAGCACGGCCGGGTGGATCCCGCGGGCGAGATCGCGCAGCTCCTGCAGCGCGAGCTTCACCTCGCCGTGCGCCTCCTCCACCATCACCGCCGCCGAGTCGGGATCCTCCAGCAGCTTCTCCTTCGCCAGACCCAGCCCCATGGCCAGATTGACCAGCCGCGCCTGCGCCCCGTCGTGCAGATCGCGCTCGATGCGCCGCAGATCGGCGGCCGCCGTGTCGACCACGACCCCCCGGTCGGACTCCAGTTCGGCGATACGGCGCTCCAGCTCGTCCGACGGGGACAGCAGCCCGCGCACCATCGCCCGGTCCGCGTTGGCCAGACCCCGGGCCAGGAACGGCAGCACCGGCCAGAGCACGAACAGCGAGGTCAGCGTGACCGTGAAGGTGAGGATGCCCCAGGGCAGCCGCACGAAGTCGTAGAGGATCGTCCGCCAGCCCACCGAGTCCTTCAGCATCAGCCACAGCCACTGCAACCCGCTCGCCCTGCGCAACGGCAACGGGCTCGGCTCGTCGATCCGCAGCCCCAGCAGCGCCCGCGCCCGCGCCCGCTCCAACTGGCCCAACAGCCGCGCGCCCATCAGCCCCAACGCGAGCAACGGCAGGCCGATCACCGTCAGGGAGAGCGTGGCGCCGGTGAACATCACCGTCATCACATAGGTGAAGCCGATCAGCGCCATCGGCAGATTCGCCAGGAGGTGCACGATCTCCAGCCACGTCCGCGTGTCGTAGGCGAAACGGGGCGGAGGCAGCGGGTCGTCGTCCCCCGCGGGGCTGCGGCGCGGGGCGAGCTGGGATGCGGTCATATGCGCTAGCGTGCCGCGCGGCGCGCCGCGGCGCCATGAGGTTGCTGCCCACCTGTCACGGGGGAAAACCCCACCCCCGCATCTCAAGCCGTGACGGGCTGCTTACGCTCCCTTTAGCAGGCCCTAGACTCGCGTGCGTACAGATCGTCGAACACTGTCGTCGTCGTCATCAGTGTCGAGGCCAGGGAGCGAGGGACAGGCGTTGTCGCAGACGCTGCGCGAAGTGGTGAGCGACCCGACGGTCGTCGTCGCTGCGGACTACTTCCAGTCGTACTCCGTCGTCGGGCTGCTCGCACTCGTCGGCGTGCTCTTCGTCGCCGTCGCCTTCGGCGCGGGCCGCCTGCTCCGCCCCGTCGTCCCCACCCCCGAGAAACTCCTGACGTACGAGTGCGGCGTCGACCCGGTCGGCGAGGGCTGGGCCCACACCCAGGTCCGCTACTACGTCTACGCGTTCCTCTACGTGATCTTCGCGGTCGACTCGATCTTCCTGTTCCCCTGGGCCACGGTCTTCGCCGCCCCCGGCTACGGCGCGACCACCCTCGTCGAGATGTTCATCTTCCTCGGCTTCCTGGCCGTGGGACTGCTCTACGCATACAAGAAGGGCGTTCTGGCATGGAGGTGAACCCGTCTGCCCCGGAGCCCGTCCTGCTTCCCGAACCGAAGCGGTTGGGCGCCCTCGCCCGGCTCGCCCCCGAGCCGATGAAGGTCGTGCTGAACTGGGGCCGCCGCTACTCCCTCTGGGTCTTCAACTTCGGCCTCGCCTGCTGCGCCATCGAATTCATCGCCGCGTCCATGGCCCGCCACGACTTCATCCGCCTCGGCGTCATCCCCTTCGCCCCGGGCCCCCGCCAGGCGGACCTGATGGTGGTCTCGGGCACGGTCACGGACAAGATGGCGCCGGCCGTGAAGCGCCTGTACGAGCAGATGCCCGAGCCCAAGTACGTCATCTCCTTCGGCGCGTGCAGCAACTGCGGCGGCCCCTACTGGGACTCCTACTCGGTCACCAAGGGCGTCGACCAGATCATCCCGGTCGACGTCTACGTCCCCGGCTGCCCGCCGCGCCCCGAGGCCCTCCTCCAGGGCATCCTGAAACTCCAGGAGAAGATCGCCCGCGAATCCCTCGGCGACCGCTACGCCAACGGCTCCACCCCGGGCCGCCCCTCACCGGCGGCCCTGCAGAGCGGCCTGGTTCAGCCACCGACTCCCGCCGAGGGAGCGGCGCGCGGCGGGACGGCCGGGGCGACGGCCGGGACGACGGCGGGGGAGCCGGCCGACGGGACCCAGAGCAGGACGAACGGGGAGACGAACGGGGAGACGGCCGGGGAGACGCAGGGGGAGACGCGATGACCACCGTCGGCTGGCTCCCGGCCCCGGTCGAGGAACTCTTCGGCCCCCAGGCCACGGCCGAGGAGTCGTACGAGGTCCTCACCGTCGACGTCCCAGCGGCCCAGTGGCTGACCGCGCTGACGACGGCCCGCTCCACCCTGACCTGCACCTACTTCGACTGGCTGAGCGCGGTCGACGAACCGGGCGTCGGCTTCCGCGTCTCGGCCCACGTGGTCGCCCTGTCCCCGGTGCGCCGCCTCCTCGTCCGTACGACGGTCCCGCACGACTCCCCGAGCCTGCCCTCCGCCGTCGGCGTCTACGCCGGCGCGGCCTGGCACGAACGCGAGACCCACGAGATGTTCGGCGTGACCTTCGAGGGCCACCCGTCGCTGCATCACCTCCTCCTCCCGGAGACCTTCGAGGGCCACCCCCTGCGCAAGGACTTCGTCCTGGCCTCCCGCGTGGCCAAGGCCTGGCCCGGCGCAAAGGAACCCGGCGAATCCGACCACGGCGGCCCGAAGCGCCGCCAGATGCTCCCCCCAGGCGTCCCCGACCCGAACGAATGGGGCCCCCTGAAGGGCCAACTCCCCCCGGCCCCGACCCGCCCCGCCCGCACCCCCCGCGCCGGCGCGGCGGGCGCGTCCACCGGAGCAGCGGCGGACCGCCCACCCCGCCGCACCCGCACCGCGGCGGAGGGCTCGGCGAGCCAGACGGCGGCGACGCCCCCGCCCGCCGAGCCGCAGGAGCCCCGCCCTGCGCCCCGCCGCACCCGCACCGCGGCGCAGGGTTCGGCCAGCCAGACCGCCCCGGCACCCGCCGAGTCGGCCGCACCGACGGAAACCCCGACGGCCCCGGTCACACCGGCGCGTCGGGCGCGAAGCGCGAGCGAGGGCTCGGCGACTCAGCGCTCGGCAGCGGCGACCGAACAAACCGACGCCGCAACGGCTGCCCCGAGCGAGGCCCGGACCAGTACGCCGGAGGGTGCGCTGGGGGCTCCGGGTGCGCCGGATGCTGGGAGCGCCGCGCCGGGTGCCCCGGATACCGCAGGCGCCCCCGGTGCTCCGGCGGCCGGTCGTCGTACGCGCAGCGCCTCCGGAGGCTCCGCCTCCCAGCGTGCGCAAGCACCGGCGACCCGTCCCTCCACCGCACCCCGCAGCACCGACGCCCCCTGGCACCACGCCCGCCCCGCCTTCGACGAGCCCGACCCCGAGCCCAGAAGCCGAGCCGAGCGACCCCAGCAGGCCGACCAGCCCGGGGACCACCAGGAACCCGAAGCGCCCGAGCCAGCACCCGGATCTACCCCCGGAACCACGGCTCCGGACGCCCCGCAGGCTCCCGCCACCCCTGAAGAGTCCGCCACCCCCGAAGAGTCCGCCACGCCCGAAGAGCCCGGCACGGCAGAAGAGTCCGCCACCCCCGAAAAGCCCGACACCCCCGAGAACCCCCCAGGAGGCCAGCGGTGAATGACGCTCTCGACGTCGCCCTGCGACTCCTGATCGTCTTCGGTGTCTTCCTCACCTTCCCTCTGATCATCGGTCAGACCGAGCACAAGGTGATGGCCCACATGCAGGGCCGCCTCGGCCCGATGTACGCCGGCGGCTTCCACGGCTGGGCCCAGCTGATCGCCGACGGCGTGAAGTTCGCGCAGAAGGAGGACGTCGTCCCCGCGGGCGCGGACCGCCGTATCTTCCAGCTCGCCCCCGCCGTGGCCCTCCTCCCGTATCTGCTCGTCCTCCTCGCCATCCCTATCGGCCCCAGCGAGGGCGCCGTCGGCCAGCTCCTGGACGCGGGCGTCTTCTTCGTCCTCGCGGTGATGGGCGTCGGCGTGCTCGGCTCCCTCATGGCCGGCTGGGCCTCCGCCAACAAGTTCTCCCTCCTCGGCGGCCTCCGCACCGCCGCCCAGCTCCTCGCCTACGAACTCCCGATGCTCCTCGCCGCCGCCTCCGTGGCGATGGCCGCCGGCACGGTCTCCCTGCCCGGCATCCTGGACGCCTTCGAGTGGTGGTGGCTGCCCTGGCAGATCACCGGCGCGGTCGTCTTCTTCGTCGCCGGCCTCGCCGAACTCCAGCGCCCTCCCTTCGACATGCCCGTCGCCGACTCGGAGATCATCTTCGGCGCCTACACCGAGTACACCGGCCTCCGCTTCGCCCTCTTCCTCCTCGCCGAATACGCCGGAATCGTCGTCCTGTGCGGCCTGACCACCGTCCTCTTCCTGGGCGGCTGGCACGGCCCCTGGGGCGCCGACGGCCTCGGCTGGGTGTGGACCCTGCTGAAGGCGGCCGTCCTCGCCTTCATCGTCATCTGGCTGCGCGTGACCTATCCCCGCCTGCGCGAGGACCAGCTCCAGAAACTCTCCTGGACCCTCCTCGTCCCCCTCTCTCTCGCTCAGATCGCCCTCACCGGCATCGTCAAGGTGGTGATCCAGTAGCCATGGCCGAGCCGCTCCCGCCCACCCGGCCGCGCATCCCCGGCGCCGGCCTCGCCAAGGGCCTGGCCGTCACCCTCCGCACGATGACGCGCAAGCACGTCACCGAGCAGTACCCGGACGCCCAGCCCGACCTCCCGCCCCGCACCCGCGGAGTGATCGGCCTGTTCGAGGAGAACTGCACGGTGTGCATGCTCTGCGCCCGTGAGTGCCCCGACTGGTGCATCTACATCGACTCCCACAAGGAGACGATCCCGGCGGCGACCCCCGGCGGCCGCGAACGCAGCCGTAATGTCCTCGACCGCTTCGCCATCGACTTCTCCCTGTGCATGTACTGCGGTATCTGCATCGAGGTCTGTCCTTTCGACGCGCTGTTCTGGTCCCCGGAGTTCGAGTACGCCGAGACCGACATCCACGACCTCACCCACGAGCGCGACAAGCTGCGCGAGTGGATGTGGACCGTCCCGGCCCCGCCGGCCCTCGACCCCTCCGCCGAGGAGCCGAAGGAGATCGCCGCCGCCCGCAAGACGGCGGAGAAGCTGGCCGCCGCCCAGGCCGAGCCCACCGGCCCCGAGGGAGGAGAGTCGTGACCCTCGCCCAAGCGCCGCACGGCTTCCTCTCCCCGACCGGTGTCGAGATCGCCTTCCTCCTCGTCGGCCTGGTCACCTTCGGCGCCGCCCTCGTCACCGTCACCACCCGGCAGCTGGTGCACGCGGCCCTCTGGCTCGTGGTGACCCTCGGTGGCCTCGCCGTCGAATACCTGCTGCTGACGGCCGAGTTCATCGCCTGGGTGCAGGTCCTCATCTATGTGGGCTCCGTCGTCGTCCTCCTTCTCTTCGGTCTGATGCTCACCAGGGCCCCCATCGGCCGCTCCCCGGACGCCGACTCCGGCAACCGCTGGGCCGCCCTCACGGTCGCCGTCGCCGCCGCGGCCGCCCTGGTCTGGGTGGTCGTCGACGCCTTCCGCACCACCTGGATCGACCTGGACGGCCCGGCCGCCGGCTCCACGAAGGTCACCGGCGCGAGCCTCTTCCAGAACTGGGTCCTCCCCTTCGAGGCCCTCTCCGTCCTCCTCCTCGCGGCCCTGGTCGGGGCGATCGTCCTGTCCCGCAAAGCGAAGGCGGTTTCGAGCTCTCCCCCCATGAACGCCCAGGGTGTCGCCGAGAGTTCCCAACTCGTCACAGAGAGTTCCGGTCAGGGTTCCGAGCAGCGTTCCGGTCACGGCTCCGAGCAGGAAGGCGCCCGCTGATGCACCTCGCCTATCCCGCCGTCCTCGCCGCCCTCCTCTTCTGCACCGGCCTCTACGGTGTCCTCGCCCGACGCAACGCGATCCTGGTCCTGATGTCGGTCGAGCTGATGCTCAACGCCGTCAACCTCAACCTGGTCGCCTTCGACGTCTGGCTCAGCAGGACCGCCGAGGAGACCCTGCACTCCGGGCAGGCCCTGACCCTGTTCACCATCGCCATCGCCGCCGCCGAGATCGGCATCGGCCTGGCGATCGTGCTCGCCGTGTACCGCAACCGCGGCACCTCGGACATCGACAAGCTCCGCGACACCGCCGAGGGCCACGAGACCGACACCCCCGCGACCGAGACGGACGCCGAGAAGGCTGAGGCCACCGCGTGACCACGACCACCCTCGCCGTCCTCGTCCCCCTCCTGCCGTTCCTCGGCGCGGTCGCCGGCCTGCTCCTGGGCCGCACCGTGCCCGGCCTCACCCGCCCCCTCGCCGTCCTGCCGACGCTCGCCGCCCTCGTCCTGGCCGTCGTCGTCGCCGTGCGCCAAGGCGGGGACGCGGCCGTCGGCGCGGCCACCGAACTCACCCCGACCGGCTCGATCCCGATCGAACTGGCCCTGTACATCGACGGATTCGCCGCCCTCGTCGCCGTCCTCGTCGGCCTGGTCGCCACCTGCGTGCAGATCTACTCGACGGGCTATCTGCGCGACGACCCGCGATACCCCTCCTATGCCGCCCTCGTCTCCCTGTTCACCTCCGCGATGCTCCTCGTCGTCTACTCCGGCGACCTGATCGTGCTGCTGGTCGGCTGGGAAGTCATGGGCATCTGCTCCTACTTCCTGGTCGGCCACTACTGGGAGACCCCGGAGGCGCGCGCCGCCTCCATCAAGGCCTTCCTGGTCACCAAGCTCGGCGACGTCCCCTTCCTCATCGGCCTGTTCGCCCTCGCCACCGACGCCGGGTCCTTCCGGATCACCAAGGTGCTCGACACGGTCGCCCACGGCGGACTCGACCACCCGACCCTGATCGCCCTGCTGCTCCTCGCGGGCGTGGCCGGCAAGTCGGCGCAGTTCCCGCTGCACACCTGGCTCCCCGACGCGATGGCCGGCCCCACGCCCGTCTCCGCGCTGATCCACGCCGCGACGATGGTCGCCGCCGGTGTCTACTTCATCGCCCGGCTCCTCCCGGTCTTCGCGTCCTCCGCCGCGGCGCTGGTCGTCCTCGCCGTGATGGCCGCGGTCACGATGACCGGCTCCGGCCTGGCCGCCCTCGCCCAGGACGACATCAAGCGCGTTCTCGCCTACTCGACGATCGGCCAGCTCGGCTACATGACCGGCGCCCTCGCGGTCGGCGACCGCGGCGCCGCCGTCTTCCACCTCCTGTCCCACGGCGCCTTCAAGGCCCTGCTGTTCCTCGCCGCTGGCGCGATCATCCACGCCGCCGGCACCAATTCGCTGGCCGCCATGTCCCGCATGAGCCATCTGCGCGACCGGGTCCCCGACGCCTACTGGACGATGACCGTGGCGCTCCTCGCGCTCGCCGCGATCCCGCCCTTCAGCGGCTTCTTCTCCAAGGAGTCCGTCCTCGGCGCCGCCGAGCACGTCGCCTCCGGCCACACCGAGCACGCCCCCGCCGCCACGGGCTGGATCGTCCTGGTCGCGGGACTCGTCACCGCCCTGCTCACCGCCGCCTACGCGACGCGCCTGTGGCTGCTGGCCTTCCGGGGTCGTGGCGCCGAGGCGCCGGACCACGGCCGCCAGCCGCTGACCATGACCGCCGTGCTGTGGGTGCTCGCCGTGCCGTCCCTCGCGCTCGGTGGGCTCACCTACCGCACGCTGCCCGACTGGTTCGACGACGGCGACCTCGCCCCGACCCTCACCACGTCCGTCCTCGGAACGGGCCTCGCGCTGGTCGGCGGCCTGCTCACCTACGCCGCCTGGCGCCGCCTCACCGCCGTCGCCGCCCGCTTCCCGATGGGCGCGGTCGCCGCGCACCCCGAGGGCGACGCCGCCCTGGTCGAGGCCGAGGCCATCGCCAGTCACGAACCCGTGTACGGCAGCCTCGCCCACGCCCCCGACCCGGCCGACCCCGGACGCCTGCTCCTCGGCCCCCTGCACCGGCACGCGGCCGTCGGCTTCCACCTGGACGCCGTGTACTCGGCGCTGTTCGTCCGCCCGGTCCGGGCCGGCGCCTCGCTCGTGCAGTTCCTCGACCGGGAGGTCGTCGAGACGTACGTACGCGGTGCGGGCGCCCTACCCCGCTGGCTCGGAGCGGCCGTACGCCGCGCCCAGACCGGCAATGTGCAGACCTATGTGAGCGCGCTGCTCGCCGGCACCGTCGTCCTCGCGGTCGCCGCCGTCCTCGTCGCCACGGGAGCGTGAGCAGGCGTGATCGATATCAACGAGTCCGTGATGCAGTTCCTTCTGGCGTTCGTCGTCGTCGGCCCGCTCCTCGGCGCCGCCGCGGCTCTGCTGCCCGCCCCGCCCGGGCTGAAGGGGAAGTCGCCCGAGCAGGCCGTGCTCCGCCACGGCGTGACCGTGACCGGCGTGATCCTCGCCGCCGCGATCGTCCTCGCGCTCGGCTTCGACCACGACCATCCGTCGAGGATGCAGGCGAGCACCGACATCAGCTGGATCCCCGCACTCGACGTGCGCATCCACCTCGGCATCGACGGCATCTCCCTCCCCCTCCTCGTTCTGACCGCGCTCCTGACCTTCCTCAGCGCGCTGTACAGCTACTTCAAGCCGCCCGCCGGCCCGACCCCGAAGGCGTTCGTCGCCCTGCTGCTCGTCCTGGAGTCCGGCACCCTCGCCACCTTCGCCGTCCTCGACCTGCTGCTGTTCTTCCTCGCCTTCGAGACGGTCCTGATCCCGATGTACTTCCTCATCGCCCGCTGGGGCGGTGAGGGCCGGGCCCAGGCCGCCTGGAAGTTCATCCTCTACACGCTGCTCGGCTCCGTGGTCATGCTGCTCGGCCTGCTCCTCATCGGCTTGCGGGCGGGCACGTTCGACATGGTGGCACTCGCCACTGACAACGGCCGGTCGCTGACCACATCCGTGCAGGTCGTCGCCGTTCTGGCGATCGGGATCGGGCTCGCGGTGAAGACGCCGATGTGGCCCCTGCACAGCTGGCTGCCCGACGCCCACACCGCCGCCCCGACGGTCGGCTCCGTCCTGCTGGCCGGTGTCCTGCTGAAGATGGGTACGTACGGGTTCGTCCGGATTCTCCTGCCGATCGCCCCCGACGGGTTCCACACCTTCGCGCCCTACCTCGCCGCCTTCGCCGTCGTCGGGATCATCTACGGATCCCTCGCCTGCCTGGCCCTCGCCAAACAGGGCGCCAAGGGCGACCTCAAGCGACTCATCGCCTACTCGTCCGTCGGCCACATGGGCTTCGTCCTCCTCGGCATCGCGACCACCACCCCGACCGGCGTCAACGGCGCCCTGTTCGCCAACGTCGCCCACGGCCTCATCACCGGCCTGCTCTTCTTCCTGGTCGGCGCCCTGAAGGACCGCACCGGCAGCACCGACCTCGACACCCTCGCCGAGGAGACCGGCGCCGCGCTGTACGGCAAGGCCCCGCGCCTCGGCGGCCTGCTCGCCTTCGCCGCCGTCGCCTCCCTCGGTCTGCCCGGCCTCGCCGGGTTCTGGGGCGAGATGCTGGCCCTGTTCGGCGCGTTCGACCCCGCCGACGACCTCAGCCGCCCCGCGTTCCTCACCTTCACCGCGATCGCCGCGTTCGGCACGCTGCTGACGGCCGCGTACCTGCTCACCGTGGTCCGCCGGGTCTGCATGGGCGCCCTCCCACCGGACGCCCCCCGGCTCACCGACGTACAGACGTACGAATTCGCGGCCTGGTCCCCGCTCGTCGCCCTCACCGTCGTCGGCGGACTGTGGCCGAAGGCCCTCCTCGGGCTCACCGACCCGGCCGTGCAGCAGCTCCTCGCAGGAGGCACCCGATGAGCTCCCTGGCCCAGCCGCTGGCCCAGAACCTGGTCCAGTCCGTGGATTGGCTCGCCGTCGCCCCGCCCACCCTCGCGGCGGTCGTCGGCCTCGCCGTCCTCGTCGCCGACCTGTTCGTGCCCGACGCGAGGAAGGCCGCGCTCGGCTGGTTCTCCGTCGCCGGACTCGCCGCCTCGACCGCCCTTCTGCTGCCCCTCCTCGACGGCGACCGCGCCACCTTCTGCCTCACCGGCGACCCGCACGCGTGCAGCTACACCGCCGACCGCTTCACCCTGGCCATCCAGTTCCTGGTCCTCGGCGGAGCCCTGCTCGCCGCCCTGCTGTCCGTGACGACCCTCAAGGATGCCCGCAAGGAACTCCCCGAAGGGGAGTACTGGTTCCTGCTGCTGTCCTCCGCGGCAGGCGCCGCCCTGCTGCCCGCCTCCCGCGACCTCGCCACCCTCGTCGTCGCCCTGGAGGTCGCCTCCCTGCCCGCCTTCGCGCTCGTCGGCATCCGGCACGGAGACAAGAAGTCCTCCGAAGCGGCCCTGAAGTTCTTCCTGTCGTCCGTCACCGCGACCGCCGTCAGCCTGATGGGCATCAGCTTCGTCTACGCCACCACCGGCACCCTCTACCTCACCCAGGTCGCCGACCGCATCCGGCACGTCGACGGACAGCTCCACACCCTCGCCCAGACGGGCGTCGTCCTCACCCTCGTCGGCTTCGCCTTCAAGACGGCCGCCGTCCCCTTCCACTTCTGGGTCCCCGACACCTACGTCGGAGCCCCCCTCCCGATCGCCGCCTACCTGTCGGTGGTCGGCAAGGCGGTCGGCTTCTCCGGCCTCATCCTCGTCACCGTCGTCGCCTTCCCGTCGTACGCCGACGTCTGGGGCCCCGCCCTCGCCGCCCTGGCCGCCCTCACCATGACCGCCGGCAACGTCGGCGCCCTGCGCCAGCAGGCCACGCGCGCGTACAGCGCCGTACGCCTGCTCGCCTGGTCGTCCGTCGGCCAGGCCGGCTACCTCCTCGTCCCGATCGCCGCGGCCGCCTACTCCGACGACGCCGAGCGCGCCATCGGCTCCACCGTCGCGTACGCGCTCATGTACGCGGCCGTGAACCTCGGCGCCTTCGCGGTCGCCGCCCTGGTCGGCCGTACGACCGAGGCGAACCGCGTCACGGACTACCGCGGCCTGTACGCCACCCGCCCCCTGGCCGCCCTCCTGCTCGCCTTCTTCCTGCTCTGCCTCGCCGGACTGCCGCCGGGCATCATCGGCCTCTTCGCTAAGGTCACCGTCTTCTCCGCGGCCGTCGACGCGGGCCTCGGCTGGCTCGCCGTCGTCATGGCCGTCAACGTGGTGATCGCGCTGTTCTACTACCTCCAGTGGACGGCCCTGCTGTTCCGCGCCCCCGAGGGCGAACCCGCCAGGCACCGCGCCCCCGCACCCCTCACCGCCGCCATCACCCTGACGGCCGTCATCGGCATCGCCCTGTCCGGCGCGCCTCAACTCGTCCTGCACTTCGCCGACACGGCACTCTTCTGAGCCCTGCCCGCTCCTGAGGCCCGGGGGGCGTCACCCGGACGGCCCCCGCACGCCGCCGTACGCACAAGGGAACTAGTGGCTCCCGCCTGGCGTTGGCCATGACGGGAGGGTCCACTGGAGAAGACACCGGCTGGACCGGAGATCAGCAAGCAAAGGGTTCCCCTGCCGCACGACTTGGAGGGCGTACCGTGCACCGCCGGCACAATGGGCTCAGGACCGCAGTGCTCCTCGGAGGACTGTCCGCCCTCATCATCGTCATCGGCAGCTTCTTCGGCCGCACGGGTCTGATCGTCGCCGTCCTCGTCGCCCTCGGCACCAACGCGTACGCGTACTGGAACAGCGACAAGCTCGCCCTGCGCGCGATGCGCGCCCGCCCGGTCAGTGAGTTCGAGGCCCCGGGCCTGTACCGCATGGTCCGCGAACTCTCCACCCAGGCCCGCCAGCCCATGCCCCGCCTGTACATCTCCCCGACGGAGGCGCCCAACGCCTTCGCGACCGGCCGCAACCCGCGCAATGCCGCCGTGTGCTGCACGGAAGGCATCCTGCGCCTCCTCGACGAGCGTGAACTGCGCGGCGTCATCGGCCACGAGCTCAGCCACGTCTACAACCGCGACATCCTCATCTCCTCGGTCGCCGGCGCCCTCGCCTCCGTGATCATGTTCCTGGTCAACTTCGCCTGGCTGATCCCCGTCGGCCGCTCCGACGACGATGACGGCCCCGGCCTGCTCGGCCTGCTCCTGATCATGATCCTCGGCCCCCTCGCGGCCAGCGTCATCCAGCTCGCCATCAGCCGCTCCCGGGAGTACGAGGCCGACGCCTCCGGCGCCCGGCTCACCGGCGACCCCCTGGCCCTGGCGAGCGCCCTGCGCAAGCTCGAAACGGGCACCAAGCAGCTGCCGCTGCCTCCCGAGCCGCGCATCGAGACCGCGAGCCACATGATGATCGCGAACCCGTTCCGCCCGGGCCAGGGGCTCTCCAAGATGTTCTCGACCCACCCGCCCATGGCGGAGCGCATCTCCCGCCTGGAGAAGATGGCAGGTCACCGATGAAGACCATCCTGAACGTCATATGGCTCATCCTCAGCGGCTTCTGGCTGTTCCTGGGGTACGTCCTCGCGGGCCTGCTCCTGTGCATCACGATCATCGGGATCCCGTTCGGCATAGCCGCCTTCAGGATCGGCATCTACGCGCTCTGGCCCTTCGGCTACACGACGGTCGAGCGGCTGGACGCCGGTGCCCCCTCCTGCGTCGGCAATGTGCTGTGGCTGATCCTGGCCGGTTGGTGGCTGGCCCTCGGCCACATCGTCACGGGTATCGCCCTGTGCCTGACACTGATCGGCATCCCGTTCGGCATCGCCAACTTCAAGATGCTCCCGATCTCGCTCTTCCCGCTGGGCAGGGAGATCGTGCGCACCGACCAGCCGTTCGCGACACGCTGATCACTCGTACGGGCCGCGAGATTCTCCACCACTGGCCGGTCGTCCACAGGCCGGCCCGTATGTCAGTGGCCGCCCGCATCATGAACGCATGACCGAGACCGAGGAGTTGCTGGCACGGGTGGCGGACAAGGCCCGCACCACCCGTCCCTGGGGCTGGACTTCCCTCCCCGCGCCCATCGACGCGGACATCCTGCACGGCGCCGAGACCGCGCTGGGCTTCCCCCTGCCGCCGCTGCTCGCCGACCTGTACCTGCGGATAGCGGACGGCGGATTCGGCCCGGAGTACGGCCTGTTGCCCCTGCTCGACAGCCCACCGGCCGGCGAGCCCGCCGCCGTCTCCCAGTACCTCGCCTATCGCGAGGCAGGCCGCGAGGACCCCGACTGGCCCTGGCCCGAGGGCGTCCTGCCGATATCCCACTGGGGCTGCGCGATGTACGCGTGCGTGGACTGCTTCTCACCGCAGGCCACCGTGCTGCTCTTCGAGCCCAACCCGGGGGACGCCGACCACGCCTGGTTCGTCGACACCCCCAGCCTCGCGGAGTGGCTGCGCGCCTGGGTCGACGGCACGGGCTGGTACGACGTCATGGACGAGCAGTTGGAGATGACCCCCTGGGCGGAGTTGCGGGCCCGCACGGGCGGAACGGCGACGACCGGCTGACCGGCCGAGGGCGGAACCGCTCGCCCCGTCGTGACGTCGTCCTCATCACCATCGCACCGGCCCGGCCCGTCCGGAGAGCAAGATCACAGGCCCGGGACAGTGCGGGCACAGCGCGGAAGGGCAGGTTCAGGACATGAGCATCATCAGCTGGATCATTCTGGGACTCCTGGCCGGAGTCATCGCCAAGGTCCTGCTGCCCGGCCGCGACCCGGGCGGCTTCGTCGGGACGACCCTCATCGGCATCGCGGGCGCGTTCATCGGCGGCTGGATATCGGCGCGCTGGCTGGACCACCCGATCAGCAAGCACTTCTACGACGGCGCCACCTGGGCGGCGGCCATCGGCGGCTCGCTCGTACTGCTGATCGTGTACCGGATCCTGTTCGGCAACTCGCGCGACTGAGGCCCGGCGGGCACACGCGGACGCGCGAGAGGGGCGGACACCCTGGGCGCCCACCCCTCCCGGCCATCACCGGCCGTCCCTGACGGAACCGCCAAGCCCGGAACCGGTCCTACCGGTAGTTCACGAACTGCAGCGCGAAGTCGAAGTCCTGGCCCTTCAGGAGGGCGATGACGGCCTGGAGGTCGTCGCGGCTCTTGGAGCTGACGCGCAGCTCGTCGCCCTGGACCTGGGCCTTCACGCCCTTGGGGCCCTCGTCGCGGATGAGCTTCGCGACCTTCTTCGCGTTCTCCTGGGAGATGCCCTCCTTGATCTCCGCGAAGAGCTTGTACTCCTTGCCGGAGAGCTGGGGCTCGCCCGCGTCCAGGGCCTTCAGCGAGATACCGCGCTTGATGAGCTTCGACTGGAAGACGTCGAGGACAGCGTTCACCCGGTCCTCGGAGTTCGCCTCCATGAGGATCTTCTCCCCGGACCACGAGATCGAGGCGCCCACGCCCTTGAAGTCGTAGCGCTGCGAGATCTCCTTGGCGGCCTGGTTGAGGGCGTTGTCGACCTCCTGCCGCTCGACCTTCGAGACGATGTCGAAACTGGAGTCGGCCATGTCCTGTGGCTCCTTGTATCAGGGTGCGTATCGGGTGCGTGTCGGCGTCCGCGGGGGCTGCCGCCGGTCCCGCGAGGGGCCCGGGCCGCATCCGCACAAGCCTAGCCACCTCGCCACCGCCGAGCGGTGATCAATCGAGTGGCGAAGCACCCCTCCGCATCGGGTATCGTTTACGTCGTCGCCACGGAGCACCGCCGAAAAGCGGTTCGAATGGCGTCAATCCCAGGCGGTGTGCCCGAGTGGCCAATGGGAGCGGACTGTAAATCCGTCGGCTTAGCCTACCCAGGTTCGAATCCTGGCGCCGCCACAGGGAAAGAGACCCCTTCGTACTGCGGGAGCGCAGCGCGGAGGGGTCTTTTCGTGTAAGTGTGACAAGCCGTGCGCGCGGGGGGCGCGGGCCGTGCTGAGTGATCCGGATCACTGCTTGGCCGTGCGCTTCACCTCCGCCTCGATCTCGCCCCGCGCCTTGCCCTCCTCCTTCGCGTACTCGGTCACGGCGGCCTGGACGTCCCGGGCGAGGTCGCGCCAGGCCCGCCAGGCCGTCTCGTAGGTGTCCGTCTGGGTCTGCGACCACGGGGAGGCCGTGGGCGCGCCGTAGGTGTCCCGCAGCTCCAGGACCCTCGCATGGGCCTCGTCGGCCGCGCGCTGCTTCTCCACGAGTTCGTCGAAGGTATGTGCCACGTGTATGGATGCTAGGGAGATACCGGTACATCCGCGCGGCGAGCGGGGCGCGTGCCGCCGGGCGGTACCCGCGTGGCCCACCGGGCACACTGAACACATGTCCAGCCGCCGTAGAAACTGCCCCGTGTGCCGTCGCGAGATCGCCGTCGTCGCCGGACGCTACGCCCGGCACGACCCGCCCGGCGCCCGCGAGAGCGGGGACCTCACCTCGTGCCCCGGCTCCCGCCGCACCGCCCAACTGGGCGCCGCCCAGCCCTCCTTGGACGGCTACGTCCTGCCCGACTTCCCTGGTCAGCTCCCGCTGTTCTGAATCCGGCCCCACACCGCCCCACGCTCCGTCAGGTTCAGTTCCCCGCCACGGACTTCACCGCGACCGACACCGGCGTCGAGCCGCCGATCAGCTCCAGGGTCAGGCCCGCTGTCGCGGACGTGTCCAGGAGTTCGGCCAGGACGGCGGCCACGTCGTCGCGGGGGATCGCGCCACGCCCCGTGTGCGCCTCCAGACGGACCAGGCCCTTGCCGGCGTCGTCCGTCAGTGAACCGGGCCGCAGAATCGTCCAGTCGAGTGCGTCCAGGCCCTGCACGTAGGCGTCGGCCTCGCCCTTCGCGCGCAGATAGACGTCGAAGATCTCATTGCCCTCGTGCCTCGGGTCCGCGCCCATCGACGAGACGACCACGAAACGCCGTACACGCGCGCGTACCGCCGCGTCCGCGAACAGCACCGCCGCGCCCTTGTCGACCGTGTCCTTGCGGGTCGCGCCGCTGCCCGGGCCCGCTCCGGCCGCGAACACCGCCGCGTCCGCGCCCTGCAGATGCGCCGCGACCTCCTCGACCGACGCCGACTCCAGGTCCAGCAGCACCGGTTCGGCACCCGCCGCACGCAGGTCGTCGCCCTGCTCGGCCTTGCGGATGATCCCCGCGACCTCGTCCCCGCGCGCGGCGAGCAGCCGCTCCAGCCGCAGCGCGATCTGACCATGACCACCAGCGATGACAATGCGCATGTCTTCGACCGTACGCCCGAACACCCCCACCCGCCGCACAACCCCGAACCGGCCCCGCCGGCCCAGCGGCAACCGCCCCTACGAAACTTCCCCCCGCCCCTGCCGCGGAAGCCCCAACTCCGCTGTCGCCGCCGAATTGCAGTACTCCCGGACCGCGCTCGTGCGGGCCACCACGCGGCCGCGGTGGATCACGATCCTGCTGTAGGCCAGCGACAGCGCGCCCGCCAGCCGGTCGCCCCGCACCGCCAGGAGGTCGGCCGGGAAACCCGCCTCCACGCGGACCTCGGGCAGGCCCAGGACCGCGCGCGCGGAGGCGCTCACCGCGTCGTAGGCGTCCTCGGGGCGCAGGCCGTGGCGGGAGGACAGGAGGTAGGCCGCCTCCAGGGGGTCGCCCCGGCCGACGGGGTTGGACACGTCCCGCAGGGCGCCGCTGCCGGCCGCCACGCGCACGCCGGCCGCGCGCAGGAGCCGCACGGGTGCCGTACCGCGGCCCTCCACGCCCCCGCAGCCGCCCTGCGGCAGGCAGACCACCGTCACGCCGGCCGCGGCGAGCTGGTCGGCGGTGCGGGCGGCGGCGTCGCCGGAGAGGCGGTCCAGGCCGCCGCAGGGGCTGAGGGCGACGCCCGGACGCAGGCCGCCCGCCATCGCCGCGAGCCGGGCCAGGCGGGCCGGGTCGGCGGCGTCGGTGTGCAGGTCGACGGGGCAGCCGTGCTCGGAGGCGACCTCCAGGACGGCCTCGACGTAGCCGGTTGGGTCGGGGTCCAGGTCCGGGCAGCCGCCCACCACCGCGGCGCCCATCTTCAGCGCGTCCCGCAGCATCGCGAGCCCGTCCGCCCCGGCCGCGCCGGTCAGCAGCCGGGGCACCGCCACCGTCGACAGCTCGGCCAGCCCGCGCAGCGAGCGGCGTGCCTGGAGGACGGCGGCCAGCGCGCCCAGCCCCTGGACGTCGCCCACGCGCACGTGTGCCCGCAACGCGGTCGCGCCGTGCCCGAGTTGCAGCAGGGCCGCCTCGGTGGCGCGGCGCTGGACGTCCTGGGGCGCGTACGACACGGGACCGTCGGCGTCGGCGGACAGGGCGGTGTCGGCGTGGGCGTGGGGCTCGGCCGGGGCGGGCAGCAGGAGGTAGCCGCTGAGGTCCACGCGCGTGCCGGACCCGCGGGCCGGACCGGCCGCCAGACTGCCGCTGGTGCCGACCGCCTCGATGCGCCCGCCGCCCAGCCGTACGTCCACCGTGCGGCCGTCGGTGAGCCGGGCCCCGGACAGCAGCAGGGCCGCGGGCTCCGGCTGTCCGGAGGGGCCGGGGGAGGACGGCGAGCGGGGCGGCTGCGGCTGGCTGTCGGGCATCGCGCTCCAGAGAGTCGGCAGGGGCACTCGGCGGGCTCGGGACAAGATCACGCAGAGTGAGTCGAGCCTAGGGCGGCGGTACGGCCCTGTCGGGGAGGAGCGCAATAGTCGTACCGGTGTGGTCCGCCGGGCCGGAGGGGTTCACGGGGGCGTCGGGACGGCCGGGAATCGGGCCCCCGCGGGGGGCTCGGAACGGATTTGGGTGAACGGCCGCGGACCGTGTAATGTCTTCATCGCTCGCCCCAATAGCTCAGTCGGCAGAGCGTCTCCATGGTAAGGAGAAGGTCTACGGTTCGATTCCGTATTGGGGCTCTGGTGTGAGAGGTTCCCGTCGCGAGGCGGGAACGGATCACATCAAAGCGGTGTAGCTCAGTCGGTAGAGCAAGCGGCTCATAATCGCTGTGTCACCGGTTCAAGTCCGGTCACCGCTACACACAGTAGCCGATTGTGGGGTCGGTCCTTCGATCGGCTACTCTTTCTTGCGTTAAATCAATCTATCCGTTCGTCAAGGAGCACTCACGTGGCTGCCACCGACGTCCGCCCGAAGATCACGCTGGCCTGCGTGGAGTGCAAGGAGCGGAACTACATCACCAAGAAGAACCGGCGTAACAACCCGGACCGACTTGAGATGAAGAAGCACTGCCCGCGTTGCAACGCGCACACCGCGCACCGCGAAACGCGATAAATCAGGCTCGTACGCGAGGCCGCTCCCGAGTGATCGGGGGCGGCCTCGCGTCGTATCGGCGAGCAGTACCGGTCAGTAGAGCAACCAGGAGGTTCCGAGCCCATGGCGCTCGACCAGTCCTTCGTGGGGCGGACCTACCCGCCCACCGATCCCTATGAGGTCGGCCGGGAGAAGATCCGCGAGTTCGCGGAGGCCGTGGGGGACACCAACCCGGCGTACACGGACCCGGAGGCCGCCAAGGCGCTCGGACACCCCGACGTCATCGCCCCGCCGACCTTCGTGTTCTCCATCACCTTCAAGGCCGCCGGACAGGTCGTCCAGGACCCGCAGCTCGGGCTGGACTACAGCCGGGTGGTGCACGGCGACCAGAAGTTCTCCTACGTCCGTCCCGTGCGCGCCGGTGACCGGCTGACCGTGACCTCGACCATCGAGGCGGTCAAGTCCATGGCCGGCAACGACATCCTGGACATCCGCGGCGAGGTCCACGACGAGGCGGGCGAGCATGTCGTGACCGCCTGGACGAAGCTGGTCGCCCGCGCGGCCGAGGAGGGCTGACATGACGGCGAAGATCGCCTACGACGACGTCGAGGTCGGCACCGAGCTGCCCGCGCAGACCTTTCCCGTGACGCGCGCCACGCTCGTGCAGTACGCGGGCGCCTCCGGGGACTTCAACCCGATCCACTGGAACGAGAAGTTCGCCAAGGAGGTCGGACTGCCGGACGTCATCGCGCACGGCATGTTCACGATGGCCGAGGCGATCCGGATCGTGACCGACTGGGCCGGCGACCCGGGCGCGGTCGTCGAGTACGGCGTCCGCTTCACCAAGCCGGTCGTCGTGCCGAACGACGACCAGGGCGCCGTCATCGAGGTCAGCGGCAAGGTCGCGGCCAAGCTCGACGACAACACGGTACGGGTGGACCTCACGGCGATGAGCGGCGGTCAGAAGGTCCTCGGGATGTCCCGAGCGGTCGTCCGCCTGGCGTGAGCCCACGCGCGCGTGACACGAGGTAAGGGGCGCTCTCCCATAGGGGGCGCCCCTTACGTTGTGCTCGCCCCGGCAGTGTCGGCCAGGGGGCGTGAGCCCTTGACTTAGTTAGTGATTGAGTACTAACTTTGTCGCATGGCCAGGATGAGTGCGGACGAGCGGCGTGAGAGCGTCATTCGGGCGGCGACGAGTGAGTTCGCCCGGGGCGGGTATCACGGCACCTCCACCGAGGCGATCGCCAAGCGGGTGGGTGTGTCGCAGCCGTATCTCTTCCGGCTCTTCCCGGGCAAGAAGGCGATCTTCCTGGCGGCGTCCCAGCGCTGCGTGGAGGAGACCATCCGCACCTTCGAGGAGGCCGCCGAGGGGCTGGAGGGCGAAGCCGCCCTGCACGCCATGGCGAACGCGTACACGAAGGTCATCGCGGAGCGGCCCGAGCGGCTGATGATGCAGATGCAGATGTACGTCGCGGTGCACGCCGCGGAGGCCGAGGGGGATCACGAGTTCGGTGAGGCGGTGCGGGCCGGGTGGATGCGGCTGTGGGACACCGTGCATGTGCCGCTCGGCGCCGACATCGACGAGACGACCACCTTCATGGCGTACGGCATGCTCATCAACTGCCTGGTGGCCATGGGGTTTCCGCCCGAACACCGGGTGTGGGAAGGGCTCTACCCGTCGGCGCGGGTCGACGGGCGGCTGGAGAAATAGGGATCGGGTGCGCGGAAGGTTCGGCGCATTCGTATGGGCTTGAAAGTTAGTCATCAATAACTAACCAGCGATCTCTCTGGGGGAGAGATGTCACAGCAGACGGAACAGACCGCACAGACGGCACAGGCCGCACAGACGGCGCAGGACTCGCCGAGCACCCGTCGCGGTGGCGCCGGCTGGGCCCTCGTCATCACCAGCGTCGCCGGATTCATGGCGGCCCTCGACAACCTCGTCGTCACCACCGCCCTGCCCTCCATCCGCGAGGACCTCGGCGGGGCGCTGGACGACCTGGAATGGACCGTGAGCGCCTACACGCTCACCTTCGCCGTGCTGCTGATGTTCGGCGCCGCGCTCGGTGACCGCTTCGGGCGCCGCCGGCTCTTCATCGGCGGCACCGCCCTCTTCACCGCCGCCTCCGCCGCCGCGGCCATGGCCCCGGGCATCGGCTCGCTCATCGCCGCCCGCGCGGTCCAGGGCGTCGGCGCGGCCGTCATGATGCCGCTGACGCTCACCCTGCTCACCGCCGCCGTACCGGCCGCCAAGCGCGGGATGGCGTACGGCATCTGGGGCGCCGTCAACGGGCTCGCCGTCGCCTCCGGGCCGCTCATCGGGGGCAGCCTCACCGAACACATCTCCTGGCACTGGATCTTCTGGCTGAACGTTCCGCTGGGCCTCGCCCTGCTGCCGCTCGCGAGGCTGCGGCTCGCCGAGTCCCACGGCGAGGGGGCCGCGCTCGACCTCACCGGCACGGTCCTCGTCAGCGGTGGTCTCTTCGGCGTCGTCTACGGACTGGTGCGCGGGCCCGTCGACGGATGGACCAGCACCCTGGTGCTGACCGGCCTGTTCGCCGGTACCGCGCTCCTCGTCGCCTTCGTGCGCCACGGAATCCAGGCCGAGAACCCCATGCTGCCCATGCGGCTGTTCCGCTCCCGCGCCTTCTCCGGGATCAACGCCGCGAGCCTGCTGATGTTCCTCGGGATGTTCGGGTCGATCTTCCTGCTCAGCCAGTACATGCAGGGCGTGCTCGGCTACTCGCCGACCGAGGCGGGCCTGCGGATGCTGCCCTGGACCGGGATGCCGATGCTCGTCGCGCCCATCGCCGGGATCCTCTCCGACCGGATCGGCGGGCGGCCGGTCGTCGCCACCGGGCTGTTCTTCCAGGCCGCCGGCCTCGGCTACCTGGCCTCCGTGATCACCGCCGACGCCTCCTACGCCGTCCAGCTGCCCGGGCTGATCGTCAACGGCATCGGCATGGCCCTGTTCTTCGCCCCGGCCTCCAACCTGGTCATGTCCAGCGTGCGGCCGCAGGAGCAGGGCATCGCCTCCGGCGCCAACAACGCGCTCCGCGAGGTGGGCGGCGCCCTGGGCATCGCGATCATGGCCTCGATCTTCTCGGCGCAGGGCGGCTACGAGAGCGGCCAGGCGTTCGTGGACGGCCTGCGGCCCGCACTGGTGACCGGCGCCGGGGTCGTCGCCCTGGCGGGCCTCGCGACGCTGGTGATACCGCGGCGCGGGCGGCCCGAACGGATCGGGGAGGCGGTGCCCGGGGCGGCGACCGCCGACGCCGACGCCGACGCGGGCAGCGAGGCCAAGGATGCGGACGGTTCGGACTCCGTGCTGGAAGGCGCCGGACGCTGACCGCGGCACGCGTGCGTACGGCCCCGCCGGTGACAGCGGGGCCGTACGCGTGTGCGTGCAGGGGAGGCTGTACGCACGCGTGTGCCGGGGATGGCGGCACGCACGCGCGTGCCCGGCCGGGATGGCCGCACGCACGCGCGTGCCGGGGGATAGTCGTGACGCGTCTCCCCGGCAGAGCCCCCACGCGTGTGCCACGCGGAACCCTCCACGCGTGTGCCGGGGATGGCGGCACGCACGCGCGTGCCCGGCCGGGATGGCCGCACGCATGCGCGTGCCGGGGGGTAGCCGTCACGCGTCTCCCAGGCAGAGCCCCCCACGCGTGTGCCACGCGGAACCCCCCACGCGTGTGCCACGCGGAACCCCCCACGCGTGTGCCCCGGAGGGCCCCGCATGCGTATGCCAGAGGTGTCAGTGGTGTCTCGTAGTCTTGGGCGCGTGCAGGAACTCCATGACGCGCCCCTCGCCCCGCTGACCACCTTCCGGCTGGGCGGTCCCGCGACCCGGCTGATCACCGCGGCCACCGATGCCGAGGTGATCGACGTCGTCCGCGAGGCCGACGCCACCGGTACACCGCTGCTGATCATCGGCGGCGGGTCGAACCTGGTCATCGGAGACAAGGGCTTCGACGGCACGGCCCTGCGCATCGCCACCACCGGATGCGAGCTGCGCGGCACCACGCTGGAGCTGGCCGCCGGCGAGGTGTGGAGCGACGCCGTCGCCCGCACCGTGGAGGCCGGGCTGGCCGGCATCGAGTGCCTGGCGGGCATCCCGGGCTCGGCCGGCGCGACGCCGATCCAGAACGTGGGGGCGTACGGCCAGGAGGTCTCCGCCACGATCACCGAGGTGATCGCCTACGACCGGCGGGCGCACGAGACGGTCACCCTGACCAACGAGGAGTGCGGGTTCTCGTACCGCCACAGCCGCTTCAAGGCCGAGCCCGAGCGGTATGTCGTGCTGCGAGTCCGCTTCGAGCTGGAGGACGCGGACGGGCTGTCGGCGCCGATCAAGTACGCCGAGACCGCGCGGGCGCTCGGCGTCGAGCAGGGGGAGCGGGTGCCGGTCGGGCACGCGCGCGAGACCGTGCTGGGGTTGCGGGCCGGGAAGGGCATGGTGCTCGACCCCGAGGACCACGACACCTGGTCAGCCGGGTCCTTCTTCACCAACCCGATCCTCACCGACGCCGACTTCGCGGTGTTCCACGCGCGCGTGCGGGAGCGGCTGGGCGACGGCGTCGAGCCGCCCGCCTACCCGGCGGGGGAGGGGCACACCAAGACCTCCGCGGCCTGGCTGATCGACAAGGCCGGCTTCACCAAGGGCTACGGCACGGGTCCCGCCCGCATCTCCACCAAGCACACCCTCGCCCTCACCAACCGCGGCGAGGCCACCACGGAGGACCTGCTGGCCCTGGCCCGCGAGGTCGTCACCGGCGTGCGCGAGACCTTCGGCATCACCCTGGTCAACGAGCCGGTGACGGTCGGCGTGCAGCTCTAGGGACGCTGCCCCTCGTGGTCGGGCTCACGCGGTCCCGTTCCTGATCCAGTCGTCCACCCCCGCCAGCAGCTTCTCCCGTACGTCCACCGGGGCCGCCGACGCGCGGATCGACTGGCGGGCCAGTTCCGCCAGCTCCTCGTCGGTGAAGGCGTGGTGGCGGCGGGCGATGTCGTACTGGGCCGCCAGGCGGGAGCCGAAGAGAAGCGGGTCGTCGGCGCCGAGGGCCATGGGGACGCCCGCGTCGAACAGGGTGCGCAGGGGGACGTCCTCCGGCTTCTCGTAGACGCCCAGCGCCACGTTCGAGGCGGGGCACACCTCGCAGGTCACGCCCCGGTCCGCGAGCCGCTTCAGCAGGCGCGGGTCCTCCGCCGCGCGGACGCCGTGGCCCACCCGGTCGGCGTGCAGGTCGTCCAGGCAGTCGCGCACCGAGGACGGGCCGGTCAGCTCGCCGCCGTGCGGGGCCGACAGCAGGCCGCCCTCGCGGGCGATGTGGAAGGCGCGGTCGAAGTCCCGGGCCATGCCGCGGCGTTCGTCGTTGGAGAGGCCGAAGCCGATCACGCCGTGGTCCGCGTACCGCACCGCCAGCCGGGCCAGTGTGCGGGCCTCCAGCGGGTGTTTCATACGGTTCGCGGCGACCAGCACCCGCATGCCCAGGCCCGTGTCCCGGGACGCCGTCTCCACGGCGTCCAGGATGATCTCCAGCGCCGGGATGAGGCCGCCCAGGCGCGGCGCGTACGACGTCGGGTCGACCTGGATCTCCAGCCAGCCCGAGCCGTCGTTCAGGTCCTCCTGCGCCGCCTCCCGCACCAGGCGCTGGATGTCCTCGGGTTCCCTGAGGCACGAGCGGGCCGCGTCGTACAGCCGCTGGAAGCGGAACCAGCCCCGTTCGTCCGTAGCCCGCAGCCTCGGAGGCTCGCCGCTGGTCAGCGCCTCGGTCAGGGCCTCGGGCAGCCGTACGCCGTATTTGTCGGCCAGTTCCAGGACGGTGGTGGGCCGCATCGACCCGGTGAAGTGCAGGTGGAGATGGGCCTTCGGCAGCTCAGCGACATCACGTACGTGCTCCATTCGCCGATCCTGCCGCACGTGCCCGCCGTCCCGGAAGCGGATTCCCCTTTAGTGGTCTTGCTCGCACGCATGATCCCGCTCGCACACAAAGAAACGGCATCCCGCTCGTACAAAGAAGCGGGGCTCCACCTACTCACGTGAGTAGGTAGAGCCCCGCCACGCGTGCGTGGACGTCAGTCCCGCGCCTCGGCCAGCAGCTTCTGGATCCGCGAGACACCCTCGATCAGGTCCTCGTCCCCGAGGGCGTACGACAGCCGCAGATAGCCCGGGGTGCCGAACGCCTCGCCCGGGACGACCGCGACCTCGGCCTCCTCCAGGATGAGCGCGGCCAGCTCGACCGAGTCCTGCGGGCGCTTGCCGCGGATCTCCTTGCCGATCAGCGCCTTGACCGACGGGTAGGCGTAGAACGCGCCCTCGGGCTCCGGGCAGACGACGCCGTCGATCTCGTTGAGCATGCGCACGATCGTCTTGCGTCGGCGGTCGAACGCCTCACGCATCGTCGCCACGGCCTCCAGGTCGCCGGAGACGGCGGCCAGGGCGGCCACCTGGGCCACGTTGGAGACGTTCGACGTGGCGTGCGACTGGAGGTTCGTCGCGGCCTTGACGACGTCCTTCGGGCCGATGACCCAGCCCACGCGCCAGCCGGTCATCGCGTACGTCTTCGCGACACCGTTGACGACGACGCACTTGTCGCGCAGCTCGGGCAGCAGCGCGGGCAGGGAGACGGCGGCGGCGTCGCCGTACACCAGGTGCTCGTAGATCTCGTCGGTGAGGACCCACAGGCCGTGCTCGACGGCCCAGCGGCCGATCGCCTCGGTCTCGGCCTCGGAGTACACCGCGCCGGTCGGGTTCGAGGGGGAGACGAAGAGGACGACCTTGGTCTTCTCGGTGCGGGCGGCCTCCAGCTGCTCGACGGAGACGCGGTATCCGGTCGTCTCGTCGGCGACGACCTCGACCGGGACACCGCCGGCCAGGCGGATCGACTCCGGGTACGTCGTCCAGTACGGGGCCGGGACGATGACCTCGTCACCCGGGTCGAGGATCGCGGCGAACGCCTCGTAGATGGCCTGCTTGCCGCCGTTGGTGACCAGGATCTGGGAGACGTCGGGCTCCCAGCCGGAGTCGCGCAGCGTCTTCGCGGCGATGGCGGCCTTCAGCTCGGGCAGACCGCCGGCCGGGGTGTAGCGGTGGTACTTCGGGTTCCTGCACGCCTCTACGGCGGCCTCGACGATGTAGTCGGGAGTCGGGAAGTCCGGCTCACCGGCGCCGAAGCCGATCACCGGACGCCCGGCGGCCTTGAGGGCCTTGGCCTTGGCGTCCACGGCGAGGGTGGCGGACTCGGAGATCGCGCCGACTCGGGCGGAGACCCGGCGCTCGGTGGGAGGGGTTGCAGCGCTCATGGCACCCATCGTTTCAGACCGGAAACGTGCCCGGCACGCGGGTTTCACGGACTGAACAACGGCTGAACAAGCGTCCGGATCCGGCTGCCGCGCGGGCGATCTTCCGCCTTCAAAGGCGCTGAGGGCGCTTTCCGTTCGACGCGCAGCCTCGGACCACGTACACTCTCACGTCGTTGGCCTTCACCAGCCGTGCCGCCTTTGATGCACACCGAGCATCCGGGCGGATGCGGTAGGTTGGGGGACACACAAAGGGTCGTAGCTCAATTGGTAGAGCACCGGTCTCCAAAACCGGCGGTTGGGGGTTCAAGTCCCTCCGGCCCTGCTACACACACCTTCGCCAGGATGTGTGCGCATGTACGTACAGAAATGCACTGCCGTGCGGCTCAGACCGGGCGCGGCACGGCCACGACCCGGGATCAGGTGAGGACTAATGGCGGACGCCGTAGGCTCCATCGACACGCCTGACGCCCAGGATGAAGTGCCGGAGAGCAAGAAGAAGGCCCGCAAGGGCGGCAAGCGCGCCAAGAAGGGCCCGCTGAAGCGCCTCGCTCTCTTCTACCGTCAGATCGTCGCGGAACTCCGCAAGGTCGTCTGGCCCACGCGTAACCAGCTGACGACGTACACGACGGTGGTCATCGTCTTCGTCGTGATCATGATCGGTCTGGTAACCGTGATTGACTATGGACTCAGCCACGCCGCCAAGTACGTCTTCGGCTGAGTCGAAAGCGAAGGGCGCCGAGGTATCCGGCGCCCGTTTCGCGTGTTCCACCCCTATGTATCCAGGAAGAAGCAGCCACCGTGTCTGACCAGAACCTGAACGACGCCATCGAGCCCGACGAGACTGTCGAAGACGAGCTCGACATCGTCGAGGGCGCGGACGAGGACCTGGACGAGGTCGAGGCTGCCGATGCCGAGGCGGGCGAGCCCGCCGAGGACGACGCGCTGCACGTCGAGGACGAAGCCGACGAGGACGACGAGTCCGTGGCCGTCGCCGAGGAAGCCGACGCGGCTGACGAGGCCGACGAAGCCGGCGAGGACGAGGAAGACGTCGAGCCCGCCGCTCCCGTCGACCCCGTCGCGGCCCTGCGCGAGGAGCTGCGCACCCTGCCCGGCGAGTGGTACGTCATCCACACCTACGCCGGTTACGAGAACCGCGTGAAGACCAACCTGGAGCAGCGCGCCGTCTCGCTGAACGTCGAGGACTACATCTTCCAGGCCGAGGTGCCGCAGGAAGAGGTCGTCCAGATCAAGAACGGCGACCGCAAGACGATCAAGCAGAACAAGCTCCCGGGCTACGTCCTGGTCCGGATGGACCTGACGAACGAGTCCTGGGGTGTCGTCCGCAACACGCCCGGCGTGACCGGCTTCGTGGGCAACGCCTACGACCCGTACCCGCTGACGCTGGACGAGATCGTCAAGATGCTCGCCCCGGAGGCCGAGGAGAAGGCCGCCCGCGAGGCCGCCGAGGCCGAGGGCAAGCCGGCTCCGCAGCGCAAGGTCGAGGTCCAGGTGCTGGACTTCGAGGTCGGCGACTCGGTCACCGTCACCGACGGCCCGTTCGCCACGCTCCAGGCCACGATCAACGAGATCAACGCCGACTCCAAGAAGGTCAAGGGTCTGGTGGAGATCTTCGGGCGTGAGACCCCGGTCGAGCTGAGCTTCGACCAGATCCAGAAGAACTAGTCCCTTCTGGACGTACCGCTTCCGAACAGGTCGGACCGGCTGCTGAAGCCTGTCTGACCTGCTCGGTTTTTGGCCGCGCATCCATACCCGTTATCGTTGTGCGGTATGCCTGCGTCCGGGTGATTCCCGGATGTGGGCAGGACCCGAATCGAAAGGACCCGGAGAGCTATGCCTCCCAAGAAGAAGAAGGTCACGGGGCTCATCAAGCTCCAGATCCAGGCCGGTGCCGCCAACCCGGCTCCGCCGGTCGGCCCCGCGCTGGGTCAGCACGGCGTGAACATCATGGAGTTCTGCAAGGCGTACAACGCCGCGACCGAGTCGCAGCGTGGCTGGGTGATCCCGGTGGAGATCACGGTCTACGAGGACCGCTCCTTCACCTTCGTCACCAAGACGCCGCCGGCCGCGAAGATGATCCTCAAGGCCGCGGGCATCGAGAAGGGCTCCGGCGAGCCGCACAAGACCAAGGTCGCCAAGATCACCGAGGCGCAGGTCCGCGAGATCGCCACGACCAAGCTCCCCGACCTCAACGCCAACGACCTGGACGCCGCCGCGAAGATCATCGCCGGTACCGCGCGTTCCATGGGCGTCGTCGTCGAGGGCTGAGCCCAACCTCCCCCAGCAGAAGAAGTGGCAGGGCCTGCTCGGCCCGTACCACGACTCCTAAGACACCACAGGAGCAGTAGTGAGCAAGCGCAGCAAGTCTCTCCGCGCTGCGGACGCCAAGATCGACCGGGACAAGCTCTACGCCCCGCTCGAGGCCGTCCGTCTCGCCAAGGAGACCTCCACGACCAAGTTCGACGGCACCGTCGAGGTCGCCTTCCGTCTGGGCGTCGACCCGCGTAAGGCCGACCAGATGGTCCGTGGCACCGTGAACCTGCCGCACGGCACCGGCAAGACTGCCCGGGTCCTGGTCTTCGCGACCGGTGACCGTGCTGCGGCCGCGGAGGCCGCGGGCGCCGACATCGTCGGCTCCGACGAACTGATCGACGAGGTCGCGAAGGGCCGTCTGGACTTCGACGCCGTCGTCGCCACCCCGGACCTCATGGGCAAGGTCGGCCGCCTCGGCCGCGTCCTCGGCCCCCGTGGTCTGATGCCGAACCCGAAGACCGGCACCGTCACCCCCGACGTCGCCAAGGCCGTCACCGACATCAAGGGCGGCAAGATCGAGTTCCGCGTCGACAAGCACTCGAACCTGCACTTCATCATCGGCAAGGTGTCGTTCGACGACGCGAAGCTGGTGGAGAACTACGGCGCCGCGCTGGAGGAGATCCTCCGTCTGAAGCCGTCCGCCGCCAAGGGCCGCTACATCAAGAAGGCCGCCATCTCCACCACGATCGGCCCCGGCATCCAGATCGACCCCAACCGCACCCGCAACCTCCTCGTCGAGGAGGACCCGGCGGCGGTCTGAGACCCCGATCGGTAGACGGGCCGTCCCGCACCCCACGAGGTGCGGGACGGCCCGTTCCCCTTTTCCGGCCCTTCCCGCGTCGGGCCCTTCCGCCGCGCCGGGTGCTCGTTCCCGTTTCTCCGGGTGGGCCGTGGGTTAGCGTGCGTTCAGGGACGGAACGCCGGGGGTGGGACGGATGCGGGGCATACGGGTGCGCTGGACGGTCGTGGCGATCGTGCCGGCGCTGGCGCTGAGCGCCTGCCACTCCGCCCGCACCACCGTGCCCGGACCCACCCGCTCACCCGCCTCCACCGCGTCCGCCGCGTCCCTCGCCGCCCTGCGCGACGCCGAGCGGGCCACCGAGCGGGCCGCCACGGCGGCGGTGCGTTCCACGACCGTCATGGGCACCCAGCTCTCCCTGCGAGCCGAGGGCACCCTGCGCTGGCGCGAGCGGCTCACCGGGGCGCTGACCATCACGTACACCGGCGGGACGACCGCCGAGACGATGCGCGGGCTCGGCGTCACCTCGATGGAGGCGCGCTATCTGCCCGACGCCTACTACGCGCGCATGAGCGACGCCTTCGCGCGCCGCATCGGCGGCCGGCACTGGATCCGCTACGGCTACGACGACCTCGGCACCGTCGGCGGCGGCGACTTCGCCGACCAGGTGCGGGCCGCCACGCCCAGCCGGTCCGTACGGCTGCTGCTGGAGTCCGACGACGTGCGCGGCGTGGGCCGGGAGACGGTCGGTGGACGGCGTACGACGCACTACACGGGCACCGTCGATGTCGCGGAGGTCTCCGACGCGGAGCTGCGGCGGCAGCTGGAGCAGGCCGGGATGACCGGCGGGAGCGTCGACATCTGGGTCGACGACCGGGATCTGCTGGTGAAGAAGGTGGAGCGGGGCCGCACCGCGGCCGGGACCTACACCCAGACCGCGTACTACGACGACTACGGCACGCCCGTCACGGTCGCCGCGCCGCCCGCCGGGGACACCGCCGACGTCACCGAACTGGTGCCGAAGTCGTGACGGAAGCCGGAGGACGCCGCGACAGGCCCGTGGCTAAGCTCGATCGGTAAGCGGTGGGCAGGACTTCACGGGGGGTCGGATGCGGATCAGGGGGAACGGGATCGCCGGTGCGGCCGGGGCCGTGCTGCTGCTGGGCGGTGCCGTGGCGTGTTCGGGCGGCGGCGGGACGCAGGGCGTGGAGCGGTCCGCGACGCAGGTGCTGACGGCGGCCTTCGAGAAGACGACCGACGCCAAGTCGGCCAAGGTGAGCATGACCATGTCGGCGCCGGGCTCCATGGAGGAGGGCGGCGGCAACATGACGATGACCGGGGTCATGGGCTGGGACCCGGGCGTCATGGATATGACCATAAAGGGCTCCGCGTTCACCATGCTCCCGGACGGGCCGGGGTCGGTCCGGATGATCCTTCGCGACAACGTCATGTACATGGAAATGGGCGAGGCGGCCGCCGAGGAGACCGACGGCAAGCGCTGGATGAAGCTGGACTACAAGGCCGTCTCCGCGGCGACCGGCGACAAGGAGCTGGCCAAGGAGATGGGCGGCGGTCTGGGCGAACTCGACCAGGACCCGACGCAGCAGCTGGCCATGCTGCTCGACTCGCCCAACCTGAAGCACCTCGGCAGCGAGACGATCGGCGGGCAGAAGGCCGAGCACTACAAGGGCACGCTCACCGTCGCGGAGATGCTGGGCAGCGACAAGTCACTCGACCTCCTCGACGCCGACGAGCGCAAGGAACTCCTGGACGGCATGAAGAAGTCGGGCATCAAGGGCTACGACACCGAGGTCTGGGTCAACGAGGACGACCTGCCGGTCCGGATGGACGTCGGCATGAAGATCCCCGAGGGCACCGTGCGGACGAGCATGACCTTCTCGGACTACGGCGCGAAGATCGACGTAGCCGTGCCGCCGGCCTCCGAGACCTTCGACGTGCTGAAGATGATGCGAGAGAGCAGCAAGGACGACCTCTGATCCTGGCCGTCCCGGCCGTCCCGGCCGTCCCGGCCACGCTGGCCATTTCGGCGTCCCGGCCGCCCTGGCTGTCCCGGCGCTCCGGGCGTTCCGGCGTCGCGGTCCTTCGGGCGGTCACGGCGGTCCTGGCTGCCTTGGTCGTCCTGGTGGTTCTGGTCATCCCGGCCGCTCCCGGCGTCCTGGCCACCCTGGCCACCCCGGCCACGCCGGCCATTTTGGCGTCCCGGCCGCCCTGGCCGTCCCGGCGCCCCGGCCGTTCCGGCGTTCCGGCGTCGCGGCCCTTCGGGGCGGTCACGGCGGTTCTGGCTGCCTTGGTCGTCCTGGTGGTTCTGGTCATCCCGGCCGCTCCCGGCGTCCTGGCCACCCTGGCCACGCCGGCCATTCCGGCGTCCCGGCCGCCCTGGCCGTCCCGGCGCTCCGGCCGTCCCGGCGCTCCGGCCATTCCGGCGTTCCGGCGTCGCGGTCCTTCGGGCGGTCACGACGGTTCTGGCCGCCTTGGTCGTCCTGGTGGTTCTGGCCATCCCGGCCGCTCCCGGCGCCCCGGCCGTCCCGGCGCCCCGGGGCCCTGGCCGTCCCGGCGCCCCGGGGCCCTGGCCGTCTCGGCGGTCCTGGTCGCCCCGGCCGCTCCCAGTGGCTCAGGGCCCGTAACGGGTCGATTTGCCTGGTGGGGGATCGGTCCTTTACTCTCTTCCAGAAGCCAAAGACCGCTGGTCGTTGCCGTGCGCTCATCATGAGGGTGCGGCGGCCGAAGGATCCGCTGCACAGTGGACGACCCGCGCAGGTGACAGTGGAAGAACTCCCGGGGCACACGCCATCGTGTGTGCGGCCGGTCGAGTCCGCCCCGTGCGCCTGCGCCGGGGCGTTTCGTTTGTCCCAGCCCCTTCCGAGCGGTCGTCATCACCCGGAAGGAGGCCGACGCTCATGGCAAGGCCCGACAAGGCTGCCGCGGTAGCCGAGCTCGCGGAGCAGTTCCGCAGCTCGAACGCCGCCGTGCTGACCGAGTACCGGGGTCTCACCGTGGCGCAGCTCAAGACGCTGCGTCGTTCGCTCGGTGAGAACGCCCAGTACGCCGTGGTGAAGAACACGCTGACCAAGATTGCGGCCAACGAGGCCGGGATCGACACGCTCGACGACCTGTTCAACGGTCCGACGGCGGTCGCCTTCGTCACCGGTGACCCGGTGGAGTCGGCGAAGGGTCTTCGTGACTTCGCCAAGGACAACCCGAACCTCGTCATCAAGGGCGGTGTCCTTGACGGCAAGGCGCTGTCCGCCGACGAGATCAAGAAGCTTGCGGACCTCGAGTCCCGCGAGGTTCTGCTCGCCAAGCTGGCGGGCGCCCTGAAGGGCAAGCAGACGCAGGCTGCACAGCTCTTCCAGGCGCTTCCGTCGAAGCTCGTCCGCACCGTGGACGCGCTTCGCGCCAAGCAGGACGAGCAGGGCGGTGCCGAGTAACTCGGCTCGCATCATGACCGCCGCCTGAGGCAGCCCGCCTGAAGCGGTGGTCGTAGCGGGCCGAACGTACGCCCGCCATACATGTACATCCGGCACCAGCCGATTTAGTGGAAGGAAAGCCATCGTGGCTCTCACCCAGGACGAACTGCTCGCCGAGTTCGAGGGCATGACCCTCATCCAGCTCTCCGAGTTCGTGAAGGCGTTCGAGGAGAAGTTCGACGTCACCGCCGCCGCCGCGACCGTCGTCGCCGGCCCGGCCGGCCCGGCCGCCCCGGCCGAGCAGGCTGAGGAGAAGGACGAGTTCGACGTCATCCTCACGGGCGCCGGCGACAAGAAGATCCAGGTCATCAAGGTCGTGCGCGAGCTCACCTCCCTGGGCCTCAAGGAGGCCAAGGACCTGGTCGACGGCACCCCGAAGCCGGTCCTCGAGAAGGTCAACAAGGAGGCCGCTGACAAGGCCGCCGAGGCCCTCAAGGGCGCCGGTGCCTCCGTCGAGGTCAAGTAACACCTCGCTGCGCTGAAACAGGCCCCCCTGGGGCTGTAACGCGTGAGCTGTGAAGAGCGATCATCCATCCGGGTGGTCGCTCTTCGGCGTTCCCGGAGGCGCGGCCGCGATTGCCCCGGCCCCAGTTCGCTGGGGGTATGGTGATCTTCGTCGTGTCTCCGGATGCCCCTGGTCGGGGCCGGGGGGCCTTGACGAACCGCACGCAGCGCGCAATTCTCAGGACGCGTCGCCAGAACGGTCCGAATCCGAGGCATGGATCGGCGACGAAGAGGGCAGTATCAACGTGCGTTGAAGGCAGGCATGACGCAGACGTTGAGGGCGATGAGGGTCTCAGAAAGCGGAGACTGGACATCAGTGTGCCAAGTGGCTACACTGACCCTTTGCGCTGCCTGTTAGCTGTCCCCTGCCCGTCACCAGGGGTCTGCCCTCGCCACAGCATCGACGATCGGGACTCCCTGACCTGGCCGAACAGCCAAAATGGGAAGCCTGTCTCTGTGCGCCGGTGAGGGGCCGGGGAGCGCGTAGTGAGTCCGAGCCCTCGGAAGGACCCCCTCTTGGCCGCCTCGCGCACTGCCTCGACCGCGAATACGAACAACGGCGCCAGCACCGCCCCGCTGCGCATCTCCTTTGCAAAGATCAAGGAGCCTCTCGAGGTTCCCAACCTGCTCGCGCTGCAGACCGAGAGCTTCGACTGGCTGCTCGGCAACACCGCTTGGCAGAGTCGGGTCGAGGAGGCTCTGGAGTCCGGTCAGGACGTCCCCACCAAGTCCGGTCTGGAGGAGATCTTCGAGGAGATCTCCCCGATCGAGGACTTCTCCGGGTCGATGTCGCTGACCTTCCGCGACCACCGTTTCGAGCCGCCGAAGAACTCGATCGACGAGTGCAAGGAGCGCGACTTCACGTACGCCGCCCCGCTCTTCGTGACGGCTGAGTTCACCAACAACGAGACCGGCGAGATCAAGTCCCAGACCGTCTTCATGGGCGACTTCCCGCTCATGACGAACAAGGGCACCTTCGTCATCAACGGCACCGAGCGTGTCGTGGTGTCGCAGCTGGTCCGTTCGCCGGGTGTCTACTTCGACTCCACCATCGACAAGACGTCCGACAAGGACATCTTCTCCGCCAAGATCATCCCGTCCCGGGGTGCCTGGCTGGAGATGGAGATCGACAAGCGCGACATGGTCGGTGTCCGCATCGACCGCAAGCGCAAGCAGTCCGTCACCGTCCTGCTCAAGGCGCTCGGCTGGACCACCGAGCAGATCCTCGAGGAGTTCGGCGAGTACGAGTCCATGCGCGCCACCCTGGAGAAGGACCACACCCAGGGCCAGGACGACGCGCTGCTCGACATCTACCGCAAGCTGCGTCCGGGCGAGCCCCCCACGCGTGAGGCCGCGCAGACGCTGCTGGAGAACCTCTACTTCAACCCCAAGCGCTACGACCTCGCGAAGGTCGGCCGCTACAAGGTCAACAAGAAGCTGGGTGCGGACGCTCCGCTCGACGCGGGCATCCTGACCGTCGAGGACATCCTCTCGACGATCAAGTACCTGGTGAAGCTGCACGCGGGCGAGACCGAGACGGTCGGCGACAGCGGTCAGACCATCGTGGTCGAGACCGACGACATCGACCACTTCGGCAACCGCCGCCTGCGCAGCGTCGGCGAGCTCATCCAGAACCAGGTCCGTACGGGTCTGGCGCGTATGGAGCGTGTCGTCCGCGAGCGGATGACGACCCAGGACGTCGAGGCGATCACGCCGCAGACCCTGATCAACATCCGGCCGGTCGTCGCCTCCATCAAGGAGTTCTTCGGCACCAGCCAGCTGTCGCAGTTCATGGACCAGAACAACCCGCTGTCGGGTCTCACCCACAAGCGCCGTCTGTCGGCTCTTGGCCCGGGTGGTCTCTCCCGTGAGCGGGCCGGCTTCGAGGTCCGTGACGTGCACCCCTCGCACTACGGCCGTATGTGCCCGATCGAGACGCCCGAAGGCCCGAACATCGGTCTGATCGGCTCGCTCGCCTCCTACGGTCGCGTCAACGCGTTCGGTTTCGTCGAGACGCCGTACCGCAAGGTCGACGAGAACGGCTTCGTCACCGAAGAGGTCCACTACCTCACCGCCGACGAGGAGGACCGCTTCGTCATCGCGCAGGCCAACGCCACGCTGACGGACGACCTTCGCTTCGAGGAGGCCCGCGTCCTGGTCCGCCGCCGTGGCGGCGAGGTCGACTACGTCGCCCCCGAGGACGTGGACTACATGGACGTCTCGCCGCGCCAGATGGTGTCGGTCGCGACCGCCATGATCCCCTTCCTCGAGCACGACGACGCCAACCGTGCCCTCATGGGCGCGAACATGATGCGTCAGGCCGTTCCGCTGATTAAGTCGGAGGCCCCGCTCGTCGGTACCGGCATGGAGTACCGCTCCGCCGTCGACGCCGGCGACGTCGTCAAGGCCGAGAAGGCCGGTGTGGTCCAGGAGGTCTCCGCGGACTACATCACCACGGCCAACGACGACGGCACGTACATCACGTACCGCCTGCACAAGTTCGCCCGGTCCAACCAGGGCACCTCGGTCAACCAGAAGGTCGTCGTCAACGAGGGCGACCGGATCATCGAGGGCCAGGTCCTCGCCGACGGCCCGGCCACCGAGAACGGTGAGATGGCCCTCGGCAAGAACCTGCTCGTGGCGTTCATGCCGTGGGAGGGTCACAACTACGAGGACGCGATCATCCTGTCGCAGCGCCTCGTGCAGGACGACGTCCTCTCCTCGATCCACATCGAGGAGCACGAGGTCGACGCCCGTGACACCAAGCTCGGCCCCGAGGAGATCACGCGGGACATCCCGAACGTCTCCGAGGAGGTCCTCGCCGACCTCGACGAGCGCGGCATCATCCGTATCGGTGCCGAGGTCATCGCCGGTGACATCCTCGTCGGCAAGGTCACCCCGAAGGGTGAGACCGAGCTGACGCCCGAGGAGCGCCTGCTGCGCGCGATCTTCGGTGAGAAGGCCCGTGAGGTCCGTGACACCTCGCTGAAGGTGCCGCACGGCGAGACCGGCAAGGTCATCGGCGTGCGCGTCTTCGACCGCGAGGAGGGCGACGAGCTTCCCCCCGGTGTGAACCAGCTGGTGCGCGTGTACGTGGCGCAGAAGCGCAAGATCACCGATGGTGACAAGCTCGCCGGCCGTCACGGCAACAAGGGCGTCATCTCGAAGATCCTGCCGATCGAGGACATGCCGTTCCTGGAGGACGGCACCCCGGTCGACATCATCCTCAACCCGCTGGGTGTGCCGTCCCGAATGAACCCGGGACAGGTCCTGGAGATCCACCTCGGCTGGCTCGCCAGCCGCGGCTGGGACGTCTCCGGCCTCGCGGACGAGTGGGCGCAGCGCCTCCAGGCCATCGGTGCCGACCAGGTCGCCCCGGGCACCAACGTCGCCACCCCGGTCTTCGACGGTGCGCGCGAGGACGAGCTCGCGGGTCTGCTCCAGCACACCATCCCGAACCGCGACGGCGAGCGCATGGTGCTCCCGTCCGGCAAGGCGCGGCTGTTCGACGGCCGTAGCGGTGAGCCGTTCCCGGACCCGATCTCCGTCGGCTACATGTACATCCTGAAGCTGCACCACCTGGTCGACGACAAGCTGCACGCCCGCTCGACCGGCCCGTACTCGATGATCACCCAGCAGCCGCTGGGTGGTAAGGCGCAGTTCGGTGGCCAGCGCTTCGGTGAGATGGAGGTGTGGGCGCTGGAGGCGTACGGCGCCGCCTACGCCCTCCAGGAGCTGCTGACCATCAAGTCCGACGACGTCACGGGCCGCGTGAAGGTCTACGAGGCCATCGTCAAGGGCGAGAACATCCCGGAGCCCGGCATCCCCGAGTCCTTCAAGGTGCTCATCAAGGAGATGCAGTCGCTCTGCCTGAACGTGGAGGTGCTGTCCAGCGACGGTATGTCCATCGAGATGCGTGACACCGACGAGGACGTCTTCCGCGCTGCGGAGGAGCTCGGCATCGACCTGTCCCGGCGCGAGCCGAGCAGCGTCGAAGAGGTCTGACGGGAGTTCGGGGGCCTTCAGCCAGAAGGCCCCCGGCCCCGGGACCCCCGTTTCAGACCCCAAGACTTACAACCCTGAGAGGGATTGACGCATAGTGCTCGACGTCAACTTCTTCGACGAGCTCCGGATCGGTCTGGCCACCGCTGACGACATCCGTCAGTGGAGCCACGGCGAGGTCAAGAAGCCCGAGACCATCAACTACCGCACGCTCAAGCCCGAAAAGGACGGACTCTTCTGCGAGAAGATCTTCGGTCCGACCCGGGACTGGGAGTGCTACTGCGGCAAGTACAAGCGCGTCCGCTTCAAGGGCATCATCTGTGAGCGCTGCGGCGTCGAGGTCACGCGCGCCAAGGTGCGCCGTGAGCGGATGGGCCACATCGAGCTGGCCGCTCCCGTCACGCACATCTGGTACTTCAAGGGCGTTCCGTCGCGGCTGGGCTACCTGCTCGACCTCGCCCCGAAGGACCTGGAGAAGGTCATCTACTTCGCGGCGTACATGATCACGTACGTCGACGAGGAGCGCCGCACCCGCGACCTGCCCTCCCTGGAGGCGCACGTCTCCGTGGAGCGTCAGCAGATCGAGAACCGCCGGGACGCCGACCTGGAGGCCCGCGCCAAGAAGCTCGAGTCCGACCTGGCCGAGCTGGAGGCCGAGGGCGCCAAGGCCGATGTGCGCCGCAAGGTGCGCGAGGGTGCCGAGCGTGAGATGAAGCAGCTGCGCGACCGTGCGCAGCGCGAGATCGACCGCCTCGACGAGGTGTGGACCCGCTTCAAGAACCTCAAGGTCCAGGACCTGGAGGGCGACGAGCTCCTCTACCGCGAGCTGCGTGACCGCTTCGGCACGTACTTCGACGGTTCGATGGGTGCCGCGGCGCTGCAGAAGCGCCTGGAGTCCTTCGACCTCGACGAGGAGGCGGAGAAGCTCCGCGAGATCATCCGCACCGGCAAGGGCCAGAAGAAGACCCGTGCCCTCAAGCGGCTCAAGGTCGTCTCCGCGTTCCTGCAGACCAGCAACAGCCCCAAGGGCATGGTGCTGGACTGCGTCCCGGTCATCCCGCCGGACCTTCGCCCGATGGTGCAGCTGGACGGTGGCCGCTTCGCGACCTCCGACCTGAACGACCTGTACCGCCGTGTGATCAACCGCAACAACCGTCTGAAGCGGCTTCTCGACCTCGGGGCGCCCGAGATCATCGTGAACAACGAGAAGCGCATGCTTCAGGAGGCCGTCGACGCCCTGTTCGACAACGGCCGTCGTGGTCGCCCGGTGACCGGTCCCGGTAACCGCCCGCTGAAGTCCCTCAGCGACATGCTGAAGGGTAAGCAGGGTCGTTTCCGTCAGAACCTGCTCGGTAAGCGTGTGGACTACTCCGCGCGTTCCGTGATCGTCGTCGGTCCGCAGCTGAAGCTGCACCAGTGCGGTCTGCCGAAGGCGATGGCGCTGGAGCTCTTCAAGCCGTTCGTGATGAAGCGGCTCGTGGACCTCAACCACGCGCAGAACATCAAGAGCGCCAAGCGCATGGTGGAGCGCGGCCGCACCGTCGTGTACGACGTCCTCGAAGAGGTCATCGCCGAGCACCCGGTGCTGCTGAACCGTGCTCCCACCCTGCACCGCCTCGGCATCCAGGCCTTCGAGCCGCAGCTGGTCGAGGGCAAGGCCATCCAGATCCACCCGCTCGTCTGCACCGCGTTCAACGCGGACTTCGACGGTGACCAGATGGCCGTGCACCTGCCGCTGTCCGCGGAGGCGCAGGCCGAGGCCCGCATCCTGATGCTGTCCTCGAACAACATCCTCAAGCCGGCCGACGGCCGTCCGGTGACGATGCCGACCCAGGACATGGTCCTCGGTCTGTTCTTCCTCACCACCGACGGCGAGGGCCGGGGCGTCAAGGGCGAGGACCGCTCCTTCGCGTCCGTCGCCGAGGCGATCATGGCGTTCGACGCGGGCGAGCTCTCGCTCCAGGCGCCGGTCGACATCCGCTTCCCGGTGGGCACCATCCCGCCGCGCGGCTGGACCCCGCCGGCCGTCGAGGAGGGCGAGCCGGAGTACCAGACCGGTGACAGCTTCCGTCTGAAGACCACGCTCGGCCGTGCGCTCTTCAACGAGCTGCTGCCCGAGGACTACCCGTTCGTCGACTACGAGGTCGGCAAGAAGCAGCTCTCCGAGATCGTCAACGACCTCGCCGAGCGCTACCCGAAGGTCATCGTGGCGGCGACGCTCGACAACCTGAAGGCGTCCGGCTTCTACTGGGCCACCCGTTCCGGCGTGACCGTCGCCATCTCCGACGTCGTCGTTCCCGAGGCGAAGAAGGAGATCGTCAAGGGCTACGAGGCGCAGGACGAGAAGGTCCAGAAGCAGTACGAGCGCGGTCTGATCACCAAGGACGAGCGCACGCAGGAGCTCATCGCGATCTGGACCAAGGCGACCAACGAGGTCGCCGAGGCGATGAACGACAACTTCCCGAAGACCAACCCGATCTTCATGATGGTGAACTCGGGTGCACGAGGCAACATGATGCAGATGCGTCAGATCGCCGGTATGCGTGGTCTGGTGTCGAACGCGAAGAACGAGACGATCCCGCGTCCGATCAAGGCGTCGTTCCGTGAGGGTCTGTCCGTGCTGGAGTACTTCATCTCCACGCACGGTGCCCGTAAGGGTCTGGCGGACACCGCTCTGCGTACCGCCGACTCGGGTTACCTGACCCGTCGTCTGGTGGACGTCTCGCAGGACGTCATCATCCGCGAGGAGGACTGCGGCACCGAGCGCGGCCTCAAGCTGGCGATCGCCGAGCGGGGCGCCGACGGCGTCCTGCGCAAGGCGGACAACGCCGAGACCAGCGTGTACGCGCGCTGCCTCGCCGAGGACATCGTCGTCGACGGCAAGGTGCTCGCCCCGGCGGGCGTCGACCTCGGTGACGTCCTCATCGACCAGCTGGTCGCCGCCGGCGTCGAGGAGGTCAAGACCCGCTCGGTCCTGACCTGCGAGTCCGCCGTCGGTACCTGCGCGATGTGCTACGGCCGTTCGCTGGCCACCGGCAAGCTGGTCGACATCGGTGAGGCGGTCGGCATCATCGCCGCCCAGTCCATCGGTGAGCCCGGTACCCAGCTGACGATGCGTACCTTCCACACCGGTGGTGTGGCCGGTGACGACATCACCCAGGGTCTGCCGCGTGTCGTCGAGCTCTTCGAGGCCCGTACCCCGAAGGGTGTCGCCCCGATCTCCGAGGCCTCCGGCCGCGTGCGGATCGAGGAGACCGAGAAGACCAAGAAGATCGTCATCACGCCGGACGACGGCAGCGACGAGACGGCGTACCCGATCTCCAAGCGCGCCCGACTCCTGGTCAGCGAGGGCGAGCACGTCGAGGTGGGCCAGAAGCTCACCGTGGGTGCCACCAACCCGCACGACGTGCTGCGCATCCTGGGTCAGCGTGCCGTCCAGGTCCACCTGGTCGGCGAGGTCCAGAAGGTGTACAACTCGCAGGGCGTGTCGATCCACGACAAGCACATCGAGATCATCATCCGGCAGATGCTCCGCCGCGTGACGATCATCGAGTCCGGCGACGCCGAGCTGCTGCCCGGCGAGCTGGTCGAGCGCTCGAAGTTCGAGACCGAGAACCGTCGTGTGGTCCAGGAGGGCGGTCACCCGGCCTCCGGTCGTCCGCAGCTGATGGGTATCACGAAGGCGTCGCTGGCGACGGAGTCGTGGCTGTCCGCGGCCTCCTTCCAGGAGACGACCCGAGTCCTGACGGACGCGGCGATCAACGCCAAGTCCGACAGCCTCATCGGTCTGAAGGAGAACGTCATCATCGGTAAGCTCATCCCGGCCGGTACGGGTCTGTCCCGCTATCGCAACATCCGGGTCGAGCCGACCGAGGAGGCCAAGGCCGCGATGTACTCGGCCGTCGGCTACGACGACATCGACTACTCGCCGTTCGGCACCGGCTCCGGCCAGGCCGTCCCGCTGGAGGACTACGACTACGGTCCGTACAACCAGTAAGCGAGCATGAGCCGAAGGGCGGTCACCCCGTTGCGTACGGGGTGACCGCCCTTCGGCGTGTCATGGCTGAACAGAGGGCGTGCGCGCACGCAACTAAGTCGAAGGGGTCTGCGTCTCCGCCTCGCTCGGCAGGAACTGCGCCACCACCCGTACGAACATGTCCCGCCGGTCGGCCGGTACGCCCAGCAGGTCCGCGACCTCCTCCAGCGTGGGCCGGCGTGGCGGGGAGGCCGGGTACGGGTGCGGGTCGGCCAGTTCCTCCGCCGTGAGACGGCCGGAGCGGATCAGCATGTCCCGGACCGGCACCCCGAGCACGCGGGCGAGCCGGCGGGTGGTCTCCAGGTCGGGCATGCTCCGGCGCTGCAGCAGACGGGTGACGGCGGCGCGGTGCACGCCCGCCTCGTCCGCGATCCGCGACTTTCCGCCGCCGCGGGGGCTGTCGATGTCGTAGCCGCGGTCGCGCATCAGGTCTTCGACCCACGCCGCGAACGCGTCCAGATCCTGGCGGGTCATCTGTGGGCTCGCTTCCCTCGAAGGGGGCAAGGACTGGGCAGGGAGGGGACGAGCTTAGCTTGCTTGCGAGCGCGCACGCACGAACCCGGTGACTCCCACGGGGCGGGCCGTGGCACGGAGTTGACGGCTGGTCGGCGGTTTGGCGGGGGAACCGTCGGCGTCCGGTGCGCGTTGGTGAATGATGGAGGCAGTCAGCCGTCCGGGGGAGGTGTGTCCGTGTCGTATCCGTCGCCATGGCAGCCGTGGCAGGGGCAGAGCAACCCGTCCATGCTCGCCTCCCACGCCGATCGCGAGCGCGCCGTAGACGTGCTCAGAGCGGGTTTCAGCGAGGGGCGCCTTCAGCAGCCCGAGTTCGAGCGCCGGGTCGCCCGGGCGTACGAGGCGCGCACCGTCGCCGAACTCTCCCTGCTCGTCGCCGACCTCCCGCAGGGCCCGATGACCGCCCCGCCGGCCGTCCCCCAGCCGTACGGCCCGCCGGTGCCCCGCACCTTCCTGCCCGCCCCGTTCCCGGTCCCGCAGACCAACGGCAAGGCGGTCGGCGCGATGGTCTGCGGCGTCCTCACCACGATGACCTTCGGTCTCACGGGCATCCCCGCGGTGATCCTCGGCCACACGGCCCGCGCCGAGATCCGCCGCACCGGCGAGGGCGGCGACGGCTTCGCCCTGGCCGGCGTCATCCTGGGCTGGCTGTCGGTGGCCGGCTGGGCGCTCTTCCTCACCCTTCTGATGGTGGCGGGAGCCTCCGGAAACTGAGAGTCCCCTGCGGGCCGGGCCCCTACGGAATCCCCAGCTCGAAGATCACATAGTGCGCGTACCACCCCGACGCCACCGCCGTGCTCGTGAAGAACACCGCCAGGCTCGGCCACTTCAGCCGGCTCATGGCCGCCGCCGGCGCCAGCAGCAGCGGGAAGGCCGGCAGCAGATAGCGCGCCGTGTTGCCGAACATCTGCTGGGTGCCCAGCACCGTGACGACGCTCGCCAGCGTGTAGGCGACCAGCACCAGCGGCGGCTTCTTGCGCAGCATCAGGGCGATCAGGAAGGGCAGCGCGATCACCAGCTGCACCGCGAGCAGGTCGGGCGTGGAGAAGGCGAACAGATAGTCGTTGCGCCCGACGGCGATGTTCTTCAGGACGTCGAAGGTGTACTTCCCGAAGTCGAAGTAGTGCGCCCAGCCCTCCCGCTGGAGCGTGAAGTACGCGGTCAGGTTCCCCATGCTCAGCCCGACCCACGTGACGTAGGTGAGCAGGCCCAGCGGGGCCGCGATCATCGCGTAGACCGGCCCGGCGACGCCCTGTTCGCGTCGGCTGTCCCGGCGCAGGACCGTGACCAGGGCCGCGAGTCCCACCGCGCCGATGAGCGCCGCGGACGTCGGGCGGTTCAGGCCGGCCAGGAAGGCCAGCAGCCCGGCCGCCACCCACCGCCGCCTCATCACGCAGTAGCAGGCCCAGGCCGCGATCGCGACGAACAGCGACTCCGAGTAGACCGCCCACTCGACGCCCGCGCCGGGCGCCACCGCCCAGAGCCCGGCGGCGATCGTGCCGGCCCGCGCCCCCGCGAGGGCGGACACCACGGCGTAGATGCCGGCCGCCGCCACGAACGAGGCGAGCACCGAGACCAGGATCCCGGAGCCGAACAGACCCAGGCCGGTGACCTCGGACACGCCACGGATCAGGCCGGGATACAGCGGGAAGAAGGCGACCGAGTTCTGCTTGACCGTGAACAGCCCGCCCGGCGCGAGGTGCTCCAGCGGCTTGGGGTCGTACCCTTTCCCGGCGACCTGGAGATACCACCAGCCGTCCCAGGTCGACAGGACGTCCCACCAGTGGGCGCCGCCGCCGAAGCGCGGTTCCTTCTTCCGGTAGTCGCCGGCGTACTCCAGCAGGATGGCGAAAATGGTGAGGCCGACGAGCTTCGTGACGCCGTACAGGGCGAGCGGGGGAACATACGGACGGGCGGCGGGCGGCAGCGTGAGCCGGCGGCCCGGGCGCCGTCCGGCCCGCTCGTCGGGCAGGGGCGCGGAGTCCGCCGGCGTGTCCTTGGAAGCCGTGCTCATGCCGGCGGTACCCCCTCGGGCGGACGCCGGGGCCCGGAGGTCGTCCCGGTCGTCCCGCTGTCCGGATGGTCGTGAAGTGTCAGTCATAAGATCGCATCAGAGTCGCATGTGTGCGGCCAAAGAGTCGCATGCGCGCGATGAAGGGGGGAGGGTCGGGTGACCCGAGAACCCGCCGGGACGACCGTCCTGTCCGTCGTCATACCGATGTACAACGAGGAAGAGGCCCTGCCCGCCCTCGTCGGCCGGCTGCGTCCGGTCCTCGACGGCCTCGGCGTGTCGTACGAGCTCGTCGCCGTCGACGACGGCAGCGGGGACCGCACCGCCGAACTGCTCGCCGCCTTCCGGCTCGGCTGGCCGGAACTGCGGATCATCGGGCTGCGCCGCAACTCGGGCCACCAGGCCGCGCTCACCGCCGGCCTCGACCGGGCGGTGGGGGAGTACGTCGTCAGTCTCGACGCCGACCTCCAGGATCCGCCCGAGAAGATCCCCGACATGCTGACGCTGGCCCGGGCCGAGGGGCTCGACATCGTCTACGGCATCCGGGCGGACCGGGCGAGCGACAGCGGCTTCAAGCGGTGGACGGCCGGGCTGTACTACCGGCTCGTGCGCCGCCTCGCCGGGCCGTCGGTGCCGGCCCACGCCGGGGACTTCCGGCTGCTGAGCCGGGCCGCGGTGGACGCGCTCAAGGCGCTGCCGGACCAGCAGCGGGTGTACCGGCTGCTGGTGCCCTGGCTGGGCTTCCCGAGCGGGCGGGTGACGTACGAACGGGAGGCGCGCACGGCGGGCCGCAGCAAATATCCCCTGGGCCGCATGATCCGCCTCGCGGTGGACTCCATCACGAGCTTCTCGGCGGCCCCGCTGCGGCTGGCGACCTGGCTGGGCGGTTTCGCCTTCGTGGTGTGCCTGGTGCTGATGGGGTACACGCTGGGGGCGTACGCCTTCGACCGGACGGTTCCGGGATGGACGTCGCTGTTCATCGGGGTGCTGTTCATCGGGGCGGTGCAGCTCATCTGTGTCGGGCTGCTGGGGGAGTACGTGGCCCGGATCTACACGGCGGTGCAGAACCGGCCGTCGTACTACGTGGGCCACGACTCGGCCCAGGATTCCCGAGTGGCGGAAGAGCGCCCCACGTGGTAACGGGCCGCCCCTCGTCGCTTTTGTTTTGACCGAAGTCAGTGGGCTGGGTACGCTCAGACCTTGTGCCTGGGGTGTGCCCTGGCCCTCGTGCGTGCCATCACACCGCACCGGGGCCGAGACCGGCCACCGCGATCCGCGCTTCTTCCTGCCTCCCGGCGGGAGTGCGCCGGATACGACACACCCGACCGCGTGGGTCGGCGAAGTTCCAGGTTAGCTTCACCATTCGGCACACAGAAACCGGAGAAGTAGTGCCTACGATCCAGCAGCTGGTCCGCAAGGGCCGGCAGGACAAGGTCGAGAAGAACAAGACGCCCGCACTCGAGGGTTCCCCTCAGCGTCGCGGCGTCTGCACGCGTGTGTTCACGACCACCCCGAAGAAGCCGAACTCGGCCCTGCGTAAGGTCGCGCGTGTGCGTCTGACCAGCGGGATCGAGGTCACCGCTTACATTCCGGGTGAGGGACACAACCTGCAGGAGCACTCCATCGTGCTCGTGCGCGGCGGCCGTGTGAAGGACCTGCCGGGTGTTCGCTACAAGATCATCCGTGGCTCCCTCGACACCCAGGGTGTCAAGAACCGCAAGCAGGCCCGCAGCCGTTACGGCGCCAAGAAGGAGAAGTAAGAATGCCTCGTAAGGGCCCCGCCCCGAAGCGCCCGGTCATCATCGACCCGGTCTACGGTTCTCCTCTGGTGACCTCCCTGATCAACAAGGTGCTGCTGAACGGCAAGCGCTCGACTGCCGAGCGGATCGTTTACGGCGCCATGGAGGGCCTGCGCGACAAGACCGGCAACGACCCGGTCATCACGCTCAAGCGCGCTCTCGAGAACATCAAGCCGACCATCGAGGTCAAGTCCCGCCGTGTCGGTGGCGCCACCTACCAGGTCCCGGTCGAGGTCAAGCCCGGCCGTGCCAACACCCTGGCGCTGCGCTGGCTCGTCGGTTACTCCCGCGCCCGTCGCGAGAAGACCATGACCGAGCGTCTGCTGAACGAGCTCCTCGACGCGTCCAACGGCCTGGGTGCCGCTGTGAAGAAGCGCGAGGACACGCACAAGATGGCCGAGTCCAACAAGGCCTTCGCGCACTACCGCTGGTAGTCGCAGTCCACATCGAGACCGAGAGAAGACTGAAGCCTTATGGCTACCACTTCGCTTGACCTGGCCAAGGTGCGCAACATCGGCATCATGGCCCACATCGACGCGGGCAAGACGACCACCACCGAGCGGATCCTGTTCTACACCGGCGTCTCGTACAAGATCGGTGAGGTCCACGACGGCGCTGCCACCATGGACTGGATGGAGCAGGAGCAGGAGCGTGGCATCACGATCACCTCTGCTGCCACCACCTGCCACTGGCCGCTGGAAGACGTCGACCACACCATCAACATCATCGACACCCCGGGGCACGTCGACTTCACCGTCGAGGTGGAGCGCTCCCTGCGTGTGCTCGACGGTGCCGTGACGGTGTTCGACGGCGTCGCCGGCGTCGAGCCCCAGTCCGAGACGGTGTGGCGTCAGGCCGACCGCTACGGCGTCCCGCGGATCTGCTTCGTCAACAAGCTGGACCGCACGGGTGCCGAGTTCCACCGCTGTGTCGACATGATCGTCGACCGGCTGGGCGCCGAGCCGATCGTCATGCAGCTCCCGATCGGTGCCGAGGCCGACTTCCAGGGTGTCGTGGACCTCGTCCGCATGAAGGCCCTGGTCTGGTCCGCCGAGGCCACCAAGGGTGAGATGTACGACATCGTCGACATCCCGGCCACGCACACCGAGGCCGCCGAGGAGTGGCGCGGCAAGCTGGTCGAGACCGTCGCCGAGAACGACGAAGAGATCATGGAGCTGTTCCTGGAGGGCGAGGAGCCCACCGAGGAGCAGCTGTACGCCGCGATCCGTCGTATCACCATCGCGTCCGGCAAGGGCGGCGGCAAGACCGTCACCCCCGTGTTCTGCGGTACCGCGTTCAAGAACAAGGGCGTTCAGCCCCTGCTCGACGCGGTCGTGCGCTACCTGCCGTCCCCGGTCGACATCGAGGCCATCGAGGGCCACGACGTCAAGGACCCCGAGGTCGTCATCAAGCGCAAGCCGTCGGACGACGAGCCGCTGTCGGCGCTGGCGTTCAAGATCATGAGCGACCCGCACCTCGGCAAGCTCACCTTCGTGCGCGTCTACTCCGGCCGTCTGGAGTCCGGCTCCGCCGTGCTCAACTCGGTCAAGGGCCGCAAGGAGCGCATCGGCAAGATCTACCGCATGCACGCCAACAAGCGTGAGGAGATCGAGTCGGTGGGCGCCGGCGACATCGTCGCCGTCATGGGCCTGAAGCAGACCACCACCGGTGAGACGCTGTCCGACGAGAAGAGCCCGGTCATCCTGGAGTCCATGGACTTCCCGGCCCCGGTCATCCAGGTCGCCATCGAGCCCAAGTCGAAGGGCGACCAGGAGAAGCTCGGCGTCGCGATCCAGCGCCTGGCCGAGGAGGACCCCTCCTTCCAGGTCCACTCCGACGAGGAGACCGGCCAGACCATCATCGGTGGTATGGGCGAGCTGCACCTCGAGGTGCTGGTCGACCGTATGCGCCGTGAGTTCAAGGTCGAGGCCAACGTCGGTAAGCCGCAGGTCGCGTACCGCGAGACGATCCGTCAGGCCGTCGAGAAGGTCGAGTACACCCACAAGAAGCAGACGGGTGGTACCGGCCAGTTCGCTCGCGTCATCATCGCGATCGAGCCGATCGAGTCCGGCGACACGTCGTACGAGTTCGTCAACAAGGTCACCGGTGGCCGCGTGCCGAAGGAGTACATCCCCTCGGTCGACGCCGGTGCGCAGGAGGCCATGCAGTTCGGCATCCTCGCCGGTTACGAGATGACCGGTGTCCGCGTGACGCTGCTCGACGGTGCCTACCACGAGGTCGACTCCTCCGAGCTCGCCTTCAAGATCGCCGGTTCGCAGGCGTTCAAGGAGGCCGCGCGGAAGGCCAAGCCCGTGCTCCTTGAGCCGATGATGGCCGTCGAGGTCACCACGCCCGAGGACTACATGGGTGAGGTCATCGGCGACATCAACTCCCGCCGTGGCCAGATTCAGGCCATGGAGGAGCGGGCTGGTGCCCGCGTCGTGAAGGGCCTCGTGCCCCTGTCGGAGATGTTCGGCTACGTCGGCGACCTCCGCAGCAAGACGTCGGGTCGCGCAAGCTACTCGATGCAGTTCGACTCCTACGCCGAGGTTCCGCGGAACGTCGCCGAGGAGATCATCGCGAAGGCCAAGGGCGAGTAACGCACCGCGTTTCCACGCTTTAGGCTTGACTCCGGAGTCCGGAGGGGCATTCACCCGCGTTTGCGGGGGAATGCCCCCGGGCCCGGGCTTTCCAGCAAAGATCACCTGGCGCCGATGAAGCAAGGCGTTCAGAACCACTCCACAGGAGGACCCCGTGGCGAAGGCGAAGTTCGAGCGGACTAAGCCCCACGTCAACATCGGCACCATCGGTCACATCGACCACGGTAAGACGACCCTCACGGCCGCCATTACCAAGGTGCTGCACGACAAGTACCCGGACCTGAACGAGGCCTCGGCCTTCGACCAGATCGACAAGGCTCCTGAGGAGCGCCAGCGCGGTATCACCATCTCCATCGCGCACGTCGAGTACCAGACCGAGGCGCGTCACTACGCCCACGTCGACTGCCCGGGTCACGCGGACTACATCAAGAACATGATCACCGGTGCCGCGCAGATGGACGGCGCCATCCTCGTGGTCGCCGCCACCGACGGCCCGATGCCGCAGACCAAGGAGCACGTGCTCCTGGCCCGCCAGGTCGGCGTTCCGTACATCGTCGTCGCCCTGAACAAGGCCGACATGGTGGACGACGAGGAGATCCTGGAGCTCGTCGAGCTCGAGGTGCGTGAGCTCCTCTCCGAGTACGAGTTCCCGGGCGACGACGTCCCGGTCGTCAAGGTCTCGGCGCTCAAGGCGCTCGAGGGCGACGCCGAGTGGGGCAAGTCCGTCCTGGACCTGATGGACGCCGTCGACTCCGCCATCCCGGAGCCGGAGCGCGACGTCGACAAGCCGTTCCTGATGCCGATCGAGGACGTCTTCACGATCACCGGTCGTGGCACCGTCGTCACCGGTCGTATCGAGCGTGGTGTCCTCAAGGTCAACGAGACCGTCGACATCATCGGCATCAAGACCGAGAAGACCACCACCACGGTCACCGGCATCGAGATGTTCCGCAAGCTGCTCGACGAGGGCCAGGCCGGTGAGAACGTCGGTCTGCTCCTCCGTGGCATCAAGCGCGAGGACGTCGAGCGCGGCCAGGTCATCATCAAGCCCGGTTCGGTCACGCCGCACACCGAGTTCGAGGCCCAGGCCTACATCCTGTCCAAGGACGAGGGTGGCCGCCACACGCCGTTCTTCAACAACTACCGTCCGCAGTTCTACTTCCGTACGACGGACGTGACCGGCGTGGTGACCCTCCCCGAGGGCACCGAGATGGTCATGCCGGGTGACAACACCGAGATGAAGGTGGAGCTCATCCAGCCCGTCGCCATGGAAGAGGGCCTGAAGTTCGCCATCCGTGAGGGTGGCCGCACGGTGGGCGCCGGCCAGGTCATCAAGATCACCAAGTAAGTTCCGCTTACTTGAGGGTCGGCCCGACCAGGGCCTGCTGACCTAGAGAAGGCCCGTACGACTCCGGTCGTACGGGCCTTTTCGCATGCCCAGGGGCACCGCTGGTGGGGCGGCCCCGGCACCACCCCTGTCGTGACCCACCGGCCCGGCACCCCTCCCGGCCGGCGCGGCGCACGCGCCGTCCCCTCGCCTCTTCGGGTGACATGACGGTGGGTGCGTTCGGGGGCCGGTGCCGCTTGAGGTCGGCGTGGACGACGTCCGGAGGGGCGGCTGGGGCCCGGCGTCGCGTGCTGGAGGGCGCCTGGGGCCTGTAGGGCCGTCTTGGGGAGCGGGCGGGCCCGATGAGTGGTCCCGGGGCCGGACAGGGCTTCTCGTGGCCTCTGTCGGCGTCGAAGGCGTCGCAGGCGTCACCGATGTCGTAGACCAAGAACATCAGCGCTCGCGCCGGTGCGGACCGGGTGCGTCAGCGTGTGTCCACGGGACGCGGACCAGCGCAAGTGGCCCAATACCCTCCGGAGTCGTATGGTGACGGTTTTCGTCGGGGGCGTCCGGGGAGCGACGGTTCCCGAAGCAGGCCGTGCTGTGAGGAAGGGCTGATGGAACTCACCGGATATCCGAGCGACTTCGTCGTGGACGGGTCGCTGCCCAGTGCCATGGTCCGGTTCGTCGGACGGGCGCGCCGCCGCTGGCCCGGCCTGTTCCTGGACGGGGCGTTCCTCACGGAGGACGCCTGGCAGGTGTGGCAGCTGCCCGCACCGGCCGACGACGGTTCGCCGGGCGTAGTGACCTTCTCCGCGGGCCAGGAGATGGAGAACTTCTGGGAGGAGAACGGCTACGCGCTGGACGCCTCCGGGCAGGGGCCGTACGCCGTCCTGTACAGACCGGCCCAGCAGTCGCCGCAGCAGCCCGCATACCTGGTCAGCGTGGTCACGCCCGGGCATCCGGACACGGATCCGTTCTCCGTCAACGTGGTGCGGGACTTCCTGGAGTCCTTCGAGGCATCCCGGCCCGGGGCGATCCGCCACGCGTGACGCCGGCGCGGCCCCGGGGGCGACACTGGGCGCGACATCGGGTGCGACCGCCACCCGCTGTTTGACGTGCGTCACTCCCGGGGTATTCTCTCCGGCTCGATTGGCGGAGGTGCTGCCCCGTATGGCAGACTAGCGGGGTTGCTCGGTCGAGTGTTGATGCTGCGCGCCTCCCGCCGGGAGGACCGGAAGCGAGTCCCACAGTACTCGTCGCCCTAACTGCCGTAAGGCAGCGCTGGGGCGGACGTACGGGAATCTTCCGGGAAGTGTCAGTGCGGCGCCGACCAGGCACCCGGTGGTACCCCTCCCCAGTGCACGGGATGTTCGGACAAGGGACATCTGTGTCGGCGGGAGTGCGACACGCCCGACCGCGTGGGTCGGAGCGAAGTCAGGGAACACCAGGTTCCAGAGCGTTAGAGAGACAGGACTACTGAGTAGCCATGGCGGGACAGAAGATCCGCATCCGGCTCAAGGCCTACGACCACGAGGTCATCGACTCCTCGGCGAAGAAGATCGTCGAGACGGTGACCCGCACTGGTGCGTCGGTCGCGGGCCCGGTGCCGCTGCCCACTGAGAAGAACGTGTACTGCGTCATCAAGTCGCCGCACAAGTACAAGGACTCGCGCGAGCACTTCGAGATGCGCACGCACAAGCGCCTGATCGACATTCTCGACCCCACCCCCAAGACCGTTGACTCTCTGATGCGACTCGACCTCCCGGCCGGTGTCGACATCGAGATCAAGCTCTGAGGGTCGGTGAGCTGAGAATGGCTAAGCAGATCAAGGGCATCCTGGGCGAGAAGCTCGGCATGACGCAGGTGTGGGACGAGAACAACCGTGTTGTTCCGGTCACCGTCGTCAAGGCCGGCCCCAACGTCGTGACCCAGGTTCGTACCAACGACGTCGACGGCTACGAGTCGGTCCAGATCGCCTTCGGCGAGATCGACCCGCGCAAGGTGAACAAGCCCCTCAAGGGCCACTTCGCCAAGGCCGACGTCACCCCCCGTCGCCACCTCGTCGAGATCCGCACCGCGGACGCCTCCGAGTACACGCTGGGCCAGGAGATCACCGCTGAGGTGTTCGAGGCCGGCGTGAAGGTCGACGTGACCGGCAAGAGCAAGGGCAAGGGCTTCGCCGGTGTCATGAAGCGCCACAACTTCCGTGGCCTCGGCGCCGGGCACGGCACCCAGCGCAAGCACCGCTCGCCGGGCTCGATCGGCGGCTGCGCCACCCCGGGTCGTGTGTTCAAGGGCCTCCGCATGGCGGGTCGTATGGGCAACGAGCGGGTCACCACCCAGAACCTGACCGTCCACGCCGTTGACGCGGAGAAGGGTCTGCTGCTCATCAAGGGCGCGGTTCCCGGTCCGAACGGCGGCCTCGTCCTGGTCCGCACCGCGGCCAAGGGGGCCTGAGGTAACCGATGAGCACTGTTGACATCCTTTCGCCTGCCGGCGAGAAGACCGGTAGCGTCGAACTCCCCGCGGAGATCTTCGGCGTGGAGAAGGTCAGCATCCCGCTGATCCACCAGGTCGTCGTTGCGCAGAACGCGGCTGCCCGTCAGGGCACGCACAAGACCAAGACCCGTGGCGAAGTCCGTGGTGGTGGCAAGAAGCCTTACCGCCAGAAGGGCACCGGCCGCGCCCGTCAGGGCTCGACCCGCGCGCCGCAGTTCGCCGGTGGTGGCGTCGTGCACGGTCCCGTGCCGCGTGACTACTCGCAGCGGACCCCGAAGAAGATGAAGGCTGCCGCCCTGCGCCACGCCCTCACCGACCGGGCCCGCAACAACCGCATCCACGTCGTCACCGGCGTGATCGAGGGCGAGACCCCCTCCACGAAGGCCGCGAAGAGCCTGTTCGGCAAGATCTCGGAGCGCAAGAACCTGCTCCTGGTCGTCGAGCGCGCCGACGAGGCCGCGTGGCTGTCCGCCCGCAACCTGCCCCAGGTGCACATCCTGGAGCCGGGCCAGCTGAACACGTACGACGTGATCGTCTCGGACGACGTGGTCTTCACCCAGGCCGCTCTCGAGTCCTTCGTCGCCGGCCCGAAGGCCAACGACACCGAAGGGAGCGAGGCCTGATGGCTATCCGTCACCCCGCTATCGCCTCGAAGGCCGCCAAGGCCGCAAAGGCCGCGCGCGTCGCCAAGGCTCGCCGCCACGCCGCCGAGGGCAAGAACACCGTCGTCACCCCGGCCAGCAAGGCGTACACGGACCCCCGTGACGTGCTGCTGAAGCCGGTCGTGTCGGAGAAGAGCTACGCGCTTCTCGACGAGAACAAGTACACGTTCATCGTCGACCCGAACGCCAACAAGACCCAGATCAAGCAGGCCGTCCAGGCGGTCTTCTCGGTCAAGGTCACCGGGGTCAACACGATCAACCGCCAGGGCAAGCGCAAGCGGACCCGCACCGGCTTCGGCCAGCGCGCGGCGACCAAGCGCGCGATCGTGACCCTCGCCGAGGGCGACCGTATCGACATCTTCGGCGGTCCGACCGCGTAAGCGGGTCGGATCGTCCGATATCGGACGAGGACTGAGAAATGGGAATCCGCAAGTACAAGCCGACTACGCCGGGCCGTCGTGGCTCCAGCGTCGCCGACTTCGTCGAGGTCACGCGGTCCACGCCGGAGAAGTCGCTGGTCCGCCCGCTGCACAGCAAGGGCGGCCGTAACAACGCCGGTCGTGTGACCGTTCGCCACCAGGGTGGCGGACACAAGCGCGCCTACCGTCTGATCGACTTCCGTCGTCACGACAAGGACGGCGTGCCGGCGAAGGTCGCGCACATCGAGTACGACCCCAACCGCACCGCGCGCATCGCGCTGCTCCACTACGCGGACGGCGAGAAGCGCTACATCCTGGCGCCGAAGGGTCTGAACCAGGGCGACCGGATCGAGAACGGCCCCACGGCCGACATCAAGCCCGGCAACAACCTGGCGCTGCGCAACATCCCCGTCGGTACGACGATCCACTCCGTGGAGCTTCGTCCGGGCGGTGGCGCCAAGTTCGCCCGCTCCGCCGGTGCCTCCGTGCAGCTGCTCGCGAAGGAGGGCACGATGGCCCACCTTCGTATGCCGTCCGGTGAGATCCGCCTGGTCGACCAGCGCTGCCGCGCCACGGTCGGCGAGGTCGGCAACGCCGAGCAGAGCAACATCAACTGGGGCAAGGCCGGCCGCAAGCGCTGGCTGGGCGTCCGCCCGACCGTTCGCGGTGTGGCGATGAACCCGGTTGACCACCCCCACGGTGGTGGTGAGGGCAAGACCTCCGGTGGTCGCCACCCGGTCAGCCCCTGGGGTCAGAAGGAGGGTCGTACTCGTTCGCCGAAGAAGGCTTCGAACAAGTACATCGTCCGCCGCCGCAAGACGAACAAGAAGCGCTAGGAGCGGGTTTAGATGCCGCGCAGTCTCAAGAAGGGGCCCTTCGTCGACGACCACCTGATCAAGAAGGTGGACGCCCAGAACGAAGCCGGCACCAAGAACGTCATCAAGACCTGGTCCCGTCGCTCGATGATCGTCCCCAGCATGCTGGGCCACACGATCGCGGTGCACAACGGCAAGACCCACATCCCGGTGTTCGTCACCGAGTCGATGGTCGGTCACAAGCTCGGCGAGTTCTCGCCGACGCGCACCTTCCGGGGTCACGTCAAGGAAGACCGGAAGTCGAAGCGCCGCTAGTAGCGGATCGCATTCAGACACGTAAGTAACTCTGAAGGGACAACCATGGAAGCCAGGGCCCAGGCGCGGTACATCCGCGTCACGCCCATGAAGGCCCGCCGTGTGGTGGACCTCATCCGTGGCATGGACGCCACGGAGGCCCAGGCTGTTCTGCGATTCGCTCCGCAGGCAGCCTCCGTGCCCGTCGGCAAGGTGCTCGACAGCGCCATCGCCAACGCCGCGCACAACTACGACCACACGGACGCCTCCTCGCTGTTCATCAGCGAGGCGTACGTCGACGAGGGCCCGACCCTGAAGCGGTTCCGACCGCGCGCCCAGGGCCGTGCCTACCGGATCCGCAAGCGGACCAGCCACATCACCGTGGTCGTCGCCAGCAAGGAAGGAACCCGGTAATGGGCCAGAAGGTAAACCCGCACGGGTTCCGGCTCGGTGTCACGACCGACTTCAAGTCGCGTTGGTACGCCGACAAGCTGTACAAGGACTACGTCAAGGAAGACGTCGCCATCCGTCGGATGATGACGTCCGGCATGGAGCGCGCCGGTATCTCGAAGGTTGAGATCGAGCGCACCCGTGACCGCGTGCGGGTGGACATCCACACCGCTCGTCCGGGCATCGTCATCGGCCGCCGTGGCGCCGAGGCCGACCGCATCCGCGGCGACCTCGAGAAGCTCACGGGCAAGCAGGTCCAGCTGAACATCCTCGAGGTCAAGAACCCCGAGACGGACGCTCAGCTGGTCGCTCAGGCCGTCGCCGAGCAGCTCTCCTCCCGCGTCTCCTTCCGTCGCGCCATGCGTAAGAGCATGCAGTCGGCGATGAAGGCCGGCGCCAAGGGCATCAAGATCCAGTGCGGTGGCCGCCTCGGCGGCGCCGAGATGTCCCGCTCGGAGTTCTACCGCGAGGGCCGCGTGCCCCTGCACACGCTCCGCGCGAACGTGGACTACGGCTTCTTCGAGGCCAAGACGACCTTCGGCCGTATCGGTGTGAAGGTCTGGATCTACAAGGGCGACGTCAAGAACATCGCCGAGGTCCGCGCCGAGAACGCCGCTGCCCGTGCGGGTAACCGCCCGGCCCGCGGTGGCGCCGACCGCCCGGCCCGTGGTGGCCGTGGTGGCGAGCGGCGCGGTCGCAAGCCGCAGCAGCAGGCTCCCGCCGCCGAGGCCCCCCAGGCCGAGGCCGCTGCTCCGGCTGCTGAGAGCACCGGAACGGAGGCCTGACCGACATGCTGATCCCCCGTAGGGTCAAGCACCGCAAGCAGCACCACCCGAAGCGCCGTGGTCAGGCCAAGGGCGGTACGACGGTCGCGTTCGGCGAGTACGGCATTCAGGCCCTCACGCCGGCGTACGTGACCAACCGCCAGATCGAGGCGGCCCGTATCGCGATGACCCGCCACATCAAGCGTGGTGGCAAGGTCTGGATCAACATCTACCCGGACCGTCCGCTCACGAAGAAGCCGGCCGAGACCCGCATGGGTTCCGGTAAGGGTTCGCCGGAGTGGTGGATCGCGAACGTGCACCCGGGCCGGGTCATGTTCGAGCTGTCCTACCCGAACGAGAAGATTGCGCGTGAGGCCCTCACTCGTGCGGCTCACAAGCTGCCGATGAAGTGCCGCATCGTCAAGCGCGAGGCAGGTGAAGCGTGATGTCGGTCGGTACCAAGGCGTCCGAGCTGCGCGAGCTGGGCAACGAGGAGCTGCTGAACAAGCTCCGCGAGGCCAAGGAAGAGCTGTTCAACCTCCGCTTCCAGGCGGCGACGGGTCAGCTCGAGAACCACGGCCGTCTGAAGGCGGTCCGCAAGGACATCGCGCGGATCTACACCCTGATGCGCGAGCGTGAGCTGGGCATCGAAACGGTGGAGAACGCCTGATGAGCGAGAAGAACGTGACTGAGAACGCAGAGGCGCGCGGCTTCCGCAAGACCCGTGAGGGTCTCGTCGTCAGCGACAAGATGGACAAGACCGTCGTCGTCGCCGTCGAGGACCGCGTCAAGCACGCGCTGTACGGCAAGGTCATCCGCCGTACGAACAAGCTCAAGGCGCACGACGAGCAGAACGTCGCCGGTGTCGGTGACCGCGTCCTCCTCATGGAGACCCGGCCGCTGTCCGCGACGAAGCGCTGGCGCGTCGTCGAGATCCTCGAGAAGGCCAAGTAATTCCTGCGGGGTAACCCGCAGGACAGTTCCGCCAGGCTCGGCAGGGGCTTCACCTCGTAACGAGGCGGCCCCTGCCGGGAACCGGCAGACAAACAGGAGATAGACGTGATCCAGCAGGAGTCGCGACTGCGTGTCGCCGACAACACTGGTGCGAAGGAGATCCTTTGCATCCGTGTGCTCGGTGGCTCCGGTCGCCGCTACGCGGGCATCGGTGACGTCATCGTCGCCACCGTCAAGGACGCGATCCCCGGTGGCAACGTGAAGAAGGGTGACGTCGTCAAGGCGGTCATCGTTCGCACCGTCAAGGAGCGCCGCCGTCCGGACGGCTCGTACATCCGCTTCGACGAGAACGCCGCCGTCATTCTGAAGAACGACGGCGACCCTCGCGGCACCCGCATCTTCGGCCCGGTCGGCCGTGAGCTGCGCGAGAAGAAGTTCATGAAGATCATCTCGCTCGCGCCGGAGGTGCTGTAAGCATGAAGATCAAGAAGGGCGACCTGGTCCAGGTCATCACCGGTAAGGACAAGGGCAAGCAGGGCAAGGTCATTGCCGCTTTCCCGCGCGAGGAGCGTGTCCTGGTCGAGGGTGTCAACCGGGTCAAGAAGCACACCAAGGCCGGTCCCACCGCCAGCGGTTCGCAGGCCGGCGGCATCGTCACGACCGAGGCGCCGATCCACGTCTCCAACGTCCAGCTGGTCGTTGAGAAGGACGGCAACAAGGTTGTCACGCGTGTCGGTTACCGCTTCGACGAAGAGGGCAACAAGATCCGCGTTGCCAAGCGGACGGGTGAGGACATCTGATGGCTACCACCACCACTCCGCGTCTCAAGACGAAGTACCGCGAGGAGATCGCGGGCAAGCTGCGTGACGAGTTCCAGTACGAGAACGTCATGCAGGTTCCCGGCCTCGTCAAGATCGTGGTCAACATGGGTGTCGGCGACGCCGCCCGTGACTCGAAGCTGATCGAGGGCGCGATCCGCGACCTGACCCAGATCACCGGTCAGAAGCCGGCCGTCACCAAGGCCCGCAAGTCCATCGCGCAGTTCAAGCTGCGTGAGGGCCAGCCGATCGGTGCTCACGTCACGCTCCGTGGCGACCGCATGTGGGAGTTCCTGGACCGCACCCTGTCGCTCGCGCTGCCGCGCATCCGCGACTTCCGCGGCCTGTCCCCCAAGCAGTTCGACGGCCGTGGCAACTACACCTTCGGTCTCACGGAGCAGGTCATGTTCCACGAGATCGACCAGGACAAGATCGACCGCACCCGGGGTATGGACATCACCGTGGTGACCACGGCGACCAACGACGCTGAGGGCCGTGCGCTCCTTCGTCACCTCGGCTTCCCCTTCAAGGAGGCGTGAGCGAGATGGCGAAGAAGGCTCTGATCGCTAAGGCTGCTCGCAAGCCCAAGTTCGGTGTGCGTGGCTACACCCGCTGCCAGCGCTGCGGCCGTCCGCACTCCGTGTACCGCAAGTTCGGCCTGTGCCGCGTGTGCCTTCGTGAGATGGCTCACCGTGGCGAGCTGCCGGGCGTGACCAAGAGCTCCTGGTAGTCCCCGCTTTTTAGGGATTCCAGAGGCTCTCGGTAAGCACTGGGCGTGTCAGGCGCCCTCCCTTCCATGGCTTAGGCTTGGAGGGTTGGGCGCCTGACGGTCGCCCGTACGACTTACTACGCCGTAGGTCCACCGCGCCGCACCCGTCCCGTCTCGGATCGGGGAGAGGGATGGCGCACCAGGAAACCCCGGCGAGAGAGGCCGAAGGCCAATTCATGACCATGACTGATCCGATCGCAGACATGCTGACGCGTCTGCGGAACGCGAACTCGGCGTACCACGACTCTGTGACGATGCCGGCGTCCAAGATCAAGTCTCACATCGCGGAGATCCTCCAGCAGGAGGGCTTCATCACGGGCTGGAAGGTCGAGGACGCCGAGGTCGGCAAGAACCTCGTCCTGGAGCTGAAGTTCGGCCCCAACCGTGAGCGCTCCATCGCGGGCATCAAGCGCATCTCCAAGCCCGGTCTCCGGGTGTACGCGAAGTCCACCAACCTGCCGAAGGTGCTCGGCGGCCTGGGCGTGGCGATCATCTCCACGTCGCACGGGCTCCTCACCGACAAGCAGGCCGGCAAGAAGGGCGTGGGTGGGGAAGTCCTCGCCTACGTCTGGTAGCAGAAGGGAACGGAGGAAACAGCTATGTCGCGCATCGGCAAGCTCCCCATCGCGGTTCCCGCCGGCGTGGACGTCACCATCGACGGCCGCACGGTCAAGGTCAAGGGCCCCAAGGGCGAGCTGACCCACACCGTTGCTGCTCCGATCGACATCGCCAAGGGCGAGGACGGCACTCTTGAGGTGACCCGCCCCAACGACGAGCGTCAGAGCAAGGCCCTGCACGGCCTGTCCCGCACGCTGGTGGCGAACATGATCACCGGCGTGACCCAGGGTTACGTGAAGAAGCTCGAGATCAGCGGTGTCGGTTACCGCGTGACCGCCAAGGGCTCGAACCTCGAGTTCGCGCTCGGTTACAGCCACCCGATCACCGTCGAGGCCCCCGAGGGCATCTCCTTCAAGGTGGAGACCCCGACCCGCTTCCAGGTCGAGGGCATCGACAAGCAGAAGGTCGGCGAGGTTGCGGCCAACATCCGCAAGCTGCGCAAGCCCGACCCGTACAAGGCCAAGGGCGTCAAGTACGAGGGCGAAGTCATCCGCCGCAAGGTCGGAAAGGCGGGTAAGTAAGCCATGGCATACGGGCAGAAGATCCTGAAGGGCGACGCCTACAAGCGCGCCGCGATCAAGCGCCGTCACATCCGGATCCGCAAGCGGATCGCCGGTACGGCGGAGCGTCCCCGTCTGGTCGTGACCCGCTCCAACCGCCACATCGTGGCGCAGGTGATCGACGACCTGAAGGGCCACACCCTGGCTTCGGCGTCCACGCTGGACACGTCGATCCGCGGTGGCGAGGGCGACAAGTCCGCGCAGGCCAAGCAGGTCGGCGCCCTGGTCGCCGAGCGTGCCAAGGCCGCCGGTGTCGAGGCCGTCGTGTTCGACCGTGGTGGCAACCAGTACGCCGGGCGCATCGCCGCCCTGGCGGACGCCGCCCGCGAGGCCGGGCTCAAGTTCTGAGCCGCTTGTAGCTAGCGGAAAGAGAGAGGTAATCCAATGGCTGGACCCCAGCGCCGCGGTGGCGGTGCCGGTGGCGGCGAGCGGCGGGACCGGAAGGGCCGTGACGGCGGCGCAGCTGCCGCCGAGAAGACCGCGTACGTTGAGCGCGTCGTCGCGATCAACCGCGTCGCCAAGGTTGTGAAGGGTGGTCGTCGCTTCAGCTTCACCGCGCTGGTCGTGGTGGGCGACGGTGACGGCACCGTGGGTGTCGGTTACGGCAAGGCCAAGGAGGTGCCGGCCGCCATCGCCAAGGGCGTTGAGGAGGCCAAGAAGCACTTCTTCAAGGTCCCCCGTATCCAGGGCACCATCCCGCACCCGATCCAGGGTGAGAAGGCTGCCGGCGTCGTGCTGCTCAAGCCCGCGTCCCCCGGTACCGGTGTTATCGCCGGTGGTCCGGTGCGCGCCGTGCTCGAGTGCGCCGGTATCCACGACGTGCTGTCGAAGTCGCTCGGCTCCGACAACGCGATCAACATCGTGCACGCGACCGTGGAGGCCCTGAAGGGCCTGCAGCGTCCCGAGGAGATCGCGGCTCGCCGTGGTCTGCCCCTCGAGGACGTCGCTCCCGCGGCTCTGCTTCGTGCGCGTGCCGGGGCGGGTGCGTAATCGTGGCGCAGCTCAAGATCACGCAGACGAAGTCCTACATCGGCAGCAAGCAGAACCACCGTGACACCCTGCGTTCCCTGGGCCTCAAGCGCCTGGGTGACGTGGTCGTCAAGGAGGACCGCCCCGAGTTCCGCGGCATGGTGCACACCGTCCGCCACCTCGTGACGGTCGAGGAGGTCGACTGATCATGGCGGAGCAGAACCCGCTGAAGATCCACAACCTCCGTCCGGCCCCCGGCGCCAAGACCGCCAAGACCCGTGTTGGTCGTGGTGAGGCGTCGAAGGGTAAGACGGCCGGTCGTGGTACGAAGGGTACGAAGGCCCGTTACCAGGTTCCGGAGCGCTTCGAGGGTGGCCAGATGCCGCTCCACATGCGCCTTCCGAAGCTGAAGGGCTTCAAGAACCCGTTCAAGACCGAGTTCCAGGTCGTGAACCTCGACAAGCTGGCCGCGCTCTACCCCGAGGGTGGCGAGGTCACCGTCGAGGGTCTGGTGGCCAAGGGTGCCGTTCGCAAGAACAGCCTCGTCAAGGTCCTCGGCCAGGGCGAGATCTCCGTGGCGCTGCAGGTGACGGTCGACGCCGTCTCCGGCTCCGCCAAGGAGAAGATCACCGCCGCCGGCGGTACGGTCACCGAGCTCGTCTGAGTCACTCGGACGTGTCGTTGACATGAGCGATCCCGACCGGGGATGCCCTACAAATGGGGCATCCCCGGTTGGTCGTTCCTAGGGGGGCAGTGTCGCCGGTAAGGTGGCCTGCACTGTTCTTTTTCTGTATCCGTCGAACCTCAAGACCGTCACCCTTGACGCGCATGCGCGGGGGTCGCAGGAGGCACCGTGCTCACCGCGTTCGCCCGGGCGTTCAGGACGCCCGACCTGCGCAAGAAGCTGCTCTTCACGCTCGGCATCATCGTGGTCTACCGGGTCGGTACCCACATCCCGATCCCGGGCGTCGACTACAAGTCCGTCCAGCAGTGCGTGGACGAGGCGTCCGGCAACCAGGGCCTCTTCGGTCTGGTCAATATGTTCAGCGGCGGTGCGCTGCTCCAGATCACGATTTTCGCGCTGGGCATCATGCCGTACATCACGGCGAGCATCATCCTCCAGCTGCTGACCGTGGTCATTCCGCGCCTGGAAGCCCTCAAGAAGGAGGGCCAGGCCGGTACCGCGAAGATCACGCAGTACACCCGTTATCTCACGGTGGCGCTCGCCATCCTGCAGGGCACCGGCCTGGTGGCCACCGCGCGCAGCGGCGCCCTCTTCTCCGGGTGCACGGTCGCGTCGAACATCGTGGACGACCGGTCCATCTTCACGACCATCACCATGGTCATCACCATGACCGCGGGTACGGCCGTCGTCATGTGGCTCGGTGAGCTGATCACCGACCGCGGCATCGGCAACGGCATGTCGATCCTGATGTTCATCTCGATCGCCGCGACCTTCCCGTCCGCGCTGTGGGCCATCAAGAAGCAGGGCGACCTGGCCGACGGCTGGATCGAGTTCGGCACGGTCATCGCGGTCGGCCTCGTCATGGTCGGTCTGGTCGTCTTCGTCGAGCAGGCCCAGCGCCGCATCCCCGTGCAGTACGCCAAGCGCATGATCGGCCGCCGTTCCTACGGCGGTACGTCGACGTACATCCCGCTCAAGGTGAACCAGGCCGGTGTGATCCCGGTCATCTTCGCCTCGTCGCTGCTCTACATCCCGGCGCTGATCGCGCAGTTCTCCAACAGTGACTCCGGTTGGAAGCGCTGGGTCCAGGCCAACCTGGTCAAGGGTGACCACCCGATCTACATCAGCCTCTACTTCTTGCTGATCGTTTTCTTCGCGTTCTTCTATGTGGCGATCTCCTTCAACCCCGAGGAAGTCGCCGACAACATGAAGAAGTATGGTGGCTTCATCCCGGGCATCCGGGCTGGCCGACCGACCGCTGAGTACCTCTCGTACGTGCTCAACCGGATCACCTGGCCGGGTTCGCTGTACTTGGGTCTGATTGCTCTCGTGCCGACGATGGCGTTGGTTGGTTTCGGGGCGAACCAGAACTTCCCCTTCGGCGGGACCAGCATCCTGATCATCGTGGGTGTGGGTCTTGAGACGGTGAAGCAGATCGAGAGCCAGCTCCAGCAGCGCAATTACGAAGGGTTCCTCCGCTGATGCGAATCGTCCTCGTCGGGCCGCCGGGTGCCGGAAAGGGCACGCAGGCCACGCGCCTTGCCGAGAAGCTGCGCGTACCGCACATCTCCACCGGTGACCTGTTCCGCGCCAACATCAGCCAGCAGACGGAGCTCGGGAAGCTCGCGAAGTCCTACATGGACGCCGGCAACCTCGTCCCCGACGAGGTGACCATCGCGATGGCCAAGGACCGCATGGAGCAGCCCGACGCGGAGAACGGGTTCCTCCTGGACGGCTTCCCGCGGAACGTCTCGCAGGCCGAGGCGCTGGACGAGCTGCTCAAGACCGAGGGCATCAAGCTGGACGCGGTGCTGGACCTGGAGGCCCCCGAGGAGGAGGTCGTCAAGCGGATCGCCGGCCGGCGCATCTGCCGCAACGACTCGTCCCACGTCTTCCACGTCTCGTACAAGAAGCCGGCGAAGGACGGCGTCTGCGATGTGTGCGGCGGCGAGCTGTACCAGCGCGACGACGACTCCGAGGAGACCGTCCGCACGCGGCTGGAGGTCTACCACACGCAGACCGAGCCGATCATCGACTACTACAAGGCCCAGGGCCTGGTGGTGACCATCGACTCCATGGGCCCCGTGGACGAGGTCACCGGCCGGGCGCTGGCCGCGCTCAAGCGCGACGACCAGTAGCCGCTGTTCCCGGTACGGCCGTGGCGTCCCCCAGGACTCCACGGCCGTACTGTTGTGTACGTAACCCACCGACCTGAGTGACGGAGAGCGCAGGCCCCCCATGGTGCAGATCAAGAGCCCCGAGCAGATCGCGAAAATGCGTGCGGCGGGGCTGGTCGTCGCCGCCATCCACGCCGCCACACGAGAGGCGGCCGTGCCGGGGGCGAGCACCAAGGACCTCGACGAGGTCGCCCGGAAGGTGCTCGCCGAGCACGGGGCGAAGTCGAACTTCCTCGGGTACGGCGGCTTCCCCGCGACGATCTGCACCTCGGTGAACGACGTGGTGGTGCACGGCATCCCGTCCGAGGACGTCGTCCTGAAGGACGGCGACATCATCTCCATCGACTGCGGCGCGATCGTCGACGGCTGGCACGGCGACGCCGCGTACACGGCCTTCGTCGGCTCCGGTCACTCCCCGGAGCTGATCGAACTCTCCCGGGTGACCGAGGAGTCGATGTGGGCGGGCATCGCGGCGATGCGGCTGGGCAACCGGCTGGTCGACATCTCCCGTGCCATCGAGACGTACATCCGCCGCCAGCCGAAGCCCGGCGGCGGCCGCTACGGCATCATCGAGGACTACGGCGGCCACGGCATCGGCACCGAGATGCACATGGACCCGCACCTGCTGAACTACGTCGAGAAGCGGCGCGGCAAGGGCCCCAAGCTGGTCCCCGGCTTCTGCCTGGCCATCGAGCCGATGGTCTCCCTGGGCACCCCGAAGACGGAGGTGCTCTCGGACGACTGGACGGTCATCACCACGGACGGCACCTGGTCGTCGCACTGGGAACACTCTGTCGCCCTGACCGCGGACGGCCCCCTGGTCCTCACGGCCCCGGATGGTGGCAAGGCCAAGCTGGCCGAGTACGGCGTCGTCGCTGCGCCCGATCCGCTGGCGTAACGATCTCCCGGGCGGGGCAGACTGCCTCGATTCGTCTTTCCGGGTGCGCTGACGTAGACTGACTCGTCGGCTCTTGTGCACCCGCATGCCTGCATGCTTACAAACGGTGCACAGCTGAGTCGATCAAGGTAGTCGATTCGAAGGGCGAAGCGTGGCCAAGAAGCAAGGTGCCATCGAGATCGAGGGCACTGTCGTCGAGTCTCTGCCGAACGCCATGTTCAAGGTCGAGCTCCAGAACGGCCACCAGGTCCTGGCACACATCAGCGGCAAGATGCGCATGCACTACATCCGCATCCTCCCTGACGACCGGGTCGTGGTGGAGCTGTCTCCGTACGACCTGACGCGTGGCCGGATCGTCTACCGGTACAAGTAGATCTTGCCCAGGCCCCGAGCGCTCTCCCGCGCCCGGGGTGGCCGGCAACTGACCCGGAGAACCTCACATCCCATGAAGGTCAAGCCGAGCGTCAAGAAGATCTGCGACAAGTGCAGGGTGATCCGCCGTCACGGCCGGGTCATGATCATCTGCGAGAACCCGCGCCACAAGCAGCGCCAGGGCTGATCGCACACGGATCACACCCTCTGCATCGACATCGCAGAGACTTCGCGCGACGCGAGCTGAATATGTTCATACGCAGAGCCCAGGCGGGGATTTTCTTTTGCCTGACACCCCCGGTTCGGAGGCCGGGGACCCAGTTCGTACCTGGTACGGCGGCTGGGAGCTGGTTCTGCGGAAGACCTCCGAAGATCACCAGGAGCCATTGAATGGCACGCGTTTCCGGTGTTGACATCCCGCGCGACAAGCGCGTGGAGGTCGCCCTCACCTACGTGTTCGGCATCGGCCGGACCCTTTCGCAGCAGACGCTGGCTGCTACCGGCGTTGACCCGAACACCCGCGTTCGCGACCTCTCCGAGGAGCAGCTCGTCGCGATCCGCGAGTACGTGGACAACAACATCAAGACCGAGGGTGACCTCCGTCGCGAGATCCAGGCCGACATCCGCCGCAAGGTCGAGATCGGCTGCTACCAGGGTCTGCGTCACCGCCGTGGCCTGCCCGTCCGCGGTCAGCGCACCAGCACCAACGCCCGCACCCGCAAGGGCCCGCGTCGCGCCATCGCCGGCAAGAAGAAGCCGGGCAAGAAGTAGTCCACAGCGGACTTCGCCGTCCAGCGGTCTTCGCTGTAGGACCGACCACCTCCCGTAGGAGTACAGATGCCCCCCAAGGGTCGTCAGGGCGCTGCCAAGAAGGTGCGCCGCAAGGAAAAGAAGAACGTCGCGCACGGCCAGGCGCACATCAAGAGCACGTTCAACAACACGATCGTGTCCATCACGGACCCGAGCGGCAACGTGATCTCGTGGGCCTCCGCCGGCCACGTCGGCTTCAAGGGCTCCCGCAAGTCCACGCCGTTCGCCGCGCAGATGGCCGCCGAGTCGGCTGCCCGCCGCGCCCAGGAGCACGGCATGCGCAAGGTCGACGTGTTCGTCAAGGGCCCGGGTGCCGGTCGTGAGACCGCGATCCGTTCCCTCCAGGCCACGGGCCTCGAGGTCGGCTCCATCCAGGACGTCACCCCGACCCCGCACAACGGCTGCCGTCCGCCGAAGCGTCGTCGCGTCTGACGCACAGGCCCACGGCGGCTCGGCTTCCGGCTGGGGGTGTGGGGGTTATCCCCCACATGTCGCAGTACGGCTGCCGTCCGCCGAAGCGTCGTCGCGTCTGACGCGCGGTCGTCTTGAGGATTCGGGCGGTACGGCCCCGTAAAAGGGCCGTATCGCCCGTACCCTTGCAGTACCCGCACTTTTCACCGGGTGCGGTTTCCGTCGGGCGTCAAATAGCGGGCGTCCACGAAAGAAGGATCTGATCCACACATGCTGATCGCTCAGCGTCCCTCGTTGACCGAAGAGGTCGTCGACGAGTTCCGCTCCCGGTTCGTGATCGAGCCGCTGGAGCCGGGCTTCGGCTACACCCTCGGCAACTCCCTCCGCCGCACCCTCCTGTCGTCGATCCCCGGCGCTGCTGTCACCAGCATCCGCATCGACGGCGTCCTGCACGAGTTCACCACCGTGCCGGGCGTCAAGGAGGACGTCACCGACCTGATCCTCAACATCAAGCAGCTGGTCGTGTCGTCCGAGCACGACGAGCCCGTGGTGATGTACCTGCGCAAGCAGGGTCCGGGTCTGGTCACCGCCGCCGACATCGCGCCCCCGGCCGGTGTCGAGGTGCACAACCCCGACCTCGTCCTCGCCACGCTCAACGGCAAGGGCAAGCTGGAGATGGAGCTCACGGTCGAGCGTGGCCGCGGTTACGTCTCCGCCGTGCAGAACAAGCAGGTGGGCCAGGAGATCGGCCGTATCCCGGTCGACTCCATCTACAGCCCCGTGCTGAAGGTCACGTACAAGGTCGAGGCCACGCGTGTCGAGCAGCGGACCGACTTCGACAAGCTGATCGTCGACGTCGAGACGAAGCAGGCCATGCGGCCGCGTGACGCCATGGCGTCCGCCGGTAAGACCCTGGTCGAGCTGTTCGGTCTCGCCCGCGAGCTGAACATCGACGCCGAGGGCATCGACATGGGCCCGTCCCCCACGGACGCCGCCCTGGCCGCCGACCTCGCGCTGCCGATCGAGGAGCTGGAGCTCACGGTCCGCTCCTACAACTGCCTCAAGCGTGAGGGCATCCACTCCGTGGGTGAGCTCGTCGCTCGCTCCGAGGCCGACCTCCTGGACATCCGCAACTTCGGTGCGAAGTCCATCGACGAGGTCAAGGCGAAGCTGGCCGGCATGGGCCTGGCCCTGAAGGACAGCCCGCCCGGATTCGACCCCACGGCCGCCGCGGACGCCTTCGGCGCGGACGACGACGCGGACGCGGGTTTCGTGGAGACCGAGCAGTACTGATCAGTACTTGATCGGTCGATGCCGGTGAGCATCCGCTCATCGGGTTCCTGACCCCGGTACCTGACACGGCCGGGGCAGACACACAGGAGAAAGAAATGCCGAAGCCCACCAAGGGTGCCCGTCTGGGCGGCAGTGCCGCGCACGAGAAGCTGCTCCTCGCGAACCTCGCGAAGTCGCTCTTCGAGCACGGCCGTATCACCACCACCGAGGCGAAGGCCCGCCGTCTGCGGCCGTACGCCGAGCGTCTGATCACCAAGGCGAAGAAGGGCGACCTTCACAACCGCCGTCAGGTGCTCCAGGTCATCACGGACAAGGGCGTCGTCCACACGCTCTTCACCGAGATCGGCCCGCGGTACGAGAACCGTCCGGGTGGCTACACCCGTATCACCAAGATCGGTAACCGCCGTGGCGACAACGCGCCCATGGCTGTCATCGAGCTGGTCGAGGCGCTGACGGTCGCGCAGCAGGCGACCGGTGAGGCCGAGGCCGCGACGAAGCGCGCCGCCAAGGACGCCGAGGTCGCCGAGACCAAGGTCGAGGAGACCGAGGAGGCGTAAGGCCTTCCACAGTGGGCCCGCTCCTTTTCAGGAGCGGGCTCGCTTTTTTGTACCTGAGAGGATCCCCCCGTGAGCGATGAAGCAGCAGCCGGTTACGTACGCGTCCGTCTCGACCTGTCCTATGACGGCACCGCCTTCCACGGCTGGGCCAAGCAGGCCGGGGGCAAGCGGACCGTGCAGGGGGAGATCGAGGACGCGCTGCGGACCGTGACCCGGTCGCGGGAGACCTATGAGCTGACCGTGGCGGGGCGGACCGACGCCGGGGTGCACGCGCGCGGGCAGGTGGCCCATGTCGATCTGCCGGAGGCGGTCTGGCGTGAGCACCACGAGAAGCTGCTGAAGCGGCTCGCCGGCCGCCTGCCGAGGGATGTGCGGGTGTGGGCCCTGCGGGAGGCTCCCAGCGGCTTCAACGCCCGGTTCTCGGCGATCTGGCGGCGGTACGCCTACCGGGTCACCGACAATCCCGGGGGAGTGGACCCGCTGCTGCGGGGCCATGTGCTGTGGCACGACTGGCCGCTCGACGTCGACGCCATGAACGAGGCCGCGCGGGCGCTGCTCGGGGAGCACGACTTCGCCGCGTACTGCAAGAAGCGGGAGGGTGCGACGACCATCCGGACCCTGCAGGAGCTGAGCCTCGTCAAGGGGGACGACGGGATCATCACGGCGACGGTGCGGGCGGACGCGTTCTGCCACAACATGGTGCGCTCGCTGATCGGGGCGCTGCTGTTCGTGGGGGACGGGCACCGGCCCGCCGACTGGCCCGGGAAGGTGCTGGCCGCGGGCGTCAGGGACTCCGCCGTGCATGTCGTACGGCCGCACGGGCTCACCCTGGAGGAGGTCGGCTACCCGGCCGACGAGCTGCTCGCCGCCCGGAGCAGGGAGGCCCGCAACAAGCGGACGCTCCCCGTCTCCGGATGCTGCTGATCAGCCGTTGGCGGCCGCCGACGCCTGGGTCTCGCCGCGGCGGCGGAGCTGCTGGAACGTGAACTCGGCGAGATCGTCGCCGGTGGTGAAGACCTTGGTGTCCTTGGTCGTCACGTCCTTGGCGTTGGTGAAGCCGGTGAGTGTGAAGTAGGCGTAGCGGCCGTAGGAGTTCGTCGTCGAGCGGCAGATCGCCGCGTTGCAGAACGCGGGGACGCCCTTGCCGGGCAGTGCCTTGACGATGCTCTTCTTGTCGGACGCGGCCTTGGCCTTCAGGGCCTGCGCCTCGGTGTCGAAGACGGCCACGCCGACCGTCACCGCGACGCCGTCCTTGACGTATGTGACGCGCATCAGACGGGTGCAGCCGCCCGCGGCGAGGGCCTTGGGCAGGGTGCCCTGGGCGCCGGTCGCGCAGCTGGTGCTGTCGGCGGTCGCGGCCTTCTTGTAGACGTTGTTGCCCATGGTCAGCTGGGTGCCCGGGAACATGAGGTCCGGGCTGTTGGGCGCCGTGTCCTTGGCCTTGCTGGAGACGAACTCCTTCGGGTCCAGCGGCGGCGGCGCGCTGGTCGGCGCGAAGGAGACGGTGCCGGAGGCGCTCGGCAGCTCGCCGCCGGCGGGCAGCGAGGACGTCGGCCGGTTGGCCTTGCCGTCGTCGTTCGCCGAGACGACGCCCATGGCGACGGCGGCCCCGACGCCGACCACGGCGAGCGCGCCGCCGACGATGAAGAGCAGCTTGCGTCGCTTGTTGCGGGTCTCGGACGCCTCGGCGAGCGCCGCCCAGTCCGGGGTCTGGTCGGACCCGGCGCTCCACGGCTCCTGCTGCGAGTGCGGTTTCCAGGGATCCCACTGGGACTGAGATCCGCCCTGCCCAAAGCTCATGGGGCGCATCTTAGACGGGGGGCGGGGGGTGCTGGAGCGCGTCGGTCGGCATGCCTTGTTTGTCCGTCGCGATGTGGGGGAAGGACCTCGTTTTGACCCGTCCGGGGCTGCGCTAGTACGCTTGCGGTTTGTTATGCGTATCGGCTGGGTCGTTCTCACGCGAGTAGCCCTTACGTAGGTTCCCTGGAGCAGTTACCAGTGGGCGGCATACGGGCAGCGTTCCCGGCATATTTGTCGTCCCCAGCTGCACGATCGCTTCAGTGATGCCATGTGTCAGCACCCATCCCTGAAGAAGAAGGCTGCGAAGTGCGTACGTACAGCCCTAAGCCCGGCGATGTCACTCGCCAGTGGCACGTCATTGACGCTCAGGACGTCGTCCTGGGTCGTCTCGCCACCACCGCTGCGTCCCTCCTGCGGGGCAAGCACAAGCCGATCTACGCCCCTCACGTCGACACCGGTGACTTCGTCATCATCATCAACGCCGACAAGGTGCACCTGTCCGGCAACAAGCGGACCCAGAAGATGGCGTACCGCCACTCCGGTTACCCGGGTGGTCTGCGTTCCGTCCGCTACGACGACCTTCTCGCGAACAACCCCGAGAAGGCCGTGGAGAAGGCCGTCAAGGGCATGCTCCCCAAGAACTCCCTGGGCCGTCAGATGCTCTCGAAGCTGAAGGTCTACTCGGGCGACCAGCACCCGCACGCTGCCCAGCAGCCGGTGCCGTTCGAGATCACCCAGGTCGCGCAGTAAGTCCGGCCACCCCCTAAGACTGAACAGAATCTGAGGAGCATCGTGGCCGAGACCACTGCCGAGCAGCCGCTCGAAGAGCTTGACATCGACAGCTACACCACCGAGTCCGAGGTTCCGGTGGAGGGTGAGTACACCTCCGAGTCCCTCGCCTCGCGTTTCGGTGAGCCCCAGCCGGCCGCCGGCCTGGGCCGCCGCAAGAACGCCATCGCCCGCGTCCGGATCGTCCCGGGCACCGGCAAGTGGAAGATCAACGGTCGCACCCTTGAGGACTACTTCCCCAACAAGGTGCACCAGCAGGAAGTCAACGAGCCCTTCAAGGTCCTGGAGCTCGAGGGTCGTTACGACGTCATCGCCCGCATCGCCGGTGGCGGTGTCTCCGGCCAGGCCGGTGCGCTCCGTCTCGGTGTCGCCCGCGCGCTGAACGAGGCCGACGTCGACAACAACCGCGGCCCGCTGAAGAAGGCCGGCTTCCTGCGCCGCGACGACCGTGCGGTCGAGCGCAAGAAGGCCGGTCTGAAGAAGGCCCGCAAGGCCCCGCAGTACAGCAAGCGTTAAGCTTCGCTGCCTGCTCGTACGTGTTCCGGACCCGGTGGGTCCGTTCGTACTCCGAACGCCCCGGCGGCACGCCACTGTGCCGTCGGGGCGTTCGTTTATCGCACCCTTCGGGCGTATAACGACACAAGGCGCTCAAAGGCTTGTGTGATCGGATGTTCAGGCATGCAATGCCTGCGAGTGACACTTCCTCAGGAGGACACGTGGGACGACTCTTCGGGACGGACGGCGTACGCGGCGTCGCCAACGCGGATCTGACGGCCGAGATGGCGCTCGGCCTGTCCGTCGCGGCGGCACACGTGCTGGCCGAGGCGGGCACCTTCGCGGGCCACCGGCCGACCGCGGTGGTCGGACGGGATCCGCGCGCGTCCGGGGAGTTCCTGGAGGCGGCGGTCGTCGCCGGCCTCGCGAGCGCCGGTGTCGACGTGCTGCGGGTCGGTGTGCTGCCGACGCCGGCCGTCGCCTACCTGACGGGCGTCCTGGGGGCCGACCTCGGTGTCATGCTCTCCGCCAGCCACAACGCCATGCCCGACAACGGGATCAAGTTCTTCGCCCGCGGCGGCCACAAGCTCGCCGACGAGCTGGAGGACCGGATCGAGGGCGTGTACGACGCGCACCGGCACGGTGAGCCGTGGGAGCGGCCGACCGGCGCGGGCGTGGGCCGGGTGCGGTCGTACGACGAGGGGTTCGACCGGTATGTCGCCCATCTGATCGGCGTCCTGCCGAACCGGCTCGACGGGCTGAAGATCGTCCTCGACGAGGCGCACGGGGCCGCGGCCCGCGTCTCCCCGGAGGCGTTCTCGCGGGCCGGCGCCGAGGTCATCACGATCGGGGCCGAGCCGGACGGGCTCAACATCAACGACGGGTGCGGATCGACGCACCTGGGTCAGCTGAAGGCGGCCGTCGTCGAGCACGGCGCGGACTTCGGTATCGCGCACGACGGTGACGCGGACCGGTGCCTCGCCGTGGACCACACCGGTGAGGAGGTCGACGGCGACCAGATCCTCGCGGTGCTCGCGCTCGCGATGCGGGAGCGGGGGGCGCTGCGGGCGGACACCGTTGTCGCCACCGTCATGTCCAACCTCGGGTTCAAGCTGGCGCTGGAGCGGGAGGGGCTGACGCTCGTCCAGACCGCGGTGGGGGACCGGTATGTGCTGGAGGAGATGAAGCAGCACGGCTTCGCCCTCGGCGGCGAGCAGTCCGGGCACGTGATCATCCTCGATCACGCGACCACCGGTGACGGGACGCTGACCGGGCTCATGCTCGCCGCGCGGGTCGCGCAGAGCGGGAAGTCCCTGCGCGAGCTGGCCGGGGTGATGGAGCGGCTGCCCCAGGTGCTGATCAATGTGCCGGACGTGGACAAGTCGCGGGTCTCCACCTCCGCCGAGCTGGCCGCGGCGGTCACCGAGGCGGAGCGGGAGCTGGGGGCGACCGGGCGGGTCCTGCTGCGGCCTTCCGGGACCGAGCCGCTGGTGCGGGTGATGGTCGAGGCGGCGGACATCGACCAGGCTCGCTCCGTGGCGGGTCGGCTTGCCGACGCTGTGAAGTCGGCGCTGGGTTAAGCCGGGTAGTAGGGGGGAACTGCGCTGGGCGGGCCGCGGGTTCGTGGTGGCTCGTCGCGCAGTTCCCCGCGCCCCTAGGCGCGTCGGCGTTGCCGGCGCCTCTAGGGGCGCTGTCGTTGCCGGGTCCAGAAGTACTGCTGGGTGAGCAGTGTCAGGACTCCTGCCAAGACGATGCCCAGGAGGTTCAGCAGGAGTTGTTCCGTTGAGCCCCAGGTCTGCTTCATGTCGCCGTAGCTGAGGGCCACCGCCGCGTTCGCCGCTGCCGGGACCGTGGTGACGGAGATCGCGACGCCCACCAGTGCGCCCGATTTCGCCGACGTCAGGGAGAGGACTCCCGCCGCTCCCGCCAGGACCGCCACGATGAAGCTGAAGGCGTCCGGGGCGTAGACGAAGCCCGTCTGGGGGCGGGCGGCGTTCAGTTTCTCCCTGGTGAACAGGTCCAGGGCGTCCATGAAGAGGCTGAAGACGACCGTCGCGGCCATGGCGACGGCGAAGCCCAGCAGCAGGGCGATCAGGGAGCGCAGCGCCAGCCGGGGGGCCCGGCGGACGATCGCCGTGGACAGGCCCGCGAGGGGGCCGAACTCGGGGCCGACCGCCATCGCGCCCACGATCAGGATCGCGTTGTCCAGCACCACACCGCAGGCCGCGATCATCGTCGCCAGCGTGATGAAGGCGACGTAGGTCACCGAGAGCGTCGACTCCTCGTGGGTCGCGTCGGTGAGGTGCTCCCACAGGACCGCGTCCGCGCCCTCGCCGGGGGCCTCCGCCTCGGCCTTGTCCGCCCGCAGGGACAGGGAGAGGTCGATGTTCTCCACGGCGATGGAGCCGGTGCGGTCCAGGCCGAGTTCCTGGAGGCCGGTCAGGAGGCCGTCGCTGGCCTCGCGGGCCACGTCGCACAGCACGACGTCGCCGGCCGGGTTGCGGGCGGCGCCCGGCAGCACCACCAGGTGCGTGGTGCCGACCGTTCTCTCGATCAGGCGGACCGCGTCGTCGGTCCGGTCCGCCGGCGTGATCAGGCGCAGATGCAGCATGGCGCCTTTTTAACAGGCCGTCTTTTCAACGGGCCGTTTTTTTCAACGGTCATGGCATCACAGCTTGCGCAGGCGCAGGCGCTGCACCTTGTGGTCCGGGCCCTTGCGCAGTACGAGGGTGGCCCGGCCCCGGGTGGGGGCGATGTTCTCCACCAGGTTGGGCTTGTTGATGGTGCGCCACTGGGACCGGGCGTAGTCGAGGGCTTCGTCCTCCGAGACCTGGGTCCACTTGCGGAAGTACGAGGACGGGTCCTGGAAGGCCGTCTGGCGCAGCTTCTTGAAGCGGTTGAGGTACCAGGTCTCCACGTCGTCGGCGGCCGCGTCGACGTACACGCTGAAGTCGAAGTAGTCGGCGAGGCCGACGCGGGTGCGGCCGTCCTTGCCGGGCAGGGCGGGCTGGAGGACGTTCAGGCCCTCGACGATCAGGATGTCGGGGCGGCGGACCACGAGCTTCTCGCCCGGGACGATGTCGTAGATCAGGTGGGAGTAGACGGGCGCGGTGACCTCGTCCTTGCCGGCCTTGATGTCGGCGACGAAGCGGGTGAGGGCGCGGCGGTCGTACGACTCGGGGAAGCCCTTCCTCGACATCAGGCCGCGGGCCTGGAGCTCCTTGGTGGGCAGGAGGAAGCCGTCCGTGGTGACCCGTTCCACGCGCGGGTGCTCCGGCCAGCGGGACAGGAGCGCCTGGAGGAGGCGGGCGACCGTCGACTTTCCGCAGGCCACCGAGCCGGCGATGCCTATGACGAAGGGGGTGCCGGACTGGGAGCCCTGTTCGCCGAGGAAGGTGTTCAGCGCCCCTCTGAGCCCGTCCGTGGCGCCGACGTAGAGGTTGAGGAGGCGGGAGAGCGGGAGGTAGATGTCCCGCACCTCGTCGAGGTCGATGACGTCGCCGAGGCCGCGCAGCCGTTCGACCTCCTCGGCGGTCAGCGGCAGCGGCGTCTTGTCGCGCAGGGCGCTCCACTCGGCACGGGTGAGGTCGACGTAGGGAGTCGCCTCCGGCTTGTGCCGGTGGGCGCTCCGGGGCATCGAGGAGACCGGTGAGATCACATTCCATTGTTAACGGAGTTTGAACGGGACGGTGGGTGGGGTGCATCACGCCGTCGGGCGAGGCGGGCGGCCGGCGTCCCGAAGTGGCGTGATGATTTCCGGAATCGGGCACGCGGAGGGGGGTTCGCGGGGTCGATCGACCGTAGGCTGCCGGGCATGTGCGGAATCGTGGGATACGTGGGGCCGCAGTCGGCCCTCGATGTCGTCATGGCGGGACTGAAGCGGCTGGAATACCGGGGCTACGACTCCGGCGGGGTCGCCGTGCTCGCCGATGGAGGGCTCGCCGCCGCCAAGAAGGCGGGCAAGCTCGTCAATCTGGAGAAGGAGCTCCAGGACCGGCCGCTGCCCGCCGGCACCACCGGTATCGGGCACACCCGGTGGGCCACCCACGGCGGCCCCACGGATGCCAACGCGCATCCGCACCTCGACAACGCCGGACGCGTCGCCGTCGTCCACAACGGGATCATCGAGAACTTCGCCGTGCTGCGGGCCGAGCTGGCGGAGCGGGGGCACGAGCTGGCCTCCGAGACGGACACCGAGGTCGTGGCGCATCTGCTGGCGGAGGAGTTCTCCGCGACGGCGGACCTGGCGGAGGCGATGCGGCTGGTGTGCCGGCGGCTGGAGGGCGCGTTCACGCTGGTGGCCGTGCACGCCGACGAGCCCGATGTGGTGGTCGGCGCCCGGCGGAACTCGCCGCTCGTCGTCGGAGTGGGGGAGGGGGAGGCCTTCCTCGCCTCCGACGTCGCCGCCTTCATCGCGCACACCCGGGACGCCGTCGAACTGGGCCAGGACCAGGTCGTCGAGCTGCGCCGGGACGGGGTGACGGTGACCGGCTTCGACGGGCGTCCGGCGGACGTGCGCGCCTACCACGTCGACTGGGACGCCTCCGCCGCGGAGAAGGGCGGCTACGACTACTTCATGCTCAAGGAGATCGCCGAGCAGCCGAAGGCGGTCGCCGACACGTTGCTCGGGCGGATCGACGCGTCCGGCTCGCTCACCCTCGACGAGGTGCGGATCCCGGCCGGTGCGCTGCGCGAGGTCGACAAGGTCGTCATCGTCGCGTGCGGTACGGCCTTCCACGCGGGGCTGATCGCCAAGTACGCCATCGAGCACTGGACGCGGATCCCGTGCGAGGTGGAGCTGGCGAGCGAGTTCCGCTACCGGGACCCGATCCTCGACGCGCGCTCGCTGGTCATCGCGATCTCCCAGTCCGGCGAGACGATGGACACGCTGATGGCCGTGCGGCACGCCCGGGAGCAGGGGTCGAGGGTGCTGGCGATCTGCAACACCAACGGGTCGACCATCCCGCGCGAGTCCGACGCGGTGCTGTACACGCACGCCGGGCCGGAGGTCGCCGTCGCGTCGACGAAGGCGTTCCTGACGCAGCTGGTGGCCTGTTACCTGGTGGCGTTGTATCTGGGGCAGGTGCGGGGCACCAAGTGGGGGGACGAGATCGGCGCCGTCGTCCGGGACCTCGCGCACATCTCCGGGGAGGTCGAGCGGGTGCTGGAGACCATGGAGCCGGTACGGGAGCTGGCGCGGTCCCTCGCCCACAAGAACACGGTCCTCTTCCTCGGCCGGCACGTGGGGTATCCGGTGGCGCTCGAAGGCGCGCTGAAGCTCAAGGAGCTGGCGTACATGCACGCCGAGGGCTTCGCCGCCGGTGAGCTGAAGCACGGCCCGATCGCGCTGATCGAGGAGGACCTGCCGGTGGTGGTCGTGGTCCCCTCGCCGCGCGGCCGGTCGGTGCTGCACGACAAGATCGTGTCCAACATCCAGGAGATCCGGGCGCGGGGGGCGCGGACGATCGTGATCGCGGAGGAGGGCGACGAGGCGGTCGTGCCGTACGCGGACCACCTGATCCGCATCCCGGCGACCCCGACCCTGCTGCAACCGCTGGTATCGACGGTCCCCCTCCAGGTCTTCGCCTGCGAACTGGCGACGGCCCGGGGGAACGAGGTGGACCAGCCTCGGAACCTGGCGAAGTCGGTGACGGTGGAGTGAGCGACGAGGGGGCCGGGTCTCCGGTCCCCTCGCCCGTATCCCGGTCCCCTCACTCATGGCTACCGCACGGGTGCGGAACGTCGGGTTCGGGGGGATGGTGGGGGAATGGACCGATACCCTGTCATTGATCCCGAGCGGCTGCGGGCCGCCGCCTCGCCCGATGGGCTCGGGGGGTACCTCGCCGGGCTGCCCCGGGCGGAGATGCACCACGGGGAGGGGCCCGCCAGGTCCGTCCGCAGGACGGAGTACAAGGGGCACCTCATCGAGGTCGTCACCAGCTACGAGGTCACCGTCGACGGGGAGCCGCTCGACGCCCACCTCGGTGTGGACGACGACGGCACCCTCTTCTGCCACGGTCTGCCCAACTACCAGTTCGCCTCGGCGCTCGACACCATCCGCGCGCTGATCGCCAACTATCCCGCGCGGTTCCGGCACTCCGGGCACCATGATCCCCACCACGGCCACGGGCACGACCATGGGCACCAGCACGAAGGGGGTGCCTGATGGCCGTCGAACGCAGGAGTGTCGTCGCCGACGAGGCCTCGCGGCTCGCCTACGTCCGCGGTGTCAAGTCGCTGAAGCAGGAGGCCAGTCAGTACACCACCGACGCCTTCGGCATCCCGGGCGACCCCGCGCCCGTCAGCACGTACGACCTGTTCGTCGTCTGGCACGGGCTCACCATGATGAGCCCCATCCCGCCCGGCGGAAACCCGCTGGTGCGCAACGCCGCCCACCGCGGGCCGATCTTCCTGCCCTGGCACCGGGTGATGCTCGCGATCCTGGAGATCAACCTGCAACGGGTGCTCGGCGACGAGCAGTTCGCGCTGCCGTACTGGGACTGGGCCGCCGACGGCGACCTCGGCTCGCCGCTCAACGCGGAGATCTGGGGCGAGAACTGCCTGGGCGGACAGGGCACCCCCGTCACCGACGGGCCCTTCGCCTACGACCCGGCCGACCCCGGCACCTTCACGGTCCGGATCGACAGCGACATCAACGGGATGCTCGTCCAGACCCGCCGGGGACTGAACCGGGAGTTCGCCCGGTCCGCCGAGGACCAGGGCTGGCCCACCCTGCCGACCAGCGCGGACGTCAAGGCCGCCCTCGCCTTCACCCCGGCCGGGAACACGCCCGAGGAGCGGTACGACAAGGTGCCCTTCGCCGGCTCGTCCGACGGCTTCCGCAACCGGCTCGAAGGCTTCCGCCCGCCCGGACGGCCCTGGACGCACAACCAGGTCCACCTGTGGGTCGGCGGCGACATGACCCCCGGCACCTCGCCCAACGACCCCGTCTTCTTCCTCCACCACTGCAACGTGGACCGGATCTGGGAGGGCTGGATGAACCGCTACGGCCGGCTGTACGCCCCGGACATGTCCTTCCCCGCGTCCGTCTACGAGGGCGAGCGGATCGACGACCCCATCATCTCCCCGCTGGGCCTCGGCGCGACCCCCGGGACGGTCCTCGACATCTCCGGGATCTACACGTACGACGCCCTGTCGTAGGTCCGGGAATTGCCCACAGACGCAGGTGAATTACTCATCTAGGTGCGGGCTGCCCGACCGGCTAGCCTCGAAAAGGTCCCCTCACAGAGATCTCTATTCGGCGGGGACTGGACGGGGACGGGAATGCCGGTTGATGGCGTCACCATGGAACTCGTGGACGTGGAGATCTACGACCTCGAAACGGACCTCTGTCTCCTCGTCACCCCGAACGGCGGCCAGTTCTACATCTCCGCCCCCGGGCCCGAGTTCCGCGCCTGGGCGGCCCGCTGCGACGGCACCAGAACCCGCTCCGAACTGCTCGCCGGCATGGCCCCCGAGTACGCCGAGGTCGTCGACGTCCTGTGCCACGACGGCTGTCTGCGCCCGGCGACCGCCACGGACGACGCCGAACGGGCGGCGCGGCTGGCCCGTACGACCGTCCTCGTCACCGGCTCACCCGCCCTCACCGCCCCCCTCACCCACGCCCTGAGCGCGACCGGCTACGCCCACGTCGGACCGGCCCCCGACGACCTCTCCGGTGTCGACGCCGCCCGCACCGTGCTCGTCGCCGCCTTCGCCCACCCCGCCTACGCCGAACTCACCCGCGTAGACGCGCTGTGCGCCCGGCTCGGCCTGCGCTGGCTGCCCCTGCGCCGCGAACGCGGCCGGGCGATCCTCGGCCCGGCGATCGTCCCCGGCAGCACGGCGGACTTCGCCGACGTACGGGACCGCCGGCTGTCCGCGGCCCACGACCCCCGGATCATCGAGGCGATGACGGCCGCCCCGGAGACGGTCAGCCCGCGGCTGCGCCCCGGTGACGCCCGCTGGATCGCCGCACAGCTCGCCACCCATCTGGAGCGCTGGGTCGCGGGCGAGGCCGCCGTGGACGAGCTGGAGCTGGACCCGCGCACCCTCGGCCAGGTCCGCCGCACCGTGCTGCCGATGCCGACCCGGCCCCGCCCCGTCGCCCGCGGCGACGCCGAGGCCGACCTGCTGGTCGACGACCAGGTCGGCGTGGTCACCGGCGTCCAGGAACTGGCCCCGCTGCCCGGCATGCCCGCCCGGCTGCGGGTCTGCGCGGCCGACATCGCCGACATGCGGCGCGTCGCGGACTGGCCCAACGACCGGCAGGCGTTCGGCACCTCCTGGTCCGGCTTCGACGCCGCCCGCCGCGACGCCCTCGGCGAGGCGGTCGAACGCTACTGCGGCAGCCGGCTGCCCCAGGACCGGCTGCGCCACGGCAGCCACGCCCAGCTCCGCCGCGCCGGGGTGCCCGCCCTCGACCCGCGCCGGCTGCATCTGTACTCGGAACGGCAGTACCGCACCGACGGCTTCCCCTTCGCGCCGCTGACCGCCGACGCGGAGTGCTCCTGGATCGAGGGCCGCTCCTGGACGACCGGCGAACCCGTCTGGGTGCCCGCCTTCCTCGTCGCCCACGGGGAGCACGACCCCATCGCCTACTCCGACCCGCTGACCGCCGGCGTGGCCAGCGGGGTGAGCGAGGAGGAGGCGGTCATGTCGGGCCTCGAGAAGGTCATCGAGCGCGACACCACCATGCTGTGGTGGGCCAACGCCGTCCGGCTGCCCCGGCTGCCGCTGACCGCCCGGCTGCGCACCCTCATCGCCGACAGCCTCGACACCTACGACATCACGGTGATCCATCTCGACAACGAGTTCGGCGTCCCGGTCGTCGCGGCGGCCGTGCTCGACCGCGTCGACCGCCGGCTGACCATCGGCTTCGCCGCCCGGCCCGATCCGCACGAGGCGGCGGAGAAGGCGCTCGCCGAAGGGTTCACCCTGCACCGCCCGGACTTCGCCGACGTCCGCGACCCGCTGTGCCAGCAGCAGATCGACGTCGACCCGCAGGCGGCGGAGCGCGGCGCGCCCTGGGGCCACGACCTGCCCCTGCGCCCGTGGGAGGAACTCCCCGCGCTCGGCGAGCGGCGCCTGGCCGCGTACCGGGAACGGGTCGAGGCCCGCGGCTTCGAGGTGATCGGCGTCGACATGACGACGTGCGACATCGAGGCGGCCGGGTTCAGCGCCGCGCACACGATCGTGCCCGGTCTCGTGCCGCACTTCTCCGCCGGGCTGCCGATGTGGGGCGACGGCAGGATCGGCCGCGCCGCCGTCGAACTCGGCTGGCGGACGCGCCCGCCGGCCGAGGACGAACTCGACGTCTTCCCCCTCCCGCACGCGTGAGACCGCCCGGGCTGCCGCTCAAAGCGCCGCCCGGCGCGCCGCTCAGAGTGCCGAGATCTCGCTCAGCAGGTCGTCCAGGCCCAGGGAGCCCTGGGACAGCGCCGCCATGTGCCAGGACTTGAGGTCGAAGTCCGCGCCGTGCCGGGCGCGGGCCGCCTCCCGGCCCCGGAGCCAGACGCGCTCGCCGAGCTTGTAGCCGATGGCCTGCCCCGCCATGCCCTGATAGCGGATCACCTCGCTCTCCACGTAGTCGGCGGGGCGGCTGCTGTGGGCGGCGAGGAACCGCTGGGCCAGCGCGGGCGTCCACCGCTCACCCGGGTGGAACGGGGAGTCCGCGGGGATCTCCAGCTCCAGGTGCATCCCGATGTCGATGATGACGCGGATCGCGCGGAGCATCTGCGCGTCCAGATAGCCCAGCCGGCGTTCGGCGGTGGTCAGGAAGCCCAGCTCGTCCATGAGGCGTTCGGCGTACAGGGCCCAGCCCTCGGCGTTGGCGCTGACCATGCCCACGGTGGTCTGGTAGCGGGAGAGGGTGTCGGCGACATGCGCCCACTGCGCCAGCTGGAGGTGATGGCCGGGCACCCCCTCGTGGTACCAGGTGGAGACCAGGTCGTAGACCGGGAAGCGGGTCTCGCCCATGGTCGGCAGCCAGGTCCGGCCGGGCCGGGAGAAGTCCAGCGACGGTTCGGTGTAGTACGGGGCGGCGGCGCTGCCCGGCGGAGCGATACGGGACTCCACCCGGCGTACCCGCTCGGCCAGTTCGAAGTGGGTGCCGTCCAGCGCGTCGATGGCCTCGTCCATCAGCGACTGGAGCCAGCGCCGGGTCTCCTCGACGCCCTCGACGGCCTCGCCGTGCTTGTCGCACCAGGCCAGCGCCTCCCATGGCGTCCCGGCGCCCGGCAGCACCTTCCCGGCCTCGGCGTTCATCTCGGCCAGCAGCCGGTGGAACTCGGCCCAGCCGTACGCGTACGCCTCGTCCAGGTCGAGGTCGGTGCCGTTGTAGTAGCGCGCGAGGCGGGCGTAGCGCTCCCGGCCGACGACGTCCGGGGCGCCCTCGACGGCCGGGGCGTAGGTGTCGCGCAGCCAGTCGCGCAGTTCCACCAGGGCGCCGGTGGCCTGCGCGGCGGCCTCGGTGAGCTCGGCGCGCAGCCGTTCGGGGCCCGGGGCGGTGAACTCCAGGAACCAGCCGCGGTCCGTGCCGATCCATTCCGCCAACTGGCCGATGACGGTGGTGACCTGGCGCGGTCCGGCGGGCAGGTCCCGCCTCAGGCCGAGGTCCAGGGCGGCCCGGTAGCCGCGCAGCGCGTCCGGTACGGCGCGCAGCCGGCGGGCGATCGCCGCCCAGTCCTCGTCGGTGTCGGCGGGAGCGACCGTGAAGACGGTGCGGACGGCGTGCAGGGGGGAGCTGAGGTTGCTCACCGCGCGCAGCCCCTCGCCGGCCTCGTGCACGGCGAGTTCGGCGGTGAGGCGCTCGCGCAGCAGGCGGGCGCAGCGCCGCTCGGCGACGGCGTCGCCGCCCGGTGCGGCCTCGGCCTCGGCGAGCCGCTCCAGCGTCGTACGGGCGAGGCGGGCCCTGGCCTCCTGGCCCGCCGGCGAGAAGTCGGGGAGCCGGTCGGAGCTGTCGGCGACGCCGAGGAACGTCCCGGTGATCGGGTCCAGCTCGATGAGGGCGTCGACGTACGCGTCGGCGACCTGGCGGGGCAGCGAGCCGCCCCCGGACGGAGTCGTGTTGGCCATGCGGGCCATCCTCGTACGGATGAACGCGCCGGTCACCGTGAATCCATCATCAAAACGGCGGACGGGCCTGTCGGGTGGCGCGGTCGTAAGGTGCTCGGCATGACCATCATCGGGGTTGGTATCGACGTGGCCGAGATCGAGCGGTTCGCGGCGTCGCTGGAGCGGACGCCGGGGATGGCTCAACGGCTGTTCGTCGAGAGCGAGTTGCTCTTGCCGAGCGGGGATCGGCGGGGGGTCGCCTCACTGGCGGCGCGGTTCGCGGCGAAGGAGGCGCTGGCGAAGGCGTTGGGGGCGCCGCCGGGGTTGTTGTGGACCGACGCGGAGGTCTTCGTCGAGGACAGTGGGCAGCCCCGGTTGCGGGTGAAGGGGACGGTGGCCGCGCGGGCCGCCGCTCTGGGGGTACAGGCCTGGCATGTGTCGCTCAGTCACGACGCGGGGATCGCTTCGGCCGTGGTGGTCGCGGAGGGATAGCGGGTGCGGTGCGGGTGCGTTGGGGGTGCGTGGGGGTTGATCGCACGGCTCCCCGCGCCCCTGCCCGACTGGTGTGAGACTGAGTCCCATGCGTACTGCCTATTCAGTGGCGAGTGTTCGGCGGGCCGAAGCGCAGCTCATGAAGCTGCTCCCCGAAGGGGCGCTCATGCAGCGGGCCGCCGCCGGGCTCGCCGCCGCCTGTGCCGAGGTGCTGGGGCGGGTGTACGGGCGGCGGGTCGTGCTGCTCGTCGGGAGCGGGGACAACGGGGGCGACGCCCTCTACGCGGGCGCCCGGCTCGCCCGGCGGGGCGCCGGGGTCGTCGCCGTGCTGCTGTCGCCCGAGCGGACGCACGCCGGCGGGCTCGCCGCGCTGCGGCGCGCCGGTGGGGCGAGCGTCGGCGCCGACGCGGGGGCGGACCTCGTCCGGCGGGCCGATCTCGTGGTGGACGGGATCGTCGGGATCGGCGGGAAGGGCGGACTGCGGCCGGACGCGGCGGCGCTGGCCGCCGTCGCCGCGGACGCGCCGGGCGCCGTCGTCGCCGTCGACCTGCCCAGCGGTGTCGAGGCCGACAGCGGGGAGGTGCGCGGCGCGGCCGTACGGGCCGATCTGACCGTCACCTTCGGGACGTACAAGCCGGGGCTGCTGATCGATCCCGCGCGGGAGTACGCCGGGTCGGTGCGGCTCGTCGACATCGGGCTGTCGTTGCCCGAGGAGGCCGAGCTGGAGGCGTTGCGGCACGCCGATGTGGCGCGGCTGCTGCCGGTTCCGGCGGCGGAGAGCGACAAATACCGGCGGGGGGTCGTGGGGATCGCGGCGGGGTCGGCCCGCTATCCCGGGGCCGCCGTGCTGGCCGTGGCCGGGGCGCTGCGGGGCGGGGCGGGAGCCGTGCGGTACGTGGGGCCGGCGGCGGACGCGGTGATCGCCCGGTTCCCCGAGACGCTCGTGTCCGACCGGGGGCCCAAGCGGGCCGGGCGGGTGCAGGCGTGGGTGGTGGGGCCGGGGGCCGGCGACGACGCGGCGACGGTGGCCGAGGTGCTCGCCGAGGACGTACCCGTCCTGCTGGACGCGGACGGGCTGCGGCTCGCGGACCGGGCGGCCGTGCGGGGGCGTACGGCCGCGACGCTGATGACGCCGCACGCGGGAGAGGCGGCCGCGCTGCTCGGGGTGTCGCGCGAGCGGGTCGAGGCGGGGCGGCTGGCCGCGGTGCGGGAACTGGCGGCCGCCTATGGGGCGACGGTGCTGCTGAAGGGCTCCACGACGCTGGTGGCGGGGCCGGACGGGGGGCCGGTGCGGGTGAACACCACGGGGACGCCGTGGCTGGCGACCGCCGGAAGCGGGGACGTCCTGTCGGGCCTGGCGGGCTCGCTGCTGGCGGCGGGCCTGAGCGCCCGGGACGCGGGCAGCGCGGCCGCCCACCTGCACGGCCTGGCGGGCGGCCTCGCGGCCCGGGGAGCCCCGATCGGAGCCCACGACGTGGCAGAAACCGTGCCGGCCGCTTGGCGGGAGGTATGCCGGTGAGGTGAGGGGGACGGCGGGCTCGGGGGAGTGGCGGGTCGTCGTGAGCGGGAGCGTGGCGTGCGTGGCGTGTCGCGTGAGGTGAGGGGGCGGCGCGCCCGGGGGAGCGGTGGGTCGTCGTGGGTGGGTGCGGGTCGTGCGCGGCTTGTCGCGTGAGCGGGGCGACGCGTCCAGGGAGCGGCGGGTCGTGGGCGGGTGCGGGCGTGCGGGGCGTCTCGCGCCCGCGCGGCGGGGCCGTACATCGAGCGGGGCGTCTCGCGCCTGCGCGGCGGGGGCCCGCATGGAGCCCGCGCGGCGGGACCCCACGTCGTGCGGGGCGTGGCGTGCCCGCGCGGCGGGGGCCCGCATGGAGCCCGTGTGGCGGGGCTCCACATCGTGCGGGGCCTGGCGCGCCCGCGCGTAAGGGCCGTGCATCGTGCATGGCGTGTCGCGCCCCCGTGGCCGGGCCGTGGGTCGAGTGCGGTCACATGCCGCCGTGCCCCTTTCAGGGGTGCCGGGGTGGGGCTCTGAGAGACTGGGCGCGATGAGTGACACTGCACGACTGGCGCGGAGCGGCTCGCGGCCCCGCGCCGAGATCGATCTGGGCGCCCTGCGCGCCAATGTGCGGGCCCTGCGCGCCAAGGCGCCCGGCGCCGCCTTCATGGCCGTGGTCAAGGCCGACGGATACGGCCACGGCGCGCTTCCGTGCGCCCGCGCGGCCGTGGCGGCCGGCGCGACCTGGATCGGTACCGCCACGCCCGAGGAGGCCCTCGCCGTGCGGGCGGACGGCGGGCTGCCCGCCGACGTGCGGATCATGTGCTGGCTCTGGACGCCGGGCGGTCCGTGGCGGGAGGCGATCGAGGCGGACCTCGACATCGCCGTCAGCGGTATGTGGGCGCTTCAGGAGGTCGTACGGGCGGCGGGCGACGCCGGCGCGCCCGCGCGCGTCCAGCTCAAGGCGGACACCGGCCTCGGCCGCAACGGCTGCCAGCCCGGCGACTGGGCGGAGCTGGTCGCACAGGCGCGGCGCGCCGAACAGCGGGGGCTGCTGCGGGTCACCGGCGTGTGGTCCCACTTCGCCTGCGCCGACGAGCCCGGGCATCCCTCCATCGCCGCCCAGCTCTCCCGCTTCCGCGAGATGCTCGCGCAGGCCGAAGAGGCGGGCCTGCGGCCCGAGGTGCGGCACATCGCCAACTCGCCGGCCACGCTCACGCTGCCGGAGACCCACTTCGACCTGGTCCGGCCCGGCATCGCCATGTACGGTCTGTCGCCCGCCCCGGAGATCGGCGGCAGCGCCGAACTGGGCCTGCGGCCGGTGATGACGCTGGCCGCCCCCCTCGCGCTCGTCAAGCACGTGCCGGGCGGACACGGCGTCGGTTACGGGCATCTGTACACGACTCCGGGCGAGACCACATTGGGCCTGGTCCCGCTGGGGTATGCCGATGGTGTGCCCCGGCACGCGTCCGGGGCCGGTCCCGTGCTCGTCGGGGGCAAGTGGCGGACCGTCGCCGGGCGGATCGCCATGGACCAGTTCGTGGTGGATCTGGGCGGGGACGAGCCCGCTCCCGGGGACGAGGCCGTGCTCTTCGGCCCAGGGGACCGGGGTGAGCCCACCGCCGAGGACTGGGCGGTGGCGGCGGGCACGATCGGGTACGAGATCGTCACACGCATCGGCGCACGGGTTCCGCGCGTCTATGTGAACGAGGACCGGGACGGGTAACGCGCAGGCGCGGACGGTGAAGAGGAGCGGTACGTGACCGAGAGCAGTGCGGAGGCCGTGGCCCAGGCCGCTTCGGCGGCCGTCGCCGCCGCCTCCGCCACGGGGGCGGCCGGGAACTGGCGCCGGGCGACCGGGATCGCGGGCGCCGCGATAGGCGTGATCGCGGCGGGCGCGGCGGCCGGTGTGGCCATCGAGCGGATGACCGTCGGACGCGGCATGCGCCGCAAGGCGCGGCTCGCGCTGGATTCCGCCGGGCCGTTCGGCGCGCTGCGCGGCACGCCGGGCAAGGCGTACGCCGACGACGGCACCGAGCTGTACTACGAGGTCGACGACGTCGAGCCGGAGGCCGGGCTCAGCGGCCGCCGGCGACGGCTGTTCGGCCGCAAGGCCCCGGCCCCGGTCACCGTCGTCTTCAGCCACGGCTACTGCCTCAGCCAGGACTCCTGGCACTTCCAGCGCGCGGCGCTGCGCGGTGTCGTACGGGCGGTGTACTGGGACCAGCGCAGCCACGGCCGGTCCGCGCGCGGGGCGGCGCAGACGCGTGACGGGGTGCCGGTCACCATCGACCAGCTGGGGCGGGATCTGAAGGCCGTGCTCGACGCGGCCGTGCCGGAGGGGCCGGTCGTGCTCGTCGGGCACTCCATGGGCGGCATGACGGTGATGGCGCTGGCCGCGCAGTTTCCCGAGCTGATCCGCGACCGGGTCGTCGCCACCGCCTTCGTCGGTACCTCGTCCGGCCGGCTCGGCGAGGTCAGCTTCGGGCTGCCGGTCGCCGGGGTGAACGCGGTGCGGCGGGTGCTGCCGGGAGTGCTGAAGGCGCTCGGGCAGCAGGCGGCGCTGGTCGAGAAGGGGCGGCGGGCGACCGCCGATCTCTTCGCCGGGGTCATCAAGCGGTACTCGTTCTCGTCCCGGGACGTGGATCCGGCGGTGGCCCGGTTCGCCGAGCGGATGATCGAGGGGACGCCGATCGACGTCGTCGCCGAGTTCTATCCGGCGTTCACCGAGCACGACAAGACGGAGGCGCTGGCGTCCTTCGCGGACATGCCGGTGCTGGTGCTCGCCGGGGTCGGCGACCTCGTCACGCCGAGCGAGCACAGCGAGGCGATCGCGGATCTGCTGCCGGACGCCGAGCTGGTGCTGGTGCCGGACGCGGGGCATCTCGTGATGCTGGAACACCCGGAAGTGGTCACCGACCGCCTCGCCGACCTCCTCACCCGCGCGGGTGCCGTGCCGGCAGGGGCTACCGTGGGTGGCTATGGAAGCAGCAGTACCGCTCAACCCGGTTGAGATCACCGTCACCTCCCCCGAGCAGATGCGGGAGCTGGGCCGCAGGCTGGCCAAGCTGCTGCGGGCGGGGGACCTCGTGATGCTCAGCGGGGAGCTCGGCGCGGGCAAGACGACGCTCACCCGGGGGCTCGGCGAGGGGCTCGGGGTGCGGGGTGCGGTGACCTCGCCGACGTTCGTGATCGCCCGGGTCCATCCGTCGCTGGTGGACGGCCCGCCGCTCGTCCATGTGGACGCCTATCGGCTGGCCGGCGGTCTGGACGAGATGGAGGACCTCGATCTGGACGTCTCGCTGCCCGACTCGGTGATCGTCGTGGAGTGGGGAGAGGGGAAGGTCGAGGAGCTGACCGACGACCGGCTGATGGTCGTCATCCACCGGGCGGTGGGGGACACGACCGACGAGGTACGGCACGTGACGCTCACCGGGCTCGGGGAGCGCTGGGCGCCGGTGGAACTGGGCGCGCTGACGGCCTGAGCCGGGTCCGTGAAGGTTCCGACAGGGTGTCGGCAAAATGTTGCGCGGGGGCGGAGGGGCGTGATCCCATGGTATCCGGTTGGTAGTTAGGTCTACCTAACTGTGCCCGCCCCCGACCGTCAGGAGGCGCCCCATGCCCGCTCCCGAGCCCGTTCCGGCCCCCTCAGGACTGTCCATGCGCGACCTGTTGGCCTCCTGCAAGGCAGCGGAAACGATTTCCCGCCCACCCCACACCCCCGACGCGCACCAAGCCCCGAAAACCCAGCTGCACAAGAAAGCAGCCTGAGGCAGAAGCGCCCCGAAAGGGGCGCGGGGAACGGCGCGAAAAGCGACCACGAACCCGCACCCGCCAACGACGAGCACCCGCCACCCCCGTAGGCGAACAAACCAACCTCAGCGAACCACGACAACCCGCCGCCCAATCGTGGCGAAGTCCCACAGCGCGGCCCCGTCCACCCGAGCGGAGCGAATCGCCCCGGTGCGCACAGAGGGCCCCGGCGCCTCCGTGGCGCCGTCCTTCGCCGCGCTGAATCCGATCGCCAGCCCGTCCACACTGGTGAAGCGGACGACGTGCTCGACGGGCGTACCGTCCGTGCCGGTGACGGACAGCGCCCGCGAGCTGACGCCGTAGGTACCCGGCGCCGGGTCGATGCTGCCGGGCGTCACCCGGAACGTACGCACCACCTCGCCCCGGTCGTCGACCAGCCACACCCGGTCGTGGTCCACGGAGTACACGACCCGCTCGCCGGTCCCGGAGGATTCGGGCAGTGCGGTGGGGTCCCCGGTGCCCCGCGGCGCCCCGGCCGCGCTCGGTCCGGTGGACGCGCCCTCGGCGGCCCCGGCCGGGTGCGCGGGCGCGTTCGCCGACGCCTGCCAGCCCAGGAACCCGACCGCCGCCAGTGCCGCCGCGGTGAGCCCGGCCACCCATCCCGAGCTGCTGCTTGCCACCTGCGCCCACCCTCTATCGCGTCGTACGTCCGTTTTGCGCCGACGGTAGCAGTCGGGCGAGGGCCCACCGGCCCGGGCGTGCGGCGCGCGTCGGCGCCGTAGGCTGTTCGCGTGCTCTTGCTCGCTCTGGATACCGCCACCCCCGCCGTCACCGTCGCGCTGCACGACGGCTCCGACGTCATCGCCTCGTCGAGTCAGGTGGACGCGCGCCGGCACGGTGAGCTGCTGCTGCCGGCCGTGGACCGTGTGCTCGCCGAGGCGGGGCTGAGGCTCGACGCCGTCACCGGGATCGTCGTCGGCACCGGCCCCGGCCCGTACACCGGACTGCGCGTCGGGCTGATGACCGCCGACACGTTCGGGCTCGCGCTCGGCGTGCCCGTGCACGGACTGTGCACGCTCGACGGCCTCGCCTACGCCTCCGACCTGGAGGGCCCCTTCGTCGTGGCGACCGACGCCCGGCGCAAGGAGGTCTACTGGGCGACGTACGCCGACGCCCGCACCCGGCTCACCGGGCCCGCCGTGGACCGGCCCGCCGACATCGCCGACCGGGTCGCCGGACTGCCCGCCGTCGGCGCGGGCGCGCTGCTCTACCCCGACACCTTCCCGGCCGTGCACGAGCCGGAGCACGTGTCCGCCGCCGCGCTGGCCCGGCTCGCCGCCGAGAAGCTCGCCGCCGGTGAGGAACTGCCCGAGCCCCGGCCGCTGTATCTGCGCCGGCCGGACGCCCAGGTCCCCAAGAACTACAAGGTGGTCACCCCCAAGTGACCGACACCGCGACCCCCGCCCGGCTGCGCGAGATGCGCTGGTGGGACATCGACTCCGTCCTGGAGCTGGAGAAGAACCTCTTCCCCGAGGACGCCTGGTCCCGGGGCATGTTCTGGTCCGAGCTGGCCCACGCCCGGGGCGCCGAGGCGACCCGCCGCTACCTCGTGGCCGAGTCGGCCGCCGGCGACGGCCGTGTCGTCGGCTACGCGGGCCTGGCCTCCTCCGGCGAGCTGGCGGACGTCCAGACCATCGCCGTGGCCCGCGACCACCAGGGCACCGGCCTCGGCGCCCGGCTGCTCACCGAGCTGCTGCGCGCGGCCACCGCCTTCGAGTGCACCGAGGTCATGCTGGAGTGCCGGGTCGACAACCTGCGCGCCCAGAAGCTGTACGAGCGCTTCGGCTTCGAGCCGATCGGCTTCCGGCGCGGCTACTACCAGCCCGGCAATGTGGACGCCCTGGTCATGCGACTGACCGACCCCGAGAAATCCGTACAAGGACACGAGAGCAATGGCTGACAACCGGGATGAGCCCCTCGTCCTCGGCATCGAGACCTCCTGCGACGAGACCGGCGTCGGCATCGTCCGGGGCACCACCCTGCTGGCGGACGCCGTCGCGTCCAGCGTCGACGAGCACGCCCGCTTCGGCGGGGTCGTGCCGGAGGTGGCGTCCCGGGCGCACCTGGAGGCGATGGTGCCGACCATCGACCGGGCGCTGAAGGAAGCGGGAGTGAGCGCCCGCGACCTGGACGGCATCGCGGTGACCGCCGGTCCGGGGCTCGCGGGCGCGCTGCTGGTCGGCGTCTCGGCGGCGAAGGCGTACGCGTACGCCCTGGGCAAGCCGCTGTACGGGGTGAACCACCTGGCCTCCCACATCTGTGTGGACCAGCTGGAGCACGGGCCGCTGCCGGAGCCGACGATGGCGCTGCTGGTGAGCGGCGGCCACTCGTCGCTGCTGCTGTCGACGGACATCACGTCGGACGTCCGGCCGATGGGCGCGACGATCGACGACGCGGCGGGGGAGGCCTTCGACAAGATCGCCCGGGTGCTGAACCTGGGCTTCCCCGGCGGTCCGGTCATCGACCGGTACGCGCGCGAGGGCGACCCGAACGCCATCGCCTTCCCGCGCGGTCTCACCGGCCCGCGCGACCCGGCGTACGACTTCTCCTTCTCCGGGCTGAAGACGGCGGTCGCCCGCTGGATCGAGGCCCGGCGGGCGGCGGGGGAGGAGGTGCCGGTGCGTGATGTGGCGGCGTCCTTCCAGGAGGCCGTGGTGGACGTGCTCACCCGCAAGGCCGTACGGGCCTGCAAGGACGAGGGCGTGGACCATCTGATGATCGGCGGCGGTGTCGCGGCGAATTCGCGGCTGCGGGCGCTGGCCCAGGAGCGGTGCGAGGCCGCCGGGATCCGGCTGCGGGTGCCCCGGCCGAAGCTGTGCACCGACAACGGGGCGATGGTGGCCGCGCTCGGCGCGGAGATGGTGGCGCGCGACCGGGCGGCGTCCAGCTGGGACCTGTCGGCGGACTCCTCCCTGCCGGTGACGGACCCGCACGTCCCGGGCCACGACCACGACCATGTGCACGAGGTCAGCAAGGAGAACCTGTACTCGTGACCGTGGCGCTGATGTGGGAGGCGCGGGCGGCGGAGGGGCGCGGCGAGGAACTCCTGGCGTGGGCCCGCGCCCAGAAGCTGCCGGGGCGGCCGCCGCTGCGCCGCGAGACCTTTCGCGCCCCGCAGGACCGCGTCCTGGTCATCACGTGGTGGGACGCGGCCTACGACGCGGAGTTGCCGGAGCTGCCGGAGCCGGACGGGGAGCTGGTGACCCGGGCGGTGCACCGGTGGCGGTTCGAGTCGGTCGGCTGATCACCGTCCGACGACCGTCCGACGCGGACGTGAGGCCCGGCCGTCCCCTAGCGGCCGGGCCTCACGCGTCTCACTCCGCCGCCGACAGCTCCGTCTCGCAGTGCAGGCGTCGTTGCGTGCCCAACAGCCGTACGGAGCCGGTCAGTCGGAAGCGGGCGCGGTGGCGGATGTCGGCGCTCGACGCGCCCAGCCGCAGCTCCAGTTCGCCGGGTTCGACGATCCGGTCGCCCGTGCGGTCGGTGAACGCCGACAGGTCCGCGTGGAAGCGGAAGGACACCCGGCGTGCCTCGCCCGGGGCCAGCTCCAGCCGCTGATAGGCGATCAGCCGGACGTCCGGGCGGGTGACCGAGGCCACCGGGTCGTGGAGGTACAGCTGGACCACCTCGGCGCCCGCGCGCCCGCCCGTGTTGCGCACGGTGACCGAGACGTCGTAGGAGCCGTCCGTCGGGATCTCCGGCGTGTCGGCGGCCCGGAAGTCCTCCCAGGCGAACGTCGTGTACGAGCGGCCGTGTCCGAAGGGGTACAGCGGGGTCGGGTCCAGGTTGCTGACCTCGCCGGCCAGGCCCAGCGGGGGCTGGAGGTACGTCCACGGCTGGCCGCCCGGCACGCGGGGCACGCTCACCGGCAGGCGGCCCGACGGGGTGACGCGGCCCGACAGCACCCCCGCCACCGCCGGGCCGCCCTCCTCCCCCGGGAAGAACGCCTGGACGACCGCGCCCAGGCGCCCGTGCCAGCGGCCCAGCGCGTACGGCCGGCCGGTCAGCAGGACCAGCACGACCGGCACCCCCGTGGCCACCAGCGCGTCCAGCAACTCCCCCTGCACCCCGGGCAGTCCGAGGTCGGCCACATCGCAGCCCTCGCCCGAGGTGCCCCGCCCGAACAGGCCCGCGCGGTCGCCGAGGACCGCCACGCACACATCCGCCTCCGAGGCCCGGGCGATCGCCTCCTCGAAGCCCGCCCGGTCCGGGTCCGAGACCCCGCACCCTTCCGTGAACGTCACCTTCGCGTCCGGGAGTTCGGCCCGCAGGGCCTCCAGCACCGTGGGGATCTCGATCCCCAGGTCCACCTCGGGGTGATGGGTGAGGACATGGGACGGGAAGGAGTAGCAGCCGAGCATGGCGAGGGCGTCCGCCGCGCGGGGACCGACCACGGCGATCCGGGCGTCGGGGGCGAGCGGGAGCAGCCCGTCGGGGTTGTCCAGCAGCACCACCGACTTCTCCGCCAGGCGGCGGGCCACCGCGCGGTTGCGCGGGGAGTCCAGGTCGATCCCGGTGTTCTCGGCGGGCTCCCAGTCCTCGTCCAGCAGGCCCAGTTCGCACTTCTGGAGCAGCACCCGGCGGGCCGCCAGATCGATCAGCGCCTCCGGGATCGCGCCCTCGCGGACGGCCGTCAGCAGGGGCTCGCCGTAGCACTTCAGGGTGGGCAGCTCGACGTCGATGCCGGCCTCCAGCGCCAGCCGCGCGGCCTCGGCGTCGGTGCCCGCCACCCGGTGCAGGGTCTGCAGGAAGCCGATGCCGAAGTAGTCGGCCACCACCGTGCCGGTGAAGCCCCACTCCCCGCGCAGCAGCGCGGTCAGCAGCTCCGGGTCCGCCGAGGCCGGGACGCCGTCCCGTTCCGTGTAGGCCGCCATCACCGACCGGGCGCCGCCCTCGCGCAGGGCCATCTCGAAGGGCGGCAGGGTGACGTCCGCGAACTCCCGGGTGCCCGCGCGGACGGGGGCGAGATTGCGGGCGCCCGCCGAGGAGGCGTACCCGGCGAAGTGCTTGAGCGTGGCGACGATGCCGGCGGACTCCAGGCCGCGCACATAGGCGGCGCCGACCGTTCCGACGAGGTACGGGTCCTCGCCGATCGTCTCCTCCACCCGGCCCCAGCGCGGATCCCGTACGACGTCCAGGACGGGCGCGAGGCCCTGGTGGACGCCGACCGAGCGCAGGTCGTCGCCGATGCGGCGGGCCATCTCCTCGACGAGCGGCGGGTCGAAGGACGCGCCCCAGGCCAGCGGGACGGGGTAGGCGGTGGCCCGCCAGGCGGTGAACCCGGCGAGGCACTCCTCGTGGGCGACCGCCGGGATGCCGAAGCGGCTCGCCCCGGTGATCTGCCGCTGGGCCCGGGCCAGCGCGCGGGCGCCGAGCGCGGGGTCCACGGGGGCGGTGCCGAAGATGCGGGTCAGCTGGCCGAGCCCCTGGCCGATCAGCTCGTTCCAGTCGTAGTCGACGTTCATGTCGTGCTGGTGCGGGGCGACGCCGTCGCCGTCCGTCTCGGCGCCCACCCAGACCCCGTACAGCTGGGCGGTCTTCTCCTCCAGGGTCATCCGGGAGAGCAGGTCGTCGACGCGGGCGGCGGCGGGCTGGGTGCGGTCTCGCCAGGGGGCGGTGGTCATGAAACTCCTGTCAGGGGTCGGAGAGCCACCAGATGGACGGGTGAGCCGGGTAGAACTCTACGAATGTTTCGAGCTGTATTCCGAATGTTCCGGGAACCTATGGCGGGACGAGGGCTTCGTCAAGAGGTCGCGCGGCGATACGATCGCCGCCATGACACCCTCGGAGCCCGCAGAAACGCGGACGGAAGCGCGGCCGACGCAGACCGCCACCCTCGCGGAGATCGCCCGCGAGGCCGGCGTCTCGGCGCCGACTGTTTCGAAGGTCCTCAACGGCCGGGCCGATGTCGCCCCCGCGACCCGCACCCGGGTCGAGGAGCTGCTGCGCGCTCACGGCTACCGGCGCCGGCGCGCGGAGGCGACCCGGTCGCCGCTGATCGACCTGGTCTTCCACGAGCTGGAGAGCGCGTGGGCGATGGAGGTCATCCGGGGCGTGGAGAACGTCGCGCGGGACGCCGGGCTGAGCGTCGTGCTGAGCGAGAGCGCCGGGCGGCTCACCCCCGGGCGGACCTGGGCCGACCAGGTCGCCGCCCGCCGCCCGCACGGCGTGGTCCTGGTGCTGTCGGGCCTCGACGAGTCCCAGCGGGCGCTGCTGACCAGCCGCTCCATCCCGTTCGTGGTGATGGACCCGGCCGGCGACCCCGGCGCCGATGTGCCGTCCATCGGGGCGACCAACTGGCAGGGCGGTCTCGCCGCCACCCGGCATCTGGTGGAGCTGGGGCACCGGCGGATCGGCGCGATCAGCGGTCCGCCGCAGATGATGTGCAGCCGGGCCCGTATCGACGGCTACCGGGCCGCGCTGGAGACCGCCGGACTGCCGGTCGACCAGGACCTGATCAAGACCGGCGACTTCCACCACGAGACCGGCTACCGGCTCGGGCGGGAGCTGCTGGCCCGCCCCGACCGGCCCACCGCCGTCTTCGCGGGCAACGACCTCCAGGCCCTCGGGCTCTACGAGGCCGCCCGCGAGCTGGGTCTGCGCATCCCGGAGGACGTGAGCGTGGTCGGCTTCGACGATCTCCCGGTGGCCCGCTGGGTGGGCCCGCCGCTGACGTCCGTACGGCAGCCGCTGACCGAGATGGCCGAGGCGGCGGCCCGGCTGGTGCTGGAGCTCGGGCGGTCCGAGGAGCAGCCGGCCGCGACCCGGGTGGAGCTGGCGACCAGCCTCGTGGTGCGCACGAGCACGGGAGCGCCGCCCGTGGCCGGAAGTTGACGTATTGACGGGTGGGGCGGGGCCCCGGACACTCCTCCGAAGTCAATCGGATGTACGGCCGAAACTTTCGGAGGCACCCGCCCATGCACCCGCCCCTGAGAACCTCCCGAACATCGTTCCGTGCACGTCTCACCGCTCTGCTCGCCGGAGTGGTCACCGTCGGCGCCCTGCTCGCCGCCGGAACCACCACCGCCCACGCCGCCGACACCCCGCTGCGCGACCTCGCCGCCGCCAAGGGCAAGGTCATCGGCACGGCGGTCACCGGCTCCAAGCTCACCGGCACCTACGGCGACCTCGCCGGCGCCCAGTTCAGCTCGCTGACCCCCGGAAACGCCATGAAGTGGGGCTCCGTCGAGCCGACGCAGGGCGGCTTCGACTGGTCCGAGGCCGACCAGATCGTCGCCTTCGCCGAGGCCCACAACCAGCAGGTGCGCGGCCACACCCTGGTCTGGCACAACCAGAACCCGAACTGGCTGACCAACGGCAGCTGGACCCCGGCCCAGCTCGGCACCCTGCTCCAGAACCACATCACCACCGAGGTCGGCCGCTACAAGGGCAGGATCGCCGCCTGGGACGTCGTCAACGAGGCCTTCAACGAGGACGGCACCTACCGGCCGACCCTCTGGTACAACGGCCTCGGCGCTGACTACATCGCCAACGCCTTCACCTGGGCGCGGGCCGCCGACCCGGCCGCCAAGCTGTACATCAACGACTACAACGTCGAGGGCGTCAACGCGAAGTCGACCGCCCTGTACAACCTGGTCAAGTCGCTCAAGGAGCGCGGGGTCCCGATCGACGGCGTGGGGCTCCAGGCCCATCTGATCCTCGGCCAGGTGCCGTCGTCGCTGCAGCAGAACATCCAGCGCTTCGCCGACCTCGGCGTGGACGTGGCGATCACCGAGCTCGACGTGCGGATGGCGCTGCCGTCCGACAGCGCGAAGCTGGCGCAGCAGGCCGCCGACTACAAGGCGGTCACCGCCGCGTGCGTGGCCGTGAGCCGCTGTGTGAACCTCACCGTGTGGGGCTTCGCCGACTCCGACTCCTGGGTCGAGTCCACCTTCCCCGGATACGGCGCGGCCACGCCGTACGACGCCAACTACGCGCCCAAGCCGGCCTATTACGCGATCGCGCAGGCGCTCGGCGGCGGTACGACCACCCCGCCGCCCACCGGCGCCTGCACGGCGACCTACAGCGTGCCGAGCCAGTGGAACACCGGGTTCACAGGCCAGGTGCGGATCGCCTGCTCCGGTGCCGCGCTGTCCTCCTGGAAGGTGACCTGGACGTACGGGGCGGGGCAGCAGATCACCCAGGCGTGGAACGCCGGCTGCACCCAGTCCGGTGCGGCGGTGACCTGCGTGAACGCCTCGTACAACGGAACGGTCCCGGACGGCGGTTCGGTGACCTTCGGCTTCAACGGGACCTGGAGCGGCAGCAATCCGGTGCCGGTGGTGACGCTGGGCTGAACACCGGCCGGACAACCGAGGGCGCAGTCCTAACAGTTCCCTCATAATTCGGACGTACGTTCTTCCCCGTGACGCGAGACGAGCAGCACGGCGACGCGGGAAGACCAAGGGGCCGGCGGTCGAGAGCGCTGAAGACCGCCGGCCTCACCCTGGCGAGTGTCCTGGTCCTGGCGGCGGGGACCGCCGGCTGGGCCTACTGGCACCTCGACGGCAACATCAAGAGCGTCGACATCGACAGCGCGCTGGGCGACAACCGGCCGCTGAAGGCCGTCGCGATCCCGTCCACGTCGGCCTCCGCCTCCCCCCTGCCCACCGAGGCCGTCAACATCCTCGTCCTGGGCTCCGACTCCCGCGACGGCGCGGCGAACCAGGCGCTCGGCGGCGGGGACAGCGGCGGCGCCCGCTCCGACACCGCGATGGTCGTGCACATCGACGCGGGGCGCACCGGCGCCACCGTCGTCAGCATCCCCCGCGACACCCTCGTCACCCGGCCGTCCTGCCCGCTCCCGTCGGGCGGCTCCACGGCGGTGGCGCACGGCGCGATGTTCAACAGCGCCTACGCGGTGGGCGGGCCGGTGTGCACGGTCAAGACCGTCGAGTCGATCACCGGCGTCCGGATGGACCACTACATCGAGGTCGACTTCGCGGGCTTCGCGCGGCTGGTCGACGCGCTCGGCGGGGTCACCGTCACCACGGACCGGGCCATCGACGACAAGGACAGCCATCTGCACCTCGCCGCCGGGACCCATCACCTCGACGGCACGACCGCCCTCGCGTTCGCCCGCACCCGCCACGGCATAGGCGACGGCAGCGACCTCGGGCGCATAGGACTCCAGCAGAGGCTGGTCAAGGCGCTCCTGGCGCAGATCTCCTCGACGGACCTGCTGACCGCTCCCACCAAGCTCTACGGCATCGCCGACGCGCTCACCGGCAGCCTGACGACGGACACGGGCCTCGACTCGCTGGGCGAGCTGATGGAACTCGGCCGGAGCCTCAAGGGGCTGACGGCCGGGAAGCTGACGACCGTGATGATGCCGGTGGCGCAGGCGCCCTCCGACCACAACCGGGTGGTGGCCGACGAACCCGAGGCGAGCGAGCTGTGGGCGAGGCTGAGGCGGTAGGCCCTAGTCCGGGAGCAGCCCGCTCACCATGGCCCTGAGGTGCTTGGCGGTGTCGTAACGGTCGATCATCCGCTGCCAGTCGGGTGCCACCGCCGTCACACGGGGCAGCTCGGTGGCGTCCTCCTCGGTGAGGAAGCCGGGGAAGAACGGCGGGTGGTCCGCGCGGCGGATCTCGGCGCGGCGGTAGGCCAGGGCGCCGTAGACGTAGAACCAGATGGTGCGGTACGTGTGCACCGCCTCCTCGGCCGTCAGACCGCAGGCCATGGCCGAGTTGATGATCTCCTCGGGTACCCACAGGGCGCCCTTGTCGGTGAGGTCGCCGAGGCCCAGCACGTCCAGGAGCCAGGGCAGTTCGCTGATCGTCGTGTACATGTACAGGGCGGTCGCGATCACGCGCTCGCGGGGGTCCTCGGGGAGCTCGGGGCGCCGCAGGGTGTGCGCGAAGCCGTCGAGCGTGAGCAGGAGCAGCTCGTCCTTGTCGCGGACGTGGTGGTAGATCGCCATCGGAGTGGCGCCGACCTCCTTGGCGACCCGGCGCATCGAGAGCGCCTCGATCCCCTCCTCCTGGAGGATCCGCCGCGCCACAGCCACGATCTGCTCCCGCTGGATGACGCGGGGGCGGCCGACGGACCGTTTCTGCTGCTCGCTGCGTGTCACTTGGTCATTTCTACCGTGCCCCGGACGAGCGCCAACGGGCGCCCCGGAAAAAAATCTTCGGAGAACTTCGGCACGCGTGTCGATCCGGGCGTCCGCCGATCGACGCAAGGGTGAGAGGCGGGGACGGACCCCGCCCGCAGACCGAGGAGTCACCATGCCGCGTTACCTGTCGCTCGTACGGATCGACGAGCAGTCCATGCCCGCCGAGGGCCCCAGCCCCGAGCTGATGCAGCGGATGGGCGAGCTGATCGAGGAGATCACCAAGGCGGGCGTCATGCTCGCCACCGACGGGCTCACCCCCTCCGCGCAGGGCAAGCAGGTCCACTGGGAGGGCGGCCGGATCTCCGTCACCGACGGCCCCTTCACCGAGTCCAAGGAGGTCGTCGGCGGCTACGCGATCATGCAGTGCAAGGACATGGCGGAGGCCGTCGAGTGGACCAAGCGCTTCCTGCGGGTCCACGAGGAGCACTGGACGGTCACCTGCGAGGTGCGGGAGATCGCCGAGGGCTGACCGCCGCTTGGCGCCCGGCGATGAGAGGTGTTCGATGGTGGGCTGTGGAACAGCAGCCCACCGCCGAACCGCGCGGCACCGTCGAGGCCGGCGTCGACAGCGCCGTGGAGACCCTCTTCCGTCTGGAGTTCCCCCGCGTCGTCGCCGCCGTCACGCGGATCGTGCGGGATGTCGGCATAGCGGAGGAGCTGGCGCAGGACGCCCTCGTCGCCGCGATGGAGCAGTGGCCGCGCGACGGTGTCCCGGAGAATCCGGGCGCCTGGCTCACGACCGCCGCCAGGCGCCGCGCCGTGGACCTGGTCCGGCGCCGCGAGAACTACGCCCGCAAGCTCGCCGAGATCGGCCGCCGGCTCCCCGAGTCGGAGCCCTTCGAGGAGCCGTCCGACCCGGACGACATCGAGGACGACCTGCTCCGCCTGGTCTTCACCGCCTGCCACCCCGTGCTGTCCCCGGAGGCGCGCACCGCGCTCACCCTGCGGCTGCTCGGCGGCCTCACCACGGCGGAGATCGCCCGCGCCTACCTGGTCCCCGAGCCGACGGTCGCCCAGCGGATCGTCCGCGCCAAGCGCACCCTCGCGGCGCGCGATGTCGCCTTCGAGGTCCCCTACGGCCCCGACCGCGAGGCCCGCCTCGGCTCGGTCCTGGACGTCATCTACCTGATCTTCAACGAGGGGTACGCGGCGACGGCGGGCGACGACCTGCTGCGGCCGGCGCTGTGCGAGGACGCGCTGCGGCTGGCGCGCCGGCTCCAGGGTCTGATGCCCAAGGAGCCCGAGGTGCACGCCCTCGCGTCCCTGCTGGAGTTCCAGGCGTCCCGCACCGCCGCCCGCACCGGCCCCGACGGCACGCCCGTCCTCCTCAAGGACCAGAACCGCCGTCGCTGGAACCGGCTGCTCATCGCGCGGGGCGTGGACGCGCTGGCCCGCGCCGAGGCCACGAGCACGGGCGGGGCGCGCGGCCCGTACCTCCTCCAGGCTGCCATCGCCGCCTGCCACGCGCACGCGTACACGTACGAGGAGACCGACTGGACCGCCATCGCCACGCTGTACGGGCTCCTGGCGGCCCGGACGCCGTCGCCCGTGGTCGAGCTGAACCGCGCGGTGGCCGTGTCGATGGTGGAGGGTCCCGGGCGCGCCCTGGAGATCGTGGACGGCGTGGCCGCCGAACCGGCCCTGCGGGACTACCACCTGGTGCCGAGCGTGCGGGGCGATCTGCTGCTCAGACTCGGGCGGAACGCCGAGGCGCGGGCGGAGTTCGAACGGGCGGCGGAGCTGACGGGCAACGCGCCGGAGCGACAGCTGCTACGGGCCCGGGCGGCGGAGTGCGGGTCGGAGCGCGAGCCACGGTGAGAACGGTGTCCAACTGGCTGAATGGGGACACCTGTTCGTCGTAATTCTGTTCACTTCTGTGTTCCTTGGGGCACTAGAGTGAGCCGATCCGCTGTGCGACGGCTGTGCGGTCGGTGGGGGGGACCCCGGTGGGGACGACGCCGACCCGGCCCGCGCGCGGCTCCGACGACATCATGTGATCCCCGGGGGTCGACAACTTGAGACTCTTCACGCGCCGCCACGCCGCGGCGCTCGCCACCACGGCGGTCCTCGCCACCGTGGGCACCCTCGCCACCGCACCCGGCGCCGCCGCCGACGACGCCGGCCCCTGGCCCGGCACCGAGGGCCGGATCCTCAACGACGGCGGACTGACGATCGACCCGGCCACGGGCCAGGCCGCCACCATCCCCAACGTGGGGAGCTACGCGACCTGGGCACCCGACGGCAGCCGCGTGCTCAGCGTGTCGGGCCAGATCTACAGCGCCCTGCCCGACGGCACCAAGCGGTTCGCCCTGCCCTGGGCGACGGGCCTGCGCACCAGCGCCCCCTACGAGGACCTGACGCTCTGGCCCCGGGGCCGTTACGTCGTCTTCGCCAGCGGCGGTCAGCTCGTCTACGGCCCGACCGACGGCTCGTGGGCGCCCGAACCGCTGCTGCCCGCGAGCCTGGAGCCGGCCAGTGTCTGCGACTCCGAGCCGAGCGTGAACCCCGACGGGCTGGTCGCCCTGGAGCGCCGGGTCGGCGGCTGCGACGCGGCCGCCGGGGTGTACGTCTACGACGGCGCCGCGCGGACGGTCAAGCAGGTCCTGCCCGACGCCGAGCAGCCCGCCTGGTCGCCCGACGGCACCAAGCTGGCGTTCGTCCGCAAGGACGCCGACGGCAATCCGCAGATCTTCACGGCGCGGGCCGACGGCACCGACGTCAAGCAGCTCACCACCGGCCCGCGCCGGTACGACAACCCGTCCTGGTCGCCCACCGGCAAGCGCATCGCCTTCGACGCCCACACCTCGCCGAACAGCGACGACGTGCACACCGTCGAGTACGTCGACACCACGACCGGCGTGCTGACCCCGGTCACGGACGCGACGCGGAGCACCTCGGTCGGCCACCCCAACTGGCAGCCGCTGCGCAACAACGGCACGGGGCGGATCTGGGGCGCCAACCAGTACCTCACCAACACCGCCTCCTCCCGCTGGACCTGGAACACCATCGGGTCGAGCGTGCCCGGCCTGCTGGACGCCAAGTCCGCGGTGCTGGTCAACCAGGACGACCCGGCGTACGCCGTCACCGCGCCCGCCCTGGCCGGCCGGAAGGAGGGGCCGGTCCTGATGACCCAGAAGACCGGCCTGTCCTCGGCGACGAAGAACGAGCTGAAGCGCACGCTGAGGCCGGGCAAGCCCGTGTACCTGGTCGGCGGCACCGCCGTCCTCGACAACACGGTCTTCAACCAGGTGAAGGCGCTCGGCTACGTCCCCGTCCGACTGTCCGGCGCGGACCGTTACGCGGTCTCGGTCTCGGTGGCGAAGACCATCAGCTCCGCCCCGAAGTACGTCTTCCTGGCCGGCGGCACCGAGTACCGCGCGGCCCTGTCGGCGGCGGCCGCGGCCGGCTCCGACGGCGCCGCCAGCGCGGGCGGTGTCGTCCTCACCAACGGCACCAAGCTCACCGCGTCCGTGCAGGCGTACCTCAACAGCCTCGACCCCAACAAGACCATGATCATCACGGTGGGTGCGGCGGCGAAGTACGCGCTCACCCACACGGGTTACCCGCGCTGGCCGTCGACGTACTCGTACTACCCGATCTCGGGCACCACGGACGGGTCGATCTCGGTGGCCATCGCCAACTTCTGGTGGGGCGCGCCGAACCAGGCCGCCCTCGCCTACTCCGGCGCGTGGCGTGACGGCGTGTCGGCCGCCGGGGCGTTCAACGTCTTCGGGCCCCTGCTGTGGACCACCAGTGCGAGCGTGGTCCAGCCCGAGGTCAGGGACTACCTCCGGCGCGAATCCGCGAGCCTCAACTTCCTCGCGGCCTTCGGCCCGAACGCCTCGATCTCCCCGGCGGAGCTGAGCGCGGCCGGTACGGCGATCAGCGCGGGCAGCGCCTACGTCTCCTACCGGCCGTACTACAACGGCGTGATCCCGACGACCGCGCAGACGAGCACGTTCGCGCTGCGCGCCGGCGGCGACGCCGACAGCGGGACGGGCGCCCTGCCGCCGCGCTCCGGCCCGGTCGCCGCCGAGCGGAACCTGGCCCCGCTCAGGACGGTCCAGCACCAGTAACGGCAGCCTCTCGCACCCCCCTTCGGCGTTCTGTCGGAGGGGGGTGCTAGCTTTCCCCCGACCATACAAATTTCATAAGATTTTCATGATGCGGGGGAACTGAATCATGAGGACGCGTGCGCGTATGCGCGGCGTCGGGGGAACCATCGCGCTCGCGATGAGTTCCGCGCTGGCGGTCGGGCTGCTGCCCGGAACCGCGGCGGCGTCTCAACCCGAGACGAGACCGAACGCACCCAAGGCACAGGCCGGTTCGGCGCCAACGCCCTTGACCGAGGCGGAAGCGCGGGCCGAGGCCCGAAGGACCGGAAAGAACGTGGAGGTCGCCGCGCTGCGCGGCGAGAGCCGCGATGTCTTCGTCACCCCGGAGGGGGATCTGGAGGCGCGGGAGTACCTGCGTCCCGTCCGGACCCGGATCGCCGGGGAATGGAAGCCGGTGGACACCGACCTCGCCAGGACCGGTGAGGGCACGGTCGCCCCGAAGGCCACCACCGTCGAACTGGAGTTCTCCGGCGGCGGAGAGGGCACCCCGCTGGTCCGGATGACCAGGGCCGGGCGCGAACTGGCGCTCACCTGGCCGGGCCGGCTGCCCGTACCCGAACTGAGCGGGGACACGGCGACGTACCGCGATGTCCTGCCGGACGTCGATCTGCGGATGGGCGCCCAGGAGGACGGCTTCACCCAGCTGCTCGTGGTCAACACCGCCGAGGCGGCGGCCAATCCGGAGCTGGCGAAGCTGCGGCTGAAGCTGGCCGCGGACGGCATGGACGTCCGTCAGGCGGGCGGCGGCGGACTGGCCGCGGTCGACAAGGGCGCCGGAAACCCGGTGTTCGAGGCGCCGAAGCCGCTGATGTGGGACTCCAGCGACGAGAAGCCCTCCGCGAAGGCGCCCCAGTCCCAGAAGACCGCGCAGTCCCAGAAGGCGGGTGCTCTCGCCGCCGCTCCGGCCGGGCCCGCCCCGGTCGGCGCCGGTGACGCGGCGCCCGGTCCCGGCGAGTCCGCCAAGGTGGCCCCGGTCGGCGTCGAACTCCCGGCGAGCGGCCGTGAGCTGGTCCTGACCCCGGACCCGGCGGTGCTGAAGGGCAAGGGCACCCAGTACCCGGTGTTCATCGACCCGCAGTGGTACTCGCCGCGCGCCGCCGCCTGGACGATGGCCTCGGAGTACTGGGCGTCGGCCCCGCAGTGGAAGTTCAACGGCAAGTCGGACGCCGGCCTCGGCTACTGCGGCTGGGACTACTGCGCCCCCTTCGACACCAAGCGGCTCTTCTACCGCGTGCCCACCTCGACCTTCGCGGGCCGGACGATCCTGTCGGCGGAGTTCGTGGTCCGCAACACCTGGTCGGCGTCGTGCTCGGCGCGCGAGGTGCAGCTGTGGCGAACGAAGGACATCTCCTCGTCGACGACGTGGAACTCGCAGAACGCCTCCGGCTTCTGGATCAAGAAGCTGACGACCGAGTCGTTCGCGCACGGCTTCTCCGGCTGCGCCGCGAAGGACGCCGAGTTCGACGTGAAGTCGGCGGTCCAGGAGGCCGCGAACGGCAAGTGGTCGACCATGACCTTCGGGCTGCGGGCCTCCAGCGAGAGCGACCGGTACGGCTGGAAGCGCTTCTCGGACAAGGGCTTCCTGCGGGTGAAGTACAACCGCCCGCCGGGCCAGGTGAAGATGTCGCAGCTGGCCATGGAGTACGGCGGCACCTGCAAGCGCCCCGACGGCGCGGCCCGCGTGCGCACCCTGGGCAAGATCTACGCCAACGGGATCACCGACCCCGACTCCGACAACATCGCCGTCGAGTTCCAGGCGGCGTGGGACACCGGTGACGGCAAGGGCAGCGTGGCCCGCTGGAAGCCGGCCCGGACCGGATACAAGAAGTCCGGCTCGAACTTCGCCCTCACACTGCCGACGTCCATCCCGAAGAACAAGCAGGTCAACTGGTACGTGCGGTCGTACGACGGGGCGCAGTACTCGCCGTGGTCGTACGCCGGTGACCCGACCGGCTGCTACTTCGTGTACGACACGAGCGTGCCCCGGGCCCCCGGGATCGCCTCCGGCCACTACCCGGCCTCGGACCCCGACGACCCGGACGACCCCTGGTACGACGGCGTGGGCCAGTACGGCACGTTCTCCGTCGACTCGCCGGAGACGGACGTCGTCCGCTACCGCTACGGGTTCAACACCGACCCGTCCGGCTCGCACCAGATCACCACGAGCGGCGGCGCGGCCAAGTCCGTGGAACTGCTGCCGGCCAAGCCGGGCCTGAACTTCGTCACCGCCCAGGCGTTCGACCAGGCCGGCAACGGCTCGGAGATCCGCACCTACCAGTTCCGGGTGAAGGCCGGCCAGCCCGAGCGGGCTGTGTGGCAGCTCGACGAGGCCGCCGGCGCCGACCGCGCCGCCGGGGTCACCCCGCCGCGGACCGTGCAGCTGCACGGCGGCGCCACGCTCGGCGCCGAGGGCAAGAAGGGCACCGCCCTGCATCTGGACGGCACGTCCGGATACGCCGCGTCCGACCTCACCGTCGTGGACACCTCGGAGAGCTTCTCCGTCGCGGCCTGGGCGCGGCTCGACAAGATGCCCGGCACCGCGGCGATCATCGCCGCCCAGCCGGGCAACCACTCGCCGGGCTTCGAGCTGTACTACTCCCAGTCCTACGACCGCTGGGTGTTCAACCAGTACACCTCCGACACGGCCGGGGCCTCCATCGCCCGCGCCATGGCCACCGCGCCCGGTGACGCCAAGGCGGGGGAGTGGACCCACCTGGTGGGCGTGTACGACGGCAAGGCCAAGCAGCTGCGGCTGTACGTCAACGGCAAACTCGCCGGCTCCACCGCGTACACCACCGCCTGGGAGGCCCGCCGAGGGCTCCAGCTGGGCGCCGGCAACTACAACGGCACCCCCAGCTCCTTCTTCCCCGGCACCATCGACGATCTGCGGATCTTCGACCGGGCCGTCAGCGCCGCCGAGGCCGCCCAGCTCCAGCAGGGCCAGGAGCTCACCAGCGGCCGCCCGGCCCGCGCCGTCCTGCCGCTGGACGAGGAGGCGGCCGCCACGGAGACCACCGGTCACGCGGCCGACCAGCCCCTCACCCTGCACGGCGGCGCGACCGCCGGCGCACCCGGCGTCGCCGGCGCCGCGCTCACCCTGAACGGCACCGACGGCTACGCCGCCACGGACGGCCCGGTGCTCAACACCGCCCGCTCGTACACCGTTTCGGCCTGGGCGAAGCTCCCCGAGGCGGGCACCACCGGCAACCGCACGGTGCTCAGCCAGAGCGGCACCTACTACAGCCCGTTCTATCTGTCGTACGAGTCGGCGGAGAAGACCTGGACCCTGCGCACCTCGCAGGCGGACGTCCAGGCGGGCAACATCACCGAGCAGCGCGTGGTCGCCAAGCAGCCCGCGCGGCTCGGCGAGTGGGCCCACCTGGTGGCCGTCCACGACGCCACCGCCCAGCAGATCCGGCTCTACGTCAACGGGCAGCTCCAGGGCACCGACACGGCGCCCAAGACCTGGGAGGCCCAGGGCGGCGTGCAGGTCGGCCGCACCATCTGGACCGGCAAGTACGGCGACTACTTCCCCGGCAGCATCGACGAGGTGCGCCTCTTCGACCGGCCGGTCGCCGACGACGAGGTCCGCCAGATGTTCCAGCAGCGGCCCCTGGTCAAGAGCCGGTGGAACTTCGAGGAGACCACCGGCACCGGCACGGTCACCTCGCCGAACGCCGTGACCGGCGGCAGCGCGCTCACCCTGAACGGCGGGGCGAAGAAGGCGGACTCCGCGTTCATCGGCGACGGCAGCCTGGAGCTCGACGGCGTCGGCGACTACGCCGCCACCAGCGCCCTCCCGGTCGACACGGCCGCCAGCTACACCGTCACCGCGTGGGCCAAGGCGGCGGCACTGCCGCAGAGCGGGGTCTCCCTGCTGAGCGCCGAGGGCACCACGCAGAGCGCCTTCGACGTCCGCTTCGTACCGGACACCGCGCACCCGGACGGCCTCGGCCGCTGGGAGCTGACGGTGCGGGACAAGGACGGCACGGACGCCACGGCCGTACGCGTCGCCAACACCGAGTTCTTCGACGCGCGCGAGTGGAACCACCTGGCGGTCGTCTACGACGGCTTCGCCAAGCAGGCCCGCCTGTACGTCAACGGCACGCTCCAGCTGGTCTCCTGCGGCGACGCCGACGGCGACGGCGAGAACGACGGCAACTGCGACGCGCCGGAGTCCTGGGCGGACAACGCGCTGGCCTTCAAGGCGACCAAGTCCCTCCAGGTCGGCCGCGCCAAGACCGACGGGACCTGGGGCGCGTACTTCCCCGGGCAGGTCGACGACGTCTGGACCTTCCAGGGCGCCCTGAGCGACGCCCAGGTCGAGAAGCTCGCCAGCACCTGGTTCGACCTGCCGACCGAGGTGCCGGGCGGCACTGCCTGAGCCCGTAGCTCACCTCTCTCCTTCTCTTACGGCCCGCCCCCGCGGGGGCGGGCCGACACCCCTTACGAGGACTTCACTCACCCATGTCCAGAACATCCCGATCGCGACTGCGTACAGCGGTCCGACGAAGGGTGGCGCTGACCCTGTCCGCCGTCATGGTGGGCACGGTGTTGCAGACAGCCGCCGCAGCAGCACTCCCGGGTGCCGGGCACGAACTGCCCGGTCTCCCCTCGGCCGAGAAGCCCGTCAAGGGCGAGGACATCCGCACGGGCGAGCCCCGCGCCGCCGCCAAGGGTCCGAGGACACCCCAGCGCAAGCCGAGGGCCGCCTGGCCCGCGGAGGGCGCGGCCCTGGTCGATGTGACGGCCCCCGCCTCGGGGAAGCGGTCCCTCAAGAGCACCACCACCCCGGCACAGCCCGTCTCCGCCCGCGTCCTCGGCCACTCCGCCGCGCAGCGCGCCGGCGTCGACGGCGTGCTCTTCACCCTGCAGGCAGGAGCCGGCAAGCCCGGCACGGTCGACGCGAAGCTCGACTACTCCTCCTTCGCCGAGGCGTTCGGCGGCGGCTTCGGCTCCCGGCTCACGCTGGTCGAACTGCCCGCGTGCGCCCTGGACAAGAAGCCCGCGGCGAAGTGCCGTACCGCGAAGCCGGTCGAGACGGTCAACGACACCGAGCACCGCACCCTGACCGCGCCGAAGCTGGCCCTGCGCCCCTCCGGCCGGACGCTCCTCGCGGCCGTCGCCGCCGCCGGGGAGACCGCCGGCAAGGGCGACTACAGCGCCACCCAGCTGTCGCCGTCCGCGACCTGGGACACCAACCTCAACACCGGTGACTTCACCTGGTCGTACGACATCCCGGTGCCCGAGGTCCCCGGCGGCCTCGCCCCGGACCTCGGCCTGTCCTACAACTCGGGGCGGATCGACGGGCAGACCGGCACCACCAACAACCAGTCCTCGTGGGTCGGCGACGGCTTCGACCTGTGGTCCGGCTTCATCGAGCGCCGCTACAAGCCCTGCTACGACGACGGCGTCAAGAACGCCGACGGCAACAAGCCGGGCGACCTGTGCTGGGGCTACGACAACGCGTTCATCACCTTCAACGGCAAGGGCGGCGAACTCGTCCCCGCCGGTGACGACGTGTTCAAGTTCAAGCAGGACGACGGCAGCCGCATCGAGCGCCTGCGCTCCACCGACCGGGGCAACGGCGACAACGACGGCGAGTACTGGCGCCTGACCGACCCCAACGGCACGCGCTACTACTTCGGCTACAACCGGCTGCCCGGCTGGGCCGACGGCAAGGAGACCACCGACTCCACCTGGACGGTCCCGGTCTTCGGCGACGACTCCGGCGAGCCGTGCCACAAGTCGGCCTTCGCGGACTCCTGGTGCCAGCAGGCCTGGCGCTGGAACCTCGACTACGTCGAGGACCCGCACGGCAACGCCGTGGCCTACTACTACGACCAGGAGAAGAACTCCTACGGCCGCAACCTCAAGGCCAAGGACGACACCCGCTATGTGCGCGGCGGTTCCCTGGACCGCATCGAGTACGGCCTGAAGTCCAACGCGGTCTACGGCACCAAGCCGCTCGCCCAGGTCGACTTCACCACCTCCGAGCGCTGTCTGCCGGACTCCAAGACCACCTGCGCGGACATCGGCAAGGACGCCTTCTACTGGTACGACACGCCGTGGGACCTCAACTGCGACGAGGGCAAGGAATGTGACAAGGGACGCTTCTCCCCGGTGTTCTTCACCCGGAAGCGGCTGACCGGCGTCACCACCGAGATCCTCAAGGGCGACACCCTCACCAAGGTCGACTCCTGGGCGCTGGGCCACCGCTGGGGCCAGGCCGACATCGACTACCAGCTGCTGCTGGACTCCATCCAGCACACCGGCCACACGGCCACCCCGGCGATCACCCTGCCGAAGACGAGCTTCACCTACACCCAGCTCGCCAACCGCCTGGACAAGATCGGCGACGGCTACGCCCCGTTCATCAAGGCGCGGCTGTCCACCGTCACCGACGAGTACGGCGGCCAGGTCGACGTCAACTACTCGGCTCCCGCGTGCAGTTGGGACGATCTGCCGACCCCGGAGAAGAACACCACCCGCTGCTACCCGCAGTTCATCGGCGGCAGCACGGACGACGCGCCGGAGCGGCAGTGGTTCAACAAGTACGTCGTCACCTCCACGACCACGACCGACCGCACCGGCGGCGCCCCCGACGGGGTGACCAGCTACGAGTACCTGGGCGGCGCGGCCTGGCACTACGACGATGACGACGGCCTGACCCGGCAGAAGCACCGGACGTGGTCGCAGTGGCGCGGCTACGGCCAGGTCCGGGTGAAGTCCGGCGGCCAGGGCGGCGGCTCGGCGCTCAAGACCCAGCAGGACACCTACTTCCTGCGCGGCATGGACGGCGACCGCGAGTCCGCCTCCGGTGGCACGAAGAACGTCTCCGTGTCCCTCGGCAGCGGCGAGGGCGACCCGATCACCGACCACGAGTCGGCGGCCGGCTTCGCCTACAAGACCGTCACCTACTCGGGTGTCGACGGAAAGGCCCTGACGAAGACCGTCAGCCGGCCCTGGCACCACGAGACCGCCAAGAAGGTCCGCGACTGGGGCACCGTCACCGCCGATCTCACCGGCACCGCGCGCACCCAGAGCTGGACGTCCCTGGACGGCGGCGCCGGCACCTCCTGGGCCTCGTCGGCGACGGAGACCGCGCACGACACCGTGGCCGGGCGGGCCATCCAGGTCGACGAGCTCGGCGACACCAGCACGCCCGACGACGACCGCTGCACCCGCACCACCTACGCCCCGGGCGGCCTGCTCAACCTCGTCGCGCGGGTGGAGACCGTCACCGGCAACTGCTCCCGCACCCCGGACCGCGCGAAGGACGTCATCTCCGACGTCCGCACCGCCTACGACGGCGGGGAGTACGGCGACACCCCGACCAAGGGCGACGCCACCGCCTCCGCGACGCTCAAGAGCCACGACGGCACCAAGGCCGTCTACGTGGAGTCCAAGGCGACCTTCGACTCCTACGGCCGGCGTCTGACCACCACCGATCTGACCGCCGACGTGTCGGTCACCGGCACCGGCAAGCCCGTGCGCACCGCCCGCAAGGACGGCCGTACGACGACCACCGGTTACACGCCCACCGCCGGCATCCCCACCAAGATCACCGAGACCAGCCCGCCCGCCACCCCGGGTGTCGCCGCGACGGCACAGACCACGGTGACGGAGTTCGAGGCGCTGCGCGGCCGCCCGGCCGCCCAGGTCGACCCCAACGGCAAGCGCTCCGAGTTCACGTATGACGCCCTCGGCAGGTCGAGCAAGATCTGGCTCGCCGACCGGCGCACCAGCCAGACCCCGAACTACGAGTTCACGTACTTCGTCGACGAGGGCAAGCCGGTCGCCATCCGCACCCAGACCCTCGACAACAACGGCGGCCAGCGCGCCTCGTACGACCTGTACGACGGTTTCCTGCGGGAGCGTCAGACCCAGGAGCCGGGCCCGGCCGGCGGCCGTCTCCTCACGGACGTCTTCTACGACGAGCGCGGTCTGACCGCGAAGACGTTCGCGCCCTACTACAACGACGAGGCCGCCCCGAACCGCGCCCTGTTCAAGCCGGCCGACGCGCTCACCGTCGAGACCCAGACCCGGCACACCTACGACGGGCTCGGCCGCGAGACCGAGACCCGCAACATCGCCGGCAACGGCGACGGCGGCGCCGTTCTCTCCATCACCCGGAAGATCTACGGCGGCGACCGCACCACGGTGATCCCGCCGGAGGGCGGCACCGCCACCACCGCGATCGCCGACGCCCGCGGCCTGGTCACCGAGCTGCGCCAGCACCACGCCCGCAGCCCCGAGGCCGCGTACGACAGCACCAAGTACACGTACACCTCGCGCGGCCAGCTGGAGACGGTCACCGACCCGGCCGGCAACACCTGGCGCTACGGCTACGACCTGCTCGGCCACGAGACCAGCGTGACGGACCCCGACCGGGGCAAGACCGTCAAGCACTACGACGACCGCGGTCTGCTCACCGACACCCTGGACGCCCGCGGCACCGCCCTGTTCCACGTCTACGACGGCCTCGACCGCCAGACCGAGCTGCGCGAGGGCTCCGCGACGGGCACGCTGCGCGCCCAGTGGACGTACGACACCGTCAGCGGCGCCAAGGGCCTGCTCGCCGAGTCCACCCGCTACGTCGACGGAGCGGCGTACACCTCCAAGGTCACCCAGTACGACCGCCTGTACCGTCCGATGAAGACGGCCGTGGTCGTCCCCGAGCGTGAGGGCGCCCTCGCGGGCACCTACGAGACCGGCACGTCCTACCTGCCCTCGGGGCTGGTCAAGGGCGTGAGCTGGTCGGCGGCCGGCTCGCTGCCGGGCGGCGGCGCCTCGTACTCGTACGAGCCGGACACGCTGCGGCCCATCTCCCTGCTGGGCGACGGGTTCAAGGCGGACACCAGCTACTCCAAGACCGGCAAGCCGCTCCAGTACCTGATGTCCGGCACGGCCGCCGGCGCCAAGCAGGTCCAGGTCACCAACACCTACGAGTGGGGCACCCAGCGCCTGGAGACCTCACGCGTGGACCGGCAGGACGCGCCCGGCGTCGACCGGTACGACACGTACCACTACGACCAGGCGGGCAACATCCTGTCCGTCTCGGACACCTCCCGCTCCGGCACCGACACCCAGTGCTTCGGCTACGACCACCTCCAGCGCCTGACCGAGGCATGGACGCAGGGCGACAAGACCTGCGCCGCCGCCCCGGCCGGCGGGGTGCTGGGCGGCCCGGCCCCGTACTGGCAGTCCTTCACCTACGACAAGGCGGGCAACCGTCTCACCGACACCCTGCACGACCTCACCGGGGACAGCACCAAGGACACCCGGCGCGACTACGCGTACCCGCCGGCGGGCGGCGCCCATCCGCACGGCCTGAAGTCCGTCACCACCAAGAAGCCCGACGGCACGAGCAGCACCGTCGACTACGGCTACGACAAGACCGGCAACACCGAGACCCGCGGCGGCCAGGTCCTGGACTGGGACGCCGAAGGCCACCTGGCCAAGGTCACCGAGGCCGGAAAGGCCACCGAGTACGTCTACGACGCCGACGGCCGGCGCCTGATCGGACGCACCGGCTCGGCCACCACGCTGTACCTCGGCCACACCGAGGTCACCCTGACCAAGGGCGCGGCGAAGTCGAAGGCCACCCGCTACACCTCGCTCGGCGGCGGCAACCAGGCCGTCACCGCCGACGACGGCACGGTCACCTTCACCCTCGCCGACCACCAGGGCACCGGCGAACTCGCGGTCGGCGCGGCCGATCTGCGACTGACCCAGCGGCGCACGCTGCCCTTCGGCGGCCCGCGCGGCACGGCACCGGCCGGCTGGCCCGGCACCAAGGGCTTCGTCGGCGGCACCGACGACACGTCCGACACCGGCCTGACCCACCTCGGCGCCCGCGAGTACGACCCGGTCACGGGCCGCTTCCTCAGCGTCGACCCGGTGATGGACCTCACGGACCCGCAGCAGCTCAACGGGTACGCGTACGCCGAGAACTCGCCGGTCACCTTCAGCGACCCGAGCGGTCAGTGGAAGTGGCTGGACGACCTCGTCGACAAGGGCAAGCAGGTCGCCCACGGCGCCTGGAACGGCACCGTCGACGGCTACTACGACCTGGCGGAGGGCTTCTACTCCTTCAGCGACACCATGGGCTGGACCCAGGGTGACGCCCAGCGCATCAGGAACGACCGCGCGGGCAAGGGCCTCGTCAGCGTCTACAACACCGTGCGCGGTCCGGAGCACAGCGGCGCCTGGTACAAGATCTCGTACTGGATCGCCAAGTTCCTCGTCCCGTTCATGCCGGGCGCGGGCGGCGTCGGCGCGGAGGCCAAGGCGGTCTCCAAGAGCGGCTCGGCCGCGAAGGCCGTCAGATCGGTGCTCGGCAAGCTGTTCTCCGGTGCCGCGAAGAAGGCGGAACAGCCGAAGGTGGCGCCGCGGGTCGTTCCGGTCCCGCGCGTCAGCACGCGTGGCGTCGGCGGCAAGAGCGCGCCCGCTCTGGAGGTCCAGAAGGCCCCGGCCGGCTGGACCCACGCCGACCGGATGCAGGACGCCTCGTCCCAGGTCGTCGACTTCGCTCTCAAGCACGCCTCGAAGAAGAAGTCGAACAAGACCTACGTCGGTGGCTACAACATCGAGACCGGCGACATCGCCCTCGCCCAGTCGGGCGGCTGCAAGCCCGGTCCCAGCTACTGTGCCGAGGGCAACGTCGTGAACGCGCTGGGCGGTGACCCGACGAAGGTGCGCTTCACCATCGCGTACACCGTGAAGTTCGACACGGGCACGAAGGTGCCCGAGATGAAGCCGGTGTGCCGACAGTGCCAGGTGGACTATGTGTCACCGTTCCAGTTCGAATCGGGTGCCGTTCCCGAAGAGGGCGGCATCTGGTGGCACCAGTTCTTCTAAGGGGATGAGATCCGTGAACATCATGGAGTTGGAGATCGGTCTGTACGACTGGACCGCGCTCCCGTGCCGTGGCTGCGCGTCCGCGGAGCACGTTCCCGGGGAACTGCTGCGGATGGCCCGCGCGCAGACGCGGGAGGAGGCCAAGCCGCGGAACATCGAGTTCCATGTGCTGCAGGAGGGCTGGGCGACGCCTACGGTCGTCCCCGTCGCCCGGGTACTGATGGCCGGTCTGGCGGATCGGAACATCCCGCCGGCCGCCCGGAACCAGTTCCTGGACCTCCTCTGGTCGTTCGTCATCGTGGACGACGACGACCTCGCCGAGGCGTGCAAGGACGCGGTACGGGCCGGACTCTGGTCGCTGTACGAGGAGATCCTGTCCGGCGCGTCCCAGGGCAGCGCCCTCCTCGCGTACTGGCTCGTGAAGGAGGTCGAGACGGATCCGGCCCGGGTGGAGCGGCTCCTGGCGGAAGCCAGGCACCTCCTGCCGGAGGACCTCTACGAGGACGACTGACGGCCTGATCGGCGTCAGACGGTGGCGGGCGTTCCGACCAGCATGGTCGGGGCGCCCGCCACTCGTGTGAGGAACACCGTCGCCGCGTGCGGCCCCTGCGGCTTGACCTTCTTGCGCAGCTCCTCCGGCTCCACCGCCGAGCCCCGCTTCTTCACGGTCAGCACCCCGACCTCCCGCTCCCGCAGCAGTGCCTTCAACTTCTTCACATTGAAGGGGAGTTGGTCGGTGATCTCGTACGGCGTGGCGTACGGCGTCGGCCGCAGGGCGTCGGCGGTGATGTACGCGATGGTCTCGTCGAGCAGTCCGCCGTCCAGCTGTTCGGCGACGTCGGCGACCAAGTGGGCCCGGATGACGGCGCCGTCGGGCTCGTAGAGGTAGCGGCCGAGGGGGCGGACGGGCGGGTTCGGCAGGCCCGCGCCGAGGAGGGTGCGGGGGCCGGGCAGCAGCGTGGCCCGTACGGCGCCCGGCTCGGTGCCGAACCACAGCACCGCCTCCTTCACATCCCCGCCGTCGGAGATCCACTCGGCCTCCGCCTCGGCGGGGATCACCTCGTGCGGGATACCCGGGGCGATCTTCAGTGCGGCGCGCGGCGCCTTCCGGGCGGTGTCGACCGCCCAGGACAGGGGCGGTGAGTACGCCTCCGGATCGAAGACGCGGCCCCGGCCGCCCCGCCGGGCGGGGTCCACGAAGACGGCGTCGTAACCGGCCGTGTCGACCTCCGTGACATCGGCCTCCCGTACGTCGATGAGGTCCGCGAGGCCGAGCGCCTCGGCGTTGGCCCGCGCGGTCGCCGCGGTCACCGGGTCGCGGTCCACGGCGAGGACGCGGATGCCGGCCCGGGCGAGGGCGATGGCGTCGCCGCCGATCCCGCAGCACAGGTCGGCGACCGAGGCCACACCGAGGGACCTCAGCCGCTCGGCGCGGTACGTGGCGACACTCGCCCGGGTCGACTGCTCGACCCCGTTCGGCGTGAAGAACATCCGCTCGGCGTCCCCGGCACCGAACTTCGCCACCGCCCGCTGCCGCAGCCGCGCCTGCCCGAGGGCCGCGGAGACGAGTCCGGCGGGATGGTCACGGCGCAGCCGGGTGGCGACGGCCAGCTCGTCGGCGGGGCTGGTGCCCCGCACCTCGTCGAGCAGGACACGGCCCTCATCGGTCAACAGGGAATCGAGGTCGTTCACGGGGCCATTGTCAGCCAGCCGCCGCTGCTACGGGACGCCGACCGGGGTTGGGCCCGGGTGTTGGTGGGTGTGGGGGGGGCGGTTGCCGGGGCTCGGCCCGGCGGGCGCCGGGGGCGGGCTGGGCGTCCGTCGTTGTGTGGGTCGCTGCCGGGTGGGCCCGACGCCGGTCGCCATGTGGGGCGGTTCCGGCGCCGGGCGGTGTGTGGGCCAGTCGGGGGATGGTGTGGGGGGTGTCGCGGTGTCGGGGCGGTGTGCGGGGGCGCGGCTGCGAGGATCCGGCGCCATGGGAGCAGTCGTACGAAAAGCCAATTATCGGGCCGCGTCCCGACGGGCCGCCGTGCGCGGCGGGGTCGCCGTCCTCGCCGCCGCCGCCCTGGCCTCCGGGTGCGGCCGGGGCGACGCGGGCGCGCGGCCCGCCGGAGGCCAGCAGGTCGAGCGGAACGCCCAGGACCGCGCGGCCGGCGCCCTGAAGGCGGCCGCCGAGCGGCTGCGGGCCGCGCAGGCCGCCCGGGTGGCCACGGCCCGGCACTGGGGGCTCAAGAGGGTCCCGCTGCTCGCCCCCGCGCCCCCCGCGAGGAAACCGCACATCACCACCCGCGAGGGCTTCGAGGTCGACGACCACGAGGAACTGGGCCTGCCGCCCGTCTTCACGACCGTCCCCACCAAGAACAAGGTCGTCTTCCTCACCATCGACGACGGCGCCGAGAAGGACCCGGCGTTCCTGCGGATGATGAGCGAGCTGAAGGTGCCGTACATCGCCTTCCTGTCCGACTACCTGATCAAGGACGACTACGGCTACTTCAAGAAGATGCAGGACAGCGGGACCGTCCTGAACAACCACACCCTCCACCACCCCTATCTGCCGGCGCTGTCCTACGCCCGCCAGAAGCGCGAGATCTGCGGCATGCAGGACGTGCTGCGCGAGCACTTCGGCAAGCGCCCGCTGCTCTTCCGCCCGCCCTACGGCAACTACGACCAGGACACGCTGCGGGCCGCCAAGGCGTGCGGGGTGAGGTACGCCCCCTTGTGGGACGAGGAGGTCTTCGTCGACCACTGGGAGTACCGCGAGGGGGACCGCGACCTCCACCCCGGCGACATCGTCCTCACCCACTTCCGGGGACGGGGCGACTGGAAGGGCACGATGCCCGACATGGTCCGCCGCTTCCTCGACAAGGTCACGGCGAAGGGGTACGCGGTCGCGCGGCTGGAGGACTACCTGTGAGGTGGCGGGGGCTGGTCGCCATCCTGCTGCTGGCCGCCGCGTTGACCGGCTGCGCCCAGCCGATGGCCCCGATCGAACGACTCGGCAAGAAGGCCGCCCAGCGAGTACATGGCGCGCCCGCACATGGCGCGCCCGCACATGGCGCCCCCGCACACGGCGCCCGCGAACATGGGGCCCCCGCACACACCGTCCCCCCACAAGGCCTCCCCGCACACGCCCCCCAGGACCGCCCCCCGTACCGCCTCCCCCCGGTGGTCGACCACGTCCGCACCACCGACCGGGTCGTCTTCCTCACCTACGACGACGGCGCCGACCGCGACCCGCGTTTCGTCGACCTGGTCCGCGAACACCGGCTCCCCGTCAGCATGTTCCTGACCGACAGCGTGGCCGGCCCCGGCTACCCCCACTTCGCCCGCCTGCGCGCGGCCGGCGCCTCCCTGCAGAACCACACCCTCGACCACGCGGCCCTGCGCGGGCTGCCGTACGCCGGCCAGCGCACCGAGATCTGCGGCCAGCAGCAGAAGCTCAGCTCCCGCTTCGGCACCCGCCCCCGCCTCTTCCGCCCGCCCTACGGCACGTACGACACGACGACCCTGCGCGCGGCCGCCGACTGCGGCATCCGGGCGGTGGTGCTGTGGCGCGCCGCGATGGGCCCCACCGATCTGACCTTCACCCGGGGCACCCACCGCCTCCTGCCCGGCGACGTCATCGCCGTCGACCCCGACGAGCTGACCGGCCCCGGACCGCGCGAGCGCACGGCACGGCTGCTGCGGACGGTCCGGGAGCAGGGGCTGAGGGTGGGCCGCCTGGAGGACTACCTGTAGACCGGGAATCCGGCCGACGCGCCGCCGGCATTAGCAGTCCGCTTGACCGAGTGCTAATCACGGTCATAGTCTCGGCTCTGGCACTCCCCAGTGGAGAGTGCCAACAACGCGACGGGCAGGTCCGGCACCCGCGACGACGGATCCACCTGGTCGCCACCTCAGACAGTTAACCCCGTGAGATCTCCGAAGGGGGAGGTCGGATCGTGACGACCGCCAGCTCCAAGGTTGCCATCAAGCCGCTTGAGGACCGCATCGTGGTCCAGCCGCTCGACGCCGAGCAGACCACGGCCTCCGGCCTGGTCATTCCGGACACCGCGAAGGAGAAGCCCCAGGAGGGCGCCGTCCTCGCCGTGGGCCCGGGCCGGTTCGAGAACGGCGAGCGCCTGCCGCTCGACGTCAAGGTCGGCGACATCGTCCTGTACAGCAAGTACGGCGGCACCGAGGTGAAGTACAACGGCGACGAGTACCTCGTCCTCTCGGCTCGCGACGTCCTCGCGATCATCGAGAAGTAGTTCTCCTCAGGCTTTTGCTTCCAGCTGCGCCCTGGCACCCGCGATCGATCGATGAGCCGGGCGCCGGGGCGCAGTTCTTTTACCACTCACAGATTTCCGAGAGGGCTCACGCTGTCATGGCGAAGATCCTGAAGTTCGACGAGGACGCCCGTCGCGCCCTCGAGCGCGGCGTCAACAAGCTGGCCGACACGGTCAAGGTGACGATCGGCCCCAAGGGCCGCAACGTCGTCATCGACAAGAAGTTCGGCGCCCCCACCATCACCAACGACGGTGTCACGATCGCCCGTGAGGTCGAGATCGAGGACCCGTACGAGAACCTCGGCGCCCAGCTGGTGAAGGAGGTGGCGACCAAGACCAACGACATCGCGGGTGACGGCACCACCACCGCCACCGTGCTCGCCCAGGCGCTGGTGCGCGAGGGCCTGAAGAACGTCGCCGCCGGTGCCTCTCCGGCCGCCCTGAAGAAGGGCATCGACGCGGCCGTGGCGGCCGTCTCCGAGGACCTCCTCGCCACCGCCCGCCCGATCGACGAGAAGTCCGACATCGCCGCCGTGGCCGCGCTGTCCGCCCAGGACCAGCAGGTCGGCGAGCTCATCGCCGAGGCGATGGACAAGGTCGGCAAGGACGGTGTCATCACCGTCGAGGAGTCCAACACCTTCGGTCTGGAGCTGGACTTCACCGAGGGCATGGCCTTCGACAAGGGCTACCTGTCGCCGTACTTCGTCACGGACCAGGAGCGCATGGAGGCCGTCCTCGACGAGCCCTACATCCTGATCAACCAGGGCAAGATCTCCTCGATCGCCGACCTGCTGCCGCTGCTGGAGAAGGTCATCCAGACCAACTCCTCCAAGCCGCTGCTGATCATCGCCGAGGACGTCGAGGGCGAGGCCCTGTCGACCCTGGTCGTCAACAAGATCCGCGGCACCTTCAACGCGGTCGCCGTGAAGGCCCCGGGCTTCGGTGACCGCCGCAAGGCGATGCTCCAGGACATGGCGATCCTGACCGGCGCCACCGTCATCTCCGAGGAGGTCGGCCTCAAGCTCGACCAGGTCGGCGTCGACGTGCTCGGCAGCGCCCGCCGCGTCACCGTCACCAAGGACGACACCACGATCGTCGACGGTGCCGGCGGCTCCGAGGACGTGCAGGGCCGCGTCGCCCAGATCAAGGCCGAGATCGAGAACACCGACTCCGACTGGGACCGCGAGAAGCTCCAGGAGCGCCTCGCGAAGCTGGCCGGCGGCGTGTGCGTGATCAAGGTCGGCGCCGCCACCGAGGTGGAGCTGAAGGAGAAGAAGCACCGTCTGGAGGACGCCATCTCCGCGACCCGCGCCGCGGTCGAGGAGGGCATCGTCTCCGGTGGTGGCTCCGCGCTGGTCCACGCCGTCAAGGTCCTGGAGGGCAACCTCGACAAGACCGGCGACGAGGCCACCGGTGTCTCCGTCGTCCGCCGCGCCGCCGTCGAGCCGCTGCGCTGGATCGCGGAGAACGCGGGCCTGGAGGGCTACGTCATCGTCTCCAAGGTCGCCGAGCTGGAGAAGGGCAGCGGCTACAACGCCGCCACCGGCGAGTACGGCGACCTGGTCAAGCAGGGCGTCATCGACCCGGTGAAGGTCACCCGCTCCGCCCTGGAGAACGCGGCCTCCATCGCCTCCCTGCTGCTCACGACCGAGACCCTGGTCGTCGAGAAGAAGGAAGAGGAGGAGCCGGCCGCGGCCGGTCACTCCCACGGCCACGCCCACTGACGTAGGTCGGTAGCCACGCCGAGCCGAGGCCCGGCACCCTGCAGACAAGGGGTGCCGGGCCTCGGCCGTTCGCCGTCCCCTACCGCTCCAGTGCGTCCAGTGCCCCGAGCTGGCCCATCATCCCCAGCCGGTCGTACTGCCACCAGCCCTCGGTGATCTTCCCGTCCGGGGCGCAGCGGTGGATGGTGCACCCGGTCATGGAGACCTTCCGCCCGGTGGACGGGAGTCCCATGAACTCACCCTTGTGGATGCCGTCCCACGTCCAGCGCGTACAGACCCGGTCGCCCTCGGCGAACTGGTCGTCGAGAGTGAACGTGAAGTCGAAGCCGCTCCTCCACATCTCGATCTCGCGCCGGATCGCGTCCATGCCCATGGTGTCCTGCTCGTTGGCCGGGTCATGGTCGTGGTAGTCCTCGATGAGCACCTCGTCGAGGGAGGGCAGTTCACCGGGCGCCGCCAGCAGCGCGAAGAACCGCCGGACGGTCTCGACGTTCAGGTTCTCGTCCCGTACGACGTCCAGATCGGTGAACGTCGGCATCTCGTCGCAGAGCGCGACCATCTCCTGGAAGATGCGGTCGGTCTCGGGCAGATTCGAGTTCCGCATCGCCTCCTCGTACGACGGGAACTCCACGATCTCGATGTAGTGCGACGCGTCCGACCGGTCCTTGCCGATGATGTCGTGCGTCGCGGTCCGCTTCCCCTTGGTCTGTTCGACCCACCTGTCCATCAGCCGGTTCATCTCGTCGAACCGGCTGGTCTTGCAGTCGATGATCTGTACGAACGTCATGGCGCCGCCTCCGGTCCCCCCGGGTCCGGTATGTCCAAGCCCATCTTCCCACCGGAGGCCTGGCGTCACCCGCTCACTGGGGGCCGTACTTGCGCCCCGTCTTCGAGCTGATCCCGCCCAGCATGCCCCGCGGCACCAGCTTGGCCGCGCCCATCAGCACCTTGTAGCGGGGGTCCGGGATCGACACGGTCCGGCCGCGCGCCAGATCGTGCAGCGCCGCCGCGACCAGCTTGTCCGCGTCCAGCCACATCCAGCCGGGGATGTTGTCCGTGCCCATCCCGGCCCGCTCGTGGAACTCCGTCCGCACGAAACCGGGGCACAGTGCCATCAGCCGTACGCCGGCCCCCGCCAGGTCCTTCGCGGCTCCCTGCGTGAACTGCACGACCCACGCCTTCGACGCGCCGTACGTCCCGCGCGGCACGAAGGCCGCGACCGACGCCACGTTGACGACCCCGCCGCGCCCGCGCTCGCGCATCGCCTCCGCCGCGGCCGACGTCAGCCGCAGCACCGCCTCGCAGTGCACCTTCAGCATCCGCAGCTCATCGGCCATCGGTACGTCGAGATAGCGGCCCTTGTTGCCGAAGCCCGCGTTGTTGACCAGCAGGTCGACAGGGCTGCGGCGATCGCCCAGCCGGGCGGCGACCGCCTCGATGCCCTCGTCGGTCGCGAGGTCGGCGGTCAGCACCTCCGCCTCGATGCCGTGCCGGTCGTGCAACTCGGTGGCCTGCTCCCGCAGCCGCTGGGTGTCCCGCGCCACCAGGACCAGATCGTGGCCGTCCGCCGCGAGCCGCCGCGCGAACGCGGCACCGATCCCCGCGGTCGATCCCGTAATCAGAGCCGTTGTCATGGCAGCAGCGTAGTGACCCGGAAGCGGCCCGTCCGCTCCCCGCGTCCGGCCCTCACCGCGGCGGTGACAGGGCCTCAGCCGCCGTTCCGCTCGACGTACTTGCGGCCGCCGCCAGGGACTCCGGGTGCGGCGCCTCACCCGCCGCACGGGATCCGCCCGCACCCTGAGGTCAAAGCGACGAGGCACTATTCGCGCGGACACCCAAGCCTCCCTTATGCTCGAAGGGTGATCGAGGCCCGTCATCTGCGCGTCCTGCGTGCCGTCGCCACCACCGGGTCCTTCTCCGCGGCGGGGCGCGAGCTGGGCTGCACCCAGCCGGCCGTCAGCCAGCAGATGAAGGCCCTGGAGGCATCCGTCGGCACGCCCCTGCTGGTGCGCAGCGGCCGCGAGATGCGCCTCACCCAGGCGGGTGAGGCCCTCGTGCGGCACGCGGCCGGCATCCTCGCCGGGCTGACGGCCGCCGAGGAGGAGGTCGCCGCGATCGCCGGGCTGCGGGCCGGCCGGGTGCGGCTGGTGTCCTTCCCCAGCGGCAGCTCGACCCTGGTGCCCACGGCCCTGGCCGCCCTGCGCGCCGCCCACCCCGGCACCCGCGTCTCCCTGGAGGAGGCCGAACCCCCCGAGTCCGTGGACACCCTGCGGGCCGGCGACTGCGACATCGCGCTCGCCTTCCGCTACGAGAACACGGCGGGCGGCCCGGGGGAGTGGGACGACCTCGTCGTACGGCCCCTGCTGACGGACCGTCTGGTCGGCCTGGTGCCCGAACGGCACCGGCTGGCCCGCGCCGGCGCCGCGGACACCGTGTCGATCGGCGACCTCGCCGAGGAGCCCTGGATCGCGGGCTGTCCGCGCTGCCGGGGGCAATTGGTGGAGGTGTGCGAGCGCGCGGGCTTCACGCCCCGTATCGACTTCGCGACCGACGACTATCCGGCGGTGGTCGGGCTGGTGGGCGCGGGCCTCGGCGTGGCGGTGCTGCCCCAGCTGGCCGTCGCGTCCGTACGGCCGCGCGGGGTGCGGACGGTGCGGCTGGAACCGGCGGTGCGGCGGGAGATCGTGGCGCTGACGCTCCCGGACCTGGCCCAGGTCCCGGCGGTGGCGGCGACGCTGACCGAACTGGAGCGGGCGGCCGTCCGGCAGTGAGAAGCGTCTTCCGGCAGTGAGAAGCGGAGGGCGTGCGAATGCACGCCCTCCGACCTGGGGAAACGTTCCTTCAGTTGTTCGAAGCGACGTCCCGCATGCCTGACGCCGATGCTGTCACGAGGCGGTTGCGTGCCCGCCCCATGAGCTCTTCGCGCTCGTCCTCGGTCAAGCCACCCCACACGCCGTACGGCTCGCGCACCGCCAGCGCATGTGCCGCGCACTGTGCGCGGACCGGGCACCTCATACAGACCTCCTTGGCCGAGTTCTCGCGAGCGCTCCGGGCCGCGCCGCGCTCGCCCTCCGGATGGAAGAAGAGCGAGCTGTCCACCCCGCGACAGGCAGCCAGGAGCTGCCAGTCCCACAGGTCCGCGTTCGGTCCGGGAAGGCGGGAGAAATCTGCCATTGCGTGACCCCTTGTAGCCGTTCTGAGCGGATACGGTGCCCACGACCGTACAACTACGATCTAAGGAGATGAAAATATGACTCATTGCGAATCTAGCCTCAGACACCAGCTAAAGGGAAGAAATAGGGCTGAATGGGGCATGGGTTGTGATGAAAGCTTGAGGGTCCGCGCGGCTGCCTCCGCTGTGTCCGCACCCTCACGTAGAGTGCCGAAGAGTGCACGCAGCCCCGTAACTCTTTCGAGTGACCGTCGTTGAGAGTGCGGAGGCGGTTGAAAACACAAGCGCTCGGGCAGGCGTCCGAGACGGTCGACCGCACAGGTGACGATTCGTACCAGCCTGGAGGCACAAGGTGACGCGCATCAGCTGCGGAGGACGGCCATGACTTCCGTCCTCGTCTGCGACGACTCCCCGCTTGCCCGAGAGGCGCTGCGCCGCGCGGTCGCGACCGTGCCCGGCGTCGAGCGCGTGACGACGGCGGCCAACGGCGAGGAAGTCCTCCGCCGCTGGGGCGCCGACCGCTCGGACCTGATTCTGATGGACGTACGCATGCCCGGCCTGGGCGGCGTCGAGACCGTACGGCGACTGCTGTCCGCCGACCCCGGCGCGCGCATCATCATGCTGACGGTCGCCGAGGACCTGGACGGCGTGGCCCTGGCCGTCGCCGCCGGCGCCCGGGGATACCTCCACAAGGACGCCTCCCGCGCCGAGTTGAGGGCCACCGTGACCCAGGCGCTCGCCGACCCGACCTGGCGGCTCGCCCCCCGGCGGCTGCGGTCGGCCGAGATGGGCGCGGCGCCGACGCTCACCGCCCGTGAGATCCAGGTCCTGGAGGGCATGAGCCATGGCCGCTCCAACGCGGAGATCGGCCGCGAGCTGTTCCTCTCCGAGGACACCGTCAAGACCCACGCCCGCCGTCTGTTCAAGAAGCTCGGCGCCTCCGACCGCGCCCACGCGGTGGCCCTGGGCTTCCGGTGGGGCTTGGTGCGCTAGAGCCTCTCTTCCGGATCTCGCCGGGGTCGCGGGGTCCGGTGCGCACATCTGCGGCGCTGTCGTCACTCTCCCCCACGCTCGGCGTCGCTCGCGCGGGGGGACCCCGATCGCTCCGCGTCGACTCCCTCCCTCCGCCTTGCAGCTGCACGCACCATGCCCCGCTCGGCTTGGCCGGGAGGAGCCGCCGGTCGGAGCCGGCCAGATCCGAGAGAAAGACCCTGGGGCCTCTCTTCCGGATCTCGCCGGGGTCGCGGGGTCCGGTGCGCACATCTGCGGGAGCCCGGCTTCGGCCGGTGCGTGTGACGTGGGCCCGCGCCCCCCAGGGGCGCGGGTGTGAGCCGTCCCTCGGATGCCCGGTGCTCGTTTCGCCGCGGATGCCGCATCCTTGAGGTGTGGAGTTCCTCGGGGACGATTCGGTCGAGCGGAAGGGGAGGGCGCAGGGGATGAGTTCCGGCGCACCTGCTCATAACGCTTCGGTGCACAACGACGGGCGCGGTGCCATGGACCGCACGGGCGCAGGGCACGATGGACCGATGCGCGACGACGAGGTGGCGACTCCTGCTCAGGGTGCGATCGGCGGGCTCGTGCATCGTGCCGTCGACGGCGACGAGCAGGCCACCCATGACCTGCTCGCCCATGTCCACCCCCTCGCCCTGCGCTACTGCCGTACGCGCCTGTCCCGGCTCCCCGGCGACGCGCGCCACTTCGTCGAGGACCTCGCGCAGGAGGTCTGTGTGGCCGTCCTCCTCGCCCTGCCGCGCTACAAGGACACCGGCCGCCCCTTCGAGGCGTTCGTCTTCGCCATCGCCGCCCACAAGGTCGCCGACCTCCAGCGGGCCGCCATGCGCGGACCGGGATCCACCGCGGTCCCCTCCGACGAGATGCCCGAGCGGCCCGACGACTCCCTCGGCCCCGAGGAGCGCGCCCTGCTCAGCAGCGACGCCGAATGGGCGAAGAAACTCCTGGCCAACCTGCCGGAGAACCAGCGCGAGCTGCTCCTGCTGCGTATCGCCGTGGGCCTCACCGCCGAGGAGACCGGACAGATGTTGGGAATGTCACCCGGGGCGGTGCGCGTCGCCCAGCACCGCGCGCTCAGCCGGCTGCGGGCGCTCGCCGAGCAGTAACGCCTAGGGGTTTGGCCCTTCGTTGAACAGGACCTTCCCCGATTCCGTACGAACATACGAAGCCGAAGGTCACCTCCCGCCATGGAATGAGACAGGTCCGCTTCCCGTTAGCATGGACATCCGCACCGATCAAGGCCATTTGGGGAAGGTGTCATGACTGCCAACGTCGACGGAGTGCCCGGTAAATTCGCGACCCTCGGGCTGACCTACGACGACGTGCTGCTGCTGCCGGGTGCATCCGAGGTGCTCCCCAACGCGGTCGACACCTCGTCCCGGATCTCCCGCAATGTCCGGGTCAATATCCCGCTCCTGTCCGCCGCCATGGACAAGGTCACCGAGTCGCGCATGGCGATCGCGATGGCCCGTCTGGGCGGCGTCGGTGTACTGCACCGCAACCTGTCCGTCGAGGACCAGGTCAACCAGGTCGACCTCGTGAAGCGCTCCGAGTCCGGCATGGTCACCGACCCGATCACCGTGCACCCCGAGGCCACGCTCGCCGAGGCCGACGCGCTGTGCGCCAAGTTCCGCATCAGCGGCGTCCCCGTCACCGACCCGGCCGGCAAGCTCCTGGGCATCGTCACCAACCGCGACATGGCCTTCGAGAGCGACCGCACCCGTCAGGTGCGCGAGGTCATGACCCCGATGCCGCTGGTCACCGGCAAGGTGGGCATCTCCGGTCAGGACGCCATGGAGCTGCTGCGGCGCCACAAGATCGAGAAGCTGCCGCTCGTCGACGACGAGGGCGTCCTCAAGGGCCTGATCACCGTCAAGGACTTCGTCAAGGCCGAGAAGTACCCGAACGCCGCGAAGGACGCCGAGGGCCGTCTGCTCGTCGGTGCCGCCGTCGGCGCCAGCCCCGAGGCGCTGGAGCGCGCCCAGGCGCTCGCCGGGGCCGGTGTGGACTTCCTGGTCGTCGACACCTCGCACGGTCACAACAGCAACGCCCTCAGCTGGATGGCGAAGATCAAGTCGAGCGTGAACGTCGATGTGATCGGCGGCAACGTCGCCACCCGCGACGGCGCCCAGGCGCTGATCGACGCCGGCGTCGACGGCATCAAGGTCGGCGTGGGCCCCGGCTCGATCTGCACCACGCGCGTCGTCGCCGGTATCGGTGTCCCGCAGGTCACCGCCATCTACGAGGCCTCCCTCGCGGCCCGGCCCGCCGGCATCCCGCTGATCGGCGACGGCGGCCTGCAGTACTCCGGCGACATCGGCAAGGCGCTGGCCGCCGGTGCCGACACGGTGATGCTGGGCAGCCTCCTCGCGGGCTGCGAGGAGTCGCCGGGCGAGCTGCTGTTCATCAACGGCAAGCAGTTCAAGTCGTACCGCGGCATGGGCTCGCTGGGTGCCATGCAGTCGCGCGGCCAGGGCAGGTCGTACTCCAAGGACCGCTACTTCCAGGCGGAGGTCGCCTCCGACGACAAGCTCGTCCCCGAGGGCGTCGAGGGCCAGGTGCCCTACCGCGGTCCGCTGGCCAACGTCCTGCACCAGCTCGTGGGCGGCCTGCGCCAGACCATGGGCTACGTGGGCGCCGCCACCATCGAGGAGATGGAGTCCAAGGGCCGCTTCGTCCGCATCACCGCGGCCGGCCTCAAGGAGAGCCACCCGCACGACATCCAGATGACGGTCGAGGCCCCGAACTACAGCCGCAAGTAAGTCACCCGTCGTGATCAGGGCGGCCCCGGACACACTCCGGGGCCGCCCTTGTCGTACCCGTCGGCGATACTGGAAGCGCTGAAACGCATCAGGGAAAGGCCACACATCGTGACTGAGATCGAGATCGGGCGCGGCAAGCGCGGCCGCCGGGCGTACGCCTTCGACGACATCGCCGTCGTCCCCAGCCGTCGTACGCGCGACCCGAAGGAGGTCTCGATCGCCTGGCAGATCGACGCCTACCGCTTCGAGCTGCCCTTCCTGGCCGCCCCCATGGACTCGGTCGTCTCCCCGGCCACCGCGATCCGCATCGGCGAGCTGGGCGGCCTCGGCGTGCTCAACCTCGAAGGCCTCTGGACGCGGTACGAGGACCCGCGGCCGCTGCTCGACGAGATCGTCGGCCTGGACGCCGAGACGGCGACCCGGCGCCTCCAGGAGATCTACGCGGCCCCCATCAAGGAGGAGCTGATCGGCGCCCGCATCAAGGAGGTGCGCGACTCCGGCGTGGTCACGGCCGCCGCGCTCTCCCCGCAGCGCACGGCCCAGTTCTCCAAGGCCGTCGTGGACGCGGGCGTGGACATCTTCGTCATCCGCGGTACGACGGTCTCGGCGGAGCACGTCTCCGGCTCGCACGAGCCGCTGAACCTGAAGCAGTTCATCTACGAGCTCGACGTCCCGGTGATCGTCGGCGGCTGCGCCACCTACACGGCGGCCCTGCACCTGATGCGCACCGGTGCCGCGGGTGTCCTGGTCGGCTTCGGCGGCGGCGCCGCGCACACCACCCGCAACGTGCTGGGCATCCAGGTCCCGATGGCCACGGCGGTCGCGGACGTGGCGGCGGCCCGCCGCGACTACATGGACGAGTCCGGCGGCCGGTATGTGCACGTGATCGCGGACGGCGGCGTCGGCTGGTCCGGGGACCTGCCCAAGGCGATCGCCTGCGGCGCCGACGCGGTGATGATGGGCTCCCCGCTGGCCCGTGCCACGGACGCGCCCGGCAAGGGCCACCACTGGGGCATGGAGGCGGTGAACGAGGAGCTGCCGCGCGGCAAGAAGGTCGACCTCGGCACGGTCGGCACGATCGAGGAGGTCCTCACGGGCCCGTCGCACACGCCCGACGGCTCCATGAACCTCTTCGGCGCCCTGCGTCGCGCGATGGCCACGACGGGCTACAGCGAACTCAAGGAGTTCCAGCGGGTCGAGGTCACGGTGGCGGACTCGCAGCACCGGCGGTAGCCCCCACGACAGCGAAGGGGCCGGTCACCCGAGTGGGTGACCGGCCCCTTCGTCGTTCGCCGGTTCGCTCAGCCGGCGGCCTTCTTCGCGCCCGAGAAGGACGCGACGGCGGCCAGCCCGAAGAACAGGAAGGTCAGCGGGTCGGCGTCGTCCTTCCAGACGTCGTAGAGATCGCCGAAGTGGTCGAAGAACACCTCGGAGAAGCTCACCGGGTAGTCCTTGGTGATGATGATCGCCTCGCCGACCATCTGGCCGAGGAAGACCGCGCCCAGCGCGAGGACGGCGCTGACCACCGCGAGGGAGGGGTTGCGGCCGCCGAGCTTGCCGGCCGTGAGGCCGATGACGAAGCCGACACCGACGGCCGCCCAGCCGATCTCGTGCTTGGTGGCACCGATGATGCCGCCGTACACACCGGCGACGACGACCGCGGCCACGACCGCGGCCAGCACTCCGAGGCCGATGTTGTTCCGCCCCGGGACGGGCGGGGGCGGCGGCACGGCGCCCGGCTGCCCGGGGAAGGCACCCGGCGCGGGGTACGGGGCGTAGGGCGGAGCCCCGGCGGGCTGCTGCGGCGGGTACGGCGTGCCGCCGGCGGGCGGCTGCTGGCCGTACGGGTTGGCACCGGCGGGCGGCTGCTGGGCGTACGGGTTGCCGCCGGCGGGCTGGTGCGGCGGTGGAGGTGGCTGGGTCATGACAGGTAATCCCCCCGTTGGGACCGGAGTAGAGAGCGGTGATGTCCGCGCACGCGTGTGCGATGAGGACGCCGCAGAGTAACAGGCGTTCGCGACTTCTTCGCGAGCGAATTCGCAACGGGGGTGGGGCGGAGGGCATGTTGGGGCGTCCCCGCGCCCCCTCCTTCACAACCGGTGCGCCGCCCCCGTCGGCGTCGCCCCCCGTGTGTCCAGCAGCAACTGCGCCTTCACCGACAGGCCCTGGAGGTCGTACGTGCGGTGGTGCTGGAGGAGGATCGTCAGGTCGGCGTCGGCCGCCGCCTCGTAGAGGGAGTCGGCGCGGGGGACCGGGCGGTCCAGGACGTTCCACGACGGGATCAGCGGGTCGTGGTAGCTGACCTGTGCGCCCAGGTCCATCAGGCGGGTCGCGATCTCGCGCGCGGGTGTGCCCTGCTGGTCGGCGAGGTCGGGCTTGTAGGTGACGCCGAGGAGCAGGACGCGGGCGCCGCGGGCGGACTTGCCGTGCTCGTTCAGGAGGGCGGCGGCGCGCTGGACGACGTAGCGCGGCATGCGGCTGTTGACCTGCTGGGCCAGCTCCACCATGCGCAGCGGGCTGCCCGGTTCACCCGTACGGTCCAACGGGACGGCGTGGCCGCCGACGCCGGGGCCGGGGCGGAACGCCTGGAAGCCGAACGGCTTGGTCTCCGCGCAGCGGATGACGTCCCACAGATCGACGCCGAGGTCGTGGCAGAGGACGGCCATCTCGTTGACGAGGGCGATGTTGACCTGCCGGAAGTTGGTCTCCAGCAGCTGCACGGTCTCCGCCTCCCGCAGCCCACGCGCGCGTACCACCTTCTCGGTGAGCCGGCCGTAGAACGCGGCGGCGGACTCGGTGCACGCGGGCGTGAGACCGCCGATCACCTTCGGGGTGTTGGCGGGTGTGAAGACCCGGTTGCCGGGGTCGACGCGGCAGGGGGAGTAGGCGAGCTGGAAGTCGCGGCCCGCGCGCAGGCCCGAGGACTCCTCCAGCAGTGGGCGCAGGAAGCCCTCCGTCGTGCCCGGGGGGACCGGCGACTCCAGGACCACCGTGGTGTGGGGGCGGAGGTGGCCGGCCAGGGTGCGCGCGGCCTTCTCCACCTGGGAGAGGTCGAGTCCGCCGTCCGTGTCGCGCGGGGTCGGCGCGCAGATCACGGCGGTGCGCACCCGGCCCAGGGCGGCGGGGTCGGTGGCGGGCCGGAAGCCCCCCGAGAGCATCCGGCGCAGTTCGGCGGGGCTGACGGAGCTCGCCTCGGGTCCGGTGGCGTAGCCGAGGGTGGGGATGCCGGCGGCGACGGCGGCCTGGGCCAGGGGCAGGCCGAGCGGGCCGAGTCCGATGACGGCGAGATCTGCGGGCATGGCGTGGGCCGTCCTTCCCAATAACCGAAGCGGGACAGGTGCGCAAGCCCTGTGGACAGGACGAGCGAGTGCAATGTCAGACTAGGAGTAAATATGACCGTTATGCGGCATTGATCGACTGTGTTGTGCCGCAAGCCGTGATCGGTTCCGTGAGAGTTGTCCACAGGCTGGGGGGCAGTGGTGGCTGAAGCCGGGCATCCCGGTCAGAATTTGGGCAGGGGAGGTACGGACCGGGTCTCGTCCTGACGGGCGCGGCCGACGCGACGGACAGCGGGAGGCAGCGGTGAGGACAGCGAACCTGGGGCCGGCGCAGCGGGCCGAGTCACTGGCGGCCATGGCCGAGCGCGAGCTGGACGTGCTGGTCGTGGGAGGTGGTGTGGTCGGGGCCGGCACGGCGCTGGACGCCGTCACCCGAGGACTGTCCACCGGCCTGGTGGAGGCGCGCGACTGGGCGTCGGGCACGTCGAGCAGGTCCAGCAAGCTGATCCACGGCGGCCTGCGCTATCTGGAGATGCTCGACTTCGCGCTCGTGCGCGAGGCGCTGAAGGAGCGCGGGCTGCTCCTGGAGCGCCTGGCGCCCCACCTGGTGAAACCCGTCCCCTTCCTCTACCCCCTCCAGCACAAGGGCTGGGAGCGGCTCTACGCGGGCTCGGGCGTCGCGCTCTACGACGTGATGTCCATGGCCCGGGGCCACGGCCGGGGCCTGCCGATGCACCGTCACCTGAGCCACCGTCACGCGCTGCGCGTGGCCCCCGCGCTGAAGAAGGACGCGCTGGTCGGCGCTCTGCAGTACTACGACGCCCAGATGGACGACGCCCGTTTCGTCACCACCCTCGTCCGCACGGCCGCCGCGTACGGCGCGAAGGCCGCCAACCGCGCGCGCGTGACGGGCTTCCTGCGCGAGGGCGAACGGGTCGTCGGGGCCAGGGTCCAGGACGTCGAGGCGGGCGGGGAGTACGACATCCGCGCCCAGCAGATCGTCAACGCCACGGGTGTGTGGACCGACGACACCCAGGCGATGGTCGGCTCCCGCGGGCAGTTCCACGTCCGGGCGTCCAAGGGCATCCACCTCGTCGTGCCCAAGGACCGCATCCACTCCACCACCGGGCTGATCCTGCGCACCGAGAAGTCCGTGCTCTTCGTCATCCCCTGGGGCCGGCACTGGATCATCGGCACCACCGACACCGACTGGGACCTCGACAAGGCCCACCCGGCCGCCTCCAGCGCCGACATCGACTACCTCCTCGAACATGTGAACTCCGTGCTCGCCGTGCCGCTGACCAGGGACGACGTCGAGGGGGTGTACGCCGGGCTGCGCCCGCTGCTGGCCGGCGAGTCCGACGCCACCAGCAAGCTGTCGCGCGAGCACACCGTGGCGCACCCGGTGCCGGGGCTGGTCGTCGTGGCGGGCGGCAAGTACACGACGTACCGGGTGATGGCCAAGGACGCCGTCGACGAGGCCGTGCACGGGCTCGACCTGCGGGTCGCGGACTGCGTGACGGAAGAGGTGCCGCTGCTCGGCGCGGAGGGCTACCGGGCGCTGTGGAACGCGCGAGCGCGCATCGCCGCCCGCACCGGGCTGCACGTGGTGCGGGTGGAGCATCTGCTGAACCGCTACGGGTCGATGACGGAGGAGGTCCTGGACCTCATCGCCTCCGACCCCTCCCTGGGCGAGCCGCTCCAGGCCGCCGACGACTATCTGCGCGCCGAGGTCGTCTACGCCGCCTCGCACGAGGGGGCCCGCCATCTGGACGACGTGCTGACCCGGCGCACCCGCATCTCCATCGAGACCTTCGACCGCGGCACCCGCAGCGCCCGCGAGGCCGCCGACCTGATGGCCCCGGTACTGGGCTGGGACAAGGACCAGGTCGAACGCGAGGTCCAGCACTACGAGAAGCGGGTGGAGGCGGAACGCGAGTCCCAGCTCCAGCCCGACGACCAGACGGCGGACGCGGCGCGCCTGGGCGCACCGGACATCGTGCCGCTGTGACGGTCGGCTCCCCCTCGGTGTGACGGTCTGTCCGCGTCCGCGTCCGCCCCGCCGGGTCTCGTGACGGGCTGTCGCCGGGTGTGCTCGGGATGTGCTGTTCCGGCGGCCCTCGAGGGGCAGTTCGAGGCGCGGAGGGGGCCGTGGCCGAACTGTGCTGTACCTATTGGCCGGATTGTGTCCCAGTGGGCGGGCGAGCAGGGGCCCCTGGGCGTCGGGCACTTGTCGGGTGAGGGACAATGGAGGCTCTGTCAGGGCGGGTTGCATGAGGGGACGCATGTCGGAGGCGGAGCGGGCGGGGGCATCCCGTCAGGACAAGAGCGCACGTCTCCTCGCCGGGCGGTACCGGCTGGGAGACGTACTCGGCCGCGGCGGCATGGGTACGGTGTGGCGCGCCGAGGACGAGACCCTCGGCCGTACGGTCGCCGTCAAGGAGCTGCGGTTCCCGTCGAACATCGACGAGGACGAGAAGCGCCGGCTGATCACCCGGACGCTGCGCGAGGCCAAGGCCATCGCCAGGATCCGCAACAACAGCGCGGTGACGGTCTTCGACGTGGTCGACGAGGACGACCGGCCGTGGATCGTGATGGAACTCGTCGAGGGCAAGTCGCTCGCCGAGGTCATCCGCGAGGACGGCCTGCTCTCGCCCAGGAGGGCGGCCGAGGTCGGCCTGGCCATCCTCGACGTACTGCGGTCCGCGCACCGCGAGGGCATCCTGCACCGCGACGTGAAGCCGTCCAACGTGCTGCTGGAGACCGAGACCGACCGCGTCGTCCTCACCGACTTCGGCATCGCCCAGGTCGAGGGCGACCCGTCCATCACCTCCACCGGCATGCTCGTCGGCGCCCCCTCCTACATCTCCCCGGAGCGCGCCCGCGGCCACAAGCCCGGCCCCGCGGCCGACCTGTGGTCGCTCGGCGGCCTGCTCTACGCCGCCGTCGAGGGCAGCCCGCCCTACGACAAGGGGTCGGCCATCGCGACGCTCACCGCGGTGATGACCGAGCCGCTGGAGGAGCCGAAGAACGCCGGTCCGCTGCGGGACGTCATCTACGGCCTGCTCACCAAGGACCCGGCCCGCCGACTCGACGACGCCGGGGCGCGGGCCATGCTGAACGCCGTCATCCACGCGCCCGACCGCGGGGTGGCCGAGCCGGCGGACACCACGAAGGTCGTACCGCTGCCCGCGCAGCCGGACCGGTCCGGGGGCAAGGGCGGTTCGACGGGCGGCGGCGAGGCGGCCGAGAAGCTGCGCGGTGCGCTGCGGTCCGTGCGCAAGGCCGCCGTCGCGGCGGGCGCGGCGACCTCGTCGGCCGCGTCCCGGGTCAAGCCGGGCGGCGAGAGCGGCACCTCCTCGGCGTCCGGCACGAAGTCCGGCCCGGCGTCCCGTCCGGTGGGCGGTGCGGCATCCGGCGCGGCCGCCGGTGCGGTCGCTGGTGCGGCCACCCCTCCGGTGACCCCTCCGTTGTCCGGCCCGGTCTCCGGTTCCGCCGCGACGACGTCCGTCAGCCCCACTCCCGGCGCCTCCTCCCCCTTGTCCGGCACGTCCGGCACGTCCGGCTCGTCCGGCGAGAACGGGGCGAGCGGCGGCCGTAGTTCGGGCTGGCCCGTGATGTCGCCCCCGGCCGATCTGCCGCCGCGGCAGGTCCCGAGGGCGCCGCTGACCGACGTGGTGCCCAAGCGGACCCTGGTGATCATCGCGGTGGTGGTCGTGCTGGCCGTGCTCGGCACCGTGCTGGCCCTCACCTTCGGCGGCGGCGACGACAACGACGGCGCGAGCGGCGGCGGTTCGAAGGCGGTCGCCGGCGCGACCGGGAACACCAAGGAGGACAAGGGCGGCGGAGCCCGTACGGACGGGTCGGCCTCGCCGTCCGCCCAGCCGAGTTCCGCCGCCACGCCCGGCAGCGGTGCGGCCACCGCGGGCGGTGCCGGGGCACAGGTGTCGCCCGGCGCCGGCGCGGTGTCGACGCACCAGGGCGGCCAGGGGTACTCCATCGGCCTGCCCGCCGGATGGAAGTTCCAGAGCACCGGCTCGGCGGGGGACCGTTTCACCGGCCCCGACGGACAGAAGCTGCTCATCGGCTGGACCAGCACGCCCAAGGACGACCCGGTCGCCGACTGGGAGAACCAGGCCCGCTACATGGTCCGCTCGCAGTACACGAAGATCCGTATAGAGAAGGTGGACTTCAAGGGCTGGAACACCGCCGACTGGGAGTTCACCTACGAGGAGAACGGCACCGTGTACCGCACCGTCGACCGCGGGTTCGTCGTCAACGACCACCAGGGGTACGCGCTGATGTACACGGCGAAGGCCGCCGACTGGAGCGGTGCGCGCAGCGTCACGGCCTGGAAGACCTTCACGGAGACCTTCCAGCCGAAGAAGTGAGATCTGGCATCCCCTCTTTGCGGGTTGCCTCCGGCACGTATCGTGAATGCTTGCGGACCGTACGCAGCCGTGAGCACGCGCGGAACGGAACGCCAGGCGAACGGAATTGACCGACCGGGCGGCCGGGGGAGGCATCGTGGACGACTATGCGGGTCGGGTACTCGCCGACCGCTACCGCCTGCCCCTGCCGCCGTCCGACGAGTACGAACTCACCGAGACCCGGGCCTTCGACACCTACAGCGGGCAGGAAGTCCTGGTCCGGCAGGTGCCGTTGCCGGAGGTCGTCGAGGCGGAGGTGCTCGACGCGGAGGGGCTGCCCGACGGTTTCACCGCGCGTGAGCGCAGGCCGTCCGGCCGGGGCACGGCCGCCGGGAGCACACGCCGGCCCTCCGACCCGGTCGTACGCCGGGCGGTCGAGGCCGCGCAGGCCGCCGCCCGGATCCCCGACCACCCCCGGCTCGACCAGGTCTTCGACGTGTTCGCCGAGGGCGGTTCGCTCTGGGTCGTCAGCGAGTTGGTGGCCGCGCGGCCGCTGGCGGCGCTGCTCGCCGAGCGGCCGCTGACGCCGTACCGGGCGGCAGAGGTCGCCTCCGACGTGCTGATGGCGCTGCGCGTGCTGCACGCGCACGGCTGGGTGCACCGCAACATCACCGCGCGCACCGTGCTGGTCTGCGACGACGGGCGGGTCATGCTGACCGGGCTCGCGGTCGGGGCGGCGGAGGAAGCGCTGTGCGGATACGACCCGGTGCCGACGGAGGACGGACCAGCCGCCCCCACGCCCGCCCCCGGCGCCGGCGCGGGCGGTGGCGGTGCGGTGAGCGGGCTCAGCGCGGCCGACGCCGAGGCGGCCCGACGCGCGGCCATCGAGGCGCGGGCGGTCAGCGGACCGGCCACGAGCGCCGCCGGATCCACCGGCAGAGTCCCGGCGCCGGGAGCCGTCGCGCCCCGGGTCCCGGAGACCGGCGGGGACATCAGGGCCGCGCGCGCCGGGGCCATCGCCGCGTACCGCGCGGGCGCCCGGGCGGCGGCCCGCGTACAGGAGTCCCAACAGAACGGCCGAGCCGCGCTCCCGGGCGCCCGCACCCCGGCCGAGGAACAGGGCGGCCGTCCTGTTCCCGCGTCGCCGTACGGCACGGAGGGCGGCCCGCTGGGCGGCACCCCGGTGCCTGCCTCGCCGTACGGTGTCGGCGGGGGCGTGCCTCCGGGGCAGATCGCCGACCCGTACGGCGTGCGCGGCGCACCCGCGCCCCTCCCGTCGGCCCCCGCGCTGCCCGCGCCCGGACCCGGGCCCGCTCCCGTTCCCGCCGGCGCCACCGCCCCGCCTCCCGCCCGTTGGGACGATCTCGTCGGTGGGCGGCCCGTGGGGCGGGGGCCCGCCACCGCGCTGGCCGCCGAGCGGGCGCGGCAGGCACGGATGGCCGTGGTGGGCCCCGTGACCGAGCGCTGGGCGCCCGAGCAGGCCGGACCGGTCCACGAGAACTGGCAGTTGGCGGCGCCCATCGGCCCCGCGACCGACCTGTGGGCGCTCGGCGCGCTGCTCTTCCGCGCCGTCCAGGGACACGCCCCGTACCCGGAGGAGTCCACGGCCGAGCTGGTGCAGATGGTGTGCGCCGAGCCGCCCGCCTTCGCCGAGGAGTGCGGGCCGCTGCGGCCCGTCGTGGAGTCGCTGCTGCGTCAGGACCCCACCGAGCGCCCCGACGTCGAGGAGCTGAACGGCTGGCTGCGCTCCCTGGTGCGGTCCGCGCCGGAGCCGGAGGCCGGGGCGTACGTCGTCGCCGCGCCGCCGGCCGACCCGCACCGCCTGCCGATCGTGCGCCCCCGGGGCGTGCTGGTGCGCAGGCGCCGTGCCGGGCTGCCCGCGCCGCACGGACGGCACAAGCGGGGCAGACAGGAGGCGGTGGCCCGTTCGCCGCGCAGCCTCGGTCGTACGCTGCTGGTGCTGATCCTGCTCGTGCTGGCGGCGGCCGTCGCGTACGCCGTGCTGTTCATGCCGAAGGCCGACAAGGACGCGGCGAGCGGCACGGGCACCGGAGCCACGCAGCCCGCCGGCCAGACCGGACAGGCCGGACAGACGGGCCGGGCGCCGGAGTCGAGCAGCGAGCCCCGGCCCGAGCAGACCTCGCCCGGCCCCGGGAACAGCGAGGGCACCGAGACCCGGTCCGGCTCCGACCCCGCGGTCGCCGATGGCTTCACCCTGCGCACGGACGACGCCGGTTTCCGTATCGCCGTGGCGAACGGCTGGGACCGCGCGCCGAAGAACGGCCGGGGTCAGATCGTGTACTCCCACGGGGACTTCTCGCTGATCGTCGTCCCCGGCCGGGACTCCGCCGCGCAGTACGGCAGCGACCCGATGGCCTACCAGCGGGAACGGGAGACCGAGCTCCAGCCCTACCGCGACTCCAGCTGGGCCACCGCCTCCGGGCTGCGGACCACGACGGTGGGACAGCGGACCATGGCCGAGGGGCAGTTCACCTGGACCGGCCCCGACGGGCGCGAACTGTTCGTGCGCAACGTCGCGATCCTCCTCGGCGGGCGCTATCACGTCGTCCAGGTGCGCGGCCCGGAGGCCGAGCGCGACGAGGTGACCCGGCTGTACGAACAGGCCGTGGCGAGCTACCGGCCGACGGGCTGAGCCGCAGGTGACGCCCGGTTCCCGAGCGGCGGAAGAAGCGACAACCGTCACAGTGCGGTCTCCTTGGGACCCCGCTGGTTCCAAGGACGAGGGCCGGTCTTTACGCTGACCCTGACAAGAGCATTGCGGGGCAACGTGAATCAGATGCAGGGCCTGCTCCTCGCGGGCCGCTACCGGCTCGCCGACGCCATCGGCAGCGGCGGCATGGGGCGGGTGTGGCGTGCCCACGATGAGCTGCTGCACCGGGCGGTCGCCATCAAGGAACTCACCGCCGCGCTCTACGTCTCCGAGAGCGAGCAGCCCGTCCTGCTGGCGCGCACGCGGGCGGAGGCGCGCGCCGCCGCGCGCATCAACCACTCCGCCGTCGTCACCGTGCACGACGTGCTCGAACACGACGGCCGCCCCTGGATCGTGATGGAGCTGGTCGAGGGGCGTTCCCTCGCCGACGCCGTCAAGGAGGACGGGCGCGTCGAGCCCACCGAGGCCGCCCGGATCGGCCTGTGGGTGCTGCGGGCGCTGCGCGCCGCGCACTCCGCGGGCGTCCTGCACCGCGACGTCAAACCCGGCAACGTGCTCATCGCCCACGACGGCCGCGTCCTGCTCACCGACTTCGGCATCGCCCAGATCGAGGGCGACACCACCATCACCCGCACCGGAGAGGTCGTCGGCTCCGTCGACTATCTCGCCCCCGAGCGGATCCGGGGTCACGACCCCGGGCCCTCCTGCGACCTGTGGGCGCTCGGCGCCACGCTGTACACGGCGGTCGAGGGACGCTCGCCGTTCCGGCGCACCTCGCCGCTGTCGACCATGCAGGCGGTCGTGGAGGAGGAGGCGACGGACCCGCGCTACGCCGGTCCGCTCGGCCCCGTCATCACCGCGCTCCTGCGCAAGGACCCGGCGACCCGGCCCGGCACCGCCGAGGTCGAGCAGATGCTCGCCGAGGCGGCGGAGGGCCGCCATCCGCGCGAGGCGCAGGCGTACGTCCCGACGCAGTACGGGGGCCCGGACCGGGGGAACGCGGGAGGCGGGCAGCCGTACGGCGCGCCCGGGGACGCGTCGACGGGCGGTCAGCAGCCGGGATACGGGGGGCGCGAGGGCGCGTCGACGGGCGGTCAGCAGCCGTACACGAGCGGGGCGCACACCACGCCGGGGGCGCACGCGGCGGAGGGCTCGCACGGCGCGTCCCCACAGGGCTCGCACGGCACGCACGGCGCGTCCCCGCACGGCGTGCACGGCGCGTCAGGGGCGCACACGCCTCCCACCGGCCACACGCCCCCCGGCGCTCACACACCCCCCGGGGCGTACGCGACGCCGGGTGCGCCGGGGTCGTACGCTCCGATGCATTCCGACGGCCACACGCCCCCGCCGCACCACTCGACCGGCCCGCACTCCATCGGTGGCCCGAACACCACCGGTCCGAAAACCACCGGCCCGACCCCGACCGGCCCGACCACCATCGGCCCGACCCCGATGGGCCCCGCCGCTCCCGCCGGCCGGCCCCGGCGCCGTCTGCTGCGGACGCTCGCCCTCGTGGTCGCCGCCGCCGCACTGGTCGGTGGCGCCACGGCCGTCGTGCTCCAGCAGGGCCACAAGGGGCCGGACAGCCAGGGCGGCGGCAACTCCGCCTCGTCCTCGCCGCGTCCCTCCGCGTCCGCGTCCCCTTCCGGCACCGACACCGACGCGTCGGTCGCCGTGAAGGACCCGCTGGGCTTCCGGCTGTCCCTCCCGAAGGGCTGGGAGCGGCAGGTCTACCAGGACGCCGGCGACCTCAAGCAGATCGACTACACGCCCGACGGCGGCGAGCACTTCGTCCGGATCGCCATCGACACCTCCCCGGACTACGACGACCCCTACGAGCACCAGCGCGACCTCGACGAGCAGTTGCACCGGCTCGTCGACTACCGGCAGGTGACCCTGGAGCGGAACATCTACCGCGACCGCCAGGGCTCCCAGTGGGAGTACACCTGGACCGCGCAGGCCAAGGACACGAAGTTCCCCGGGCCGCGCCGCGCGAAGGAGGAGACGTACCTCGGCCGGGACGGCACCGAGTACGTGATCTACATCTCCTCGCCCGCCAAGGACTGGGACCTGACGGCCCAGCAGTTCGAGTCGGTGCTGCGCAGCTGGCGGGAGCCCGGCGGATCCTCCTGACCACGACCGGCACGACCGGGTGGTTGGCCGGTCGGCGCCCCGGAGGCGGGGCGTCCGGTGCGGCATGATGGGGCGCATGGGGACCGAGGGGGACGACGACCGCCGTGTGATCGCGGGCCGGTACCGGCTGGAGACGCGACTCGGGCGCGGTGGCATGGGCGTGGTGTGGCGGGCGACCGACGAGTTGCTGGGGCGCCGGGTCGCGGTCAAGGAGCTGGCCCAGGACATCACCGGCGCCGACACCGAGGCCCGCGACCGCCGCGACCGCGTCCTGCGCGAGGCACGCGCGGTGGCGCAGCTGCGGCACGCGCACATCATCGTGGTGCACGACGTGGTGGTCGAGGACGAACGGCCGTACATCGTCATGGAGTTGATCGACGGCGGCTCGCTGGCCGACCGGATCGCCGAGCACGGCCCGGTCGAGCCGGACGAGGCCGCGCGGATCGGCGTCGCTCTGCTCGGCGCCCTGCGCGCGGCCCATGAGGCCGGTGTGCTGCACCGGGACATCAAGCCCGCGAACGTCCTCATCGAGTCCGGCAGCGACCGCGTCGTCCTCACCGACTTCGGGATCGCGCAGGTCGCGGGCGCCACCACGCTCACCGAGACCGGCTCCTTCGTCGGCTCGCCCGAGTACACCGCGCCCGAGCGGATGTCCGGCGCCCGCACCGGCCCCGAGTCCGACCTGTGGTCCCTCGGCGCGCTGCTGTGCACCGCGCTGAGCGGTGAATCGCCGTTCCGCCGTGACTCGTTGGGCGGCATCCTGCACGCCGTCGTCTTCGACGAGATCCGTACGCCCGAGCAGGCCCGCCCCCTGGCGCCCGTCGTACGGGGGCTGCTGGAGCGCGACCCCGACCGGCGGCTGGACGCGGCACAGGCCGAACGGATGCTGCGCGCCTTCCTCGACACCGGGCGGACGCCACCGGTGCCGGCCGACCACACGCCCACGCAGCGGGACGTGCCGAGCCCCCCGCCCACCCCACCGGCTCCCGGTTCCCCGAAGGAGCCGCGCTCCACGAGAGGAGTCCTGGTCGCCGCGATCCTGGTCGCGGCGATGGCCGGTGCCGGGGTGTCGGCGGCGGCCCTCCTGGTGGACCACGGCGACGGGGACTCGGGCAAGCCCACCAGCTCGGCACCGCACACGCCCGGAACGGCCGCCGCGTCCGCCGGCGGCTCCCGGCCCCCGTCCGGATCCGCGTCGCCGGCCCCCACGGTCACCGTGACGCGTACCTCGGCGCCCGCCTCCGCCACCTCCGGCCGGCCCACGGCGCCCAACGCGCCCACCGCGCCTTCCGGGTATCGCCTCGCCGACGACCCCTTCGGCTTCTCACTCGCCGTGCCCGACGACTTCACCCGCAGCCCGCAGGGCGAGCGCGTCTTCTACCTCTCCCCGGGCGGCACGTTCCGCCTCGGCGTCAAGGTCTCCGCCGCCGACCCGTCCGGCCCGCTCGCCGTGATGCGGCGGTCGGCCGACCATGGCTCCGACACCAACCCCGGTTACCGCGACGGCGTGGTCACCGAGACCACGCACGGCGGACGGCCCGCCGCCCTCTGGGAGTTCACCTGGAACGGCTTCAGCGCGGCGGAGGGCCCCCGGCACACGTACGACCTGTGCTGGCAGGAGGGCGGGCGGATGTACGACGTCTGGGTGTCGGCGCCGGTCGGGAAGGTGCGCGAGGCGCGGGAGTACTTCGATGTCGCGGTCGACACGTTCGTACGGACCTGAAGGCGGCCAGGTCACGGGTGTGTGACCGGTTCGCCCGGCCGGTGGAAGCGGGCCGCGTGGCGCGATATGGATGGACGCATGAACGACTTCGGGGGAGCCCGTCATCCGGCAGACGACACGACGAGTTTCGTTCTGCAACCGCCGAACCCGGCCGCCGTCCCCGCCCCCGCCCCGGCGCCCGCCCCCGAGTCCGCCCCTGTTCAGCCCCCCGGTGTCGGCCGGCTCATCGCCGGTCGCTACCGCCTTCTGGCCAAGCTCGGCCACGGCGGCATGGGTACGGTCTGGCGGGCGAAGGACGAGACGGTGGACCGTGAGGTGGCCGTCAAGGAGCCCCGCGTACCGGACCACCTTCCCGAAAGGGAACGGGCCAACGCCTTCGAGCGGATGCGCCGCGAGGCGCGTGCCGCGGCGCGGCTGGATCATCCGGCCGTCGTCGATGTGCACGATGTCGCCATCGTGGACGGCCAGCCGTGGATCGTGATGGAGCTGGTGCGCGGCCGCTCCCTCGGCGACGCCCTCCAGGAGGGCACGCTCAGTGCGCGCGAGGCGGCCCGGATCGGCCTGGAGGTGCTCGGCGCGCTGGAGGCCGCGCACGCGGCGGGCATCCTGCACCGGGACGTGAAGCCGGACAACGTGCTCCTCGGCCGGTACGACCGGGTCGTGCTCACCGACTTCGGCATCGCCCAGATCGAGGGCGAGACCAATCTGACCGACACCGGCGGCTTCGTCGGCTCGCCCGAGTACATCGCCCCCGAGCGGGTGCTCGGCCAGCGGCCCGGCCCGGCCTCCGACCTGTGGTCGCTGGGCGTGGTGCTGTACGCGGCGACCGAGGGCGTCTCCCCGTTCCGCCGCAGCAACACCCCGGCGACCCTCCAGTCCGTCCTCAACGCCGCGCCCGCCCCGCCGACGGCCGCCCCCGGACCGCTCGCCGAGGTCGTGAGCGGACTGTTGGAGAAGGACCCGGCCCGCCGCCCGGACGCCGCGCGCGTCCGCGCGCTGCTGGAGGCGGCCGCCCATCCGCCCGCGCCGCAGCCGACGCAGATCGTGCGCGAGGTCGAAGTGCCGCGCCGCGGGCGGACCTTGGGGCGCGGCGCGTGGATCGGGCTCGGCGCGGCCGTCGTCGCGGCGGCGGCCGCCGCGTACCTCGTGCTCGCCGACCCCTTCGCCGGACCGCTGCCCGACCACTGGGCGAAGCACCACGAGAAAAACGTCACCGCGACCCTCGCCGTGCCGGACGGCTACCAGCGGACCGTCCCCGACCGGAAGTCGGACGCCAAGCACTGGGTCGCCTACACCGACCCCAGCGGCGGCATCTCGGTGATCCTGTCGGTCGCCCGCAGGGCCGAGGACGACAGCAAGCAGATCAAGGACTCGGCCGCCGCCGAGATGTACGCCGACAACGGGGAGTTCAAGGAGAGCGGCGACTACGAACTCGACGTGCCCAAGGCGCCGCGCACCCGTCCCGACGACAACGCCACCTTCCACGGCCGCAAGGCCGCCGGGAACACCCTGGTCTTCACCACGGACGACACCGAGAACCCGCGCCCCCGCGAGCTGAGGATCTTCTACTACCGAAGCTCCGCCGGCGACATGTACAAACTGACCGTCGCCTACCCGGGCAAGGGCGACTTCACCGAGCGCGGTCGAGAGGTGGCGCGCACGGCGATCGCGAACCTGGACGTGGACCGGCTCTGAGCCCCGTCCTGGACCCGCGTCGACAACCGAGGGCCGCGCACGGTAGTCATGAGGCATGAGCGACGACCGGGGCGCCGGGGGCGACAACGACCGGATAGTGGGCGGGCGTTACCGGCTGCTCGAACGCATCGGCTCCGGCGGCATGGGCACCGTCTGGCGGGCCCACGACGAGCTCGTCGACCGCGAAGTCGCCGTCAAGGAGCCCCGGTTGCCCGGCGAGCCCGGCGACGAGTCCCACCGCCGGGCCGCCCACCGCCTCTACCGCGAGGCCCGTGCGGCCGCCCGCGTCGACCACCCCTGCGCGGTCGCCATCCACGACGTCGTCGTCGAGGAGGGGGAGGGCGAGGACGGTCTCCCCTGGATCGTCATGGAGCTGGTGCGCGGCGAGTCCCTGCAGCAGGTGCTGGCGCGCGGCCCGCTGGAACCCGCCGAGGCCGCCCGCGTCGGCCTCGCCGTCCTCGGCGCCCTGCGCGCCGCGCACGCCGTCGGCATCGTCCACCGTGACGTGAAACCGGCGAACGTCCTGCTCGGCGCCCGGGGCCGGGTCGTCCTCACCGACTTCGGCATCGCCCACGTCCAGGGCGAGGAATCCCTCACCGCCATCGGCGAGTTCGTCGGTTCACTGGAGTTCGTCGCCCCCGAGCGCATGTCCGGCCGGAGCGCCGGCCCGCCCTCCGACCTGTGGTCCCTGGGCGTCCTCCTGTACGCCGCCGTGGAGGGCTGGTCCCCGTTCCGCCGTACGACGCTGGAGTCGACGCTCGCCGCCATCCTCACCGCCGAACTGCCCGAGCCGCGACGGGCGGGGGCGCTGGGACCGCTGCTCGTACGGCTGCTGGCGAAGGATCCCGCGCTGCGCCCGGAGGCGGAGGAGGCGGAGGAGGAACTGGCCGCGATCGCGGGGCGGCAGGAGGACGATCAGACCGAGGCCGGGGGCGGCGCCAAACCCGACGCCGAGGGCGACGTGGCGGCCGGGAGCGAGATCCGGAGCAGCTCCCCTCAAGACGCCGCCCAGCTAAGGGAGTTGGGCGAACGGGACCACGGCACCCTACGGCTGGCCCCCGAGCCCCGCACCCAGGTCCTGGACGAGCGCCCCCAGCCCCCACGGCCCCGCCCCCTGCACCGCCGCCCGGCCCCCCTCGTCCTCCTGGCCGCTCTCCTGGTCGGCGCCACCTCGATCGCGACCTTCCTCCTCCTCGGCCCGGACAGCGACGCGGTGACCGGGAACACCGCGAGCCCCCGCCCCACCCCCACCGCCTCGCCCCCGGTCTCCGTCTCGCCGTCCGCCCCCGGCAACTGGACCACCCACCGCGAGCCGGACATGGACGCGATCCTCTTCCTCCCCGCCGCCTACGAGGAGTTCGCCCGCCAGGGCAGCGCGAACTTCCAGCCCCGCATGGTCGAATACGCGGCCGGCTCGGTCCAGGTCCGCCTCGTCGCGTGGGACAAGGCCCCGCGCGACCCCCTCATGACCCAGGCGAAGGCGCACGCGGCGACCTGGTCCGTCTACGGCGACGACATCACGCGCTACACGTCCACCAGCCTCCGGGGCCGCCCCGCCGTGCAGTCCGACACGGCCTACGGCGACGAAGGCGCCCGGCACCGCGTCATGGAGCTATTCGTCCGGACCGACGACGGCCGGCAGTACGAGCTGCGGGTCGACATGCCCCGGGGCACGGCCGAGGAGAAACAGGGCATGGACGTGTTCAAGGCGGCCCGGGACCGGATGGAGATCGGGACCCGCTGACTCCGGCCCCCGTCCTCGTACAACGGCCTGATCAGCGGGTTTGCTGCCAGTGGTCACTGGCGGGATGTGTGCGGTCGGTGAATCCGCATTACCGGCGGGTACACAAAGGCCCCGCCGCGGCATACCCTGCGCCTCATGACCGACGCGCAGGCCCCTGAGAAGACCGCTACCGGCACCAACCCCGTCGCTCCCGCCCCGGCCGGCGTCCGTACCGCCGCCGATGTGGTCACTCCGGAGCTGATCGCCCAGCTCACCAAGGGGGTGGCCGGCTCGGGCCGGACCGCCAACCACACGCCGTTCACCGGCGAGAAGCTCGCCGACGTACCGGAGTCCACGCCCGAGGACGTGGCCGCCGCCTTCGAGCGGGCCCGCGCCGCGCAGGCCGTCTGGGCGCAGGTGCCGGTGCGCGAGCGCGCGGCGGTGCTGCTGCGCTTCCACGACCTGATCCTGGAGCGTCAGGCCGAGGTCCTCGACCTGATCCAGCTGGAGACCGGCAAGGCCCGGCTGCACGCGCACGAGGAGCTCCAGGCCGTCGCCGTCGCGTCCCGCCACTACGGCCGCAAGGCCCCCGCCTATCTGCGGCCGAAGCGGCACGCGGGTGCCGTGCCGACCCTGACGAAGGTCACCGAACTGCGCCACCCGCGCGGTGTCGTCGGCCAGATCGCCCCCTGGAACTACCCGCTGGAGCTGTCCGTCGGCGACGCGCTGCCCGCCTTCGTCGCGGGCAACGCGGTGGTGATGAAGCCGGACACCGAGACCTGCCTGACCGCGCTGTGGGCCCGCGATCTGCTCATCGAGGCCGGGCTGCCCGCCGACGTCTTCCAGATCGTGATCGGCGAGGGCCCGGTGGTGGGCCCCGCGGTCGTCGAACACGCCGACTACGTCTCCTTCACCGGCTCCACCCGCACCGGCCGCGAGGTCGCCCGGGGCGCCGCCGAACGGCTGATCGGGGTCTCGCTCGAACTCGGCGGCAAGAACGCCATGCTGGTCCTGGAGGACGCGGACGTGGAGAAGGCCGCCGCGGGCGCCGTCCGCGCCTGCTTCTCCTCCGCCGGCCAACTCTGCATCTCCATCGAGCGGGTGTACGTCCACGAGTCCGTCGCGGACGTCTTCGTCGAGCGGTTCGCCGCCCGGACGAAGGCCATGCGGCTCGGCACGTCCCTCGCGTACGGGGCGGACATGGGCTCCCTGGCCGGGGAGCGGCAGCTGGAGGCCGTACGGCGGCACGTCGACGATGCGGTCGCCAAGGGCGCGAAGGTCGTCGCCGGCGGTGTGGCCCGGCCCGACGTCGGCCCGTACTTCTTCGAGCCCACCATCCTCGACGGCGTCGAGGCGCCGATGGCGGTGTGCGCCGAGGAGACCTTCGGCCCGGTCGTCTCCATCTACCGCTTCAGGACCGAGGACGAGGCCGTCGAGCACGCCAACTCCACGCCGTACGGCCTCAACGCGTCGGTCTGGACGAAGGACGGCCGGCGCGGCCGCGCCATCGCCTCCCGCCTGCGCACCGGCACGGTCAACGTCAACGAGGGCTACGCGCCGGCGTACGGCAGCGTCCAGTCCCCGATGGGCGGCATGAAGGACTCGGGTCTGGGCCGCCGGCACGGCTCCGAGGGCATCCTCAAGTACACGGAGGCCCAGACCGTGGCCCAGCAGCGGCTGCTGCCGATGGCGCCGTCGCTGGGGATGGACGACGAGAAGTACGCGCAGTTCATGAGCCGGAGCCTGCGGCTGATGAAGGCCCTGCGCTTCAAGTAGGACATTCGTTCTCAACGAGGAGAGCATGTGCCACAGGACACCTACGACTACGACGTCATCGTCGTCGGCTCGGGCTTCGGAGGCTCCGTCACCGCCCTTCGCCTCACCGAGAAGGGCTATCGCGTAGGCGTCCTGGAAGCCGGCCGCCGCTGGACCCGCGAGAGCCTCCCGAAGAACTCCTGGGACCTGAGGAACTACCTCTGGGCCCCGAAGCTCGGCCTGTACGGCATCCAGCGCATCCACCTGCTGGGCAACGTCATGGTGCTGGCCGGCGCGGGCGTGGGCGGCGGCTCGCTCAACTACGCCAACACCCTCTACGTACCGCCCAAGGCGTTCTTCGACGACCCCCAGTGGAAGGACATCACCGACTGGCAGGAGGAGCTGAGCCCGTACTACGACCAGGCGCGCCGCATGCTCGGCGTACGGCTCAACCCGACGATGACCCCCTCCGACGTGCACCTGAAGGCGGCGGCGGAGCGGATGGGCGTCGGGGACACCTTCCATCTGGCGCCGGTCGGCGTGTTCTTCGGGGACGGCGAGGACGCCGACGGCACGGCGAAGGCGAAGCCGGGGGAGGAGGTGGCCGACCCGTACTTCGGCGGGGCGGGCCCGTCCCGCAAGGCCTGCGTGGAGTGCGGCGAGTGCATGACCGGCTGCCGGCACGGCGCCAAGAACACCCTCAACGAGAACTACCTCCACCTCGCCCAGAAGGCGGGCGCCGTCGTCCACCCGCTGACCACGGTCGTGTCGGTCACGGACGACTCCCGGGGCGGCTACGCGGTGGCGACGCTGCCGACGGACGACCGGCGGAAGTCCCGGGGCCGCGTCTTCACGGCCCACCGGGTCGTCCTGGCGGCGGGCACCTACGGCACGCAGACCCTGCTGCACCGGATGAAGGCCAACCGCCAACTGCCGTACCTCTCCGACCGCCTGGGCGAACTGACCCGCACCAACTCCGAGGCGCTGGTGGGCGCCCAGACCGACAACCGGCGCTACCGCAAGGCGACGGGCGCGCCGCGCGTCGACTTCACCCGTGGCGTGGCCATCACGTCCTCCATCCACCCGGACGAGAACACCCACATCGAGCCGGTGCGCTACGGCCGCGGCTCGAACGCGATGGGCGGCCTGTCGATCCTCCAGGTCCCCTACACGGACGGCGGATCGGGCGGCTCACGGGTGGCGTCCTGGCTGGCGAGCGCGGCCCGGCACCCGCTGCTCGTCCTGCGGTCCCTGTCGAACCGCCGCTGGTCGGAGCGGACCATCATCGGCCTGGTGATGCAGTCGCTGGACAACTCCCTGACGACGTACCTGAAGCCGAACGGCGTGGGCAAGGGACTGCTGACCGCCCGGCAGGGCCATGGCGCCCCCAACCCCAAGCAGATCAAGGCGGCGTCGGAGGCCGCGTCCGTCATCGCCGCCGACATCAACGGCTTCGCGGGCTCCAACGTAGGCGAGCTGATGGGCACCCCGCTCACCGCCCACTTCCTGGGCGGCTGCCCGATCGGCGACTCGCGCGAGACCGGCGTCATCGACCCGTATCACCGCCTCTACGGCCACCCCGGCATCTCGGTGGTCGACGGCGCGGCGGTCTCGGCGAACCTCGGCGTGAACCCGTCCCTGACGATCACCGCCCAGGCCGAGCGGGCGATGTCGTACTGGCCGAACAAGGGCGAGGAGGACCCGCGACCGGCCCAGGGCGCGGCCTACGTCCGTCTCCAGCCCGTCGAGCCCAAGTCACCGGTGGTCCCGGCGGGCGCCTTCGGCGCGCTGAAGCTGCCGTTCCTGGGGATGCCGACGGTGCCGCCGAAGAAGTAGACACCGGCGAGCAGTCACTCACGGCGAACAGCAGAAGGGACCTGCGCCCCCCTCCGAGTGCAGGTCCCTTCTGCCGTCTGGCGTCACACGTGTCTCACACGTGGGAGCCGGTCCTGCGGCGGCGGGCGACGAAGATCGCGCCGGCACCGGCGACGACGGCGGCACCGCCGACGAGGCCGACGATCGGCAGCGCGGAGCTGGAGCCCGTCTCGGCGAGGTGGCCGCTGATCTCCTTGGCCTGGCCCTGGGCCTTGACGTCCGAGGGCTTGTCACCGTTCGGCTTGGCGTCGTCCACGTCACCCGCGTCGCTGCCGGCGCCGAGGATGGTGATGTCGTAGGCGTCGGCGTTGAAGAAGCACGTGGACGCCTTGCCGACGTAGAGCGCGTCGCTCATGGCGAAGGTCGCGCCCGCCGGGGCCTTCGGGCTGATCTTCACCCGGAGGTCGAGGGTGGCGGTGTCACCGTCCTCCAGGTCGTCGATCACGCCCACGAAGGAGCTGGACGCGGTGTACTCCTTGCCGTCCTCGTCCACGTAGGAGTCCTGGTAGCCGCTCGTCCACTTGCCGTCCTCCTTGACCTGGAGCTCGGCGAGGCCGTCGTTGAGGAAGACGTCGGAGTCGTCGGCGTACTCAGCGAACGTGTCGACCCACACGTGGTCGAGGTCGTGGCCGGTCTTGTTGGTGACCTCGAAGGTGAAGTCGTGCCAGCCGGAACCCGCGACGATCTTGCTCGGCAGGCCCTTGAGGGAGGCCGTGATCCTGTCGTCCATCTCGACGTCGGCGCAGTCCTTGGCCGGGTCGAAGTCGTCGTCCGACGCACTGGCCGACGGGCTCGTGCTCGCCGAGGCGGAGGCGGAGGCGGAGGACGAGGAGGACGACGACGCCGAGGAGGAGCCCGACGGCGTGCCGGTCGACGTCTGGCTCTGCGAGCCGGACGGCGTGGAGCCGGTGAGGGTGTCGGGCGTGCTCTCGCCGCCGGACTCGGACGGCGACGCGGACGTGCTCTGCGAGGAGCTGTCGCTCGGGGAGGGCGAGGCCGTCTCCGTCGCGAAGGCGGTGGGCGCGGACAGCAGGACCAGCGGCGTGATGGCGGCTGTCGCGGCCGCGGTGACCAGGGCGCGGCGAAGCTTCATGAAGACCTCGTGGGATCCGTTGCTCGTGTTACGGAACCTTTGATCAGCGAAGCCTGTGAATGGTTGCGTCCGCTCTCACGGAATCTTTATGTGACCTGTGCCATACGTGCGATCGCGGGGAAGGACCCCGTCATCCGTACGAGGAAGGGCCCCGCGGGACGGATCCGCGGGGCCCTTCTTTCTCGGTCAGCACCGGCGTCAGGGCAGCGCCGGTGCCAGGAAGCGGCGCCGGGGGGTTGCGCCGCTGGTCTGGACTGTTGGGGGCGGGCTTGCTCGCATCGTGCGTTGTTCTGTTGTTCCGCCGGTCGGCCCCGGGCGTCCCCGAGGCCGGCCGTTCTCTTGGGTGACCGGGCTGCTGTCCCCTGCCGTCCGGTCACTTCCCTGGGGCGAGGTCCCACGGCGCACGGCACGATCCGTACGCCTCATCGCCCCAGCGAGCCACGCGTGGTTCTTCCGGGCCCGCCCCTGGCTGGCGCGGACACCGGTACCAACGAAGCCGTCCGGGGCCGGTCACGGGCCGTACGGGTGAGAGCGGGCCCGAACTCAGATGCGACCCCGGCACAGTTCGAGCAGGGTCATCGCGAGCGAGGTGCCCGGCTTGCCGAGCGCCTCGCGGTAGTGGTCGAGGATCTCCATCTCCCGGGAGAGGTTCACCCGCCGGCCGCCCGAGCCGATGCGGGCGTCCTGGATCACGGCCGAGACGGCCATCCGTTCCTGGATCAGACCGATGATCCGGTCGTCGAGCGCGTCGATGCGCTCGCGCGCACCGGAGATCACATCGGCGGCCTCGGCGGTACGGGCGCCGGTCTTCTCCGTGCGGGTGGTCTTCTCCGTGCTGGTGGCGGTCGTGACGGTCATGGCGGGGGCTCCTTGTGCGGTGGTCGCCACCCCGAGTGCCGGCAAACCCCGGAAAACGACAGGCGCCCCGGGCCTTGTCGGCCCGGGGCGCCTGGTAAGTCGCTTGGCGTTGCGCTCAAGCAGCACGACCATGGCAGCCGGCGGGCCGGATGCCATAGGTAAAGAGGAAGGTCGCGTGCGTGAGCATGGGCCCAGTATGCAGGGCCGGGAGGGCGGGCCCAAGCCGGTTCGCATGGTGAGACACGGCCGGGGCGGATCGCTGCGCGCCCGGCCGGGTCAGGTGGTGGATGGGCGCAGGTCCGGGGGCGGGAGGGCGCAGCCCCCGGGGACGGCACCGGTCCGACGGCCACCTCGGTAGAATCGGGCACACAGACCCCCGCCCGACCACCAGAAGGCTCCCGTGTCACCAGCGACTCCGACTGCCGCCGCCCCCGACACCGTCCTGGTCGTCGACTTCGGCGCGCAGTACGCCCAGCTCATCGCCCGCCGAGTCCGCGAGGCGCGGGTCTACAGCGAGATCGTGCCGAGCACCATGCCGGTCGAGGAGATCCTCGCCAAGAACCCCGCGGCGATCATCCTCTCCGGCGGCCCCTCGTCCGTGTACGAGGAGGGCGCCCCCCGTCTCGACCGCGCGATCTTCGAAGCCGGCGTCCCCGTCTTCGGCATGTGCTACGGCTTCCAGCTCATGGCCCAGTCCCTCGGCGGCACCGTCGACAACACCGGCGCCCGCGAGTACGGCCGTACGGACCTGCACGTCTCCCGGTCGTCCTCCACCCTCTTCGAGGGCACCCCGGACGAGCAGCACGTGTGGATGTCGCACGGCGACGCCTGCTCCGCCGCCCCCGAGGGCTTCACCGTCACCGCGTCCACGGACGTCGTCCCGGTCGCCGCCTTCGAGAACGACGAGAAGCGGCTCTACGGCGTCCAGTACCACCCCGAGGTCATGCACTCCACGCACGGCCAGCAGGTCCTGGAGCACTTCCTCTACCGCGGCGCCGGCCTGAAGCCCGACTGGACCACCGGCAACGTGATCGAGGAGCAGGTCGCCGCGATCCGCGAGCAGGTCGGCGACAAGCGCGCGATCTGCGGTCTGTCCGGCGGCGTCGACTCCGCCGTGGCCGCGGCCCTCGTCGCCCGCGCCATCGGCGACCAGCTGACCTGCGTGTACGTCGACCACGGCCTGATGCGCAAGGGCGAGACCGAGCAGGTCGAGAAGGACTTCGTGGCCGCGACCGGCGTGAAGCTGGTCGTCGTCGACGCGGAGGAGCGCTTCCTGACCGCCCTCAAGGGCGTCTCGGACCCCGAGGAGAAGCGGAAGATCATCGGCCGCGAGTTCATCCGCGTCTTCGAGCAGGCCCAGGCCGACATCATCGCGGACGAGGGCCCGGCCGTGGAGTTCCTCGTCCAGGGCACCCTCTACCCCGACGTCGTCGAGTCCGGCGGCGGCACCGGCACGGCGAACATCAAGTCGCACCACAACGTCGGCGGCCTCCCCGAGGACCTCGAATTCCAGCTCGTCGAGCCGCTGCGCAAGCTGTTCAAGGACGAGGTCCGGATGGTCGGCCAGGAGCTCGGCCTGCCCGAGGAGATCGTCCAGCGCCAGCCGTTCCCCGGCCCCGGCCTCGGCATCCGGATCGTCGGCGAGGTGACGAAGGAGCGTCTGGACCTCCTCCGTGACGCCGACGCCATCGCCCGCGAGGAGCTCACGGCCGCCGGTCTCGACCGCGAGATCTGGCAGTGCCCGGTGGTCCTCCTCGCGGACGTCCGCTCGGTCGGCGTCCAGGGCGACGGCCGCACCTACGGCCACCCGATCGTCCTGCGCCCGGTCTCCTCCGAGGACGCCATGACCGCCGACTGGTCGCGGCTGCCGTACGACGTCATCGCGAAGATCTCGACCCGCATCACCAACGAGGTCCGGGACGTCAACCGCGTCGTCGTCGACGTCACCAGCAAGCCCCCGGGCACCATCGAGTGGGAGTGAGCCTCCGCGAAGGCTCCCGAGGCGCGGCTGAGCCGGAGGAGGCTCAGGTGCGCTTGATCAGACGCACGGGTTCGCCCGGCGTCCAGACCTCGACGACCAGATACGTGTCGTTCTCGACGTAGGTCCGCACGACCTCCGTCAGCTCGGCCCGGAAGAGGTGGAACGGCTCCGGCGGTTCCACCTCTTTCGCGTACGCCGCCTTCGCCCGCTGGTCCCCGACCTCCACCGCCCGCCCGCTGATCCGTACGTCCCCGCCGCCCATCCCCGTGCCCTCCCCGGGGTTCGCCTGGAGCGCGAACCGCGGATCGCGGCGCAGGTCGAGGGCCTTGAGCGAGTGCGGCATCATGCCGAGCCACAGCTCGCCGTCGAGGAAACGCACCTCAAGGCCGGTGGTCCGGGGTGAACCGTCCTTGCGCAGCGTCGCGAGAACGTGGTGCTTGTAGGCGGCGAACCGCTCCTCGACCGTCTTCGCGAGATCGGCCTCGGCGGCGGAGAAGGCGGCCCAGTTCGCTGTTCCAAGGGTCATGTGTCGAGTGTCGCGCCGATACCCGACATCCGCTGTCGTGTTTCACCGCCGAGCGTCATCTTTACAAAACACCTCTGTTCTCCTGCGCTGACCGACGGTAACTTCCGGCCGTAAGCAATCCAGCGCTGGAGGACCGATGCCCGGGCCCACGCCGCCTGTCCCGCTGCCCACCGACCGGCTGCGCTTCGCGATGCCGCCGATGCACGACTCGGTGGAGGACGAGCGCCGGCATCGCAAGGAGCGGCTCGCGGGCGCCGTGCGGATCTTCGGCCGGCTCGGCTTCGAGGACGGCGTCTCCGGACACATCACCGCCCGCGACCCCGAGCACAGCGACTGCTTCTGGGTGAACCCCTTCGGCATGCCGTTCAAGCACGTCACCGTGAGCGACCTGGTGCTGGCCAACGCCGACGGCCAGGTCGTCGAGGGCCGCTACCACGTCAACCAGGCCGCCTTCACCGTGCACGCCCAGGTGCACGCCGCCCGCCCCGATGTCGTCGCCGTCGCGCACTGCCACTCCGTGCACGGCCGCGCCCTCGCCGCCCTCGGTGAACTGCTGGACCCCATCACCCAGGAGAGCTGCGCCTTCTACGAGGACCACGCCCTCTACGACGCCTACTCCGGCGTCACCGTCGACACCGTGGAGGGCCGGCGCATCGCGGCCGCGCTCGGCACCCACAAGGCGCTCGTCCTGCGCAACCACGGGCTGCTCACCGTCGGCGACTCGGTGGACGCCGCCGCCTGGTGGTTCCTGTCGATGGAGCGGTCCAGCCAGGTGCAGCTGATCGCGCGGGCGGCCGGGCGACCGGTGCTCATCGACCACAAGCAGGCCGTCGCGACCCGGGAGCAGCTCGGCGGCGACCTGGTGGCGTGGATCAACTACCAGCCGCTGTGGCAGGACATCAGCCGCAGCGAGCCGGACCTGCTCACCTGACCCGACCGGTCACGGGCCCGGCACCCGGGCGGGCGTGGGCGCGGCATCCGGGCGGGGCGCGGGCCCGGCAACCGACCGGGCGCGGTGTCTCAGAAGCCGCGCAGGACGACCGCCTTCGTCCGCGCGAACTCCTCGTCCGTCAGCACCCCGTCGCGGTGCAGCTCCCCCAACTCCCGCAGCCGGCGCAGCAGTACGTCGTGGTGATCGGCCGAGGCCGGCACCCTCCGGGCCACCGCGTCGTCGTAGGCCGCGCCGGCCCGCGTGGACGGGTGCGGCAGACGCGCCGTGACCGCGGCCGCGACCAGCGCCGTGAGCAGATCACGCCGGGCGTTGCCCCACAGGTCGAGGGCGTACGGGTCCTTCTCCGGCGGCAGCTTGGAGAACACCGTCTCCCGGGTCACGAAGCGCAGAAAACCGTCCTCGTAACCGGAGTTGGGCAGCCACTCGACCTGGACGAGATCGCCGATGCCGATGATGCGCGGCCCCGTCGCCCGCTTCACCCGGTCCGCGGTGTCCGCCCAGTCGATCCGCACCCGCACCCCGTCGAAGGACACCGTGCCGTCCGACGAACGCACACTCACCGGCACCGGCGGGCCCGGCAGCAGATACGCCGTCGCCGGATCCCTGGGCACCTCGTCGAGCAGCAGGGCGTTCCGGATCTCCTCCGCCACGTACTCCGCGACCCCGGACCGGTCGACGTCCACCAGCAGCCGGTACGGATCCGCCGCCTCCGGCAGCCGCCCGCCCGTCGCCTGCAACAGGGGGTCGGCGCCCTCACGCAGCCGCATCCGCAGCCGCCCGCGCTTGCCGTCGGGTGCGTAGACGACGTCGGAGACGGCTTCCAGCGGCACCGCGATCTCCCCGTACGTCTGCCGGAACAGCGGCACCGAGCGATGGAGCCCCGGCGTGATCCTGACCGTCGTACCGTCGAAGGCCCAGGTCCCGTCCCGCTGGATGATCTCGGCCATACGGAAATTCTCGCAGCCGGGTCAACACGGCGTTTCGTGATCCACTCGAACGAGAAGCCCGAAGGGCGGGCCTGGCACGCGCGGGACACCTCCCGTAGGGCACAATTCGCTCTCGTCGCAGGGGAGTTGCCTGGCGGCGTCCCCGGTCTTGGCAGGGTCGCCGCCCGATCGGGTCGCGGGGAAGGCGGGCGTCGCACGTGGCGGTGCAGGAGGCGAGACAGGGCGCGGAGACAAGCGCGCACGCGGGTGGCTGCGCCTGCGGGGACTGCCCGCACGGGGCACGCGAGGGACATCGCCGCGCGGTGGCCGCGTTCCTGCTGAAACGCGAGGAGTTCGCGGCCGGGCAGGGCCTGCCCGCCGCCGTCGCCCACTCGGCCTCCGCCTCCCGCCAATGGGTCTCGGAGGAACTCACCCAGTCCGCCGAACTCGTCGCCGAACGCCGCCGCGCCGAGGGCGGGGCCTGGCTGGCCCGCCTCTGGATCCGCACGGCGTGCGCGGTGTGGGCGGGCGTGCTCGTGCTGCTGCTGGTGCAGGCGCTGACCGCCATCGGCGCGGGCTGGACGACCGCCCGCACCGCCGGACTGCTCGCCGCCCTCGTGCTGGCCGCCGCCCTCACCGCCGCCTCCCGGTTCCACCGCGCGCGCGGGGGTGCGCTCGCCCCCGTCATCGGCGAGGACAACCGTCTGTCCACCTCGCGCACCGTCGCCGCGGCCTGGGTCCTGCTCGTGGCCTACGCCGTCCTGGTCCTCGCCGGCCGCCTCGCCGCCGCCTCCGACCACGCCGAACGGGACGCGCTGATCTCCGGCCTCGACCTCGCCCGCGGGGCCGGAACGGTGACCGTCCTCGCCGTGGTGTGCGGCATCGCCGTGCTGGTGCGCAGGGTCGTCGGACTGCGCGTCCTCTCCCAGCGTCTGCAGAAGGTGCGGGCCGACCGCCCACGCGCCGCCGACCTCCTCACGGACGACGCCGGCCGGGGCACCTTCGCCGACATCCAGTACGTCGTGATCGGCGCCGTCGCCCTGGTCTTCGCCGCGGTTCGCCTGGCCCGCCGCCCCGACCAACTGCCCGACCTGCCCTGGGGACTCGCCGTGATGGTGCTGGTCTCCGCCGCGACCTACCTCGCCGGCAAGTACGCCGAGGGCGGCCGCCCCGTCATCCTCTCCGTCGTCCGCTCCCGCGAGGCCGGCGACCTCGACGCCCCCATCCGCACCGGGGACGACATCGAGATCCGCGGCGCCGGCTTCGTCCCGCCCGGCGCCCAGACCGCCGACCGCCTCTCCCGCATGGTCGTCCGCATCGGTCCGGTCCACGTCCATGTGCCCCTCGTCCCCGTCACGGGTGGCTTCAGCAACCCCACCGACGCGGTCCTCACGGTGCCGGTCCCCGCCGACGTGGAACCCGGCCGGGTGGAGGTGCAGGTCGTGACCGCGGCGGGAGCGGAGACCAACAGCTACGCGATCGACGTGACCGACTGACCGTCCCTCTCGCATTGAGCAACCCGCCCCTTTCATCCGTATGGTCTGTTGAAGGGTCCACAACTGCGCGCGAGAGGCGGCAGCGGGCGATGACTCACAGCATGCGACCGGATGCGCACTCCTCCTATCTCGACGACCACGGCGGCCACGGCTGGCGCGACACCGCCACCCGCTACGCCCTCCTTCCCCTCCGGATCTTCCTCGGCGTCACCTTCATCTACGCCGGCCTGGACAAACTCACCGACAGCGCCTTCATGAAGGACTCCGGCGCGGGCTCCATCGGCGACACCATGCGCGCCGCCCGCGACTCCTCGGCCATCCCCGCCCTGGTCGACCTGGCCCTGAAGAGCCCGGTCGGCTTCGGCTACGCCATCGCCCTCGGTGAACTCGCCGTGGGCATCGGCACCCTCCTGGGCCTCCTCGCCCGCGTGGCCGCCCTCGGCGGCGCCCTGATCTCCCTCAGCCTCTGGCTGACGGTCAGCTGGGCCTCCGACCCCTACTACTACGGCAACGACCTCGCCTACCTGATGGCCTGGCTCCCCCTGGTCCTCGCCGGAGCCCCCCTCCTCTCGGTCGACGCGGCCTGGCGAACCAAACGCCGAGAACGCCTGCCCGACCTCTCCTAGGGCCTGTCCGGCGGATCAGGTCGCAGGATATCGGCGGGACCTCGTCAGCGCAGGTGAGCGGGGCCTGGTGCGGCCAGCTGCAAGGCGGAGGAGCGCGGCGATGCGGAGCATCGGCAAGCGACGACAACGCCGCAGATGGGCGTGCCAGGCCCCGCGTCTGGGGCATGATCCGCCGGACAGGCCCTAGCGGCTCCCGCCCGGATCCCGGCGGGGCCGGACCTGCTGGGCCGACGTCCGCCGCCGCGAGGTCGCGGGCTGCTCGGCTCGGCCGACCCCCGCCGCGAGACCGGCCCTTGGAGGGGGCGGTGCTGCTTCACTCCGGTCTGGCGGTGTTGTCCGTCGGTGGGTCTCCCTTGCCCCCGGCCGGGGTCGGACTGCCCGTCGGTGTTCCTTGTGGGCCGGTCCACTGGTCGGCGGGCGAGGGGCCTGCCGGTCCCCGGCGTCTGCGTATGCTCCGGGCCAGGAGTGCCGCCGCTCCGGCCAGGAAGAGGCCGGCCACCACGATCGGGATCACCGAGAACCACGGGGTCTCCCACAGCCCGCCCGCGTCCCCCGCGTAGATGACGCCCGCGATGGTGAAGGAGACGCCGGCGATCAGCTTGCCCGGCCGGAACTCATGCCGCAGCACGGGTCACCTCCGCCTGTCCCACCCCGACCTGGAGGTCCAGGTCGAGCGTCCCGCCGGCCGTGCCGCCCGCCACCGGCGCCAGGGTCACGTCCTTGTGCTTGCCCGGCTCCACATCCACGTCCTTCTTGTCGTCACCCGGCAACTGGACGTCGCCCAGCCCCACCTCGATGTCCAGCCGCACCGTCACGCCCCGCGGCACGATCACCCGCAGCTTGCCCAGCCCCACATCCACGTTCGAGCTCACCGTCCGCCCCTTCGGGATGTCCACCCGGGACAGGTCCAGTGTGGCCTCGCCGGTGCCGAGGTCGTACGACTCCTGGACCTCCGCCACGGTCGCCGGCCGCCATGTCCGCTCCACCCAGTGCGTGCCGATGTCCCGGGGCAGCGCCGTCGAGGCGGCGAGCAGCGCCGCCGTGACGATCGCCAGGAACACCGACCCGGCCCCCGTCCGCCCCACGAACGAGCTGACCGCGATCCCAGCACCCAGCACGATCAACGCCGCCGACAACCCCGCCTGCAGACTGGTGCCCAGCGGGTGCTCGTCCCACGTCAGCCAGGTGGCGAGGCCGCCCGCCAGCAGGGCCAGCAGGAACAGCCAGCCGCCTATCCAGCGAGGACCGCGCGGCACCGGAGGAGGGCTGTACGGCGTGCGCAGCGGCTCTCTTCGGTGGACGTACGCGCTGCTGAGGCCGACGTCGACCGCCGCGGTGACGTCCCGGTCACGGGAGTCGCGCGGGCCCCACAGATATCCCGTGCCGCCGACATGGGTGCCGTCCTTGACGATGGGGTCGCGCCACCAGGACGGGTAGGCCGCGGGCACCGGCGGCGCCTGCGCCTCGGGCGGGGCGTCGGCCGCGGCCTGCGCGGACAGCGGATCGGTGTCGGGGGCGCCGCGGTGCCGCGACCAGTAGCCGGCGCCCGCGAGGAGGAGGGAGAGGACCGCGGCGAACGTCAGCATCCCGCCGTTGTTCAGCATCGACAGGAAGACCCCGCAGCCGACCAGCGCGAACAGCACGGCCGCGAGCGCCTGTCCGTCGACCCGGCCGGTCAGGAGCTTGCGCACCTCGTTCTCGTCCTCGTCCGCGTACGGCACGAACAGCCATGCGAAGCCGTAGAAGATGAGGCCGAGGCCGCCGGTCGCCGAGAGCACGGCCAGCGTGATCCGGAAGATCACCGGATCCATGTCGCACTGCCGCCCCAGCCCCGCGCACACCCCGGCGAGCATCTTGGTCTCCCGCTCGCGCCGCAACCTTCGGGGCACGTCGGCACCGCCGGCCGGCTCGGTGTCCGTGTCCCCGGAGGCGCCCGCCGATCCCGTCCCGACCGTCACCCCGTCCCGCTCCGTGCCCTCGCTCACCTTCACCTCTTCACCCCGGCCCGACTGCGCGGACGCACCCTTCTTCTCATGCACGTCCGCTTCCTCGGGCGCACCCCTCTTTCCGCGTGCGCCCGCTCTCCCGTGCGCGCGCGGTTCCTCACCCGCGCCGCTCGAGGCGCCGGTGGTGGACGGGGTGGCCGCGTCGGACCCGCTCTTCCCGTCGGGCACGGCGCCCTCGGCGTGCTGGTGATCTGTCATGCGTCCATGGTGGCGGTCGAGGCGCCCCGGCGGCAGTCGGAATGACCCTGGTCGGACCCTGATATCGGCCCTGAGCCCGCACCCGGGAGGCGTTCGACCTGCGGAAGCGTCGAAAATCAGGGGCGTCTCGGGGGCAAACCCTGATGCCCCGGCCGGTCGGCCGTGTGACCATCGTTGGCATGCCGGAAGCCGCAGCAGCGCCACTCGTCGAACCGCGGCCGCCGCGCAAGCTCTACCGCAGCAGCGACGGTCGCTGGCTGGGTGGCGTGGCGCGGGGGCTCGCCGGGCATCTCGGGCTGCCCGTGATCTGGGTGCGGCTGGTCTTCGTCGGCCTGTTCCTCGCGGACGGCCTCGGCGCCCTGCTGTACGCGGCCTTCTGGTTCTTCGTCCCGCTCGGCGTCGGCGGGGTGGAGGCGCAGCGGCCCCCGTCCCTGGTCAGCACCGAGACCGCGGCGGACGGCCGCCGCAGACTCGTCGCCCGCAGACCGGACAAGGGCCAGATCGTCGCCCTGCTCCTCATGGTCGTCGTGGCCATGGTCTTCGTGGGCAATGTGAATCTGGGCGGCGGAGCCAAGGCGTATCTCCTCCCCCTCGTCCTGGTCGGCGCGGGTGTCGCCCTCGTCTGGCGGCAGGCGGACAACGCCCGCCGGGCCCGCTGGGTGGAGGTCGGCAGCCGCCGGCGCACGGTCACCCTGGTGCGCACGGTCGGCGGGGTCCTGCTGGTCACCGCCGGCGTCTCCGCCATCTTCGTCCTGCAGGGCTCCGCCGCCCACCTGGGCTCGGTGCTGCAGGCCGCCCTCGCTGTCCTGGTGGGGATCACGCTCCTGGCGGGGCCGTATCTCGTCCGCATGACGCAGGACCTGTCCGAGGAGCGCCTGATGCGCATCCGCGCACAGGAGCGGGCGGAGGTCGCGGCCCATGTCCACGACTCGGTGCTGCACACCCTGACCCTGATCCAACGCAACGCGGAGAACGCGAACGAGGTGCGCCGCCTCGCTCGCGCACAGGAGCGCGACCTGCGCACCTGGCTGTACAAACCGGAGGGCACCGGCAAGGACGAGGCCGACGAGCCGAGCACGCTCGCCGAAGCGGTCCGGCGCAATGCCGCCGAGGTCGAGGACAAGCACGGCGTGCCCATCGAGGTGGTCGTCGTCGGCGACTGCCCGCTCGACGAGAGGACCGGTGCGCAGATGCAGGCAGCGCGCGAAGCGATGGTGAACGCCGCGAAGTACGGTGGCGAGGGAGGCGCCGTACAGGTCTACGCCGAAGCCGAGGGGAGGACGGTCTTCGTGTCCGTCCGCGACCGCGGTCCCGGCTTCGACCTCGACTCGATACCCGCCGACCGCATGGGTGTCAGAGAATCGATCATCGGCCGCATGGAGCGCCACGGTGGTACGGCGCGGCTGCGGACGGTGCCGGGCGGCGGCACGGAGGTCGAGCTGGAGATGGAGAGGGCGGAGAAGACGTCATGAGCGATCCGACCGAGACGAACGGGGCGGCGGGAGCGGCGGAGGCCGCCGAGGCCCCGCACGGCGATAGCGCCGGGGGGCGGCGGGTGCGCGTGGTCCTCGTCGACGACCACCGCATGTTCCGCACGGGCGTGCAGGCCGAGATCGGCCAGACCGAGCAGACCGGCGTCGAGGTCGTCGGGGAGGCCGCCGACGTGGACCAGGCCGTCACCGTCATCACCGCGACCCGGCCCGAGGTGGTCCTCCTCGATGTCCATCTGCCGGGCGGCGGTGGGGTCGAAGTGCTGCGCCGCTGCTCGTCGTTGATGGCGGACGTCGAGGCGCCGGTCCGTTTCCTCGCCCTGTCCGTGTCGGACGCGGCGGAGGACGTGATCGGTGTGATCCGGGGCGGTGCGCGCGGCTATGTCACCAAGACGATCACCGGCTCGGACCTCGTCGCCTCCATCTTCCGGGTCCAGGAGGGCGACGCGGTGTTCTCCCCGCGGCTGGCCGGCTTCGTCCTCGACGCCTTCGCCTCGACCGACGCCCCGCCGGTCGACGAGGACCTCGACCGCCTGACCCAGCGCGAGCGGGAGGTGCTCCGCCTCATCGCGCGGGGCTATGCGTACAAGGAGATCGCCAAGCAGCTCTACATCTCCGTCAAGACGGTCGAATCCCATGTCTCGGCGGTCCTGAGAAAGCTCCAGCTGTCCAACCGGCACGAGCTGACGCGCTGGGCGACGGCCCGCCGGCTGGTCTGACCTACCGGGGCTCCGGCAGCGGAGCCGGGCCCAGGGCTCGCAGGACCCAGCGGTAGTGGCGGACGGCGTTGACCGCGCCGATCAGGCCCGTCAGCCACAGGATGGTGCCGGTGCCCACGCCGAGGGCGATGTCGGCGTGGGGCGCCCGCCCACCGGTCGTGGCGGCGGCGGAGGTGAAGGACGCCCCCAGGCCGATCGCGCCGACGACGAAGGAGGACAGCAGCCAGAAGAGGCTCAGGCCGGGGGAGCGCAGGCGGGCGTCGGTCTGCGGGTGACGGTCCAGGGCCAGCCAGGCGTCGAGGAGTTGGCGCACCTGGTGGTCGCGGCGGATGGCGAGCGTGACGGCGACGACGGAGGGGGTGAGTGCGGCGAGGCCGAGCAGGGCGAAGACCGGACCGAGGAGGAAGCCGGTGGGGTCCCGCTCCTCGAACTGCTGAAGCGGCAGCACGAGCAGCGCCCAGCCGATGATCGCCGCGAGCGCCAGCAGCCAGAGCAGGAGCGCGCGGTGGACGCCGAGGCTGCGCCACCGCAGATCCTCCAGCGCCCGCGCCCGGTCGGCGAGCAGCGCGGCCCGGTCCGGCCAGGCGCGGATGTGCGGCGGGGGAGGCGGCAGCGTGGAGCGCGGCATCGGGACTCTCTCGTGGGCGAGGCGGGAGGTGCGGGGCGGCGCGGGCGACGGCCGCTGGGACGACCGTTCCGTTGGATCATGATCGTCCCATGCCGGTCGTCGGGTGCCGACCGATCCAGGCCATGGACGGGAGCGCGAACGCCCGGGTCGGCCAAGGCATTTGAAGCACTCCCTCGCCCCCGGCGGCCGCCGTCCACCCGCGTCCCGCCCGGTTCAGACCACCCGCGTGGCCCCCGCGAAGGGCATCTCGTCGATCGGGGCCACGCGGACCGAGGACGAGGGGTTGGGGGCGTGGATCATCATGCCGTTGCCGATGTAGAGGCCGACGTGACTGATACCGGAGTAGAAGAACACCAGGTCGCCGGGGAGGAGTTCGGAGCGGGAGACGCGGCGTCCGGCGTCGATCTGGGCGTAGGTGGTGCGCGGCAGGGAGATGCCGGCGGAGCGGTAGGCGGCCTGGACGAGGCCGGAGCAGTCGAAGGCGTTCGGCCCGGTCGCCCCCCAGACGTAGGGGCTGCCGATCTTGGAGTAGGCGTACGCGATGGCCGTCGCCGTACGGGAGTTGGGGGCCTGAGTGGTGGCGGAACCCGGTGCCGCGAGGCTCTCGCGCGCGCCGCTCGCCGAGGCCCGGGAGGCGCGGTCGCCGGTGCCGGTGCCGTCGGCGCCGACGCGGGCCCGCTCCTCGGCGGTCAGCCGGGACAGCAGCCCGCGGGCCGTGTCCAGCTTGTCGGTGACCGTCTTCTTGTGCTGTTGCAGCTCCGCCTGGCGGGCCTTGAGCGAGGCCAGCTCGATGCGGGCGGCGCCGCGCAGCTGCTCGATCTCGCGCAGCTCGTTGCGTACGCGCGTGACGGTGGCGGACTGCCGGTCGCCCGCGCGTTCGGCGAAGGCGGCGCCGTCGAGATAGCGGTCGGGGTCGTCGGAGAGCGCCAGCTGCACGGCGGGGTCGAGCCCTCCGGCGCGGTACTGCGCGGCGGCCATCGAACCGAGCTGCTCGCGCGCCGAGTTGAGCCGCTCCTCCTTGCGGGCCGCCTCGTCCCGCAGCTGTTTGAGGTGCTGTTCAGCCTGTCGCGCCTTCTCCTTCGCGCCGTTGTACTTCTCGGTGGCGACCTCCGCCTCCTGGTACAGCTGGTCCACCTTCGCCTTCACCTGGGCGGGCGTCAGTTCCGGCTCGGCGTGGCCGATGCCGTCGAAGGCGGTGGCCGTCGCCGCGCCCGCGAGGGCGAGGGTGGCCGCGGTGCGGGCCGTATTGCCGCTGAGCGAGCGCTGTCGGGACTTACGGTGCGCTGCCACGTGGGACTGCACGTCCTTTCGTACGACCGCCGCGTCCCGCGACGCGAGCGGTGCGGACCGCGGGGACGGTTGACGCGTCCGGCGGCGTCCCGCACAGGGGGAGCGAGCCGCCGCCGGACCTCTTCGGCGGTGGTGCCCGACTGCCGCCCCTGGCCCGGGCGGCGGTGGGGAGCCGGTCACCTGGGGGAGGACGCTAGGCCCGGGTGTGTCGGGTGGATAACGCGATGTGCGGAAATGACACAAGTGGGCGGTGTGATGACCGTACGTGAGCGACGTGTGGCCTCTGAGGCGTCGACTTGGCGTGGGGCGCTGACCGAAGTGGGAAACGCGGGGCAGGCGGGAGGGGCGCGCTGCTATGGGGTGCATATATGCGGGTGCGTGCACATGCGACGGGCCGGTGTCGGGTGGCACATGCCGGGCTGATTAGCATCGCGCCCCATGGACGTACTCATCCATCTCTTCGTCGGCCTGCACATCATCGGCATCGCCGCGCTCCTCGGCGGCTTTCTCACCCAGATGAAGGCGATGGGGCAGGGCACCGCCCGCTTCGTGCCCGCGATGCTGCACGGCGCCGCGACGATGCTGGTCACCGGCGTGGTCCTGGTCGGCCTCAACCAGGCGGACGACCATCACGTCAACACCATCAAGATCGGCGTGAAGCTGGCGCTGCTCATCGTGATCCTCGGTCTCGTCTATGTGAAGCGGGACGACGAGAAGGTCGACAAGAGCCTGTTCGGCCTGGTCGGGCTGCTGACCACGGCGAACATCTTCATCGCGGTGCTGTGGACCTGATCTGCGCCCGCGCCGAGCCGACCGCGCCGGCGGCGACGGCCAGCCAGACCGCCACCGCGATCCACAGCAGCACCTGACCCGGCCCCCTCAGCCACGGCAGGTCTGCGGCGGTGGCGACCGACAGCGTCGCCGTCGCCGTCATGCCCATCGGGAACACCGTCGACCAGCGGCGCACGTCGTAGCGCGGCCGCGGCCACCGGGCCTCGCAGAACAGCAGTACGGCGTACCAGGCGAGGGCGAGCACCAGCAGGGCGATGGTCATCACCCGCAGGACGCCGCTGTCGTCGTCGCTCCAGAGGTAGAGGTGGTCGTCGGCGGCGAGCAGCTTGGCCCCCGCGAGCGCCGAGACGGCCAGGGCCCCGCCCGCCACCCACTGGTCCCCGGCGCCGACGGAGAGCTGCCGCGGGTCGAAGTGGGCGAGCGCGACGCCGTAGAGGACGAGGCCGAGCCAGAACACGACGAGCGACGCGTGCGCGAGCCAGGCCACCGCCTCGGCGCGCGCCAGCGTCGCGCCCAGTACGGCGAGGCCCTGCGTGGCCACACAGCCCAGGAACACCGCGCCGGACATCCGGCCCCGCCAGTGCCGTACGACGTCCACGAGCAGCACCGCCCAGAGCAGCGCCGCGATCTCCAGCATCACATCGGCGAGCGTCTGCCGCCCCGCCAGGGAGAAACGCGTCCCGAGGACGGTCGTCGCCGCCACGGCCGTGAGCGCGCCCGGCGTTCCCGCCTCGGCCTTCCACTGTTCCCGGTGCCGCACCAGCCGTACGACGAAGTCCCCGGCCAGCGCGACCCACGCGACCGACGCCAGCACCAGGGCGACGCGGGACAGCACGTCGTGATCGGTCAGGAGCAGCCCGACGGACACGATCCCGGTCGCCATGACAGCGGCCCCCGCCGCCGGCGTCCGCTGCGCCCACCAGACGCGAAGAGGTGAGGTCCCGGCCATGCGCCGATGCTAAGGACCTCGCGCCCCCGACGACCGGGGCCACGCGCACACCGCCGTGGAAATACGCGCGGGTGCAGGCGGGGGCGTGAGGTGGGGAGGGCGCGCGGGAGCGCGGATACCGCCTAGGCCGGTCTCACCACGCTGTGGATCGTCGACGCGCCGTCGTAGTAGATCGACTCCTCGCGGACGTAGGCGCCGGGCTTCGGGGCGTGGATCATCATGCCGTTGCCGATGTAGAGGCCCACGTGGCTGACGTCGTCGTAGAAGAAGACCAGGTCGCCGGGGAGGGCCTGGGAGAGGGGAACCGTGGTGCCGGCGTTGACCTGGTCGTACGTCACGCGCGGGAGGTCGACGCCGGCGGCCTTCCAGGCGGCCTGGGTGAGGCCGGAGCAGTCGTAGGAGTCGGGGCCGGTGGCGCCCCAGACGTACGGCTTGCCGATCTGCGCGCGGGCGAACGCGATCGCCTTGTCGGCCTTCGTGGCGTACGACGAGTCCGATGGGGCGGTGGACGAGCCGGGGGAGGTGGTCGATGTGCCGGACGGCGGCGCGGTGGTCTGCTGCTGCGCGGCCGCCTCCGCCGCCTGCTGCCGCGCCAGCTCCGCGGCCTTGCGGGCGGCCTCCTCCTGCTTCTGCTTCTCGATCGCCGCGAGCCGCGCCTTCTCCTCCGCCGTCAGCCGCGCCAGCAGCTCGCGCGCGTCGCTGAGCTTCTGCTGGACGGTGGCCTTGGCGGTCTTGAGGTCGTTCTGGGTGTCGGTGAGCGTCCGGAGGCTCTCGGAGGCCTCCCGGCGCTTCTGCATCGTCGCCGACTGCTCGGTGACGAAGTCGTCGACCGCGCCCTTCTGGCGGTCGGTCATCCGGCTCATCAGCTGCGTCTGGTCGAAGTAGTCCTGCGGGGTGTCCGCGAGCAGGAAGGTCGCGGTGTCGGGCGCGGCGGCACCGGTGCGGTACTGGGCGGCCGCGAAGGAACCCAGCTCCTCCCGCGCCTCGTTGAGCTTCTGGGTGCGCCGGGCGACGTCGTCCAGCAGGGTGTCGACCTGCTTGCGCTGCTTGGTCGTCTTCTCCTTGGCGGCGTTGTACTTCTCCGTGGCCGTCTCCGCCTGCCGGTAGAGATCGTCGACCTTCTTCTCGACCTCCTCCAGGCTGGGCCTGCCGTCGGCGGAGGGCGCGGCGTTCGCCGTCTGGGAGAGCAGGGCCACGGAGGTGAGCGCGGCGGTGGCGAGAGCGGGGGTGCGTATGCCGGCCATGAGCGGGCCCGCCGAACGCGGCTTGCGGTGCTGCGACGCCAAGGGAGGCGACTCCTTCCAATGTTCCGCCTACCGAGTTAGCTGTCGGGTTCGGGCGGAGGTTTGGAAGGGTTTGCCCTACGGCCTGTCCCGGGACGGGAGGCGGGCCGATTCACCCCAAGGTCGGTGGGTCCCCGGCTCCGGCTGCCGCGAGGGGGCGCGCCGGACTCGGCGGAGGCCGTGCGGCCCGGCGACGTTCGCCGGTGGGTGTCGTACGGCCCGCCCGGCACGGTAGCCAACTGGTGTGGCCCCTGTGAAGGTTGATGGGTGATATGCCCGATACATTTTCGTGACCTTGGCATGTCCGGGCCCGGGCCGGCGCGCCCCGTGGCGCGGCCATCACACAGGGTGGCGGCGGCCGGGTTTGGGGGACGGCCACCGGTTGTCAGTGGGGCCCCCTAGACTCGGAGAGCGATGAGCAGCCTCTTTGACGACAGCTTCCTGGCGGACCTCCAGGCCCCTCGCGGCCGCGAGGAGGAACCCCCGCCGCCGCCCGAGGACGATCACGCTCCGGAGCCGCTTCCGGACGATCTGTTCGGCGGGAAGTTCGACGTGCCCCCGGACCGGGACGCCTACTACCGCGACGGCGCCCCGCGCCCGGCCCTGGACGCCGCCGCCCTGGTCGAGGGGCTCAACGACAACCAGCGCGCCGCCGTCGTCCACTCCGGCACCCCGCTGCTCATCGTCGCCGGCGCCGGCTCCGGCAAGACGCGCGTGCTCACCCACCGCATCGCCCATCTGCTCGCCGCGCGCGATGTGCACCCGGGCCAGATCCTCGCGATCACCTTCACCAACAAGGCCGCCGGCGAGATGAAGGAGCGCGTCGAGCACCTCGTCGGCCCGCGCGCGAACGCGATGTGGGTCATGACGTTCCACAGCGCGTGCGTGCGCATCCTGCGCCGCGAGAGCAAGAAGCTCGGCTTCACCTCGTCCTTCTCGATCTACGACGCCGCCGACTCCAAGCGCCTGATGGCCCTGGTCTGCCGCGACCTGGACCTCGACCCCAAGCGCTTCCCGCCCAAGTCCTTCAGCGCCAAGATCAGCAATCTGAAGAACGAGCTGATCGACGAGGAGGACTTCGCCGCCCAGGCGACGGACGGCTTCGAGAAGACCCTCGCCCAGGCGTACGCGCTCTACCAGTCACGGCTGCGCGAGGCCAACGCGCTCGACTTCGACGACCTGATCATGACGACGGTCAACCTGCTGCGCGCCTTCCCGGACGTCGCCGAGCACTACCGCCGCCGCTTCCGGCACGTCCTCGTCGACGAGTACCAGGACACCAACCACGCCCAGTACGCGCTCGTGCGCGAGCTGGTCGGGACGCGCGAGCACGACGTCGACGTCCCGCCGAGCGAGTACGACATCCCGCCCGCCGAGCTGTGCGTCGTCGGCGACGCCGACCAGTCGATCTACGCCTTCCGTGGCGCGACCATCCGCAACATCCTCCAGTTCGAGGAGGACTACCCGGACGCCACGACGATCCTGCTGGAGCAGAACTACCGCTCCACGCAGACCATCCTGTCCGCCGCCAACGCGGTCATCGAGCGCAACGAGTCCCGCCGCCCCAAGAACCTGTGGACCAACGCGGGCGCGGGCGCGCGCATCACCGGCTATGTCGCCGACACCGAGCACGACGAGGCGCAGTTCGTCGCCGACGAGATAGACCGCCTGGTGGACGCGCGCGAGGCGAAGGCCGGCGATGTCGCCGTCTTCTACCGCACCAACGCCCAGTCGCGTGTCTTCGAAGAGGTCTTCATCCGCGTCGGCCTGCCGTACAAGGTCGTCGGCGGCGTCCGGTTCTACGAGCGCAAGGAGGTCCGGGACGTCCTGGCCTATCTGCGCGTCCTCGCCAACCCGGAGGACTCCGTCCCGCTGCGCCGCATCCTCAACGTGCCCAAGCGCGGCATCGGCGAGCGCGCCGAGGCGATGATCGACGCCCTCTCCCAGCGGGAGAAGATCAGCTTCCCGCAGGCGCTCAAGCGCGTCGACGAGGCGTACGGCATGGCGGCCCGCTCCACCAACGCCGTGAAGCGGTTCAACGTGCTGATGGAGGAGCTGCGGACGATCGTCGAGTCCGGCGCGGGACCGGCCACGGTCCTCGAAGCCGTCCTCGAACGCACCGGATATCTCGCCGAGTTGCAGGCCTCCACCGACCCGCAGGACGAGACCCGCATCGAGAACCTCCAGGAACTCGCCGCCGTGGCCCTGGAGTTCGAGCAGGAGTCCGAGGGCACCCCCGGCGGGCTCGCGGACTTCCTGGAGCGGGTCGCGCTGGTGGCCGACTCCGACCAGATCCCCGACGAGGACGAGGACGGCTCCGGCGTCATCACCCTGATGACCCTGCACACCGCCAAGGGCCTGGAGTTCCCGGTGGTCTTCCTCACCGGCATGGAGGACGGCGTCTTCCCGCACATGCGCGCCCTCGGCCAGACCAAGGAGCTGGAGGAGGAGCGCCGCCTGGCCTACGTCGGCATCACGCGCGCGCGTGAGCGGCTGTATCTGACCCGCTCGTCGATGCGCAGCGCCTGGGGGCAGCCGTCGTACAACCCGCCCTCCCGCTTCCTGGAGGAGATCCCGGCGACGCACGTGGACTGGAAGCGCACCGGTGCCACCCTCGCGCCCCCGAGCTCGGGCGTGGCGGCCTCGCTGTCGTCGACCCGCTCCCGTTCCTCCGCCTCGGGCGCGTCCGGCTTCGCCACCCGCCGGACGGACGAGAAGCCGGTGGTGTCCCTGGCCGTCGGCGACCGCGTCACCCACGACCAGTTCGGCCTCGGCACGGTCGTCGCGGTGAAGGGCACGGGCGCGAACGCGGAGGCGACGATCGACTTCGGCGACACCAAGCCCAAGCGGCTGCTGCTGCGGTACGCGCCGGTGGAGAAGCTGTAGCGGTACGAGCGGAGCCCCCGCTGAACAGCGGGGGCTCACCGTCTACGTCGGGTCCAGACCGTGGCTGCGCAGCCACGGCAGCGGGTCTATCGGCGAGCCGCCGGCCGGCCGGACCTCGAAGTGCAGATGCGGGCCGGTGGAGTTGCCCGAGTTGCCGGAGTACGCGATCGGGTCGCCGGCCTTCACCTTGGTACCGGAGGCGACGCGGTAGCTGGAGAGGTGGCAGTACCAGGTCTCCGTGCCGTCCTTCGCCGTCACGATCATCATGTTGCCGTAGGCGCTGTTCCACTGCGTCCGCACGGTGCCGTCGACCGCCGACATCACCGTGGTGCCGTAGGAGACGGGGAAGTCGATCCCGGTGTGCAGGGACATCCAGTTGACGCCGGACTGGCCGTAGTAGGCGCTGAGGCCGCGCTGGGCGACCGGCAGGGCGTACTTGGGGCGCAGCCGCTCCTTGCGGGCCGCTTCCGCCGCCGCCTTCTTCTTCTCGGCCTCCTGCTGGGCCTTGAGGTCGATGCGCTCCTGCGTGCGGCTGGCCCGGTCGGCGAAGTCGTCGGCCTCCGCGCTCAGGTTCTCCAGCTGGCTGTCCAGCTTGTTGTTGGCGGCGGACGGCTTCACCGACTTGGTCTCCGCGGCGGAGGCGGTGGTGTCCTTGCCGTCCTCGCCGAAGGGGACGACGGAGGCGGCGGCGATCCCGGCGACGCCCATCACACAGGCGGACGGCACGGCCACGGTCAGCAGCGCGGAACGTTTCGGGGGCGTACGGCGCCGGGAACGGCTCGCGTTGCGCGCGGCCACCCGCGTCATCGGCGCCGGGGCCGTCTCCTCCTGCTCGTCGAGCAGCGGCAGCGGCTCTACGACGGGCAGTTCGCCGGTGGCGGCCGACTCGCGCTCGCCGGACGGGGCGAGGTCATGGGCGGCGGGGTCGAAGTCGGCGCTGCCGGCATCGCCGTTCTCCTGCCCGAACGGTTCGCCATGCTGCTCGTACGACGCGTCGGCGGCCGTCGCGGGGTCGCCGTCGGTGTTCCACTGCGTGGCGTCGTAGGCGCCGGTGTCGAAGGACTGGGTGCCCCATTCCCACTGCTGGGGCTGGTCGGCGCCGCCGGCGGGCTGCTCCGGCTGGAGCCAGGCGCCGGCGTCCCACTGGCCGCTGGCGTCGGCGGGCGTCCCCTGCTGCGGGATCAGATGCTGGTAGTCGGCGGACCAGGCGGTGCTGTCGTACGCGCCCGTGTCGTAGGCGCCGTGGTGCTGGGCCGCGTACGGGTCGTAGTTCAGCGTCTGGTGACCGCCCGTCGCCCACTGTCCGGTGTCGTACGAGCCGGTCGCGTCGGCGGGGAGGCCGCCGAAGAGCGGGTCGGCCGCGAAGGTCGCGGTGGCGTGGGTCTGGCCGCCGGTGTCGAAACCGGTCGTGTCGTAGCCGGCGCCGTACGTGGTGAAGCCGTCGTACTGGGCCTCCTGGGTGCCGTACGACGCGTAGTGCGCCGAGGCGTCTTCGGAAGCCGGGGCCGGGGTGGTCATGGTCCCCGACGGGTGACGGTCGTTCACCAACTTCTCTTTCGCCTCGACAACAGGGGCTGCCAGAGCAGTGCGGCGACTGTACCCGGCAGTACGCGGGCACGACAATCTTCGGCAGGTTTCGTGCCTGCGGGAAACGGGCATTCGGCCGTGTTTCGGGGGACTGCGGGCACGACCTTGGCCCTATGTTCGAAGATTGTTCGAAGGCGAGCGAGGGTGTCGGGGGCGTCGGGCGACCGTCAGGCCGGCGTCAGGCGACCGTCAGACCGTCGGTCCGCGCGCTGCCGGGAGCGGTCGTGGTGTCGTCCTCCAGGGCCTGGCGGATGCCGGCCGCCACGGCCGGGTGCACGGGGAGCGCGAGATGGCCGATTCCCGTCACCCGTACGTTCGTCGCGCGCAGGTCGGGATGGTCGACGCAGGCCGACTCCAGCGGGTCCATGATGTGGTCGAGGTCGCTCCAGAAGCTGACGAAGCGGGTACGGCAGCCCGGCGCGGGCCGCTTGAGCTCCTCGATCACCGGCGAACCGGGGCGCATCTGGCGCACGATCGGATGCGCGTCGGCCAGCGGCACGACCCGGGTGCCCGAGTGCGGAGTGCCCAGCGTGACCAGCGTCCGTACGTGGAGGTCGCCGCCGAGCCGCTGCACGTAGTACCGGGCGATCAGACCGCCCAGGCTGTGCCCGACGATGTCCACCTGCCGGCTGCCGGTGCGCGAGCAGATCTCCTCTATGTGCCGGCCCAGCAGCTCGGCCGCGATACGGATGTCGCAGGTCAGGGGGGAGTAATTGAGCGACTCCACCTGGTGTCGGCCGTGCTGGGCGAGGCTGCGGCGCAGCAGGACGAACACGGAACGATTGTCGATGAATCCGTGCAGCAGCACCACCGGAGGCGGGGCCTGGGTGGGCAGGGCCGTCGGTTCGCCGGAGCCGCCGGCCGGGAGGGCGGGCGGCGTGCGGCGCTCTTGCGTGATGCCGGACGGATAGAGGAGGACATGCCCCGCGAGGATCGCCAGCTCCAGCGCGGTGGCCTTGAGGAGAGCCGCGGAGAGTCCCGCGAGCCTGCTTGGGAGGAGACGCTGATACAGCGGAAGAAGCGGCTCCAGCACTCGGGTGACCTTCATGGCCGACCTCCTGTCGGCACACGACAGGGACCACCGTGTCCCCCGTGTGCACTCATGTGATTTCCCCCTCCCTCTCCACCGCGAAACTGCCGGGTGCGGGATGCTGGAGATAACGTTCGTTCACTTCCCCGCTCACCGTCGAGCGGGGCGTCCGTCCGTACCCGCGCGGCGTGCGAGGGATCCGGCGGTCCGGTACGGATGGATGGAAGCGCTTCATGGAGGCAGTGATGGGTGTGGCAGCCGGTCCGATCCGCGTGGTGGTGGCCAAGCCGGGGCTCGACGGCCACGATCGGGGAGCCAAGGTGATCGCGCGGGCACTGCGCGACGCCGGTATGGAGGTCATCTACACCGGGCTCCACCAGACCCCCGAGCAGATCGTCGACACGGCGATCCAGGAGGACGCCGACGCGATCGGCCTGTCCATCCTGTCCGGCGCGCACAACACGCTGTTCGCCGCGGTGATCGAGCTGCTCAAGGAACGGGACGCGGCGGACATCCTCGTCTTCGGCGGCGGGATCATCCCGGAGGCCGACATTCCGCCGCTGAAGGAGAAGGGCGTCGCCGAGATCTTCACGCCCGGCGCGACCACGCAGTCCATCGTCGACTGGGTGCGCGCGCACGTCCGCCAGCCGGCGTGACCGAGGCATCGCCCGCGCCGAGGGAGGGATCGCCCCGGGAGCGCCACCGTGCGTCATGGCGCCTTCAGCTCCTCCCTCATCACCCCCCGCAACCGCAGCGTCGTCACGAGTCTCTGGAACGCCTCCGCCCAGTAGCCCCCGGCGCCGGGTGAGGCGTCCTCCGGCTCGTCCGGTATCGCCAGCAACGCGTCCAGACGGACGGTCTCCGACGGGTCCAGGCAGCGCTCGGCCAGGCCCATCACACCGCTGAAGCTCCAGGGGTAACTGCCCGCGTCCCGGGCGATGTTGAGCGCGTCGACCACCGCCCGGCCGAGCGGCGCGGCCCACGGCACCGCACACACCCCGAGCAGCTGGAACGCCTCCGACAGGCCGTGCGCCGCGATGAACCCCGCCACCCAGTCGGCCCGTTCGGCCGCCGTCAGCGTGCCCAGCAGCTTGGCGCGCTCGGCCAGGGACACCGCGCCCGGCCCGCCCGCGTCCGGCGACGACGGCGCGCCGAGCAGCGCCCGCGCCCAGTCCGCGTCCCGCTGACGCACCGCGGCCCGGCACCACGCGGCGTGCAGCTCGGGCAGCCAGTCGTCGGCCACCGGGAGCGCCACGATCTGCTCCGGCGTACGGCCGCCGAGCCGCGCCGGCCACGCGGCCAGCGGCGCCGCCTCCACCAACTGGCCCAGCCACCAGGACCGTTCGCCCCGGCCGGGCGGCGGCTTGGGGACGACTCCGTCGCGCTCCATGCCCGCGTCGCACGCGTGCGGCGCCTCCACGACGATCGTCGGGGTGGCCTGGGTGCGGTCCAGGGCCACGCACGCGGTGGCGCGTACGGCCATGCGTCCGGCCAGCGCCGAACGCGGCAGCGCCGACAGCAGCTCGGCCGCCGTCGCCCGCACGTTGCGCGAGCGGTCGGCCAGCGCCTGCTCCAGGAAGGGCTCGTCCCGGGGGCCCAGACCGGTGCGCAGGGAGTCGAGGAACATCAGCCGGTCCTCGGCCCGCTCGGTCGGCCAGGTGCCGGCCAGCAACTCGCGCGCGCCGTCGGGCGCGCGGGAACGCAGGGCCGCGAGCAGGGCGACCCGCTCGGCGAACAGGCCCTCCTGCCACAACCGCCGGACGCGCTCGGTCTCTTCGGGGCCGGGCAGGGCCGCACCGCCGCCGGGGGTCGCGCGCAGGGCGAACCGCCAGTCCGGGTTGAGCCGCGCCAGCCACAGGGCGCGCGGCCCGGCGAACGTCAGCGCCGCCGGACGCAGGTCCGTCCGCCCGCGTGCCGCGTCCAGCAGGGCGGGCAGGGACTGCGGGGGAGCGCCATAGCCATGGGCGTTGGCCGCCGCGAGCCACTGCGGCAGCAGTTCCATCAGGTCGGGCGCGGTACTGCGACGGCTGCCCGCGGGCGTGCCGGGGCGCTCGGCGAGCAACTGGGCGAGCCGGCGCGCCGCCGCGGGCGGCAGGGGCGGCCTCGGGTCCTCTGGGGCCAACTCCGGACGGGGTGCGGCCCGGCCGGGACGCAGTCCCGCCCTGCGCCGTACGGTCTCCGCGGCCGCCGCGTCCAGCAGGGCGAGCGGGGCGTCCGGGCCCGGGGCCACGCCCGGGGGAGTACGCCGGTCCGTCCCGAGGAGCGCCGCGGTGACCAGGTCCTCCCAGGCGCCCGGCTGCGTCGCGGCCGTGGTGCCGTTCATGAGGCCCCTCTCCTGTGGCCGCCCGAGGTGGTTGAAGCGTCATCCGCGCCCGGGTGTCCCGTGGGGCGGGACCTATGCACGCGCCGCCACACCGACGGCGGTACGGCCCCGAGGGCAGTGCCGGCCGTTGCCGTCAGCACAGCGGCACCGCCTCCCCGGGGCCCGCCGGCCAGGCCGTCAGGGGGGTGAAGCCGCGGTGGCCGCACTCGCCGAAGACCTTGATCGGGGCGCCGCCCGACAGCGCGACCAGACGCCACAGGCCGGGACGGGAGACCGCGGTGGGTGTGAGCGGCAGGGCGGTGTCACCGGCGGCGTCCGCCAGTTGCCACGCGTCGCCGTCCGGGGTCGGCACGACGTCGTCCAGCGTGACCGGGACGGAGTCCAGCCAGGGGTCCTCGCGCAGGGCGACGCCATAGCGGGCGGCCGCCTCGGACGTCGACACGCCCGGGGGGCGTACGGCCGTCGGCGCGGGCGGGGCGTGGCGCGCGGTCAGCGCCGCCCGCTGCCGGCCGGGGTCCGGGTAGGCGGACAGCTCGGCGTCGAGGGCCAGGCCGACCGGCAGCGCCGGCTCCGGAGCGCGGCCCGCCGCCCCGTAGGAGAGGAGCAGGGCCGTACGGCCGGACTCGGCGCCGTACAGCCAGATACGGCGGGTCGTCAGTTTCGGGTCCACCGTGTCGTACTGGGCGAGGACCAGCCAACGGTCGCGGACCGGCGGGCCGGACGGGGAGCCGGTCAGGCCGACGCGTGAGCGGACCGTCGCCGCCAGGCCCTCCGGCAGGTCCGCCCGGTGCAGCCAGCCCTGGTCGAGGAGGTGCAGCAGGGCGCACTCCTCCAGCAGCCGCACCGGCCAGCCGGGACCGGAGCCGGGGATCGCGCCCAACTCCCGCACCCGCCCGGCCAGCCCGGACGCCTGGGCGTCGACCATGCGGGCGGCCGTCTCCTCCCACAGCCCGTACCCCGCCTGCTCGGCCGTGGCCAGACCGGAGCGCAGCAGATCGGCGAGGCGCTGCTCCAGCTCGGTCGCCCCCGCCGTGATCCGCTCGGCACGGCGCTCCGCCCGGCGCCGCGCCGCCTCAGGATCGGCGAGCCCGGCCGGAGAACCCCCCGCGCCCTCCTCCCCTCTCCTCTCCCCTGTCTCCGCGCGCCCGCGCAGGCCCGCGAGCCAGTCCTCCGCCCACTCCGGCGCCTCCCCCCGGGGCACCGCGGCGTCCCCGCCCGACCACAGCAGCAGCAGCCCGACGGCGTGCTTGCACGGGACCTTGCGGCTCGGGCAACTGCACCGGTACGCCGGGCCGGAGGCCTCGTCCGCGACATCGACGACCGTGCGATACGGCGTCCGGCCGCTCCCCTCGCACAGACCCCACACCGCCCCCTCCCCGCTGCTGCCCGTCCCGGACCACACACCGGCCGAGCCGAGTTCGCTCCCCGCCTCGCGTGACGCGTCGTCAGGCGCCAGTGCCAGCACCTGGTCCACGCTCCAGCGCACCCCCTGCCGATTCATGTCTCCGACGGTAGATCCCCCCACTGACAATCGGTCCGGACCGGACCCCGGCCGACCCCGCCGCGAGGGCGTTTTCGCAGGTCAGGCCGGATTGTCAGTGGGGTGATGCAGAGTGGGAGCCATGTCCGAACCGGCCGAGCTGGAGGGGGACTCACACCATGTCCGTGTCCATTGACCCGACCGTCGGGGCACCGGGGGAGCAGCAGCACGGCGAGACGCTGCGTCCGCACGCCGAGGACGCCTTCGCCCAGGAACTGGCCGCGCTGGCCGCGCACGACGACCGGCCCCGCCCGCCCCGCTGGAAGCTGTCGCCGTGGGCCGTCGCCACCTATCTCCTCGGCGGAACCCTGCCCGACGGCACCCCGATCACCCCCAAGTACGTGGGGCCGCGCCGCATCGTCGAGGTCGCCGTCACCACCCTCGCCACCGACCGCGCCCTGCTGCTCCTCGGCGTCCCCGGCACCGCCAAGACCTGGGTGTCCGAGCACCTGGCCGCCGCGGTCAGCGGCGACTCGACGCTGCTCGTGCAGGGCACCGCCGGCACCCCTGAGGAAGCCATCCGCTACGGCTGGAACTACGCCCAGCTGCTGGCCCACGGCCCGAGCCGCGCCGCCCTCGTGCCCAGCCCCGTCATGCGGGCGATGGCCCAGGGGGCGACGGTCCGCGTCGAGGAGCTCACCCGGATCCCGGCGGACGTCCAGGACACGCTCATCACCATCCTGTCGGAGAAGACCCTGCCGATCCCCGAGCTGGGGCAGGAGGTCCAGGCCGTGCGCGGCTTCAACCTCATCGCCACGGCCAACGACCGCGACCGGGGGGTCAACGAGCTGTCCAGCGCGCTGCGGCGCCGCTTCAACACCGTGGTGCTGCCGCTGCCGGACAGCATCGAGGCCGAGGTCGACATCGTCGCCCGCCGCGTCGACCAGATCGGCCGCTCCCTCGACCTGCCCGCCGCTCCCGACGGCATCGACGAGATCCGCCGCGTGGTGACCGTCTTCCGTGAACTGCGCGACGGGGTCACGGCCGACGGCCGGACGAAGGTGAAGTCGCCCAGCGGGACCCTGTCCACGGCCGAGGCGATCTCCGTGGTCACGGGCGGGCTGGCGCTCTCGGCCCACTTCGGCGACGGCGTGCTGCGGGCGGGCGATGTCGCCGCCGGGATCCTCGGTGCCGTGGTGCGCGATCCGGCCGCCGACCGGGTCGTCTGGCAGGAGTATCTGGAGGCGGTGGTGCGGGAGCGCGAGGGGTGGACGGACTTCTACCGGGCCTGCCGCGAAGTGAGCGGCTGAACCGGGGCGGGGACGGGACGGGGGACGACATGGTGGGTGCTGAGGGAGCCGGGCCGCACCGCCCGGGCGCGGAACCCTTGCTGCTGGGGGTGCGGCATCACGGGCCGGGATCGGCGCGGGCCGTGCGGGCGGCGCTGGAGGCGGCACGGCCGAGCGTCGTCCTGATCGAGGGGCCGGCCGAGGCCGACACCCTGGTCCCGCTGGTCGGCGACGCCGGCATGCGCCCCCCGGTCGCCCTGCTGGCGCACGCCGTCGACGAGCCGGGCCGGTCGGCGTTCTGGCCGTTCGCCGAGTTCTCGCCGGAGTGGGTCGCGATGCGGTGGGCCGTGGCGCACGGGGTGCCGGTCCGTTTCATCGACCTTCCCGCGGCGAACGCGCTGGCGTGGGAGCGCGAGGAGGAGGCGGAGGAGCGGGAGGAGGGCGCCCGTGTCGACCCCCTCGCCGTGCTGGCCGAGACGGCGGGGTACGACGACCCCGAGCGCTGGTGGGAGGACGTGGTCGAGCACCGGGGCGCCGGGCCGGGGGACCCGTTCGCGCCGTTCGCCGCCGTGGAGGAGGCGATGGGCGCGCTGCGGGAGGCCGACGACGACGAGGCGCGCGACCGGGACGCGGTGCGGGAGGCGTACATGCGGCTCCACCTGCGCGCCGCGCGGCGGGAGTTCGGGGGCGGCGGGGTCGCGGTGGTGTGCGGGGCCTGGCATGTGCCGGCGCTGCGCAGGCGGACGGCGGCCGCCGCGGACCGGGCGCTGGTGAAGGGGCTGGCCAAGGTCAAGGCGGATCTGACCTGGGTGCCGTGGACGTACCGCAGGCTGGCGCGGACGAGCGGGTACGGCGCGGGGATCACCTCCCCGGGGTGGTACGGCCATCTGTTCGCCGTGCCGGACCGGCCGGTCGAGCGATGGCTCACCAGGGTCGCGGCGCTGCTGCGGGAGGAGGACCGGATCGTGTCCCCGGCGCACGTCATCGAGGCGGTGCGGCTGGCCGGGACGCTCGCCGCGCTGCGGGGCCGCCCGCTGCCCGGGCTCGGGGAGACGACCGACGCGGTACGGGCGGTGATGTGCGAGGGGTCGGACGTGCCGCTGGCGCTGGTGCGGGACCGGCTGGTGGTGGGGGACGCGCTGGGGGAGGTGCCGGTGGGCGCGCCGGCGGTGCCGTTGCAGCGCGATCTGGACCGGCAGCAGCGGAAGGTGCGGCTGAAGCCGGAGGCGCGGGAGCGGGAGATCGAGCTGGACCTGCGCAAGGAGGCCGACGCCGCGCGGAGCAGGCTGCTGCACCGGCTGCGGCTGCTCGGGGTCGGATGGGGCGAGCCGGCCGTGGCGCGGGGGAGCACCGGGACCTTCCGGGAGACGTGGCGGCTGCAGTGGGAGCCGGAGCTGTCGGTGCGGGTCGCGGAGGCCGGGGTGTGGGGGACGACCGTGCTCGCGGCGGCCACGGCCAAGGCGGAGTCGGACGCCGTGACGGCCCAAGGGCTCGCGGAGGTCACCGGGCTGGCGGAGCGCTGTCTGCTGGCCGGTCTGCCGGAGGCGTTGCCGGCGGTGATGCGGGTCCTCGCCGACCGCGCGGCTCTCGACACGGACGTCGGCCATCTGGCCCAGGCCCTGCCCGCCCTGGTCCGCTCCCTGCGCTACGGGGATGTGCGGGGCACGGACACCGGGGCGCTGTCCGAGGTCGCCGAGGGCCTCGCCGAGCGGATCTTCGTCGGCCTGCCGCCCGCGTGCGCCGGGCTGGACACGGACGCGGCGCTGGAGATGCGGGGTCACGTGGACGCCGTCCACGGGGCGGTCGGGATGCTGGCGGACACGGGCGCCGGCGCCGACTCCCTTGATCTACGCGGCCGTTGGTGGGGCGTCCTGCGGGTGCTGGGGCAACGGGAGCGGGTGCCCGGGGTGATCCGGGGGCGGGCCGTTCGACTGCTGCTGGACGGTGGCGAGTTGGCGGAGGCGGAGGCGGCCCGGCTGATGGGACTCGCCCTGTCGGTGGGGGCGGCGCCGGCGGACGCGGCGGCGTGGATCGAGGGGTTCGTGGGCGGCGGCTCCGGCGGGGGGATGCTGCTGGTCCACGACGAGCGGCTGCTGGCGCTGGTCGACACATGGCTGACGGGGATACCTGCGGAGGCGTTCACGGACGTACTCCCGCTGCTGCGGCGGACGTTCTCCGCGTACGGGACGGGGGTCCGGCGGACCCTGGGGGAACTGGTGCGACGCGGGCCCGAGGAGAGGGGCGCGGTCGCGGGCGCCGGGTCGGGCGTGCCCGGCTTCGCACCGGAGCCGGATCGCGCCCGGGCGGAGGCGGTGATGCCGGTGGTGCGGCTGCTGCTGGGGGAGCGGGCGGAAGGGGACGGGCTGGAAGGGGTGGTCGTATGACGCAGGCGGAGACGCAGACGGAGACCGAGACGGAGACCGAGACGGAGACCGAGACGGAGACCGAGACGGAGACCGAGACGGAGACCGAGACGGAGACCGAGACGCAGAGGGGTGAGCGGCTTCGGCGGTGGCGGATGGTGTTGGGGGGTGATGCCGCGGACGGTACCGGGGTGTCGTTGGCGGGCCGGGACGCGGCCATGGACGGGGCGCTCGCCTCCCTGTACGGGCGGGAGGATCGGGGGCAGCAGCAGACGGGGCGGGAGCGGCAGGCGGGGCTCGGGGCGTCGGCGCCGGCCGTGGCGCGGTGGCTGGGCGACATCCGGACGTACTTCCCCTCCTCCGTCGTCCAGGTCATGCAGCGGGACGCCATCGAACGGCTCGGGCTGTCCACACTGCTGCTGGAACCCGAGATGCTCGAAGCGGTCGAGGCCGACGTGCACCTCGTCGGCACGCTGCTCTCGCTCAACAAGGCGATGCCCGAGACGACGAGGGAGACCGCGCGGGCCGTCGTGCGCAAGGTCGTCGACGACCTGGAGAAGCGGCTCGCCACCCGCACCCGGGCCACCCTCACCGGAGCCCTGGACCGCAGCTCCCGGGTCCACCGGCCGCGCCATCGCGACATCGACTGGAACCGCACGATCGCCGCCAACCTCAAGCACTACCTGCCGGAGTACGGAACGGTCGTGCCGGAGCGGCTCGTCGGGTTCGGGCGGTCGGCGCGGGCCGTCAAGAAGGACGTGATCCTGTGCGTCGACCAGTCGGGGTCGATGGCGGCGTCGGTGGTGTACGCGTCGGTGTTCGGGGCGGTGCTCGCTTCGATGCGGTCCCTCGACACCCGGATCGTGGTGTTCGACACCGCCGTCGTCGACCTCAGCGATCAGCTGGACGACCCGGTCGACGTCCTGTTCGGCACCCAACTCGGCGGCGGCACGGACATCAACCGGGCGCTCGCGTACTGCCAGTCGCACATCACCCGGCCCGCCGAGACGATCGTCGTGCTGATCAGCGACCTCTACGAAGGGGGCATACGCCAGGAGATGCTGAAGCGGGTCGCGGCGATGAAGGCGTCCGGGGTGCGGTTCGTGACGCTGCTCGCGCTGTCGGACGAGGGGGCGCCGGCGTACGACCGGGAGAACGCGGCTGCGCTCGCGGCGCTGGGCACACCGGCGTTCGCGTGCACGCCCGAGCTGTTCCCGGAGGTGATGGCGGCGGCGATCGAGAAGCGGCCGCTGCCGATACCCGACACCGCGTGACGAGGTGCGGCGGGTGACGACTTGTCGACCCGGGGGCGGCGGCAAAAAGGACATGGCTACCCATCGGTAACAGGGGGCTTGCGTGACCGCGGGACCCCCGTGCAAGGATCGACGCCTCTTCTCCCGGGAGGTCCGCCCCTTTTGACCCCGCCCACCGCTCTTCCCCACACCGCCGCGCCGCGCGTTCCGCGTGCCGCGGTGGGGCGGCGTGCGCTGTATGTGGCACTGCTGCTGGGCGGGTTGTGGATGCTGGGCGTGCTCTTCGGCGGGCGGGCGGAGGCGGCCGAGGGGACGGGGACCCCGGTGACTCCGGTGGCCTCGGTCACCGGGACGTTCACCGCGGCCGCGGCAGCGGTGCCGGACTCCCCGGCTGGATCCCCCTCCTCCATGGGCGACGAAGTCGTACACCCGCTGGAGCATGTACGGCCCGCAGAAAACGCCGTGCGGCCCGTGGATCACGTCGTGCGGTCCGTGACCGAGGAGTTGACGCGGGCGGGGGAGCGGTTGCCGTCGCTCCCGTCGCTGCCCGGGGTTCCCGACCTTCCCGGGGTTCCCGCGAGTTCGTTGCCCGTCACCCAGGCGCCGCAGTCCGGCGCACCGGTGGTGTCCGTCGTGCCGGGTGACCGTGAGGACGGGCGGAAGGCGTCCGCCGTGGACGCGGCGGCGGTGAGCCGTACGGACGCGTACGGTCCGTCGGCCGTCGGGGACGGCGAGCGGGGAGCGTACGGCGATCGCCGGCACGCCACCCCGCGATCCGGTTCGGCTCCCGTGCGTCAGGCGCCCGCCGGTGATCCCCACGGGATGCTGGGCCACGCGCCCGCGATGGACGGCGGTGCGTCGCGGCACGGGGACGCGCATGCCGTGACCTCGCATCAGCAGGCGCCGCTGGCGCTGATGGCCGGCGGTGCCGTGCGCACCGAGGCCGACGAGACCCGGGACCGGTACCGGGACATTCCCGTTTTCCCCGCTTAGGGCAGGCCCTTCCCGCGCCGTAGACCTGCCGCGCGGGGGCGGAACAGGTCTGCCCGTCCGTTCGGACCCCCCAACCCGTTCTCCGGTCCGGACGGAAGCACCCGAATGTCCCAAGCCTTCCGAAGTCTCGGAACCCCCTAAGGATCTGACGTACGCATGAACAAGAACATCCGCCGTTCCATCGTGATAGCCGCCGGAGTCACCGGTGCCTGGGCGCTCGGCTCCGCCGTGGCCAGCGCCGACGAACTGCCCGCCTCCTCCCTCTCCGTCACCGACACGACGTCGGACCCGGCCGGGAACCTGGTCGGGGGAGTCGAGGGCGTCACCGGTGAGGTGACCGGTGCGGTCACGGCGACCGTGGACGGGGTCGTCGCCGACGTGACCGCTGACGCGCGGGGCACGGCCGCCGAAATCACCGACGCGACAGCCCCGGCCGTCGACGCCGCCGACGCGGGCAAGGGCGCTGCCGCGACCGTGCGGACCACGAGTGTCCGGGGCGCGCAGGCCATCCAGGGGGCCCGGGCGGCGCGCGCCGCGCAGGCCACGGCGCAGGCTCGGACCACCGCCCAGGAGCACGCCCGTGCGCTGCGGGAGCGGGCGGCCACCGTGCTGTCCGACCTGGAGTCCGGTACGGCGGCTCGGCACGGCGTCGACTACCTCTTCGGCCCGCTGTCCGCCTTCGCCCCGGAGCTGGAGGAGGCACTGGCCGCCGCCCAGACGAAGCTGCAAGGGACGCGTGCGCAGGGCGCCAAGGGCGCGGCACGGACGGAGGCGCGACAGGTCGCCGCGGGCGCGGGCCGCACGGCGACCGGTGCGCAGGGGGTCGCCTCCGGCGCCACCACGACGGCGGAGGGCGCCACCACGACTGCGCAGGGCACGGCCACGGCGGCTCGGAGCACCGCGAACGGCACCACGAGGGTCGCCGCGACGGCCGCCACGACGAGCGTGTCCGCCGTGCCGGGACACGTCACCGGCACGGTGAGCAGCGCCCTGCGGAGCACGGTCGTGCCGGTCGCGCGACAGACCGCGAGCGCGGCCGTCCCGCCCGTCGCCGACACCGCCGTGGACGGACTGCTGCCGGTCGCCGGGGGCGCGGTGTCCGACGTGCGCGGCGTCGCAGGGGAGGCGGTTTCGGGTGTGCAGCCGGTTGTGGGTGGCGTGGTCTCAGGGGCCCGAGTGATCGCCGACGGCGCCATCACCGGAGTGCACGGCGTCGTCGATGGGGCGGTTGCCGGGGTTCGAGGGGCGGTTCTCGGGGTCGTCGCCGACGTGCCGGACTATGCCTCCGGGGTCGTGGGTCAGGTCGCCGGGGACGCCGTGGGGGCTGTCCTGCCGGCCGTTGCGAACACCGCCGTGCACGGGGTCGTGCCGGTGGCCGGTCAGGCCGTCGCCGACGCCGGTGCGCTCGCGTACGGCGTCACGGATGACGTACGGCCCTTCGCGGGCGGCGTCGCCGCCGACGTACCGCCGCTCGCGCAGGGCGTGACCGGGCAGGTGGGCGGCTTCGCGTACGGGGTGAGCGGTCAGGTCGGGCCCTTCGCGGGCGGGGTCGTCGACGCCGTGGAGCCGGTCGTGGAGACGGTGGCCGGGATCGCCCGGCCGGTCGTGCGGGGGGTGGGCGGCAGCGCCACCACGCTGGCGTACGGCGTCACCGCCGAGGCCGCTCCGCTCGCGCAGGGCGTGACCGGGCAGGTGGGTGGCTTCGCGTACGGGGTCACCGGTGAGGTGGGGCCCCTGGTCCATGACCTCACCGGGACGGTCGCCGCCGACGTCGAGCCGCTGGCCGCGCACGCCGTGACCGGCGTCCGGGGCATCGCCGAGGGGGCGACCCCGGCGTACCTGGACAGCGCGTATGACGCCCACGGCTCGTCGTACCTCGGCTGACTCGACCGCATCCGCGTAGCGGACGAGCTCCGCCGCGGCGCTGACCCGGACGGCCGAACGCCGTCGGAATCGTTCGGGCGGCGTCGGGCGGGTGGGGCCGGGCAGCCCCATCGGGGTGGGGACGCCGGTGGGGACGCCCCGGCCCGGGCAGCGCCTTCGGGCGCTGTGCGCGCGGGGGTCCCACCGGGTCGACCCCAGCCCGGTGGGACCTCACACGCGGCACGCCGTGTCAGCGAGGACGGCATCATGTGACAGGTATCACCGCTCAGGTGTGACCCGCGATTTAGAGGCCCCCGGGAAGCAGAGATAACCTGCGAGACGGACATGCCGCGCGCTCGGACACCGTGTGCGCTTCCCTTGTGACACTGCGGACGTCGTCACGTTGCCCTTCGCGGCACGCCCACGCATCCAACGAACCGCGAGATCACTGATAGGGACGGAAGCGCGTGGACCTGTTCGAGTACCAGGCGAGGGACCTCTTCGCCAAGCACGATGTACCGGTGCTGGCCGGTGAAGTCATCGACACGCCTGAGGCGGCCCGCGCAGCCACCGAGCGCCTCGGTGGCAAGTCTGTCGTCAAGGCCCAGGTGAAGGTCGGCGGCCGTGGCAAGGCCGGTGGCGTGAAGCTCGCCGCCACCCCGGACGAGGCCGTCGCCCGCGCGACGGACATCCTCGGCATGGACATCAAGGGCCACACGGTCCACAAGGTGATGATCGCCGAGACCGCCCCGGAGATCATCGAGGAGTACTACGTCTCCTTCCTCCTCGACCGTGCCAACCGCACCTTCCTCTCCATCGCGTCCGTCGAGGGCGGCATGGAGATCGAGGAGGTGGCGGCCACCCGTCCGGAGGCCGTCGCCAAGACCCCGATCGACGCCAACGAGGGTGTGACCGAGGAGAAGGCCCGCGAGATCGTCGCGGCCGCCAAGTTCCCGGCCGAGGTCGCCGACAAGGTCGTGAACGTCCTCGTCAAGCTGTGGGACACCTTCATCAAGGAGGACGCCCTCCTCGTCGAGGTGAACCCGCTGGCGAAGGTCGCCTCCGGCGAGGTCATCGCCCTCGACGGCAAGGTCTCCCTGGACGAGAACGCCGAGTTCCGTCAGCCGGAGCACGAGGCCCTCCAGGACAAGGCGTCGGCGAACCCGCTGGAGGCCGCCGCCAAGGAGAAGAACCTCAACTACGTCAAGCTCGACGGCGAGGTCGGCATCATCGGCAACGGCGCCGGTCTCGTCATGAGCACCCTGGACGTCGTCGCGTACGCCGGTGAGAACCACGGCGGCGTCAAGCCGGCCAACTTCCTCGACATCGGCGGTGGCGCCTCCGCCGCCGTCATGGCGAACGGCCTGGAGATCATCCTGGGCGACCCGGACGTCAAGTCCGTCTTCGTCAACGTCTTCGGTGGCATCACCGCGTGCGACGAGGTCGCCAACGGCATCGTCCAGGCGCTGAAGCTCCTGGAGGACAAGGGCGAGGAAGTCACCAAGCCGCTGGTCGTCCGGCTGGACGGCAACAACGCCGAACTGGGTCGCAAGATCCTCTCCGACGCCAACCACCCGCTGGTCCAGCGCGTGGACACCATGGACGGCGCGGCCGACAAGGCCGCCGAGCTCGCGGCTGCGAAGTAAGGGAAGAGGGACTCAGACAGCCATGGCTATCTTCCTCAACAAGGACAGCAAGGTCATCGTCCAGGGCATGACCGGTGCCACGGGCATGAAGCACACCAAGCTCATGCTGGCCGACGGCACGAACATCGTCGGTGGTGTGAACCCCCGCAAGGCCGGCACGTCCGTCGACATCGACGGCAACGAGATCCCGGTCTTCGGCACGGTCGCCGAGGCGATCGAGAAGACGGGCGCCAACGTCTCCGTCCTCTTCGTCCCGCCGGCCTTCGCCAAGGCCGCCGTCGTCGAGGCCATCGACGCCGAGATCCCCCTCGCGGTCGTCATCACCGAGGGCATCGCGGTCCACGACTCCGCCGCGTTCTACGCGTACGCCGTCGCCAAGGGCAACAAGACGCGCATCATCGGTCCGAACTGCCCGGGTCTGATCACCCCCGGCCAGTCCAACGCCGGCATCATCCCGGGCGACATCACCAAGCCGGGCCGCATCGGCCTGGTCTCGAAGTCCGGCACGCTGACGTACCAGATGATGTACGAGCTGCGTGACATCGGCTTCTCCTCCGCCGTCGGTATTGGTGGCGACCCGGTCATCGGTACGACCCACATCGACGCGCTCGCCGCGTTCGAGGCCGACCCCGACACCGACCTGATCGTGATGATCGGTGAGATCGGTGGCGACGCCGAGGAGCGGGCCGCCGCGTTCATCAAGGAGAACGTGAAGAAGCCGGTCGTCGGTTACGTCGCCGGCTTCACCGCGCCCGAGGGCAAGACCATGGGCCACGCGGGTGCGATCGTGTCCGGTTCGTCCGGTACGGCCGCCGCGAAGAAGGAGGCCCTCGAGGCCGCCGGCGTCAAGGTCGGCAAGACGCCGACCGAGACGGCGAAGCTCGCCCGCGAGATCCTCGCCGGCTGAGCCGTTCAGTCCAGCGCAGGTGGCCCGTTCCCCGGAGTGGGGGCGGGCCACCCGCGTTTCCGCTCGCCGGGGGGAGACACCGTCAGCGTGCCTCCGGCAGCACGCGCTCCGGGCCGTGCGACATGTGCGAACGGAGCTTGGCCCGCAGCGACAGTTCCGGGTCCGACAAGGGGCCCGGGGCCATTCTCGGCGGGACTCCCTGGACCGTTTCTCCCCGGGGGACCGGGGCCTCGTAGCGCGTGGGAGCCGTGCGCAGCGTCAGGGCCGTCGCGCCGACGATCGTGATCGTGAAGGCGATCGCCGCGCGCGTCCAGAAACGCGCCCGGCGTTCGCTGCCCAGCCGCACCGACGGGGGCTTCGCCGCGCGCAGGCGCTCCACGGAGGCGACCTCGGCGAGGCGCCGGTGCAGCGTGGCGGGGTCCGCGAGGTCGGGCAGGCGCGCGGCGATCTCCTCGCGCGCGTGCAGCAGCCGGCGGGCGGTCGCCGGGGTGCTCGCCTCCGTCTCCGCCGCCGTCTCCGGCAGATCGAGACCGATCCCGTCGTACAGCAGCAGCGTGCGCCGGTACGACGGCGGCAGCTTCAGCAGCGCGTCGAGCAGCGCGCGGTCGGAGGCGTCGGCGGGGGGTGGCTCGGGGTAGCGGTAGCGCGGGCGGAGGCGGTGCCAGGGGGAGAGGGCGTACTCGTACGCCGCCGCCCGCACCCAGCCCGCCGGATCGCGGTCACGCGCCACCTCGGGCCAGTGCTCCCAGGCACGGTGGAAGGCCCGTTCGACGGATTCGCGGGCGAGTTCGCGGCGCCCGGTGAGGAGATAGGTCTGCCGTACGAGGGCGGGGGCGCAGAACGCGTAGAGCGCGTCGAAGGCCTGAGCGGGGGTCAGGGCGGCGGGGACGGGCCGCTTGACGAGGCTGACCGTCACATCCGCGCGGGCCGGGGTGGCCTGACGATCCGTCGACTCCTTCAGTGTCACCGGGCGCCCTTCCGTACGAACAAGTACATAAACGTATATTGAGCGACACAACGGGGCTTCGCCTGTTACGCCGGGAAAGCGCGTGTCGTTGGGAGCATGGCGGGCGTGATGCCGATGACCGCTCGCCGTTCGTCCCCGTCCCCGCTGCTCTCCCGCTGGCGCGACCGCTCGCCCGGACTGGCCGCCGGCCTCCTGGGCGGTGCGCTGGCGGCCGGGCTGGGGCTCGGTTCGCTCGCCGTGCTCGTGATGGTGCTGTGGATCAGCTCGCCGTACCCCGACAGCGGGCCGTCCGGCGCGCTGCATGTCGCCGCCGCGCTGTGGCTGCTCGCGCACGGGGCCGAACTGGTGCGCACCGACACGCTGGCCGGCGTCCCGGCGCCGGTCGGGGTCACGCCGCTGCTGCTGCTCGCGCTGCCGGTGTGGCTGGCGCACCGGGCCGCGCGGGACGCGGTGGAACCGGACGGCGACGAGGAGGACGCGGCGCCGGTGAGCGGGCGTGCCGCGTGGGCGGGCGTCGTCCTCGGCTATCTCGCCGTCGGCACGGCCGCCGCCCTGTACACGGCCGACGGCGCTCTGCGGCCCTCGTGGGGCTGGACGGTGGCCGGGATGCCGACGGTGGTGGCACTGGCGGCGGGGGCGGGAGTCTGGACGGCGCACGGCCGTCCCCGCGACGCGGCGGACGGCGCACTGCTTCTGCTGCCGCGCACGCTACGACGACCCCTGCTCGACCCGGCCGAACGGCGACGGCTGGCAGCGGCGACGCGGGCGGCGACAGCCGGGGTCTCGCTGCTCTTCGGGGGCGGCGCGGGCCTGGTGGCGGCGTCGTCGGTGTGGCACTACGAGCCCGCCCGCGCGTCCTTCCTCCAGCTGACGGAGGGCTGGTCGGGGCGGTTCGGGGTCCTGCTGCTCTGCATGGCCCTCGTCCCTAACGCGGCCCTGTGGGGAGCGGCCTACGCCCTGGGCCCCGGATTCGCCCTGGGCACGGCGCACACGGTGACCCCTCTCGCCTCGGATCCCGCCCCCCTGCTCCCCCCGTTCCCTCTGCTCGCGGCGGTCCCGGACGCGGGCCCGGGAACGCCGTGGAACTGGGCGGCGGCGGTGGTGCCGGTGGTGGCCGGGGTGACGGTGGGGTGGTTCGTGGCGGGAGCGGCGGGGCGGGGCGGCTGGACGCGGGGGCGTACGGCGGTCACCGCGCTGCTCGCCGCCGGGCTGTGCGCCGTCGCGGTCGCCGCGCTCGCCGGGCTGGCCGGGGGGCCGCTCGGGGTCGCCGCGCTCGCCGGGTTCGGGCCGGTCGGATGGCAGGTCGGTGCGGCGGCGCTGGCGTGGCTCGCGGTGATCGCGGTGCCGGTGGCCGTGGGCGTACGGGCCTGGCGCCACCGGAGGCGCGGCGCACGGCGATCGCGACGGTCGGACACCCTGCCCCTCGTCGCCCCTCGCCCGGAGCCCCCGGCCCCGACACCGGCCTCGGCTCCTACGCCGGCCGGTGACCCACCCCCCACGGACCCCACCTACGAGCCGTACGACTTCCTCCCCCTCGACCCACCCGAGGACCCCCTGTCACCCCTGCCCTGGCACGACGACCCCGCCGGCAGATCCCACTGGACGGCTCTGAGGGACGCGACGTCCACAGAGGCGAATTACCCAGGCCTCAAGAATCCGCCGGACAAGGACGCGGCGCCCGAGCTACGCGACCCCCACGCCCCGCCCGGAATCCCCGGCGCCCCCGGCGCCCTCGACTCCTGAGCGGCAGTCCAAAACCCGGACCCGGACCCGGCCCCTTCCTCAGTCGCTCTCTCCCAGCAACCCCCGCAGTTCCTTCGGCAGCAGGTCGTCGCAGGACTGCTTCGCCTCGTGGGTCAGCGCGTCCTGCCTGCACGTGTAGTAGTCCTGGTAGACCAGCTGGGCGGCGAAGCCCGCCGCCACCAGGGCCAGCGCCAGCGACGCCGTCACCACGCCGCTGACCGCCGCCGTGATCTGGGGCCGGCCCCCGCTGTCGGGCGGGGCCGGGGTGTTCGGGTCGGGGACGCGGGGCTTGGCGCGCAGCGCGCTGATGCCCCAGTACAGGCCGAGCGCACCGAGCAGCAGGCCAACGTACGGCCAGCCGAAGAGGACGAAGAAGACGGCCCACATGCCGCTGAGCAGGGCGTAACGCGCCCGGCGCTGCGAGGGGTCGGCCGGGTCCCAACGGGGTCCGGGGGTGGGGTTGGGGCCGCCCTGGCCCTCGGGGCCGCTGCCGGGACGCTGGCCGAAGCCACCGCCGGGGGCGCGACCGGGCTGGCGGTCGCTCCACTGACTGCCCCAGGGAGAGCCACCCTGCGGAGGACCCCCCTGAGGGGGCCCGCCCTGCCCGGAATCAGGACCGGAGCCGTGACCCGAGCCGGAGCCGTGACCTGATTCGGAGCCGTCGGCGCCCGGGGACGGGTGGCGGGGCTGCCAGGGACGGTCCGGTGCGCCCTCCGGCGGCGGGGCGAAGGGGTTGTCGTCCTGGGGCTCGCCCCGCTGGTCCTCGGGCGTCCTGGGCGGCGAGGTGGGGCGCTCCCGCAGCAGCACGGCTGCACGCTCCCCTCCCTGCGCTGACTGCGGGGGGAGCGTGTGGAGTCGCAGGCTGCGGTCCGACATCAAGTGAGTGTCTTCCCCTAGGTGGTTACGGCTGTCCGACAAGAGCGTCCCCCTGGAAAACGCACCGCACCACGATCGCGTTCCCGAGTCGCTCGCCCCAGACGCTACCTTCCGGCCACGCCCCCGTCCCATGAGGGGCTTCCGGTGTGCCGGTATCGTTGCTGGCGGTCGGCCGCTTCGTAGACTTCCCCGTATCCCGGGGCGCGAAGCATTCGTACGACTGTACAAACCGGCCGTACAGAAGCTCCCCCGAGAAAGGGCCCCCAACCGTGGCCGCCACCCCCGCCGGACCAGCGGTCAAGCGCCTCGTCGTGCTGGTCTCCGGATCCGGCACCAATCTGCAGGCGCTGCTGGACGAGATCGCCCGCGTCGGAGCCGAGGCGTACGGGGCCGAGATCGTCGCCGTCGGCGCCGACCGCGACGGCATCGAGGGGCTGGCCCGCGCCGAGCGCGCCGGACTGCCGACCTTCGTGTGCCGGGTGAAGGACTACGGGACCCGCGAGGAATGGGACGCCGCCCTCGCCGGGGCCGTCGCCGCCCACCGCCCCGACCTGGTCGTCTCCGCGGGGTTCATGAAGATCGTGGGCAAGGAGTTCCTGGCGCTGTTCGGCGGGCGGTTCGTCAACACGCATCCCGCCCTGCTGCCCAGTTTTCCCGGCGCCCACGGCGTCCGCGACGCGCTCGCGTACGGGGCCAGGGTCACCGGCTGCACCGTCCACTTCGTGGACGACGGCGTCGACACCGGGCCGATCATCGCCCAGGGCGTGGTGGAGGTCCGGGACGAGGACGACGAGAGCTCTCTGCACGAGCGCATCAAGGAAGTCGAGCGAAGGCTGCTCGTCGAGGTCGTGGGGCGGCTCGCCCGCAACGGCTATCGCATCGAGGGACGAAAGGTAGTTATCCAGTGACCGCCGAGAGCAACAAGCGGCCCATTCGCCGGGCGCTCGTCAGCGTCTACGACAAGACCGGCCTGGAAGAGCTGGCGCGCGGGCTGCACGAGGCCGGCGTCGAGCTGGTGTCCACCGGTTCCACCGCCTCCCGCATCGCCGCCGCCGGCGTGCCCGTCACCAAGGTCGAGGAGCTCACCGGCTTCCCCGAGTGCCTGGACGGCCGCGTCAAGACCCTGCACCCCAAGGTGCACGCCGGCATCCTCGCCGACCTGCGCCTGGACAGCCACCGCCGGCAGCTCGACGAGCTGGGCGTGGCCCCCTTCGACCTCGTCGTGGTCAACCTCTACCCCTTCCGGGAGACCGTCGCCTCGGGCGCCTCGCCCGACGAGTGCGTCGAGCAGATCGACATCGGCGGCCCGTCGATGGTCCGCGCCGCCGCCAAGAACCACCCGTCGGTCGCGGTCGTCACCAGCCCGGCCCGCTACGCCGACGTCCTGGCCGCCGTGCGGGACGGCGGGTTCGACCTCGCCACCCGCAAGCGGCTCGCCGCCGAGGCCTTCCAGCACACGGCGTCGTACGACGTGGCGGTGGCGAGCTGGTTCGCGAGCGAGTACGCCCCGGTCGACGACTCCCGCTTCCCCGACTTCCTCGGCGCCACCTGGCAGCGCGAGAACACCCTGCGCTACGGCGAGAACCCGCACCAGCCGGCCGCGCTCTACGTCGACGGCGGTGGCAGCGGCCTCGCGCAGGCCGAGCAGCTGCACGGCAAGGAGATGTCGTACAACAACTACACGGACACGGACGCCGCGCGCCGTGCCGCGTACGACCACGACGAGCCCTGTGTGGCGATCATCAAGCACGCCAACCCCTGCGGCATCGCGGTCGGCGCGGACGTCGCCGAGGCGCACCGCAAGGCACACGCGTGTGACCCGCTGTCGGCGTTCGGCGGCGTGATCGCGGTCAACCGCCCGGTGTCGAAGGAGATGGCCGAGCAGGTCGCCGAGATCTTCACCGAGGTCATCGTCGCGCCCGACTACGAGGACGGCGCGCTGGAGGCCCTCGCCAAGAAGAAGAACATCCGCGTCCTCAAGGCGCCCGGCGCCCCGGCCAACCCGGTCGAGGTCAAGGCCGTCGACGGCGGTGTACTGCTCCAGGTGACCGACCGGCTCCAGGCCGACGGCGACGACCCGGCCAACTGGACCCTCGCGACCGGCGAGGCGCTCACCGCCGACGAGCTGGCCGAGCTCGCCTTCGCCTGGAAGGCGTGCCGGGCCGTGAAGTCCAACGCCATCCTGCTCGCCAAGGACGGCGCGTCCGTCGGCGTCGGCATGGGCCAGGTCAACCGGGTCGACTCCGCGAAGCTGGCGGTCGAGCGGGCCGGTGCGGAGCGGGCCCAGGGCTCCTACGCCGCCTCCGACGCGTTCTTCCCCTTCCCGGACGGGCTGGAGATCCTCACCGAGGCCGGCGTCAAGGCGGTTGTGCAGCCGGGCGGTTCGGTCCGCGACGAACTCGTCGTCGAGGCCGCGAAGAAGGCGGGCGTGACCATGTACTTCACGGGCACGCGGCACTTCTTCCACTGATCCGCCCCTGACATGACGAGGGCCCGCCGACCGTTCCCCGGTCGGCGGGCCCTCGTCATCGGTCCCGTCAGTAGCGCGGCCTGTTGAACCAGGCGGAGCCGGTCGAGTTGCCCGTGAACACGGCGATCAGGATGCCCAGCACCAGGTGCACCAGGCCGATGATCAGGAACGGGTACACGCCCAGCACCGCCGTGATGATGCCGAAGACCAGCGCGGCGACCCGCACACCGTTGCCGCCCGTCTTGAACTTCGTCGCCAGGAGGATCGCGTAGACCATCCAGCCGATCGCGAAGACGCCGATGGCGAACATCAGGCCCGCCGGAAGGTCACCGAGCCGCCTCGCCAGCTCCGAGTCGTCCCCGTCGTCCGCGTTCGCCGCGGCGAAACCGAGGCCGAGGTAGAGGAACACACCGATGACCTGGAGGCCGACGATCACCCAGAGCATGGCGCGGGCCGCGGAGACCGTGCCCGGCATGGTGGTCATGGGCGGGTGACCGCCCGCGTACGGCTGCGAGAGCGGCGGGGCGGCGGGGATGCCACCGGGGGCTCCGTAGTAGCCGGGCTGCTGCTGCGGGAAGCCGTAACCAGGCGCGGGAGGCTGCTCCTGCGGCTGCTGGGGGTTCTGGGGCGGCGGCCCGTAGGGGTTGTTCGGCTCGCCGTAGCTCATGGCGGGATTTCCTCCGTCTGCCGGGTGCGGGGACACGGCCGGCCGCACTGTTCACGTCAATCGTTGAGCACTGTCCGGATCGTTGTCCAGCGTCATTCCCCGGCGTTGTGCAAGCGCAATGACCGGGGCGGATTGGAACCCGGGGCCGGTCATCCGGGAGGATGGGGAGCATGACCGCCCAGATTCTCGATGGCAAGGCCACCGCAGCCGAGATCAAGTCCGATCTGACCGCCCGCGTGGCGGCTCTCAAGGAGAAGGGCGTGACGCCCGGTCTCGGCACGATCCTCGTCGGGGACGACCCCGGCAGCCAGAAGTACGTCGCCGGAAAGCACCGCGACTGCGCCGAGGTCGGCATCGCGTCGATCCAGCGCGAACTGCCCGCCACGGCCACGCAGGAAGAGATCGAGGCGGTCGTCCGCGAGCTGAACGAGGACCCCGCCTGCACCGGTTACATCGTCCAACTCCCGCTGCCCAAGGGCATCGACGAGAACCGCATCCTCGAACTGATGGACCCGGCCAAGGACGCCGACGGCCTGCACCCGATGAACCTCGGCCGGCTGGTGCTGAACGAGCCGGCGCCGCTGCCCTGCACCCCGAACGGCGTGCTCACCCTGCTGCGCCGCCACGGCGTGGAGATCAAGGGCGCGGAGGTCGTGGTCGTCGGCCGGGGCGTGACGATCGGCCGCCCGATGCCGCTGATGCTGACGCGGCGCAGCGAGAACGCCACGGTGACCCAGTGCCACACCGGCACCCGCGATCTGTCGGCCCACCTCAAGCGCGCCGACATCATCGTCGCGGCCGCCGGTTCCGCCCATCTGATCCGCGCCGAGGACGTGAAGCCGGGCGCCGCCGTCCTCGATGTCGGTGTCTCCCGCAGCGCCGAGGGCAAGATCGTGGGCGACGTCCACCCCGACGTGCGCGAGGTCGCCGCCTGGATCTCCCCGAACCCCGGCGGGGTCGGCCCGATGACCCGCGCCCAGCTGCTCGTCAACGTGGTCGAGGCGGCGGAGCGCAGTGTGGGCTGAGGCACGGGACCGGACCGAGGCCGGCGACCAGGACGAACCCGGCCGCGAGGCCGGCCGTCCGGCCCGGCGGCAGGGTCAGCGCCGCTTTCCCCGACTGACCCGGGACACCGCGCGTCCCGAGGGCGGCGGGCGGGCCGCGCCCGGGGACGCGCCGGCGCCCGCGCGGCAGTGGCCGATGCTCGCGGTGCTGGGCCTGGTCGCGCTGGGCCTGCTGCTCACCGCCGTCGACCTGTTCCGCGTCGGGACGGTCCTGGTCGGTGTGGCCCTGCTGGGCGGTGCGGTGCTGCGCTGGATGCTGCCGGGCGTCGGCATGCTGGCGGTGCGCTCCCGCTTCACCGACATCGCCACGTACGGGGTGCTGGGCACCGTGATCGTGCTGCTGGCGCTGATGGCCCAGCCCGACCCGTGGCTCCAGATCCCGTTCCTGAAGGACACCCTGCACTTCACGGTCAGCAGCTGAGTCCTCGCCGCTCGCGGCGGCGTACGGCGGCCCGTCCCCACCCCCGTGCGAGGACGGGCCGCCGACGTGTTCCACGCTTCCTCACGGCGAAGTGCCTGTTCAACACCTGTCAGGCCGCTGTGGCACGGAAGTGACCGTTCCGCTACGGAACCGAACTGCGCCCCCCGTGCGTCCACCCGATCGGACCCGGGGAGGTGGGTGATGAGCTCCTGGCAGCCGCTGCCGGACGAACTGCCGTCGGAGGTACGGCACTTCGTGGAGCACCTGCGGCAGTTGAAGGACCGCTCGGGGCTCAGCCTGGCGTCGCTGGGCGCGCGCACGGCGTACAGCAAGTCGTCCTGGCAGCGCTATCTGAACGCCGTCCAGCCGCCGCCGAGGCACGCCGTGGCCGCGCTGTGCAAGGTGGCGGGCGGGACCGAGGCGGAGGCGGAACGGTACTGCGTCCGCTGGGAGTTGGCGGTGGAGGCGTGGCCGAAGACGGGGCAGGGGAAGGCGGGGGACCAGGGGGAGCCGGGGGAAGCGCCCACCGGCGAGGGGGCGTACGAGGACGAGCCGACCGTGCCGTGGTGGGAGCGGTTGGAGGAGCGGGCGCCGAGCCGGTTCGGGCCGGGGCGGGTGCTGTGGGCGGCGGTGGCGCTGCTGGGGGTGCTGCTGGTCGCGGTGGTGGTGGGGGCGCTGGCGTTCGGCTGAGAGCGCGCGGGGCGGGCGCCGGAGTGTGGCCGTTGTGTCGATGCGTCGACAAAAACGTGGATCGGTATCGAATCGGCGGCACATCGGGGCTAACGTGTCCAATCGGGCGGAGCGTGCCGGGGGAGAGGGGGGCTCGATGCCTCGTTGGAGGGCCTTGCCCGAGGAACTCGACCCGCAGGTGCGGGAGTTCACCGAGCAGATGCGCCGCGTGGTGGACCGCAGCGCGCTGAGCCCGGCGGCGCTGGCGGACCGTACGGGATACAGCAGGACGTCGTGGGAGCGGTATCTGAACGGGCGGCTGCTGGCGCCCAAGGGGGCGATCGTCGCGCTGGCGGAGGTCACCGGGACGAACCCCCTCCATCTGACGACGATGTGGGAGCTGGCCGAACGGGCGTGGAGCCGGGCGGAGTCGCGGCAGGACCGCACGATGGAGGCGCTGCGGATCGCGCAGGCGCGGGCGGCGCTGGGGGCGGACGGCGAGGGCCGGGGCGCGGTGGTGGTGGCGCCGGGGATCGCGGGACCGGCGGGGGTGTCGCCGACGGTGCCGAGGGAGCCCGTGGCCGAGGGTGAGCGGCGGGAGTGGGGCCGGGGCTGGACGTTCCTCGCGGCGGCGGTCGGGGTGGTGGTGGTCGCGGCGGGCGCCTTCGTCCTGACGGACAGCGGTGGCGGCGGGGCGCGGGCCGGGACAGCCGCGAAGTCCCCCTCCCCCTCGGCGAGTTCGCGCGCGGCGCTGCCGGCCGGGGTGAAGTGCGCGGGGGCGGGGTGCACGGGGAAGGACCCGGAGGTGATGGGGTGCAGCGGTGATCTGGTGATGACGGCGAAGAGCGCGACGGTCCGGGCGACGGTGGTCGAGGTCCGCTACAGCAGGACCTGCGGCGCGGCGTGGGGAAGGATCACGCAGGCGGCCCAGGGCGACGTGGTGGAGGTGCACGTGGGCCGCCTCACCAAAACCGGCACGATCACGCAGCCGGGCGACACGATCGCGTACACCCCGATGCTGCCCGTCCCGAACGCGGCAGAGGCAAGAGCCTGCGTAACCCTGGCAACGGGCCTAAAGGGCTGCACGGGCTGACCGCGCCGTGACATCGGCGTGAGCCGTTCCGGCTCCCGCAAAAAAGTCAACCGGCGACACGAATGCCGCCCCCGATCCCGGGCACGCGAACCGTACCCCCACGGGATTCGGTCTCACCGATCCCCCACCCGGCGGCCGCCACGTCTCTCCTCTCCCGGACCGGCGGCCGCCGTCCCCTTCGTACGGCCGTACGGCCTTCTGTGGGACGGGCCACACAGCCCCGGGAGTCCGGCATGCCGGATGCGCGATAGCCTGACCGGTGGATCTCTTGACGCCAAGAGATCGATCAAACGTCCGGGGCAGGGACGCCCCACCGCCAGCTGTCATACGGAGAACGCCATGACCCGCACTCCCGTGAACGTCACCGTCACCGGCGCGGCCGGCCAGATCGGTTACGCCCTGCTCTTCCGCATCGCCTCCGGCCAGCTGCTCGGCGCGGACGTGCCGGTCAAGCTCCGCCTCCTGGAGATCACCCCCGCCCTCGGCGCCGCCGCCGGCACCGCGATGGAACTCGACGACTGCGCGTTCCCGCTCCTCCAGGGCATCGACATCACCGACGACCCGAACGTCGCCTTCGACGGCGCCAACGTCGCCCTCCTCGTCGGCGCCCGCCCCCGCACCAAGGGCATGGAGCGCGGCGACCTCCTGGAGGCCAACGGCGGCATCTTCAAGCCCCAGGGCAAGGCCATCAACGACCACGCGGCCGACGACATCAAGGTCCTCGTCGTGGGCAACCCGGCCAACACCAACGCCCTGATCGCCCAGGCCGCCGCCCCCGACGTACCGGCCGAGCGCTTCACCGCGATGACCCGCCTCGACCACAACCGCGCGCTGACCCAGCTGGCGAAGAAGACGGGCTCCACGGTCGCCGACATCAAGCGCCTGACCATCTGGGGCAACCACTCCGCCACCCAGTACCCGGACATCTTCCACGCCACGGTCGCCGGCAAGAACGCCGCCGAGGTCGTGAACGACGAGAAGTGGCTGGCCGAGGACTTCATCCCGACCGTCGCCAAGCGCGGCGCCGCGATCATCGAGGCCCGTGGCGCGTCCTCCGCCGCGTCCGCCGCCAACGCCGCCATCGACCACGTGTACACCTGGGTCAACGGCACCGCCGAGGGCGACTGGGCCTCCATGGGCATCCCGTCCGACGGTTCCTACGGCGTTCCGGAGGGGCTCATCTCCTCCTTCCCCGTCACCGTCAAGGACGGCACGTACGAGATCGTCCAGGGCCTGGACATCAACGAGTTCTCCCGCGCCCGCATCGACGCCTCCGTCGCCGAGCTGGCGGAGGAGCGCGAGGCGGTTCGCGCCCTCGGCCTCATCTGATCGGCTGATGTGACCGCGGTGGCCGGTGTGGTCTATAGTTGATCTCACACCGGCCACCGGAACTCCCGGAAGCCGACTGTGCGTTGGTGGTCCAAGGAAAGACGCCCCGCTTCCTGCGGGGAAATGCAGGTGCAAGGCCTGCCCGGCGCTCAAGGAAAGAGTCCCGTCCCGCATCGCGGGGCGGGACTCTTCGCTTTCCCGGTCCTGCCGGTTCACCGGCCCCGCAGCGCCTCCACACCCTTGCGGTCCGTCTCCTCCGGATCGCCGCCCAGCCGGTGCACCAGCACCCACCGCCCGTCCGCCATCGCCCCCGCGAACACCGACGCGTCCCCCGTCGCCCCGTTGTGCCAGTGCAGTTCGCCCGCCGTCTGCCAGCTCAGCGCCGGCTCGCCCAACCGCCGCTCCACCAGCAGCCGTACGACGAGATCCGCGGCGGCGCGCGGGGTCGCCCACAGGCCGCCCGCCGGAAGGATCGCCCCGTCCATCGTCCAGGGCCTGCGGGGCCGGCCCAGCAACCCCGGTGCGGTCAGCCGCAGTTCGCGAGCGGGGTGCGCGCTCACCTCGGTCACCTTCAGGGGCCGCAGCACGTACGCGTCCACCAGTTCCTCGTACGACGTCCCGGCCGCCGAGGCGAGGGCCGCGCCGAGGATCGCGTACCCGAGGTTGGAGTACTCCTCCTCGCCGTCCGGCGGCCGTACGGCGAGCGCGTCGAGGTCCTTCACCAGCCGCAGCAACTCCGCGTGGTCGAAGCGGACGTACGGGTCGCGGCTGCCCACGTTCGGCGGGAGCCGGGGCAGGCCCGAGGTGTGCCGGGCCAGGTTGCGCAGGGTGATGCCGGTGCCGGCCGGGGCCGGGAGCCAGCGGTCGACGGGGTCGTCCAGGCCGACCGCGCCGGCCGCCGCCATGCGGTGCAGCGCCGTGCCGGTCAGCACCTTGGTGAGCGAGCCGATCTCGACATAGCGGTCCAGGGCGTGTCCGTCGGTGACGGCGGGCGGGCTCGCGTCGGTCAGGACGCAGGTGGGTATGCGGGGCACGGGGCTTGATCCTTTCGGCCGGTCGGCGGCCATTGTGCGGTGCCGGACCGGCCCGACCGTCGAGTTCAGGCCACCGGCTCCTTGGCCCGCGCCGGGGCCGTGGGAGCCGGCCGGGGCGTGGCCCGGTAGCCCTTGACCACCACGGCTGTCGCCGCCAGGACGACCACCGCCACCGTGCGCAGGGCCGGGCCCATGCCGGACGCCAGGCCGGAATGGTTCGCCAGGACCGTGCCGGTGACCGCCACACCGAGGGCCGCGCCGATCTCCCGGGCCGCCGTTCCGAGACCGGACGCCAGGCCCGTCCGGTGCGGCGGCAGCGAGGTGGCCGCGCCCAGCGTCAGGGCCGGCATCGACAGACCCGTGCCCGCCGCGATGACCAGCAGCCAGCAGGCGTACACCGGGTACGGGGTCGCGGCGTCCAGGGTGGAGGCGGCCAGCAGGCCCACGCCGATCAGGGCGAGGCCGGTGCCGATGACCGCCCGGGGGTGCCCCGACCAGCGGACGGCCAGCTTCGGGACCAGGGCCATGCCGATGACGAGCGGGATGAACGCGACGCCGGTGACGGCGGGCTCGTAGCCCTTCACCTCCTGGAGGTACTGGGAGTTGACGAAGAACAGCGAGAACAGGCCGAAGAAGCCGGTCGCCATGCCGAGGGTCGTCGCGCGCAGCCGCGGGGAGGCGAACACGCGCGGGTCGAACAGCGCGGCGCGCGAGCGCAGGGACCTCAGCGTGAAGGCGGCGATCAGCGCGGCGCCGGTCGCGAACGCCGCCAGGATGCGCGGGGACGTCCAGCCGTGCAGCGGGCTCTCGATGATGCCGAACAGGACGGCGACCAGGCCCGCCGTGAGCAGCAGGGTGCCCAGCGGGTCCAGATGGCTCTCCGGGGAGCGGGGCGTGCGCGGGGTGGTGCGGGCCACCGCCAGGGCCAGGACGGCGGCCAGCGGCACCATCACGCCGAACAGCACCCGCCAGGACAGGAACTGGCCGATCAGACCGGCGCCGATGTTGCCCACCATGCCGCCCAGACCGATCGACAGCGTCCAGGCCGCCATCGCCTGGGTGCGGCGCTCGGGGCCGGCCAGCCGGATCAGGATCGACATCGTCGCCGGGGTGATCAGCGCGGCCCCGGCCCCCGAGACGCCCCGGCCCGCGATCAGCAGCGCCGGGACCGGGGCGAGCGCGCTGGTCGCGGCGCCCACGGCGAACAGGCCGAGCCCCGCCAGCAGGGCGCCCTTGCGGCCGTGGCGGTCGCCGAGCGCGCCGGCCGGGATGAGCAGGCCGGCGAAGACGATGACGTAGGCGTCGACCGTCCACAGGATCTCGGTGTGCGAGGGGTGCAGGGAGGACGAGGTCAGCTGCGGGATCAGGAGGTTGATGGCGGCGACCATGCTCTGGGCGACCAGCACGCAGGCGCACATCGCGAGGAGCGTGGACCGTTTCAGGGCGTGCGAGGGCACGGTTCCTCCCGGGGAGGTCGGTGGAGTGGGATGCCCTTTCACCGTAGGCTCGGGGTGACCTGCTTTCCAGTGCAACCTTCGCAAGGGATAAATGCGCGTGACGCAATCCACCGGGACGGCGGAGAACGAGCCCGCCGGAACCGGCGCCGGGCACGACCTCGCCGGCGTCGATCTCAATCTGCTCGTCGCGCTGGACGCGCTGCTGGAGGAGCAGAGCGTCCAGGGGGCCGCCCGCCGCATGCATCTGTCCGAGCCCGCGATGAGCCGCACCCTCGGCCGGATCCGCAAGGCGCTCGGGGATCCGGTGCTGGTGCGCGCCGGGCGGCAGATGGTGCCCACGCCCCGCGCGCTCGCCGTGCGCGCCGAGGTGAGCGCGGTCGTGGAGCGGGCGCGGGCGCTGTTCGCGCCGGCCGGGGACACCGACCTCAGGACCGTGACCCGCACGTTCACGATCCTCGGGCATGACGCCATAGCGGCCGCCCAGGGGCCGGCGCTGCTCGCCCGCGCGGCCGCCGAGGCGCCCGGCGTCCGGCTGCGCTTCCTGAGCGAGAGCCATGTCGACGCGCCCTTCCTGCGGGAGGGGACGGCCGATCTGGAGGTGGGCGTCATCGACACGGTCGCGCCCGAGGTGCATCGCGAGCATCTGCACGAGGACCGGATGACCGGCGTCGTACGGGCCGGACATCCGTTGCTGGAGGGCGAGTTGACGCCCGAGCGGTTCGCGACCGAGGCCGATCACCTGATCGTGTCGCGGCGCGGCAAGCTGCGCGGGCCGGTCGACGACGCCCTCGCCGAACTCGGGCTGCAACGGCGGGTGGTGGGCGCCGTCGGCTCCCTGCCGTCGTCCCTCCACGTCATCCGCGACACCGACCTCGTGGGCCTGAACACCACCTGGGGCCTGCCCCTGGCGCAGAGCCTCGGCCTGGTCTCCTTCGAGATCCCGCTCCCCCTCCCGCCCCTCCGCCTGGGCATGGCCTGGCACCCCCGCCACGACGCGGACCCGGCCCACGCCTGGCTAAGGAGTGCGGTAAGAGACCTGGCAGCACGTTGGCCACACGCCTAGCGACAACCGCCCAGGGGCGCGGGGAACTGCGCGACCGGCCCCCCACGACCCGCACCCGGCCACGCCACCCCGCCCTACGGCAACAGATCCGCCACGATCCCCGCCAGCGCAGCGACACCGCACCGCTGCAAGCCCGGCCCGAACGTCACCCGTGTCGCCCCCAGCCCGGCCAGTTCCCCGGGCGTCGGCCCCTGCTGGGGGTGGGCCAGCGCGTTCAGGGGTCCCTGGATCCCGGAGCGCAGCAAGGGCAGTACGGCCGTCGGGGCGAGGATCGGATACACGCAGTCCGCGCCCGCCGCCACGTACAGTGCCGCCCGCTCGATGGCCCGCGCGGGATCGGCGACCCCGCGTACGAACGTGTCCACGCGCGCGTTGACGAAGAGCTGGTCCCCGGCCGCCTGACGCACCTCGGCGAGCCAGTCGGCGTGCGCGCGGGGGTCCTTGAGGACACCCCGGGAGGAGTCCTCCAGATTGCAGCCCACCGCACCGGTCTCCAGGAGCCGTTCCACCAGCTCCTTCGGTGGCAGCCCGTACCCGTCCTCCACGTCCGCCGACACCGGCACGTCGACGGCGCGGACGATCCGGGCGACCGCCGCGAACATCTCGTGCGGGGGCGTGGCGCCGTCCTCGTAGCCGAGGGACGCGGCGATCCCGGCGCTCGGCGTGGCCAGCGCGGGGCTCCCCGCGTCGGCGAACACCCGCGCGCTGGCCGCGTCCCAGGGCCCGGGCAGGACGAGCGGCTCGTCGGGCGAGGGGCGCCGATGCAGGGCCCGGAAGGCGTCGAACTTGTTCACCGGTGCTGCCCCGCCTGGTAGTGGCCCGGCACCATACGGGTCGTCACGCCGAACCGGTTCCACGCGTTGATCACCGTGATCGCGGCGATCAGCTGCGCCAGCTCGGCCTCCTCGAAGTGCTCGGCGGCCGTCGCGTACACCTCGTCGGGGACGAAGCCGTCGGTGAGGACGGTGACCGCCTCGGTCAGCTCCAGGGCGGCCAGCTCCTTCTCCGTGTAGAAGTGCCGCGACTCCTGCCACGCGCTCAGCTGCACGATCCGCTCGACGCTCTCGCCCGCCGCCAGCGCGTCCTTGGTGTGCATGTCGAGGCAGAACGCGCAGTGGTTGATCTGCGAGGCGCGGATCTTCACCAGCTCGTACAGCGCCGGGTCGATGCCCTGCCGGGCGGCCGCGTCCAGCCGGATCATGGCCTTGTAGACCTCGGGCGCGTGCTGCGCCCACGCCAGGCGCGGGGCGTGCTCGGGGGCGTACCGCTCCCTCGTGTCCGTCATGTCCTTGACGTCGTGGCTGCTCATGCGAACGACCCTACGAACCAAGCAGCCCACGGGTATGGTCCATTCCCGTGCGGGAATCTTGGGCCACTTTGGGCGTCGACCTGCATCTGGAGCCGACCGGCACACAGGTGCGGCGCGGGCTGACCGACGCGCTGCGGGAGGCCGTCCGCAGCGGGCGGCTCGCGCCCGGCACCCGGCTGCCGTCGTCCCGTTCCCTCGCCGCCGACCTGGGCATCGCCCGCAACACGGTCGCCGACGCCTACGCCGACCTCGTCGCCGAGGGCTGGCTCACCGCCCGGCAGGGCTCCGGCACACGGGTCGCCGAGCGGTCCCCGGCACCCCGGCCGCCCGAGCCGCCCGCCCGGCACCCGCGCGTGCCCGGACGGGCCGCCCACAGCCTGCTGCCCGGCACACCCGACCTCGCCGCGTTCCCGCGCGCCGAGTGGCTCAAGGCGGCCCGCCGCGCGCTGTCCGCCGCACCGCTCGACGCCCTCGGCTACGGCGATCCGCGCGGGCGCGTCGAACTGCGCACCGCGCTCGCCGCGTACCTCTCCCGCGCGCGGGGCGTCCGCGCCGACCCCGAGCACATCGTGGTCTGCTCGGGCTTCGCCCACGGGCTGCGGCTGCTCGGGGAGGCGCTGTACGGGCGGGGGCTGCGCTCGCTCGCCGTGGAGTCGTACGGCCTGCCGCCGCACTGGAGCCTGCTGGAACGGGCCGGACTGCGGACCGTCCCCCTGCCCTTCGACGACCACGGCACGCGCGTGGACGGGCTCACCGGGGAGACCGGGGCGGTGCTGCTCACACCCGCCCACCAGTTCCCGCTCGGCGCGGCACTGCGGCCCGAGCGGCGGGCGGCCGTCGTGGACTGGGCGCGGCGCACCGGGGGGCTGGTCCTGGAGGACGACTACGACGGGGAGTTCCGCTACGACCGGCAGCCCGTCGGCGCGCTCCAGGATCTCGGGCCGGAGCAGGTCGTGTACCTCGGCACCGCGAGCAAGTCGCTCGCGCCCGGGCTGCGGCTGGGATGGCTGGTGCTGCCGCCCTCGCTGACCGGGGAGGTCACGCGGCTGGGCGGGGGCATGTCGACGGGGGTGCTGGAGCAGCTGACGCTCGCCGAGTTCATCACGTCCGGGGCCTACGACCGTCATGTGCGCGCTTCCCGGCTGCGGTACCGGCGACGCCGCGACGCCCTCGTGGCCGCCGTCGCCGCGCACGCGCCCGAGGTCCGCGTCACCGGCATCGCGGCCGGCCTCCACGCGGTCCTCCGCCTCCCGCCGGGCACGGAGGATTCGGTGGTACGAGCGGCGGCCTGGCAGGGCCTGGACCTCTACGGCCTCTCCCGCTTCCGCCACGCACAGTCGACGGCGGAACCACTGGACGCGCTGGTGGTCGGGTACGGGGGACCGTCGGACCGGGGGTGGCCGGGAGCACTGGAGGCGTTGTGCAGGGCACTGCCGTGACGGGCCGACGAGAGCCGTCGGTTCGGGTCAGTGGTGGTGGGATTTCGGTTCGGTGTCGGGCAGGGGGTTCGCCGTGCTCGGGTCCTCCGGCGAGTCCTCCGTCGGGGCCTCTCCGAAGCGGGCCAGGGCCAGGGCGCCGGCCACCGCCACCGCGAAGCCCAGGACCGCCAGCCAGCCCAGGCCCTCCCTGGTGCGGTCGCCCAGCCAGGCCACGCCCACCGCCGCCGGGGGGAGGGTCTCGCCCAGGACCATGCCCGCCGTCGCCGTGGTCACCGAGCCGCGCTGGAGGGCCGACGTGAGCAGGACGAACGCCGCGGCGCCGCCCAGGAGCAGCGCGTAGACCGCCGGGTCGGTCAGCAGGGCCGCCGGGTCGAGGTCGTCGATGAGGCGGACCGACACCTCCACCACCCCGAAGCCGCACCCGGCCCCCAGCCCCAGCACCAGCGCCCGTGACCGGCCCCTCAGCCGTGTGCCGACCGCCCCCAGCAGCAGTACGCCCGCCGCCGCGCCGAGCATCGCCCACGGCAGCGCCGCCGGCCCCGTCTCCTCGCCCTCAGGACCGGACGCCAGCGCCAGCATCGCCAGCCCCGCGCACACGACCCCCACCGCGCCCCACTCGGCCCGGCTCAGCCGCGTCTTGAGCAGCCGCGCCGCGACCACCGCGGTCACGGCGAGGCTCGCGGCGAGGGCCGCCCCCACGGCGTAGATCGGGACGCTCCGCAGCGCCGCGATCTGGAAGAGGAACCCGAGTCCGTCGAGCGCGAGGCCCGCGATGTACCGCCACTGCCGCAGCGCCCGCAGCAGCAGCGCCGCTTCCGAGCCTCCCGGCGCGGCCGCCCGCGCGGCCATCGCCTGCAGCACCGTCGCCGTACCGAAGCAGAGCGCCGCGGCGAGGGCGCACACCATTCCAAAGAGCACAGGGGGACTGTAGGCGAGCGAGTGGTGAGCGGGGCGTGAGGGGGCCGCCGTCCGGGCTTTCTCACCGGTCTCTAGGCTGTCCGCCGGACAACAGCACCGACGGAATCCAGACAACGGGGTGACGGGAACATGGCGGACAGGACTCGGCGACGGCTGCGCTCCGGGACGGTCGTGCTCGGCGGAGTGGGGCTCCTCGCGACCGCCCTGACCGCCTGCTCCTCCGACCCCGACAAGCGCTGCGTCGACCGCGACAGCTACCGCGCGGGCCAGGGCTACAAGGTCGTCGCCGACAAGAACTGCCAGTCGTCCTCGTCGTCCTCCTCCCACTACACCTGGTACTACGGCGGCGGGAAGAGCGGCGGCTACGTCCACAGCGGCTCCTTCAGCAAGTCGTCGGGCAAGGGCTCGGGCTCCTCCGGAGGCGGCGGCGTGGACCGCGGCGGCTTCGGCGGCGGCAAGGGCAGCTCCGGCGGCTGAGCCGGAGGAGCACCCGCATGCGACGGCACACCCTCACCCCCCGCCCCGACTGGCAGCGCACCGTCGAGGAGCAGGGCCTCGTCTATCCGCTCACCCGTCACCTGGACGGCTCCCTGCGCCCGTACTGGGACGAGAGCGCCTACTACGTCTTCTCCCTCGACGAGGTCGAGGCGCTGGAGGAGACCGTCGAGGAACTGCACCGCATGTGCCTCGCGGCCGCCGACCACATCGTCACCGCCGGCCGTTTCGCCGACCTCGGCATCACCGACCCGCGCGTCGCCTCGGCGGTCGCGGAGTCCTGGCGCCGGCGCGCCGAACTGCCGTCCGTCTACGGCCGTTTCGACCTGCGCTACGACGGCACGGGCCCGGCGAAGATGCTGGAGTACAACGCGGACACCCCGACGTCGCTGGTGGAGGCGGCGTCGCCGCAGTGGTTCTGGATGGAGGAACGATTCCCCGGCGCCGACCAGTGGAACTCCCTCCACGAGCGCCTCATCGCCGCCTGGAAGAGGCAGGCCGCCCTCCTCCCGCCCGGCGGCCCCCTGTACTTCGCGCACTCCACCGCCGACGAACTCGGCGAGGACCTGATGACGGTCGCCTACCTCAAGGAGACCGCCGAGCAGGCCGGCCTGGACACCGAGTGGATCCCGATGGAGGACATCGGCTGGGACCACCTCTCCGGCCGCTTCGTCGACCACCAGCTCCGCTTCATCCGCGGCTGCTTCAAGCTCTACCCGTGGGAGTGGATGACCGAGGACCGCTTCGCCGACCACGTCCTCGGCACCCTCGACAACGGCGGCGGCACCGGCAGCACCCTGTGGATCGAGCCCGCCTGGAAGATGCTGCTCAGCAACAAGGCCCTGCTGGCGATCCTGTGGGAGCTGTACCCCAGCCACCCCAACCTCCTCCCCGCCTACCTCGACGGCCCTCGCGAGCTGGCCTCCCGTCAGGGCTACGTCGCCAAGCCCCTGCTCGGCCGCGAGGGCGCCGGCGTCACCCTCCACCCGCCGGGCGCCGAACCCGCCGACGGCGAGGCGATGCCGTCCGGCATCCGGGACGAGCCGTGCTGCTACCAGGAGCTGGCCCCGCTGCCCGCCTTCGACGGCAACCACGTCGTCCTGGGCGCGTGGGTCGTCGACGGCGAGTCGGCCGGGCTCGGCATCCGGGAGTCGGCGGGCCTGGTGACGGACGAGTACGCCCGCTTCGTCCCGCACGTGATCCTCTGACGGCCGTACGTGATCCCTTAACGGTCCCCTGTGATCCTTCAACGGCTCCCTGTGAGCCGTGAACGACCTCGTATGACCTTCGCTCGCATGGTGGACGTACCGCCTGCGGCCGGCGAACCGCCCGGTAGGCTGGCCGCGGGCCGTGACTGGCGCGCTGGGATGGGACGGACCATCGGGGAGCGGCCCGTGAGTGATCAGTGCCGTGCGCCTGGGCCGAACCGTGTACCCGTGACCGCTCCCCAGCACCACGCCACCGGAGGCCGACGACATGTCAGAGCAGCAGCCCCTCTCCACCGAGTCCACCGCCTTCCGCGCCGCCCTCGACGTGATCCGCGCCGTCGAGCCGCGCGTCGCCGACGCCATCGGCCAGGAGGTCCACGACCAGCGCGAGATGCTCAAGCTGATCGCCTCCGAGAACTACGCCTCCCCGGCGACCCTTCTCGCGATGGGCAACTGGTTCAGCGACAAGTACGCCGAGGGCACCGTCGGCCGCCGCTTCTACGCCGGCTGCCGCAACGTCGACACCGTCGAGTCCCTCGCCGCCGAGCACGCCCGTGAGCTCTTCGGCGCCCGGCACGCCTACGTCCAGCCGCACTCCGGCATCGACGCCAACCTCGTCGCCTTCTGGGCCGTCCTCGCCGACCGCGTCGAGGCCCCCTTCCTGGAGAAGACCGGCGCCCGCCAGGTCAACGACCTCACCGAGGCCGACTGGGCCGAGCTGCGCCAGGCCTTCGGCAACCAGCGCATGCTCGGCATGTCCCTGGACGCCGGCGGCCACCTCACCCACGGCTTCCGCCCGAACATCTCCGGCAAGATGTTCGACCAGCGCTCCTACGGCACCGACCCGGCGACCGGCCTCATCGACTACGACGCCCTGCGCGCCCAGGCCCGCGAGTTCAAGCCGCTGATCCTCGTCGCCGGCTACTCCGCGTACCCCCGTCTGGTGAACTTCCGGATCATGCGGGAGATCGCCGACGAGGTCGGCGCGACCCTCATGGTCGACATGGCGCACTTCGCCGGCCTGGTCGCGGGCAAGGTCCTCACCGGCGACTTCGACCCGGTCCCGCACGCCCAGATCGTCACCACGACCACCCACAAGTCCCTGCGCGGCCCGCGCGGCGGCATGGTCCTGTGCGACGACTCCCTCAAGGACCAGGTCGACCGCGGCTGCCCGATGGTCCTCGGCGGCCCGCTCCCGCACGTCATGGCCGCGAAGGCCGTCGCCCTGGCCGAGGCCAGGCAGCCCGCCTTCCGCGACTACGCCCAGCGCATCGTCGACAACTCCCAGGCGCTCGCCGAGGGCCTCATGCGCCGGGGCGCGACCCTGGTCACGGGCGGCACGGACAACCACCTCAACCTCATCGACGTCGCCACGTCCTACGGCCTCACCGGCCGCCAGGCCGAGGCCGCCCTCCTCGACTCGGGCATCGTCACCAACCGCAACGCGATCCCGGCCGACCCCAACGGCGCCTGGTACACCTCCGGCATCCGCGTCGGCACCCCGGCGCTCACCACGCGCGGCCTGGGCACGGCGGAGATGGACGAGGTGGCGGGCCTGATCGACCGCGTCCTGACGACGACGGAGGCGGGCACGACGAAGTCGGGCGCGGTGTCGAAGGCGGCCCACGTCCTGGACGAGAAGGTGAGCCAGGAGATCGCACAGAGGGCGACGGACCTGGTGGCGGCGTTCCCGCTGTACCCGGAAGTCGACCTGGGCTGAAGGCGCCCCTAGAGGGGCGCGGGGAACTGCGCGACCAGCCCACCGCGGGTCCGCAGTTCCCTACGCACAGAACCCCCCGAGCTCTCTGCGACAATGAGGGGTATGGCTTCTGACCGACCCCGCGTGCTCTCCGGCATCCAGCCCACCGCCGGCTCGTTCCACCTCGGCAACTACCTCGGCGCCGTCCGCCAGTGGGTAGCCCTCCAGGAGTCCCACGACGCGTTCTACATGGTCGTGGACCTGCACGCGATCACGGTCCCGCAGGACCCGGCCGACCTGCGCGCCAACACCCGGCTCGCCGCGGCCCAGCTTCTCGCCGCCGGCCTCGACCCGGACCGCTGCACCCTCTTCGTGCAGAGCCACGTCCCCGAGCACGCCCAGCTCGCCTGGGTCATGAACTGCCTCACCGGCTTCGGCGAGGCCAGCCGTATGACCCAGTTCAAGGACAAGTCCGCCAAGCAGGGCGCCGACCGCGCGAGCGTCGGCCTCTTCACGTATCCGATCCTCCAGGTCGCGGACATCCTGCTCTACCAGGCCAACGAGGTCCCGGTCGGCGAGGACCAGCGCCAGCACATCGAGCTCACCCGCGACCTCGCCGAGCGCTTCAACGGCCGCTTCGGCGAGACGTTCACGATCCCGAAGCCGTACATCCTCAAGGAGACGGCGAAGATCTACGACCTCCAGGACCCGTCGATCAAGATGAGCAAGTCGGCGTCCACGCCGAAGGGCCTCATCAACCTGCTCGACGAGCCGAAGACCACCGCCAAGAAGGTCAAGAGCGCGGTCACCGACACCGACACGGTGATCCGGTACGACGCCGAGAACAAGCCCGGCATCTCCAACCTCCTCACCATCCACTCCACCCTCACCGGCAAGTCGATCGCCGAGCTGGAGCAGGAGTACGAGGGGAAGATGTACGGCGCGCTCAAGACCGACCTCGCCGAGATCATGGTCGACTTCGTGACGCCGTTCCGGGAGCGCACCCAGCAGTACCTGGACGACCCCGAGACCCTCGACTCGATCCTCGCCAAGGGCGCGGAGAAGGCGCGTGCCGTCGCCGCGGAGACCCTGGCCCAGGCGTACGAGCGGGTGGGCTTCCTGCCCGCCAAGCACTGAGGCCGGCACTCGGTAAGCACCGCGCAAGCACTGAGCTGTAGAGCACACGGCCATCGCTGCACAACCGGGCAGCGGTGGCCGTACAGTCGATAGCCGACAGGGCCAGGACGACAGAGCCCGGACGACAGAGGAGACGACGTGGGGACCGTAACGATCGGCGTGTCGATCGCGGTCCCGGAGCCTCACGGCAGCCTGCTCCAGGAGCGGCGCGCGGGCTTCGGCGACGCCGCGGCTCACGGCATCCCCACGCATGTCACCCTGCTCCCGCCGACCGAGGTCGACGCCGGCGACCTGCCCGCGATCGAGGCGCACCTCACCGAGGTCGCCGCGGCCGGGCGGGCGTTCCCGATGCGGCTCGCCGGCACCGGCACCTTCCGGCCCCTGTCACCCGTCGTCTATGTGCGGGTCGTCGAGGGCGCCGACTGCTGCACCCGGCTGCAGAAGCGGATCCGTGACGGCTCCGGGCCGCTGGCGCGCGAGCTCCAGTTCCCGTACCACCCGCACGTCACCGTCGCCCACGGCATCGACGAGGCGGCGATGGACCGCGCCTTCGCCGAACTCGCCGACTACGAGGCCGCCTGGCCCTGCGCCGGCTTCGCGCTCTACGAGCAGGGCGCCGACGGCGTCTGGCGCAAGCTGCGCGAGTACGCGTTCGGCGGCGGCGCGACCGTCGTACCGTCGCAGGCCGGCGCACCGGCGGAAGAGGACAGCCTGCCGGCCCGCTGACCGGGGAGGGGGGGACAGGTGGGGGTGACCCCTCTCGGGTCCGAGGACCCGCTCGCCGTAGGGCAGTTCACCCTGCTCGGGCGGCTCGGCTCGGGCGGCTTCGGCACGGTCTACCTGGGGCGGACGCCCGGCGGCCGGAAGGTCGCGGTCAAGACCGTGCACCGGCACATCGCCGACCACGACGGCTTCCGCGCCCGCTTCCGCCGTGAGGTGGAGGCGTTGCGCCGGGCCGGCGGCTTCTTCACCGCGCCGCTCGTCGACGCCGACCCGGGCGCGCCGCTGCCCTGGCTGGCCACCGAGTACGTGCCCGGCCCCGATCTCGGCGCCGTCGTCGCTCGGGGCGGGCCGCTGGCACCCGACGCGGTCCGGCGCCTCGGCGCGGCACTGTGCGAGGCGCTGGCCGCGCTGCACGGCGCCGGGCTCGTGCACCGCGACCTCAAGCCGTCCAACGTGCTGCTCGTCGCCGACGGCCCCCGCGTCATCGACTTCGGCATCGCGTCCCTCACCGACGCGACCCGCCTCACCGTCACCCACGAATCGGCGGGCACCCCCGGGTACGCGGCCCCCGAGCAGCTGCGCGGCATGCGCGACGTCGGACCGGCGGCGGACGTGTTCGCGCTGACCTGCCTGCTGGTGTACGCGGCGCGCGGGCACGGGCCGTACCGCGCGGCGACGTACGTCGAGTACATCGCGCACGTCCTGCACGAACCCCCCGACCTGACCGGCCTGGACCGGCCCCTGCGTGAGCTGGCGGAGGCGGGCCTCACGACGGACCCGGACCTGCGGATCCCGCTGGCCGACCTCGCGGCCCTGTGCGCCGGGCACGGGACGAACGGCCCGACGCACCGCGACCTCCCCTTCGCCGAACTGCTGTCACCAGGGGCACGGAGCCTGCTGACGGCAGGGGAGACGGATCCGACGGTGGTGGCTGCGGAGGCCGCGGCGGCCGCTGTGGCCGGGGGCGGGCGTGCGGGCGCCGGTGCCGTCGTCGTAGAGGCGTCTCCGTCCGCGCGGGCCGTGCCGAAGCCGTCCCGGTCGTGGGAGTGGACGGTGCCCGTGCCCGGTCCCGACGGCGGCGGCCACGCGTCCCTCAGAGGGCCCGCGCGGGCCGACGGGGTGATCTGCCTGGCCGGTGGCGGGCGGCTGTACGGGCTCGACGCGGCCGACGGGACGGAGCGCTGGAGTGTCGAGGCCGGGTTCGGACGGCCCGTCGCCGGACCGGTGACCGCCGGCGGGGTGTTCGTCGTGACCGACCACCGGGGCCGGACGTACGGCCATCGCGCGAGCGACGGGGCCCGGCTGTGGACGCACGAGCGCGCGTCGAGCCCCCACGACTTCGAGTGCGCCCGGCTGATCGTCACCGACACGCCCGCTCGGTGGGTGCTGCTGCGGTTCGTGGAGCGGGACCGGGTCCCGGAGGGCGGCGACCAGGCGTCCGTCTCCTGGGAGGACGACGTCCTGCTGGACCCCGCGACCGGCGAGATCGTCACGTACACCACTCCCCGGTCCGACACGGACGGCCGGCGCTGGGGCACCACCGCCTGGGTGACCCGCGACCGGCTGTTCCTCCAGGGCTGGGAGAAGCTGGTCTCCCTCGGCTTCGGCACCGACGCGGGCACGCGATGGACGGAGAAGTCCCACGCGTCCGTGCCGAACGGCGAGCGCGTGTGCACCTGGAGCCCCTGGGGCGGTGTGGTCTGCCGCGACGCCGCGACCGGCACCGTCCTGTGGCGCAGCAGACGGCCGCGCGGCGGCACCGGCGCGGTGACCTGCACCCCCGACGGGGAGACGGTGATCGTGGCGACGACCCGGGGCCTGTGGGCGTACGCCGCGCGCACCGGGCGGCGCCTGTGGACGGAGTCCGCCCCCACGGAACCCCAGGTGCTCTCGATGCGGGCCGGGGTCACGGGCGGCGCGGTCTGGGTGCTGCTGAACAAGGTGGCGTACGCCTGCGATCCGGCCGACGGACGCCTGCTGTGGCAGCTGACGGTGGACGGTTACCAATCCTTCGCGGCCGAGCCGCACGGCGACCTGCTGGTGCTCACCGACGGCCTGCACCTGCGGGTCCTGCGCCCCGCCGACGGCCAGGAGCTGTGGTCCGGGGACACGGAGGACCACAACAGCTTCGACCCCCAGCCCCACTGGACCGTCACCGACACCCTGCTGGTCCTGCGCCGCACCGACGGCGCGATCGCCCATGAACTCCCGCAGCCCTAGACGGACAGGCGGCGGAACAGCCCGCGCGGGGTGTGCCGCAGCGCCGACATCACCACGCGCAGGACGCCCGGCACCCATACCGTCTCCGAGCGGCGGCGCAGGCCGAGTTCGATGGCCGTGGCCACCGCCTCGGGCGTGGTCGCGAGGGGAGCCTCGGGCAGTCCCGCCGTCATCCTCGTACGGACGAAACCGGGGCGTACGACCATCACGTGCACGCCCGTGCCCTGGAGGGCGTCGCCCAGGCCCTGCGCGAAGGCGTCCAGGCCGGCCTTGCTGGAGCCGTAGATGAAGTTGGCGCGGCGGGCCCGTTCGCCCGCGACGGAGGACAGGACCACCAGCGAGCCATGGCCCTGCGCCTGGAGCGCGCGGGCACAGACCAGGCCGGCCGAGACCGCGCCGGTGTAGTTGGTCTGCGCGACGCGCACGGCGGCGGCCGGCTCGCGCTCGTCGTGCGCCTGGTCGCCGAGGACACCGAAGGCCAGCAGGACGACGTCGATGTCACCCTCGGCGAAGACCTTGCCGAGCGCCGTCTCGTGCGCCCCGGGGTCGAGCGCGTCGAAGGCGACCGTACGGACGTCGGCGCCCAGGGCGCGCAGCCCCTCGGCGGCCTCCTGCAGCGCGGGGGAGGGGCGGCCGGCGAGCCACACCGTGCGGGTGCGGCGGGCGATCAGACGGCGGGCGGCGGCCAGCGCGATCTCCGACGTGCCGCCGAGGACGAGGAGGGACTGCGGGAGACCGAAGGCGTCCTTCACTGCTGCTCCTGGGGTGTGGCTGGGGTCCTACAGGGCGAGGCGGCGGGCGAGGTCGGAGACGAACACGCCGCGCGGGTCCAGTTCGGCGCGCAGGGCGCGGAAGTCGTCCAGGCGCGGGTACATCGCGGCGAGCAGCTCGGGGCGCAGCCGGGAGTCCTTGGCGAGGTAGACGCGCCCGCCGGCCTGTGCGACCTCCTCGTCGAGGCCGTCGAGGAAGGCGGCGAGTCCGGGCAGCGCGGCGGGGATGTCCACGGCGAGGGTCCAGCCGGGGCGCGGGAAGGACAGCCAGCCGGGGTCGGCGTCCCCGAACCGTTTCAGGACGGCGAGGAAGGACGGGCAGCGCTGGGTGGCGATGCGGCCCACGATCCGGCGCAGGGCGGCCTCCTGGCCGTACCCGACGACGCACTGGTACTGCACGAAGCCGCCCCGGCCGTAGATCCGGTTCCAGTGGGGGACGCCGTCCAGGGGGTGGAAGAAGGCGGGGATCCGCTGGAGTTCGCCGGTCCGCGCGCGGGGCGCCGCGCGGTACCAGAGGTCGTTGAACAGGCCGACGCTGCGGCGGGTGAGCAGGCCCTCCGGGAGGAAGGCGGGGGGCGCCGGGAGCCGGGCGGGGCGGAAGGCCAGCGGGTCGCGCCGCGCGCGCGTGCCCTCGGCGAGCGCCTCCAGGGGCGCGTGGTCGCCCCGGGTGAGGACCGCGCGGCCGGTCGCGGCGCCGCGCGCGAGGAGGTCGATCCAGGCGACCGAGTAGGGGTAGCGGTGGTCGGTGGCGGTCAGCCGGGCCATCAGGTCGTCGAGGTCGGTGGCGCGTTCGGTGTCGACCGACATCCACGACGTCTCCACGGGCCGCAGCCGCAGGGTGGCCGTGAGGATCATCCCGGTCAGTCCCATGCCGCCGGTCGTCGCGTCGAAGAGGGGGCTGCCGGGGGCCACCGCGCGGACCGTGCCGTCGGCGGTGAGCAGTTCCAGGGACCGCACATGGCGGGCGAAGGAGCCGGAGACATGGTGGTTCTTGCCGTGGATGTCCGCGCCGATCGCGCCGCCCACGGTGACCTGGCGCGTTCCCGGGGTCACCGGCACGAACCAGCCGAGCGGCAGCAGCACCTCCATCAGCCGGTGCAGGGAGACGCCGGCCCCGCACAGCACGGTGCCGGAGTCGACGTCGATGGCGTGGACGCGGTCGAGTCCGGTCATGTCGAACACGGCCCCGCCCGCGTTCTGCGCCGCGTCCCCGTACGCCCGTCCCAGCCCCCTCGGGATGCCGCCCCGGGGACCGCACTCCCGGACGGCGGCCACGGCCTCCTGGTAGGTCCTCGGACGGATCAGCCGGGCGACGGAGGGAGCGGTGCGGCCCCATCCCGTGAGGGAAACGGTCTCGGCAGGCATGGCGGTGACCGTATCGCGGTAAATGAGGTGGATTGACATGAAACATCCCTCTGCTCCCCGAAATGGGTGATTAATGGGATGTCGCTCAATATTGCCGTAATTCTGGCTGACCGGACGTGAACAGTGAGTCCCCATGGACGAGATGCACGAGACGGGGACGGGGCCGGGGTGGGCGGTCGATCGGCGCGTGCTGGCCGTGGTGCGGGCGCGGGGCGCCGACCCCCGGGTGGCCGGGGTCGCACGCGCCCTGTCCCGGGCCGGGGAGCACGGGGCGCTGTGGGTCGCGGCAGGGCTCGTCGGGGCCGCCGTGGACGGCGCCCGGCGCGATGCGTGGCTGCGTGCGACAGCGCTCGTCGCGGGCGCGCACGCCGTGAGCGTGGGCGTGAAGCGCATCGTGCGCCGTCCGCGTCCCGCGCATGTCGAACCCCTGGTGCGCACCGTCGGCCGGCACTCCTTCCCCAGCTCCCACGCGACCTCCGCGGTGGCGGCAGCCGTCGCCTACCGAGGGCTGGGCGGGCGCGGGGCGCGCGCGGTGCCGCCGCTCGCCGCCGCGATGTGCCTGTCGCGCCTCGTCGTCGGCGTGCACTACCCGTCGGACGTGGCGGCCGGCGCGGCACTGGGAGCGCTCACGGCGCGTGCGGGGGCGTGCTGGATGAAGAGGGGCGTGCACGGGGCCTACGGGGGCGTGCGTGACTGAGATCGCTACCTCGCGCCCCGGCGCGCTTCATGAGCAGCGGTCCCGGCGCGGGCGGTCCCGGCGGGTGCGCCCCGCGCCCCCGCGCCCCCGACGCGGCACGCTCCTCGGCGGTCTTCTGCGGACCATCCGCCCCAAGCAGTGGATCAAGAACGTCCTCGTCGTCGCCGCGCCCGCCGCCGCCGGCCGCCTGTCCTCCCGCGCCGACCTCGCCGAACTCGCCCTGGTCTTCGCCCTGTTCACCGCCTGCGCCGCCGCCGTCTACCTGATCAACGACGCCCGCGACGCCGAGGCCGACCGCGCACACCCCACCAAGCGGCACCGACCGGTCGCCGCCGGCTCCGTGCCGGTGCGGGTCGCGTACGCCGTCGGGGGCGCGCTCGGGGTGCTCGCGCCGGCGCTCGCCGCCTGGCTCACCGCCCCCTCCGTCGCCGTGCTCCTCACCTCGTACCTCGGGATGCAACTGGCGTACTGCGTCAGCCTGAAGCACGTCCTCGTCGTCGACCTCGCCGTCGTGACCACCGGCTTCCTCATGCGCGCGGCGGCCGGCGGGCTGGCGCTCGGCATCCCCCTGTCACGGTGGTTCCTGATCACCACCGGCTTCGGGGCGCTGTTCATGGTCTCCGCCAAGCGCTACTCCGAGGCCGTGCAGACGGCCGGACAGGCCGACGCCACCCGCCCGCTGCTCACCGAGTACACCACCGGCTATCTGCGGTTCGTATGGCAGCTCGCGGCCGCGGTCGCCGTGCTCGGCTACTGCCTGTGGGCGCTGGAGGCGGGCGGCGCCGCGCACCACGGCGTACTGCCCTGGCGCCAGCTGTCCGTGGTCGCCTTCGTCCTCGCCGTGCTGCGCTACGCCGTCTTCGCCGACCGGGGCACCGCCGGCGAACCCGAGGACGTAGTCCTCGGCGACCGCCCCCTCGCCCTGATCGGCCTGGCCTGGGTCGCCCTGTACGGGCTGGCCGTGGCCCACTGGTGAGCAACCGCACCCGAGGGCACGGTGACGTGCCGGCGGGGTACCCGGACAGGGGTCTTCCGTGACATGGGTCTTCCGTGAGGAGGGCAGAGTCGGATCATGGACTGGCTGAAAAAGCTCCCCGGCATCGGGCCGCTCGTCGCGCGCCTGATGTCCACGCACGCGTGGCGGTCGTACGAGCGCCTGGACCGGGTGAAGTGGACGCGGCTGGCCGCCGCGATGACGTTCATCAGCTTCATCGCGCTGTTCCCGCTGCTGACCGTGGCCGCCGCGATCGCCGCCGCCACCCTCAGCGAGTCCCAGCAGAAGACGCTCCAGGACAAGATCGCCGACCAGGTCCCGGGCATCTCCGACCAGTTGGACATCGCATCGCTCGTGCAGAACGCCGGCACGATCGGACTCATCGCCGGCGCCGTGCTGCTGTTCACCGGCATCGGCTGGGTCGGCCAGATACGGGACTGTCTGCGCGCGGTGTGGGAGCGGCCGGACCCCGAGGAGAACCCGCTCCTGCGCAAGGCCGTCGACGCCGGAGTGCTCGTCGGCCTGGGCGGCGCCGTGCTGATCACGATCGCCGCCTCGACCGTCGCCTCCTGGGCCGTCGGCCGGATCGCCGACGGCCTCGGCCTCGAAGAGAACGGCTGGGGCAGCTTCCTGCTGCGCGTCGCCGCGTTCACCGTCGCCGTGCTCGCCGACTTCCTGCTCCTGCTCTACGTCCTCACCCTGCTGCCGGGCGTGGAACCCACCCGCCGCCGCCTCGTCGTCGCCGCGCTGATCGGCGCGGTCGGCTTCGAACTGCTGAAGCTGCTGCTCAGCGGCTATATGCAGGGTGTGGCGACGAAGAGCATGTACGGCGCGTTCGGCGTGCCCGTCGCCCTGCTGCTGTGGATCAACTTCACGGCGAAACTCGTCCTGTACTGCGCGGCCTGGACCGCCACCGGCAGCGACGGGCACGAGGACGTCAGCGCCGACGACGTACCAGATCAGGCAGCGGCCAGCGGCGGTTGACCAGGTAGCCCGCGGCCGCGAGCAGCACCAGCAGGCCGCCGGTGATGCCCAGCGCCACGCCCATCCCGCCGGAGCCGTGCTCGGCGGTCGCGGCGGCCACCGGCTTGCCGGAGGCGTTCCCGGAGCCGCCCGCCTGACCGTCCTCGCCGGCCGTGCTGTTCGCGCCGGGCTGCGCGCTCGCCCGCGCGGCACTCCTCGGCGCGACCAGCTCGCCCACCGGACGCACCTTGCCCGCGGCCTGGAAACCCCAGTCGAACAGGGCGGCGGTCTCCTTGTAGACCTCGTTGTGGCCGGGCTTCTCCGGGTTCATCACCGTGACGAGCAGCACCCGCCCGGCCCGCTCGGCGACGCCGGTGAAGGTGGCGCCGGCGTTGGTGGTGTTGCCGTTCTTGACGCCGGCGATGCCCGGGTACTGGGAGATGTCGTAGTCGCCGGCGAGCAGCCGGTTGGTGTTCTGGATCTCGAAGGACCCGCGCGACGGCTTGCCGGTCTTCTTGTTCTTCGTCGTCTCGCCCGGGAACTTGGCCCGCACGGTCGAGCAGTACTCGCGGAAGTCCGCCTTCTGCAGCCCGGAGCGGGCGAACAGCGTCAGGTCGTACGCGGACGAGACCTGATTCGGGGCGTCGTAGCCGTCGGGCGTGACCACGTGCGTGTCGAGGGCCTGGAGCTCCTCGGCGTGCTCGTTCATCTCCTGGACGGTGGCGGCGGTGCCGCCGTTCATCGACGACAGGACGTGCACCGCGTCGTTGCCGGAGCGCAGGAAGACGCCGAGCCACAGGTCGTGGACGCTGTAGGTCTCGCCCTCCTTTATGCCGACCATGCTGGAGCCGGAACCGATGCCGGCGAGGTCCTTCGGCTCGACCTTGTGCTGCGTGGTCTTCGGGAAGCGGGGCAGCACGGTGTCCGCGAACAGCATCTTCAGGGTGCTCGCCGGGGGCAGCCGCCAGTGCGCGTTGTGCGCGGCCAGCACCTGGCCCGACTCGGCGTCCGCGACGATCCACGAGCGTGCCGTGAGGTCCTTGGGCAGCACCGGGGCGCCGTTCGCGAGGTCCACCTGGGTGCCGGCCTGGCCCAGCCGGGCACCGCCGACGGTCGACATGGCCGCCGGGGGCGTCGCCGTGGGGGAGGCCGAGGGCTTCGGCGAGACCGGCTTCCCGGCCGAGGGCGACGGGCTGGGAGCGGCGGTCGCGGCGGGCGCGGACAGCGCGAGGGACGACGCGAGGGACACAAGGGTCGCGGAGGTGACCAGCAGGGACCGCCTGCCGGAGCGCTTCATGGGTGCGGGCACGACGGAGAACGTACCTGCCGTACGACGGGAAGTCGCGCGCCCCTCCCCACCCCCGCTCCGGAACCGGACACGCGGCGGCGATACTGAGGGCATGAAGCTCAGCCGCCCCGCCTCCTGGTTCCTGCTCGCCTTCGGGGTGTGGAGCTGGGTCATCTGGATCACTTTCGTCAAAAACCTGATCAAGGACAGCAGTGGACAGGCCTTCGACGACGGGCAGCCGACCGCGTTCTTCTGGGTGCACCTGACGCTGGCCGTCGTCTCCTTCGTATTGGGGACGGTCGTCGGGGGCATCGGGTTGCGCGGAGTGCGCGCCCTGCGCCGCACGTCATAGCTGACGCGTACGCGTAAGCGCTTGTCCCGGGTTTCCACCGATTTTCACGTTCTGTGGACATGCTGTGAAACCCGGCAGAAACAACGCGTCGGTAAGTTCTTTCTCATCTCACCAGATACCTCTTCCGCCACCTGAAACTCGTGTGATTAGGTGAGCCCGCCACTTAGGGGAGTGGCCCATTTTTTGTGTAGTGCCGGGCCCCTTGGCGGGTCTGGGGAGGGCAGGGCACCACCATGCGATCTGTTCGCATGCGGATCCTCGTGACGCTGCTGGTTCTGGCAGTCGTCGGGGTAGGCGGCTGGCAGCTTCTTCCGGAGAAGCAGGACAGCGGAAAGACCATCACGGTCGGTACGACGGACACCATCACGTCACTGGACCCGGCGGGCGCGTACGACGCCGGCTCCTGGGCGTTGTTCAGCAACGTGTTCCAGTCACTGCTGACGTACGAGCCGGGCGGCGTGTCCCCCGTGCCGGACGCGGCGAAGGAATGCGGTTTCCAGCCCGGCAGCCTGACGACGTACGTCTGTGAGCTGCGGGACGACCTCACCTTCCCGAGCGGCCGCAAGGTCACCGGCGAGGACGTGAAGTACTCCTTCGACCGGGTCAAGAAGATCAACTCGGATGTCGGTCCGGCCAGCCTCTTCTCCACCCTGAAGTCGGTGAACGCGAACGACCGCAAGATCACTTTCCGGCTGTCGTCCCCGGACGCCACGTTCCCGTTCAAGGTGGCCACCGGCGCCGGTTCGATCGTCGACAAGGAGCGCTACCCGGCGACCGAACTGCGCACCGGCGACGGCGTCGACGGCACCGGCCCCTACACGCTCACCGACTACACCAAGGGCAAGCGGGCCGAACTGTCGCCCAACTCCCGCTACCGGGGCGCCGTCAAGCCCGGCAGCCCCATCGACCTGCGCTACTACGCCGACCCGGAGGCCCTGGAGAAGGCCTGGACGGCGCGTGAGGTGCAGGCGGCCACGCGGCAGCTGCCGCCGAAGACGCTGTCCACGCTGAACGCCAGCGACCCCAACCAGCGGGTCACCGAGGCGGACTCCGCCGAGACACGCAACCTGTACTTCAACACCCGCAAGGGCTCCCCGCTCCACAACGAACAGGTGCGCCAGGCGGTGGCGTGGCTGATCGACCGCGAGCAGCTGGCCTCCGGCGTCTACCAGGGCACCGTCGACCCGCTCTACTCGCTCATCCCGACCGGCATCACCGGCCACACCACGTCGTTCTTCGACCGCTACCCGGACCAGAACCCGGACAAGGCCCGCAAGCTGCTCCGCGAGGCCGGCGTCGAGACCCCCGTCACCTTCACCTACGGGTACGGCAAGGGCAGCGGCGCCGCCGCCGCGGAGGCCGCGGAGATCAAGCGGCAGCTGGAGGCCGGCGGGCTGTTCAAGGTGAACGTCCAGGGCTACGAGTGGACCGACTTCCAGAAGCGGTGGGCCACCGGCAAGCTCGACGCGTACGCCGTCGGCTGGGTCGCCGACTACCCCGACCCGGACACCTTCGGCGCCCCGCTCGTCGGCACCGACGGCACGATGAACACCGGCTACAGCGACACCAAGGTCGACCAGCTCATCCAGTCCAGCCAGCAGTACGCCGACCGCAGCCGGGTCAACGACGACTTCCGCGGCGTCCAGGACCAGGTCGCCGAGGAGGTGCCGGTCATCCCGCTGTGGCAGCGCAAGGAGTACATCGTCACCAGCCAGGACGTCGGCGGCGGCCAGTACCTCGCGGACGGCAACGGCGTCTTCCGCCTCTGGAAACTGACCTGGATCTAGGGCCTGTCCGGCGGATCAGGTCGCAGGATATTGGCGCGACCTCGTCAGCGCAGGTGAGCGGGGGCTGGTGCGTCCAGCTGCAAGGCGGAGGAGGGCGGCGATGCGGAGCATCGGCAACCGACGACAACGCCGCAGATGGGCGTGCCAGGCCCCGCGTCTGCGGCCTGATCCGCCGGACAGGCCCTAGTCCCCTTCCTGCCCGGCCGGCACGCGGCCGGGCATGCGGGGCGGTCGGGGCGGGCAGGGACCTCACGGCGCACCATGTGACGGTGGTGTGTGCGGGGGGAGGAGGCGATGTGGTGAGACGTCATGCCTTCCGGCTGCCCCGGCACCCCGCGTCGGTCGGCCTCGCCCGGCGCCGGGTGCGGGACCACCTCGCCGACTGGGGGCACGGCCCCGGCGACGCGGCGCTCCACGACGCCGTCCTGCTCGTGTCCGAGCTCGCCACCAACGCCGTACGCCACGCCCCCCTCAGGGAGCGCGAGTTCGAGGTCGCCGTCACCGCCCTCGCCGACGGCGCCTGCCTCATAGAGGTCTCGGACGAGGGCCGCGCGCACCCCCGCCTGCGCCTGGTCGGCGCATCCGACGAACACGGCCGGGGCCTGCACCTGGTGGAGCACATCGCGGCGGCCTGGGGCGTCTGGTCCAGAGGCGACCAGGGCCAGACGGTCTGGGCCCTGGTCCAACCCGCCGAGACCCTCTGACCGGGCCCGTACGACAGCGCCCGTACGACAGCGCCCCCGGTGGAGCTCAGTCGCACGGCTCCTTCCCCCGCGGCCCCGGCAGCCGTACCGTCACGCCCAGGCCCTCTCCCGGTGCCGTACGCACGCTCACCTCGCCGCCGTGGGCCGTCACCACGCCCTGCACGATCGCCATCCCCAGACCGCTGCCCGCACCCCCGCCCGCCCGGAAGAAGCGGTCGAAGATACGGGACGCGGCCTCCGGCGGCAGACCCGGCCCCTTGTCCTCCACCCACAGCCGTACCACCCCGTCCGCCCGCTCCACCCCCAACCGCACCGGCACGTCCGCGGGCGTGTGGGTGCGTACGTTGGTGAGGAGATTGCCGAGGACCTGGCGCAGGCCCGACTCGTCGGCGTGGACCAGCACCGCGCCCTCCGCCGACACGTCCAGCGGCCGCTCCGGCTGCTGCACCCGCAGGTCCTGCGCCGCGTCCCGCACCAGCCTGCTCACGTCGACATTGCGCAGCCGCAGCTCGGGCCGCTGGTCGAGGCGGGCCAGGGTGAGCAGCTCGTCGACGAGCCGGCCCATGCGGTCGACCTCGGCGTTCATCCGGTCCCAGGCGCGCCGGCGCTCGTCGGGCTCGCGCAGCATCCCCTGGTCGTACAGCTGGAGGTAGCCGCGGATCGCGGACAGCGGGGTGCGCAGCTCGTGCGAGGCGTCGGCGACGAACCGCCGCAGCTGGGACGCGCTGCGCTCGCGCGTGCGGTACGCCGACTCCACCTGGTGGAGCATCGAGTTCAGCGCGAGCCGCAGCTGCTCCACCTCCTGGGTGGCCTCCCGGCTGGACGGCACCCGCCGGGTCAGATCCCCCTCGGCTATCGCCGACGAGGTCTCCACCATGTCCTCCAGCGGCCGCATCCGGCGCCGGACGCTCCACATCGTCAGACAGCACAGCAGCGCCAGCAGCAGCGTGCCGAAGCCGACATCGAGCCCGATGGCCTTGGCCACGCTGCGGTGCAGGGCCTCGGTGGAGGTGGCGAGCAGGATGTAGGGGCCGTCGGCGAGCCGGGTCGCGGTCACCCGGTACGAGGCGCCGCGCACGGTGACGTCGTGCGGGTCGGGGTCGGCGGCGAGGGCGCGCGGGTCGTCCACCGCGTCCCCGAGCCCACGCTGGGCCGTGGTGGGCTTGATGCCGAACAGGGTGAGGGCGGTGCCCCGTTCGTCGACGGCGGCGAAGATGGTGTCCGGCGTCTGCCCGTCGTCCGCCGCCTCGGGCACGAACCGGTCGCGTACGACGCTCAGCACGCTCAGCGAGTCGATCTGCCGCAGCGTGAGCCCGGAACTGCCCAGCGAGTCGCGCATATGGGTCAGTTCGTTGTCCACCTGGCCGACCAGATACATCCGCATCCCCATCAGGCTCACCGCGGTGGCCACCACGATGCCGAGGGCGAGGAGCGCGACGTTCGTCAGGGTCAGCTGGCCGCGCAGGGAGTGGATGCCGTGCCGGGGACGCAGCCTCATGCCAGACCGTATCCGACGCCCCGCCGCGTGGTGATCACCGGTGGGCCGAGGGCGTCCAGCTTGCGCCGCAGATAGCTGATGTAGGTCTCGACGACCGTCGACTCCGGCGGCGCGTGCTCGTACTGCCAGACGTGGCGCAGGAGTTGGTCCTTGGGCACGATCCGGCCGCCGTTGCGCACGAGGAACCGCAGGAGCGCGTACTCCGTGGGCGTCAGCTCGACCGTGCCGCCCGCGCGGTGGACGCAGTACGTCGTCTCGTCCAGCTCCAGATCGCCGTAGCGCAGGGGCGGGCGCTGCGGCAGGACGTCGGCCGGGCGGGTGCGGCGCAGCACCGCGCTGATCCGGGCGACGACCACGTCGATGTCGAAGGGCTTGGTGATGTAGTCGTCGCCGAAGCCGAGCGCGCCGACTATCTCCGCCGGCGCGTCCCGCGCGGTGAGGAAGACCACGGCCAACTCCGGTCTTCGGGCGCGCAGTTCGCGGCCCAGCGCCCGGCCGTCGCCGTCCGGCAGCATGACGTCGAGCAACGCCACGTCGGGCGGGGTGCGTTCGGCGTGGGCGAGGGCCTCTCGGACCGTGCCCGCGGTCATGACCTCGAAGCGGTGATAGCGCAGGGCGATGGCGAGGACGTCAGCGATGCTCTCCTCGTCCTCCACGACCAGCACGGTGCCCGGAACCGTCGACATGCCCCCAGTATCGGCTCCACCACCGACAAGCGGGCCGGGATCTCGCTTTGGAGTTCCTTGAGAGTCGGGCCGGTTGTCGTGCACGCGCGCAGCGCGGCCCCCAATGCTGGTGCCCAGGACCTGGGGGACCAACCGATCATTGACATCTGACGAAGGAGCTTGAACGTGGCCGCATGGGCACGGTGGTGCTACCGGCACCGGCTGGTGGTCCTGTTGCTATGGGTGGGGGCGCTGTTCGGCCTGGGCTTCGCGGCCTCGACGGCCGGTACGGACTACGCGAACGTCTTCTCTCTCCCGAACACGGACTCCAAGAGCGCGTACGACCTGATGGAGAAGGCGTTCCCCGAGCGCGCCGGCGACGTCGACACGGTCGTGTGGAAGGTCGACGAGGGATCCGTCCGGGACGAGTCGGTGAAGTCCCGGATCCAGCCCGCTCTCGACGAGATCAAGAAGATGAAGGGCGTCGGCGACGTCGCCGGCCCGTACACGGGCGAGCAGGGCGCCGCGCAGATCAGCAAGGACGGCCGGATCGCGTACGCCCAGATCACCTTCACCAAGCAGGCCAACGAGGTCCCCAAGGGTCTCATCGAGGACGTCCGCGACACCGCGAAGGACGCCAAGAAGGACGGTCTGAGGGTCGAGCTGGGCGGTGAGGCGATCCGGCGGGTGCAGGAGCCGCCGCAGGGCCTGTCGGAGATGGTCGGCATCCTCGCCGCGGCCATCGTCCTCTTCCTGGCCTTCGGCTCCCTGTTCGCGATGCTGCTGCCGATCGCGGTGGCGATCTTCGGCGTCGGCACCGGCATGATGGGCACCCAGCTGCTCAGCCACGCCACCAACATCCCCGACCTGGCGCCGCTGCTCGCCTCGCTCATCGGTCTCGGCGTCGGCATCGACTACGCCCTGTTCATCGTCACCCGGCACCGGCGCGGCATCCTGCGCGGCGTCGAGCCGGAGAAGGCGGCCATCGCCGCGCTCAACACCTCCGGCCGTGCGGTGCTGTTCGCGGGCGGCACCGTGTGCATCGCGCTCGCCGGCATGCTGGTGACGAACCTGCGCTTCCTGGACGGCGTCGTCATCGGCACCATCCTGACCGTGGTCCTCAGCGTCCTCGCGGCGACGACCCTGCTGCCCGCCCTGCTGGGCTTCCTCGGCATGCGGGTGCTCAGCCGCAAGCAGCGGCGCAAGCTGGCCGAGAACGGCCCCGAGCAGGACAAGGCGAACGGCCTCGCGGCACGCTGGTCGACGAACGTGCAGAAGCGTCCCCGTACGGTCGCGGTGATCGCGCTGGCCGTGATGGCGGCGCTCGCGCTGCCGGTGCTGTCGATGCGGCTGGGCGTGAGCGACCAGGGCAACGACGACGCGAAGACGACCACCCGCAAGGCGTACGACCTGCTCGCCGACGGCTTCGGGCCGGGCTTCAACGGCCCGCTCCAGGTGGTGTCGGAGAGCGGTGACACGACGGCGCTGGTGAAGGGCCTTCAGGACACCAAGGGCGTCGCCCAGGTGGCCGCCCTGCCGCCCGCGCAGGGCGTGACGGTCATCCAGGTGGTCCCGACGACGTCCCCGCAGTCCGAGAAGACGGACAAGCTGATCGACACCCTGCGCGACGAGGTGATCCCGAAGGCGGGCGTCGAGGCGCACGTGGGTGGCGTGACGGCGGTCTCGAAGGACTTCACCAAGGTCACCGCCGACCGGATGCCCTACTTCGTCGCGACGATCATCGGCCTGGGCTTCCTGCTGCTGCTCGTGGCGTTCCGCTCGCTCGTCGTGCCGCTGACGGCGGCCATCATGAACCTGATCGCGGCGGCGGCCTCCTTCGGTGTCCTGGTCGCGATCTTCCAGTGGGGCTGGGGCCTGGACCTGCTGGGCCTCGGCAAGGAGGGACCGATCAACTCGTTCCTCCCGGTCATCATGCTGTCCCTGCTCTTCGGCCTCTCCATGGACTACCAGGTTTTCCTGGTGAGCCGGATGCACGAGGAGTGGGTCCACACGAAGGACAACGCGCGGGCGGTCCGCGTCGGCCTCGCGGAGACCAGCCGGGTCATCAACAGCGCGGCCCTGATCATGGTGTTCGTCTTCATGGCGTTCGTGCTGAGCGGCGACGCGGGCGCGGCCATGGCGGGCGTGGGGCTCGCGGCGGCGGTCTTCCTGGACGCGTTCATCCTGCGTACGGCCCTGGTGCCGGCGGCGATGCACCTGCTCGGCAACTCCAACTGGTGGCTGCCGGCGTGGCTGGACAAGCGGCTGCCGCACCTCGCGGTGGAGCCCAAGGACGAGGACGAGACGGTCTCCGCCGAGGAGGCCCAGGCCTCGGTCATCCACGGCTACGTGCGGGACGACTCCGGCGCCCCGGTCGAGGACGCGGCGGTCACCCTCCTGTCCAAGGGCGGCCACCAGCTGGACCGCGTGACCTCCCTGGCCGACGGCTCCTACATCCTGTCGGTGCCGTCCCCGGGGGCGTATCTCCTCGCGGTCACGGCCCGCCCGTACGCGTCGAAGGCCCGCCATGTGACGGTGGCGGGCGGACCGGTGGTGTACGACGTGGAACTGGCGGAGGGCGAGGTGGACGCGGTCAACTGACCTCGCCCTGAGCGGCCTTGAGGATTCCATCGGCGCCGAGGTCGACCTCGGCGCCGATGGACGCGTTCACCCGGAGGCGATCACGTGCCCTCACGGCTCTTGGCCATCGGGTCCGGCAGAACGCGCGTCATCCCCGGCAGGAAGTCCGTGAACAGCTCGTGGACCTCCAGCACCAGCGGCCGCAGCACCCGGAACCGGGCGAGGGAGACGCCCCGCGCCGTCAGCCGGGCGCCCCGCTCCGCCAGCCGGTAGCTGCGCTCACGCCCCTCGGTCCGGTCGAAGATCCAGTACAGGACCAGCCCCATCTGCGACAGCCACATCAACTCGGGCAGGACGTCCCGGAGTTCCTCGGGGACCTTCGTCCTCGTCGCCCCCGCCAGCACCTCCCGGTGCACGGAGATCGCCTCCACGCGCGCGTGCTCGCTCTCCGGAGAGAAGGGGCTGAGCGGGCTGTCCGGGTCGGCGGCGTTCTTGAAGAACTGCACCGCGAACTCGTGGTACGGCGTCGCCACGTCCAGCCAGACCCGCAGCACCCCCGCCAGCCGCGCCTCCAGATCGGTCTCCCGGTCCAGGACCGCCCGGACCGCCCGCCGGTGCTCGGCGGCGAGCCGGTCGTAGAAGCCCTGGATCAGGTGTTCCTTGCCCTGGAAGTAGTAGTACGCGTTGCCGACCGAGACCCCGGCCTCCTGGGCGATGGCCCGCATCGTCGTCTTGTCGTACCCCCGCTCCTGGAACAGCCGCATCGCGGTCTCCAGGATCAGCGCACGGGTCTGCTCGGACTTGCTGGGCGCGGAGGCCGCCTCGTCGGGGTTGTCGTTGTTCACGGGCACGGACGAGAGCCTAACCAGTGACCAGCACGCCCCCGCCTGTCAGTGCCCGTTGCTAGCGTCGGGCGGTGTGAAGGGACCCGACGGAGCTCGACGTGCCGCTCTCGATCACGTCCTGGCGCTGATCGCCGAGGCGCCGTGGAGCGCGTCCCTCGTCCTGCGCGGCAGCATGACCCTGCCCGCCTGGGTCGGGGACGCGGCCCGCGATCCGGGTGACCTCGACTGGATCGTCCTGGAGGGCGAGGTCAGGGTCGACCCGCACGACCCCCACCCCTACGCGCACGCGCTCGACGAGGTCCAGCAGTGGCCGGAGGCCGCCGCCGGCGCCGCGCGCTACGACATCTGGCGGGAGGAGGAGTTCGGCACGGACGGCCGCCGCCCGTATCTGCCTCCCGAGGGCCTGCACTGGATCGTCGCCGAACCGGACACGGCCGAGCCGAGCCCGCCCTACCAGGACCTGCTGGACCGCGTGCGCGAACGCCCGTGGGCGGCCCCGGGCGTGGTCCTGGACGCGGGCGCGGCGAGGGAGGACGGCACCTGGACGTATACGGAGTACGACACCCCGGGTGTCCGCCTCGTCATCCCCTATCGGGCGGAGGGACGGTTGCAGGGCGCCGTACGGCTGGACTTCGCCCGCGACGAAGTCCTCCCCGAGCCCCCGGTGTGGACCCTGGTCCCGCGCGCGGACGGCCGCGCCCCGATCGCCGTCCGGACGGCCGGCCGGGAGCTGTCGCTGGCCTGGAAGCTCCAGTGGCTGCACACCGACGCGGCGACGGAGGGCGGCGCACAGGGGAAGGACCTCTACGACGCGGTCCTGCTCGCGGAGTCGGGAGCGGTCGCGCAGCTCACCCCACGCCTCCTGAACAAGGTCCTGAGCCGCGGCCTGACGACGGACGACGTATCGACCTGGCGGATCGACTGGAGGCCCTTCCACGAGGAGCACCCGTGGGTACGGGGCACGGCGGAGACGTGGCTGGCCCGTCTGACCGAGGCACTGGACCCGATGCTGAGCACCGCGACTCACCGCCGCGCCAACTCCGGGCGCTTGCTGTAGTCGGTGAGCCCGAGGACGTTCCCCCAGGGATCGGCGAACTCGACCGTCCACCCCGTGGCCACGGAGAACGGCTCGTCGAGCGCGGCGATCCCGGCCTCGCCGAGCCTCTTCGCGGCACGGCGGGCGTCGGCCACCTCGATCCACAGCCGGGGGGAGGGCCAGTGGGGCGGCCGATGCCCGAGCCCGTCCTCCTGCCGCAACAAGATCCCCGGCGTCTCCGCCCCCACCTTGAGCAGAGCGATCCCGGCCTCGTCGAACCGGAACCCGGTGACGAACCCGGCCCGCTCGTAGAAGGCGACGGCCTCACCGAGCTCCCCGACGGGCAACAGAACATTGTCGAACCCGAGCAGCTCGTACGACTGGTCATCTGACATACCGTCAGAGTAAGCATCTCGCTCGACCGGCCTTCGGCACGCGGACGCAGGCAGAACATGTGATCACCCGTTCAGGTGAGGCGTCCCGGATTCCCCACCACCGTCCCGGCCGTGACGCGGAGGACACACGGGACGCCTGAAGTGACGGCGGGGGCGGCCGCAGGCGGGCGTTGGTCCACCTGACTTCTTCAGGGCTTGTGGTGTCGGGCAAGATGACGTGCATCCGATAGACATCGCACCTCGGGGGAGAATCCACCGTGACCGAACAGCCGCAGCAGCCTCAGCAGCCGCCCCAGCCGGGGTACGGGTACCCCAACGCCGGGCAGCAGCCGCAGGCCGGCCCGTACGGGTATCCGCAGCAGGGCGCTTACCAGCAGCCCGGATACCAGCAGCAGGGCGCCTATCAGCAGCCCGGGTATCAGCAGCAGGGCTACCCGCAGGGTGGGTACGCCGCCCCGGGTGCCGTTCCGCCCGGCACCTACACCGGTGACCCCAACGCCCCGTACGGCTACGACCCTTACGGGCGTCCGTACTCCGACAAGTCGAAGATCGTCGCCGGTATCCTCCAGCTCTTCCTCGGCACCTTCGGCGTCGGCCGGTTCTACATCGGCAATGTCGGCCTCGGCCTCGCCCAGCTCTTCACCTGCGGTGGCCTCGGCATCTGGGCGCTGATCGACGGCATCATCCTGCTGACGAGCAGCAACACCACCGACGGCAACGGGCGGGTGCTGCGTGGCTGACGTGGGCGCCCCGCCCCGTTCCGCGTCGTCGCTTCTGCGGCATCCGGCGGCGGCACCCCTCGCGGTGCTCGCCGCCGGTGCGGCCGGTTCCGTCTATCTGTACGGGACCGACCCGCACCAACCCGGCCACGTCCTGCCCCAGTGCCCCTTCCGGTTCGTCACCGGGCTGCTCTGCCCGGCCTGCGGCGGCACTCGTATGACGTACGACCTGATGCACGGTCAGTTCGCCCAGGCGTGGCTCGACAACCGCGTCCTGCTGCTCGCCTCCCCGTTCGCCCTCGCCCTCCTCGGACGCTGGATGTGGGAGGGGGTCGTCGGCAAGCGGCACTGGCGGCCGACCCCCAGTCGCCGCACCCAGGCCGTCATTCTCGGCCTCGCCGTCGTCTGGACCGTGGTGCGCAACGCCTTCTAGGCGCCGGAGGTTGAGCCTGCGGTCGGCGAAGGACCGGATCCGGGTCGTAGTTGGCGAAAAATTGATCACGGAAGAGGAACAATCGCCCCGCCGGGCTCCCGTTCGCCCTGCATGTCTCCCTAGGCTCACCCCCTACGGGGGGCGACCGTGTCATGAGACCGTGTCATGTTTCAGGCCGGTATGTGCTCCTCCGCACCCGGAGACATCCCGCTCCGGGCCCGCTTGAGCCATTCCAGGAGCAGTTCTCATGACCGTCCCCACCAACGACCCCAACGCCCCTTACGGTTACGACCCGCAGGGCCGCCCCTACTCCGACAAGTCGAAGATCGTCGCGGGGGTCCTCCAGCTCTTCCTGGGCGGCTTCGGCATCGGCCGTTTCTACGTCGGCAACACCGGCGTGGGCATCGCCCAGCTCTTCACCTGCGGTGGCTTCGGCATCTGGGCGCTGATCGACGGCATCCTGTTCCTCACGAGCAACGACCGGACCGACTCCCAGGGCCGCGTCCTGCGCGGCTGACACCCGCACGCACGTCTCCCTCGCCCCGTCGGTCGGATGTCTGGCCGGCGGGGCGTTGTGCTCATCGCTCAGTCGCTCTTGCGGGGCTGCCCCGCCGACAGGATCTCGGCCACGTCCAGGGTGACCTCGGCGCCGATGGATTTGGGCAGGGTGACCATCTCGCCGGGGGAGTGGGGCCGGTGGCTCTCGTAATCGTCCCCGGTGGGGTTGGTCAGGACATGGAGGCGCTGATGTGTGCGGTCGATGATCACGTAGACCGGAATCTTGGCCGCAGCGTACGCCTTGACCTTGTCTCGTAGGTCGCTCCGATAGTTGCTGGAAGTGACCTCCAGAACCAGGCGGAAGCAGACGGGGTCGTAGCAGTTGTTCTCGACGTAGTGATCTTCGAAATCGGCGTCGAGCAGCGAGAGGTCGGGGATCGCGTAGTCCTCGGAGCCTGTCGGCAGCCAGAGGCCAACGCCCTGCAGTACCGCTGATTCAGCCCCGTGGAGACCGGCGGCCAGGAATGGCAGCATCAAGTCGGTGAGGGCCTTGGCGTGTGGGCCGTCCGGTGGCGGGGACACGAGGATCTGGCCTCCGATGATCTCGACGCGGTACCCCGGGAGACGATCCATGATCCGGTTCGCCTCCGCGATCAACGGACGGTCCTCATGCGGCCGCTCGACAGCTGCTGCGGACATCAGGTGCCTCCTGTGGGCTGGTGTCGAGAACATCATCGTAGGCCGGACGGTGCCTGTACGTCCTTCGCGCCCCGGTTCACCCGATGGTGGGGCATATGCCAGAGGGCCCTGCCTCCAGCGGAGACAGGGCCCTCACGGCGTACTGATGACGACAACGCTCAGAAGCGGCGCGTGATCAGCGCCTTCTTCACCTCGGCGATCGCCTTCGTGACCTCGATACCGCGCGGGCAGGCGTCCGTGCAGTTGAACGTCGTACGGCAACGCCACACGCCGTCACGGTCGTTGAGGATCTCCAGGCGCTGCTCGCCGGCCTCGTCACGGCTGTCGAAGATGAATCGGTGCGCGTTCACGATCGCGGCCGGGCCGAAGTACTGGCCGTCGTTCCAGAAGACCGGGCAGGACGACGTGCACGCGGCGCACAGGATGCACTTCGTGGTGTCGTCGAACCGCTCGCGGTCCTCCGCCGACTGAAGACGCTCACGCGTCGGCTCGTTGGTGTCCTTCGTGATCAGGAAGGGCATCACGTCCCGGTAGGCCTGGAAGAACGGGTCCATGTCCACGACCAGGTCCTTCAGCACGGTCAGGCCCTTGATGGGCTCGACCGTGATCGGCTTCTCCGGGTTGATGTCCTTGATCAGCGTCTTGCACGCGAGGCGGTTCTTGCCGTTGATGCGCATCGCGTCCGAGCCGCAGATGCCGTGCGCGCAGGAGCGACGGAACGTCAGCGTGCCGTCCAGGTCCCACTTGATCTTGTGGAGACCGTCGAGCACACGCTCCTTGGGGTCGATTTCCAGCTGGAAGTCTTCCCACGTCGCCTCGGCCGAGACCTCCGGGTTGAAGCGGCGGACTCGGAAGGTGACCGTGATGTACGGGGACGCGGCGGCCTCGGCCTCCACCTTGTCCAGAACAGGGGTTGCCATCAGTACTTACGCTCCATCGGCTGGTAGCGGGTCTGGACGACCGGCTTGTAGTCGAGACGGACGGACTCGGTGCCGTCGTCGCCCACCTCGCGGTACGCCATGGTGTGGCGCATGAAGTTGACGTCGTCGCGGTTCGGGTAGTCCTCGCGGTAGTGACCGCCGCGGGACTCCTTGCGGGCCAGGGCCGACACCGCCATGACCTCGGCCAGCTCCAGCAGGTTGCCCAGCTCGATGGCCTCCAGGAGGTCCGTGTTGAACCGCTTGCCCTTGTCCTGGATCGCCACGTTCTTGTAGCGCTCGCGCAGCTCGGCGATCTTCTCGACCGCCGTCTTGATCGTCTGCTCGGTGCGGAACACCATGACGTTGGCGTCCATGGTCTCCTGCAGCTCACGACGGATCTGGGCGACCCGCTCGTTGCCCGTGGAGGTGCGCAGCCGCTCGATCTGCTCCACGACGAACGCCTCGGGGTTCTCCGGCAGCTCGACGAAGTCGGCCTTGTGGGAGTACTCGGCGGCGGCGATGCCCGCGCGACGGCCGAAGACGTTGATGTCCAGGAGGGAGTTCGTGCCGAGACGGTTCGCGCCGTGCACCGACACGCACGCGACCTCGCCGGCCGCGTACAGGCCCGGGACGACGGTGGTGTTGTCCGCCAGGACCTCACCCTCGACGTTCGTCGGGATACCGCCCATGGCGTAGTGCGCGGTCGGCTGGATCGGGATCGGGTCCGTGTACGGCTCGATGCCGAGGTACGTCCGCGCGAACTCGGTGATGTCGGGCAGCTTGGCGTCCAGCTGCTCCGGCGGGAGGTGCGTGAGGTCGAGGTAGACGTGGTCGCCCTCGGGACCGCAGCCGCGGCCCTCACGGATCTCCGTGTAGATGGAGCGGGACACGACGTCACGGGACGCGAGGTCCTTCATGACCGGCGCGTACTTCTCCATGAAGCGCTCGCCGTCCTTGTTGCGCAGGATGCCGCCCTCACCGCGGGCGCCCTCCGTCAGCAGGATGCCCATGCGCCAGATGCCGGTCGGGTGGAACTGGAAGAACTCCATGTCCTCCAGCGGAAGCCCGCGGCGGTAGACGGCGGCCTGGCCGTCACCGGTCAGGGTGTGGGCGTTCGACGTCACCTTGAAGAACTTGCCGGTGCCGCCGGAGGCGTAGATGACCGCCTTCGCCTGGAAGATGTGGATCTCACCGGTGGCCAGCTCGTACGCCACCACACCGGCCGACTTCTTGACGCCGTCGACCTCGGTGATCAGCTGGTCCAGGACGTAGAACTCGTTGAAGAACTCCACGCCCTCCTTGACGCAGTTCTGGTACAGCGTCTGGAGGATCATGTGGCCGGTGCGGTCGGCCGCGTAGCAGGACCGGCGGACCGGGGCCTCGCCGTGGTTGCGGCTGTGACCGCCGAAGCGGCGCTGGTCGATGGTGCCGTTCGGGGTGCGGTTGAACGGCAGGCCCATCTTCTCCAGGTCGAGGACCGCGTCGATGGCCTCCTTCGCCAGGATCTCGGCGGCGTCCTGGTCGACCAGGTAGTCACCGCCCTTGACCGTGTCGAAGGTGTGCCACTCCCAGTTGTCCTCCTCCACGTTGGCCAGCGCGGCGGCCATGCCGCCCTGCGCGGCGCCCGTGTGGGAGCGGGTGGGGTAGAGCTTGGTGAGCACCGCGGTGCGGCTGCGCTTCGTCGCCTCGATGGCCGCGCGCATGCCCGCGCCGCCGGCGCCGACGATGACGGTGTCGTACTTGTGGATCTTCATGTTTCTCGCAGCCCCGTGCCTAGCGGATGTTCGGGTCGAAGGTGAAGATCACCAGCGTGCCCAGCAGGATGGTGAACACCGTGGCGGTGTAGAGCAGGCCCTTGAGCCACAGCCGGGTGTTCGCGCGCTCCGCGTAGTCGTTGATGACCGTACGCAGGCCGTTGGCGCCGTGCAGCATCGCCAGCCACAGCATCAGCAGGTCCCAGACCTGCCAGAACGGGGACGCCCAGCGGCCGGCGACGAAGGCGAAGCCGACCTTGGAGACGCCGCCGTCCAGCACGAGCTGGATCAGCAGGTGGCCGAGGACCAGGACGACCAGCACGATGCCGGACAGGCGCATGAAGAGCCAGGCCGCCATCTCGAAGTTGCCCCGGGTGGACTTCGGGGACTTCTTGGTGCGCTTGCGGGGGGCCTCGATGAGGGGGGCCGGGTTGTCGACGGTGTAGAGGGGCGCGCCCTCGACGGGGCCGACGGCGGAAGCGGGGGATTCGGTGGTGGCCATCGGTGTCAGCTCCCGAACAGTTCACGAGCGGCGTGGCCGAGGACGGGGTAGATCGCCCCGAGCATCAGCACGACCCAGACGCCGACGACGGTCCACAGCATCTGCTTCTGGTAGCGCGGGCCCTTCGACCAGAAGTCGACGGCGATGACACGCAGGCCGTTGAGCGCGTGGAAGAGGATGGCGGCGACGAGGCCGTACTCCAGCACGGCGACGATCGGCGTCTTGTACGTGGCTACGACCTTGTCGTAGTCCTCGGGGGAGACACGCACGAGAGCGGTGTCCAGCACGTGAACGAACAGGAAGAAGAAGATGAGGACGCCGGTGACTCGGTGAGCCACCCAGGACCACATTCCTTCCCGGCCGCGGTACAGCGTTCCAGCCGGCACGGAAGAACCCTCCGGGAGCGGGGACTAGGGCCTGCCGGCTTGTGCTGTCGGTCGGGCCCGGCCGGGTACGGTCCACCGGCCCCCAGCATCGTACTCAGGCACCGGCGCGGGGCTTACGCGGGGCCTACCAGTGTGATCAAAGTGGCATTCAAAGGAGCACGTATGGGCTAGCGGAGGGTTTTTGCCCCCAGGGAGCACAGCAGCCGTCCCTTCGCCAGTTTGCGGAGTTCGTCCGCCGCGACGACCCGCTCCTCCTCCGGATCGTTCGTCAAACGTGACCGGATGCCTTCCAGGACGCGGTCCAGGCACTCGTTCCGCGGGGTGTCGCCCAGGTAGATGACGAAGACGTGGCCGAATTTGGCCTCGTATGCGGCGTGTGCGGCACTGAGGGCCGTGTACGCCACCTCGTACGTTTCGTCCGGGAGGGGCGGCAGTGACTCGCCCGCCAGTGCCTCCGACAGATCGGCCGGTGTCAGGTCGTAGGCCGCCTCGTCCGACGCTGCCAGCAGGGCCTCCGCCGTCGGGTACGGGCGGTGGTCGGCGACCCGGTGGGCCCAGCGGAGGCTGCGCAGGCAGGTCAGGAGGGTGTGGCGGGCCTCGTCGGCGGGCGCGGCGTTGAACTCCGCGAGCCGGGGGGTCGTCGAGCCGGTGCGGGTCTGCTCGGGCAGGGCCGGTATGGCCACGCGGCCGGGGAGGTGGGGAAAGCGGCGGGCGGGCAGCGGAAATCCTCGTCACGTGTGGTGTGGCAGGGGATGCTGTGAAAGGTGTGAGCGCCACGTTATCGAGAGCGGTCATCCTGTGTCCGACGTCTGCCCGAATTTCACTCGAACGGGAGAGTTTCGGAACGTGCTGTGGACTCACGGGGCGCCACAGGGGTCGTAGGTTGGCGGGGTGAGCAGGCACGGGCGCCGGGCGCCACACAGCAGGACGAGGCAGACGAGGCAGCGGTTGCTGATCGGCGGTGCGTTCGCCGTGACGGTCGGCCTCGGGGTGGGGCTCGGCGTATGGGCCTCGACCGGGGGCGGCGGCGAGGACGACACCGTGCCGACCGCCGTGGCCTCCAGAAGTCCCTCCGTCAGGGCCTCCGCGTCGCCCAGCCCCACACCGACCCGCGTCTATCCGCTGTCGACGACGCCGCACACCATTCCCGCCGTGCGCTCGCACACCCCCGCGCGCGGGCCCGGGTGGCGGGCCGTCGCCGGGGAGCGGGTCGTCGTCGACGACGGTGTGCTCGCCGACGAGGGGCGGCTGATCGCCGGTGAGCTGGGACTGACGTACGCGGGGGAGAAGGACGACGCGCGCCCCGGGGATGTGCGGCTGACGCTCGGCGCGGGCCAGGGCGGCGACCCGGAGTCGTACGTCATGACCGTGCGCGGCGGGACGGTCACCATCAGCGGGCCGTCGGACGCGGGGGTGTTCTACGGGACGCGCACGCTCAAGCAGGAGGCGCACGGCGGGGGCACGGCCCCGGAGGGTGTCGTACGGGACGGGCCGGCCGAGCCGGTGCGCGGGTTCTCCCTCGACACCGCCCGCAAGCACTTCGCCGCGGAGTGGATCGAGGACCGGGTGCGGGAGCTGGGGGACCTGAAGTTCAACCAGCTCCAGCTGCACTTCTCCGACGACCAGGGATTCCGGATCGAGTCCGACTCGCACCCCGAGATCGTGTCCCAGGACCATCTCACCAAGGCGCAGGTCAGGAAGATCGTCGCGCTGGCCCGGGCGCGGCACATCACCGTGATCCCGGAGATCGACTCACCGGGACACCTCGGGGCCGTCCTCGCCGCCCACCCCGAGCTGCAGCTGCGCAACGCGCAGGGCGTGCCGACGCGCGGGGCGATCGACATCTCGAAGGACGCGTCCGCCGAGATCATCGACGATCTGCTGAACGAGTACGCCGACCTGTTCCCGGACGGGCCCTGGCATCTCGGCGGCGACGAGTACCAGGCGCTCGTCGTCAAGAACCCCGAGGTGTCCTTCCCCCAGCTCGCCACCGCCGCCCGCGCCGCCTACGGCCCCGGCGCGACCGTCGCCGACCTCACCACCGGCTGGCTCAACGCCCGCGCCGTCACGGTCCGCGCCCACGGCAGGACCCCGCGCGCCTGGAACGACGGCTTCTTCCGGGGGACGTCGGTGAAACCGGCCGCGGAGATCCAGGTCGGGTACTGGACGGGCAAGGAGATCGGGGCGCGCAAGCCCGTGGAGTATCTGAGCGCGGGACGGAAGGTCGTCAACTTCAACGACAAGTTCCTCTACTACGTGCTCGGCGAGCCCAACCAGTTCTTCTATCCGACGGGGCAGGCGATCTACGAGACCTGGACACCCCGGGTGCTGCGCGGCACCACACCGGTGTCGTCGGCGTACGACGCCCAGATCCTCGGCGGGTTCTTCTCGGTGTGGGGCGACTACCCGCACGCGCAGACCCAGGCGCAGGTCGCCGCGGGGATCCGGATGCCGCTGCGGGCGACCGTGCAGAAGCTGTGGGATCCCGGCCGGCCCGCCCTCTCCTGGGCGCAGTTCCGGGCGCTCGCGGGGCGACTGGGGTGAGTGGCTGAAAACGTTTGCCGGCCGGGCGCTGTGACACTCCTCGGGCATTGCACGCAGTAAGGGGAAGTGCGGGCTCCGTAAGGATGGCGCCCTGGCGAGGGAGGCGTGATGAGCCTGGTGGAACTGATCGCTCAGGCCGACGAGCGCGGACTGGCCGCCACCGGACTGGCTTGTTTGGATCGGTGCGTGCCGCTGCTCGGGGGCGACGACGAGGTCCTGCGACCGCTCTGGGGAAACCTCATCGAGGGCGCCGACGCGGCCGCCTGGGGCGAGCTGATGGAACAGGCACGCGGCAGGCTCGACGGGGGAGACGGGGCTTCCGGCGGGGGCCCCGCGTCCGGCGGAGACGGTGCTTCGGGTGGGGCCGGTGACGAGGCCGTGCTGCTCGTCCGGCGGATGCTGGATGCCGCGCCCGCCGAGCGGTCCGGCGGGGGGCTGCGGGTGTGGGCCGACGCCTGTTCCGTCGCCGCGCTCCAGATACACCGACTGCTCGACCCGTCGGAGGACCCCGACCCCGTCGACTCGCGCCGCGCGGGCCGCACCGAGGGCATGCCACCGCTGGCCGCGGCCGAGCTGCGCCGCCAGATGACGGTGCTGGAGGTCCTCGCCGAGCACGGCCCGGGCGGCCTGCGCAGAGCCCTGGACGTGTCGACGGAGGGACGCAGGGTGCTGCGAGCGGTCGTGTCGCGCAGGGCGCGGGGGGTCTCGTAGCGGCAGCCGAGGCTGGGCAGGGGCGAGGGTCGGCGCGTCGGCTAGGCGATCAGCCACTTCACCACGGCGTCGCCGTAGTCGGCGGTGGTCGTGTAGAAGGCCGTCAGATCGTCGTGGGCGGAGGCGAAGGCGGCTCTGGTGCGGGGTTCCTCGGTGGGGCCGCCGTAGCGGGGGAGGAGTTCGGTGCGGGCCGGGCCCCACAGGTCGTCGAAGTCGGTGCCGGCCAGGAAGGCGGCGACCCGGGCCGTCTGTGCCGCCGTCAGCAGCAGGAAGGGCGGCTGTTCGGCGCCCCCCGCGTAGACCCGCTGGCCGCCGAGGACCACATGGGCGCCGGGGCCGGCGTCGGCGTGTTCCGGGGGGATGTCCGTATAGAGGAGCTGATGGTCGGGGTAGCGGGCGTCGAGCATCTCCTCACGGTGCCGGTCGAGCCGGTCCCGCACGGTGTCCCAGTCGTCGTCGAACAGCCTCCGCAGCCATGCCGCGCTGTTGCGCAGCGCCGACGGCGGTACGGCACGGAAGTGCAAGTAGGCGCTCATCACTTGGGCAGCGCACGGGAGCGGTGGACCGTCACACGGGGGACATCCTGTGACGGGGGCGGGGCGATCCTGCGGCGGTGCGGCGCAGACGGCGCGTTCAGGTGACGTTCACGGCCCTGACCTCGCTGTTCCGTACGTGACGATGAGCGAGACGATCCAGCAGCCCCGGCCGGGCGCCGCCACGAAACCCGTGCGGTGGGCGGCGGACGCGGTGGCGACGATGCGTGAGGGCGCGCGGCTGTACCTCGACTACTCGGCGCAGAGCCTGTGGCGCGTCGACCGGCTGATCGACGACATCCGCCGCGAGGGCACGCCGTACGCCGCGATGGACGGCGTCCTGCGGGGGCTCGGGGCCTACGCCGGCGAGGTGATCGTCCGCCGGACCGGCGGGGAGTGGTGGGCGACCGGCGGCGACCACTGGGTCCGCACCCCCGACGGCCGCCTGTGGGACCCGATCGACGAGGCCCGCCGCTGCTTCACCGGCCACGGCTCGCTGCGCCTGCTGTGCAGGGACGCGAGCGGTGGGCCGGGCCAGGCGTAGTCCCGCTGCTGGTGTGTGACAAGGGACACAGCTGTGGCCTGTGATGGTTGCGGGCCCGTTTTCGCTGGGGCAGGCGGGAGGGGGCGGTGTGCCGCTTCCCCTCATCCCAGGGAAGGGGGGACGGGCCCTATGGCGGACGCGAGCGGGATGCGGGCCCGCGCCGGTGCCTTCGTCGCACGGGTCGCCGCGCGGCACCGGCTGCCGTTGGACTACTCCGTCGCCAGCCTGCGCGTCGTCGACTTCCTCGTCGACGGGCTGCGCAAGGGCGGGAGCGACCGGGAGTCGGCTCAGGACACCCTCGTCGCGCTCGGGGCCTACCTCGGGGAAGTCCTCGTGCGGCGGGCCGGTGCCGAGTGGGTCGACTTCGACGAGGGGCAGCGGGCCTACTTCGGTCAGCCCGTCGGCGTCCGCATGCCGGACGGGCGGATCTGGAACCCCCTCGGCAAGGTCGTCAACCGCTTCGAACGGGGCGGCGCCGAGGAATCCCTGCACACCTTCTATCTGACCCTGCACGGCCGGGTCCGGCGGGCCGCCGCCTGACCGGGCGACGCGCCGCGGGCGCCGGTACGGTCCCGCGCGAGCGGGCCGGGCCGGTACCCGTGGTGCGCTGTGACATTTCTGTGAGCAGCGACGCTGATGACCTTGGGGGCGTGGCCGCGGCCGGACCAGGGGCGCGACTCGGGGACCACGCACCCGCCACGAACTCCGTACGAACGAGGACAGTCTTGGGCCAGGGAGGGGAACCCCGGCGCGCGCACGCGTACGACGGGGAACTGGGCGCGGCCGTTGCACGGGCCCAGGGCGGCGACGAGGCCGCGTTCGCGGTGGCGTACCGGATCGTGCAACCGGGACTGCTCGGGTATCTGCGCGGGATCGTCGGCGACGACGCCGAGGACGTCGCGTCGGACGCCTGGCTGGAGATCTCCCGGGACCTCGGGCGGTTCAAGGGCGACGGGGCCGGCTTCCGGGGGTGGACCGCGACCATCGCCCGGCACCGCGCGCTCGACCATCTGCGGCGGCTGCGGGTACGGCCCCGGGGCACCACGCTGGAGCAGGACGTACTGGACCTGCCCGGGCCGCAGAGCACGTACGACCAGGCGCTGGAGACCCTCTCCACCGAGCGGGCCCTGGCCCTGGTCCGGGGACTGCCGCGCGACCAGGCCGAGGCCGTGCTGCTGCGGGTCGTCGTCGGGCTCGACGGGCCGGCGGCGGCGCGGGTGCTGGGCAAGCGGCCGGGCGCGGTGCGGACCGCCGCGCACCGGGGCCTGAAGCGGCTCGCCCGGCAGCTCGGCGTCGACGGTGTGACGGATGACGGCTCCCGGACGCTGGGTGAGTCGAAATGAACGGCGACGGATGTCGGCCGTATGGATCAAGGGCGGGCGACGCCGCCCGGTGCAACAGCGCGTACGAGAACTCGTACGGCCAGGACAGAGGCGGAAACGGACATGGGTGAACGGCAGAACGACGGCGGGGCCGCGCACGGCCACCGGCGGCGTGCGCACCCTGACGTCCACGGGATCGACGGCGCGGGCGGGACTCCGGGCGCGGGCGGCAGCCACGGTGAGCCCGGGGTCCACGGCGCCGCCGGTATCGAGGAACTGCTCGCCGTCGTGCTGCGGGACACCGGTGACGGGTCCCTCGACGGCAGCGAGGGCGAGCAGCGCGCCGTGGCCGCCTTCCGGGCCGCCCGCGACGCGGGAGCCCACCGCGCCCGCACCCGCCGCCGCGACGACTGGCGGCCCCGCGAGCAGCGGGCCCTCCGGCGCCGCTCCGTGAAGGCCACCCTGTCGGTCGCCGTCGCCAGCCTCGCCCTGGGCGGCGTCGCCGTCGCCGCGATCGGCGGCGTCGGCTCCGACGACGAGGCCTCCGGCCCCCGCCGATCCGGACCCGCCACTACGGCGTCCAGCGCGCCCGGCGACCCCGCCGCGCCCTCCTCCGGCGACCCCTCCGCCGCCTCCTCCACCGCGAACCCGGCCGGCAAGGACCGCCCGGAGACCGCCCAGGACACCGAGGCCCACTGCCGGGCCTGGGGGCAGGGCAAGGGGCGGGGCAAGGCGATGGACGCCACCGCCTGGCAGCGGCTCGTGACGGCCGCGGGGGGCGAGGAGAACGTCGAGGCGTACTGCGCCCGGCAGACGGCTCCGCCCAGCGCCTCCCCGTCCGCCTCGGCCGCGGCCGGACCGGAGAAGCAGGGGAGCGAGCAGAACGGCAACGCCAACGGCAGCGCCGGGAACGACGGCAGCGCCGGCAAGGACGGCAAGGCCCAGACCGAACCCGCCGACGGGAAGACCGCGGGCAAGGGTCAGTGACCCCTGCTGTTTGAGCGGATGACCGGGTGACCGGATGTCCTGCGCCGACGCAGTTACTCGTACGACTCGTACGACTGCTGTCCCGCGCTGCGGCCCGTACAGGATCCGTCGCGGAGACGGCCGGGGCCGCCACCCCCCACAGGAGAGGCCCCGGCCGTCGCGCGGCACGGACCGCGCCGCGGTCCGTACTACCTACAGCGCCCTGAGTGCGTTTTCTGTCACACCCCTGCCCGTACTGCTCACATCACGAGATAGTTGCATGCTGGACCGACATGGACGAGCAGCGGTTTCACACCGTAACGTGCCATTCGCGCCGGACTGCGGCGGCGGCCGACCACCGCAACGACCCGCGGGCGCGCGACCGCGACCACCGATCGAGGACCAGGGGTGCTGGGGGACGACGCCGAGCTGACCGCCGCGGTGCTTGCGGCGCAGAACGGAGACGAGAGCGCGTTCCGGACCGTCTATCGCGCCGTGCATCCACGGCTGCTGGGATACGTCCGGACGCTGGTCGGCGAGCTCGACGCCGAGGACATCGCCTCCGAGGCATGGCTGCAGATCGCCCGTGACCTGGAGCGGTTCAGCGGGGACGCCGACCGCTTCCGCGGCTGGGCCGCCCGGATCGCCCGCAACCGCGCCCTGGACCACATACGCATGCGCGGCCGCCGCCCCGCGATCGGCGGCGACGAGACCGAGCTGACCGGCCGGCCCGCCGAGTCCGACACCGCCGGGGAGGCCATCGAGGCGCTGGCCACCGGCCGCACGCTGTCGCTGATCGCCCGGCTGCCGCAGGACCAGGCCGAGGCCGTCGTGCTGCGGGTCGTCGTGGGCCTCGACGCCAAGACCGCCGCCGAGACGCTCGGCAAACGCCCCGGCGCCGTACGGACGGCCGCGCACCGGGGCCTGAAGAAGCTCGCCGAGCTGATCGGCGAGGACCCGGAAACGGTCGGCGTGCTCGACGCACTGCCGCCCCAGCGAGGACCGCGCTCCGGCGCGGTGACGTCCGCCGGTGTGACGCAGCTGCGTCCGCGGACGCAGAAGGACATGTGATGGCCGACGACGAGTACAGGTGGCTGGACCCCGATACGGCGGAGCGCCTGCTGAGCGGCGAGTCACCGGACCACCCCGTCGATCCGGCCGGACGCGACCAGGCCGCGCGGCTCGCGCGGACCCTCGACGCCCTGTCCGCCGTGGGCACCGCGCCGGCCGCCGGCGAGCTGCCCGGCGAGGCCGCCGCCCTCGCCGCGTTCCGCGCGGTCCGCGCCGAGCGAGCGACGGCTCTGGCCGCCGTCGACTCCGGCGCCGCGCCCGCCTCCTCCGACACCTCCGACGCCGGGCTGATCCGTATCGGCCGTCGCGGCGGTGGTGTGTGGCGGACCCGCTGGGGGCGGCCCGCACGGCTCGGGCTGGCCGCCGCGCTGGTGGCCGGCATGGTCGGCGGGGTCGCGGTCGCGGCCGGTACCGGGGTGCTGCCGGGGCCGTTCGACGGATCCCGGCCGGAGCCCGCCGCCTCGGTCTCGGCGGTCGGCTCGCCCGACCCGGACCGCCCGCTGCTGTCCCCCTCCGGGGTGCCCGACGGTCCGGCGGGGGGAGAACCGAAGGGCTCCGAGAGCCGCGGCACCGGGCCCGGCGGCGACAAGGACCACCAGGACGTGTCGAACCGGGTGACCTCGGCCTGCCGTGACGTGCACCAGGGCCGGACCCTGGACGGCGAGCGGCGCCGCACCCTGGAGGGGCTGGCGGGCGGTTCGTCGCGGGTACGGGCGTACTGCGCGGACGTGCTGGAGCGCGTGGACGGCGGGCGGACCGCCGCGGGTGACAAAGCCGACGGCAAGAGCGGCAAGAGCGGCAAGAGCGGCAAGAGCGGCAAGGGCGGCACGGGCGGCCACAAGGGAAGCGGCTCGGGCTCCCACTCCGGCCCCGGGGGCGACGAGAAGGACGACAAGGGCGGGAAAGAAGACAAGGGCGGCAAAGACGACAAGGCCGACAGGCACGACAGCGGCGGCCGGCATGAGAAGGGCAAGCCCCCCGCTGCTCGGTGACTTGGCAAACCCCCTCTGACCTGCGGCGATGCAAGTCGTTGAAAAATTCTCGGCCCAGGTGTGACGTTTTCGGGGGCCGGAACGCAGTACTGAGTGAGCCGACTGGTCATCGGCCCTCGCACAGAGCCGGGGTTCCCCCCGTACCTTCGGCTCGTGCATCTGGCGCGGGGGGGGGAAAGTCCCCCCCCTCCCCCCCCCCCCCCCCCCCCCCCCCCCCCCCCCCCCCGAAACCACAAACCTGTTGCCCGTCCGCCCCCCGGGGAAAAAAGCCCCGAC
>NZ_JBVIMA010000006.1:404981-624436 GCF_055580085.1 Streptomyces sp. NPDC032126
TCGATGGCCCGGAAAAGGGGTCGGGGTCCCCCCTTGGCTTTTTGTTTGGGGCGTGGGGGGGGGGGGGCCCCCCCCCCCCCCCCCCCCCCCCCGCCCCACACACCTCACCCCGCCTCACCAGGACACGACGACCTTGTCGCCGGTCCGCACCTGGGCGAAGAGATCCGCGATCGCCGCCTCGTCCCGTACGTTCACGCAGCCGTGCGAGGCACCCGCGTATCCGCGTGCCGCGAAGTCCGCCGAGTAGTGCACCGCTTGGCCGCCGCTGAAGAACATCGCGTACGGCATCGACGAGTGGTAGAGCGTGGACACATGGTGGCGTGACTTCCAGTAGACCCGGAACACACCCTCACGTGTGGGGGTGTACTGCGAGCCGAAGCGGACCGACATCGTCGACAGGGTCTGGCCGTCCACCATCCAGCGCAGCGTGCGGGTCGTCTTGTCGATGCACAGCACGCGGCCCGTCAGACAGCGCTCGTCCGGCGGGGCGGCCTCCTGCCCGCCCATGAGATACAGCTCCCACTGGCCGGGCTCGTGCGTCATGCCGAGCAGCCGCTGCCAGGTGACCGCGTCCGTCTTGCCCGTCCTCGGCAGGCCCCGCTTGCCCTGGAAGCCGCGTACCGCCTGCTCGGTGGTCTCGTCGTACCGGCCGCTGGGACCGTCGTAGAGCCAGGCGAGCTGGCGCAGGCGGGCCTGGAGTTCGCGGATGTCGCGGCCCTGGTCGCCGGGCTGCCAGAGGACGCGGGCCGGGGTGGGGGCCGGGGGTTTCGGCGTGGGGGTGGGGGTCGGGGCGGCCGGCGCCGGTCGGGCCGGTTTCGCGTCCGTCTCCGTCGTCCGCACCGTGCAGGCGCAGAGCAGGGCGAGGGCGGTCAGGCCGCCCGCCGTCGCCGCCGTCACCGATCTGCCCATGCCCCTGATACGCATCACGGACCCCCGTCGTCTCGCGGTCTGCACCGATGTACGCAGGGATGCTCCCCCGGCCCGACGGTTCGCGAACGGTCCAGGCGAATGGTTGTGAGCCGCGTGCGTGACTGCTCGCAACGGACGCGGCATCGTGGTGGGTAACCGAAGAGATCACCACGCGGAACAGCACGCGAATCACGACGCGAGACACGACGCGAAACACCACGCGAATCACGAGCGCGGAGGCGACACCATGGCACGCGAGTCCGAGTCCGGACTGCCGATCGAACCGGTCTACGGCCCCGACGCCCTCACCGGCTGGGACCCCGCGGAGAAACTGGGCGAGCCGGGCGCGTACCCCTTCACGCGCGGCGTCTACCCGTCGATGTACACCGGCCGCTCCTGGACGATGCGTCAGTACGCGGGCTTCGGCACCGCGACGGAGTCCAACGCCCGCTACCGCGACCTGATCGCCCACGGCACGACGGGCCTCTCCGTCGCCTTCGACCTGCCCACCCAGATGGGCCACGACTCCGACGCGCCGATCGCGCACGGCGAGGTCGGCAAGGTCGGTGTCGCCATCGACTCGATCGACGACATGCGGGTGCTGTTCGGCGGGATCCCGCTGGACAAGGTCTCCACGTCGATGACGATCAACGCGCCCGCCGCGCTCCTGCTCCTGCTGTACCAACTGGTCGCCGAGGAACAGGGCGTCAGCGCGCACCAGATCACCGGCACGATCCAGAACGACGTGCTGAAGGAGTACATCGCGCGCGGCACGTACATCTTCCCGCCGAAGCCCTCCCTGCGGCTGATCGCCGACATCTTCCAGTACTGCCGGGCCGAGATCCCGAAGTGGAACACGATCTCGATCTCCGGCTATCACATGGCGGAGGCCGGCGCGTCCCCCGCCCAGGAGATCGCGTTCACACTCGCCGACGGCATCGAGTACGTCCGTACGGCGGTCGAGGCCGGTATGGACGTCGACGACTTCGCGCCCCGCCTCTCCTTCTTCTTCGTGGCCCGTACGACGATCCTGGAGGAGGTCGCGAAGTTCCGCGCCGCCCGCCGGATCTGGGCGCGGGTGATGAGGGAGGACTTCGGCGCGCGGAACCCCAAGTCGCTGATGCTGCGCTTCCACACGCAGACGGCGGGCGTCCAGCTCACGGCCCAGCAGCCCGAGGTCAACCTCGTCCGTGTCGCCGTCCAGGGCCTGGCCGCCGTGCTCGGCGGCACCCAGTCCCTGCACACCAACTCCTTCGACGAGGCGATCGCCCTCCCGACCGACAAGAGCGCCCGCCTCGCGCTGCGCACCCAGCAGGTCCTCGCCTACGAGACCGACGTGACCGCGACGGTCGACCCCTTCGCCGGCTCGTACGTCATCGAGCGGATGACCGACGACGTCGAGGCGGCCGCGCTGGAGCTGATGCGGAAGGTGGAGGACCTCGGTGGCGCGGTCGCCGCGATCGAGCAGGGCTTCCAGAAGAGCGAGATCGAACGCAACGCCTACCGCATCGCCCAGGAGACCGACTCCGGCGAGCGGGTCGTGGTCGGCGTCAACCGCTTCCAGCTGGACGAGGAGGAGCCGTACGAGCCGCTGCGGGTGGACCCGGCGATCGAGGCCCGGCAGGCCGAACGCCTGGCCGCGCTGCGCGCCGGGCGCGATCAGCGGGCGGTGGACACGGCCCTCGCCGCGCTGAAGAAGGCCGCCGAGGGCGAGGACAACGTCCTGTATCCGATGAAGGACGCCCTGCGGGCCAGGGCGACGGTCGGTGAGGTGTGCGGCGCCCTGCGGGAGGTCTGGGGGACGTATGTCCCCTCCGACGCCTTCTGACACACTCCTGCCATGTTCGGCGTCATAGATCTCCCCACCTACCTGGCGGGACTCGTCCTCATCGTCCTCCTCCCCGGCCCCAACTCCCTCTACGTCCTCTCCGTCGCCGCCCGCAAGGGCGTACGGACCGGGTACGCGGCGGCGGCCGGGGTGTTCACCGGGGACACCGTGCTGATGACGCTGGCGGCGCTCGGGGCGGCGTCCGTGCTCAGCACCACGCCCCTGCTGTTCCTCGTCGTGAAGTACGCCGGTGCCGCGTATCTGGCGTGGATGGCGTACGGGATGCTGCGGTCCGCGCGGGAGATGTGGAAGGGGCGGGGCGGTGAGGAATCGGCCGTCGTCGACGTGGCCGATGAGCGGCCGTACCGTCGGGCGCTGGTCGTGTCGCTGTTCAACCCGAAGGCGATCCTGTTCCTGATCTCCTTCTTCGTGCAGTTCGTCGATCCGCACTACGCCTACCCGGCGCTGTCCTTCGTCGTGCTGGGCGCGCTGCTGCAGACGGCGAGCTTCCTGTATCTCTCGCTGCTGATCTTCAGCGGGACGCGGTTGGCCGAGGCGTTCCGGCGTCGGCGGCGGCTCGCGGCCGGTGCCACCTCTGCCGCGGGGGCGCTGTTCCTCGGGTTCGCGGTGAAGCTGTCCACGGCCAGTGCGTGAGTCAGGCGCCGACGCGCGTCCGGTACTCCGGCAACCCCTTCTCCGTCTCGCCCGCCCAGCCGACATAGCCGTCCGGGCGGACCAGATACACCCCGGTGCCCAGGGTCACCAGCGTCCACCGCGGGCCCCGCACCCGGTCGGGGTCCGGGAAGCGGTCGCCCGCCCGTAGCTCGCCCGGAGCCCGACGGGTCTCCTCCGACAGTGACGACTCCCGGTAGTTGAGGCCGAGTTGGCGGGTCGCGGCCCCCCGCCTCGCCTCGTCGCGGTGGATCGCCGTGGACAGGCCGAGCATCCTCGCCGCGTTCGGGCGGCGTTCCTCCTCGTAGGTGTCCAGAAGGGCCTCGGGGGCGTCGCCCCCGATGACCGCGGCCAGCTTCCAGCCCAGGTTGTAGGCGTCCTGGACGCTGGTGTTCAGGCCCTGGCCGCCGGCGGGGGAGTGGACGTGGGCCGCGTCGCCCGCGAGGAAGATCCGGCCGGCGCGGAAGCGGTCGGCCAGGGCGGCGCGGGGGCGGAAGTCGGAGGCCCAGCCGAGGCCGGTCACGTCCGCCGCCGCGAGGTGGGTGCGCTCGGCGACGACCTCGCGGATGCCGTCGAGGGACAGGTCGAGCGCGGTCCCGTCGGGGAACTGCGCCACCAGCTGGAAGTCCTCCGTCCCGGCGAGCGGGCACAGCGCGAGGAAGCCGGAGCCCTCCCCGCGCGGCGGGAAGATGTGCCACCCGTCCCGGGCGAGCGCCGGGATCCGCACGTCCGCCACCAGGAACGGGTCCGGGTCCACGGTCTCGCCCGTCATGCCGATCCCCAGCGCCCGCCGCACCGCCGAGCGGCCGCCGTCGGCCGCGACCACGTACCGGGCGCGCACCGGGTCGCCGGTGGTGAAGCGGACGGTGACGCCGTCCGCGTCCTGGTCCAGGGCCACGGCCTCCCGGCCGAACGCGATCCTTCCGCCGAGTTCGGCGAGGCGGTCCCGCAGGATCTCTGCGGTGCGCCACTGCGGCACCATCCACGGGCCGGTGAAGCGGGAGTCCTCCTCGCCGTCCTCGGCCGGGTCGAACATCCGGTGTTCCCCGGCCCGCTCGCCGTCCTGCCAGATCACGCCGACCGGGTAGGGGCCGCCGACCGCCAGTACGGCGTCCAGCACGCCCAGGTCGTCGAACACCTCCAGGGTGCGCGGCTGGATCCCCTTGCCGCGCGAACCGGGGGCGAGCCCCTCGCCCCGCTCCACGATCAGCGCGTCCACTCCACGCCGGGCCAGGTCGATCCCGAGGGCCAGGCCGGTGGGGCCCGCGCCCACGATCAGCACGTCCGTCTGTCGCATCCCACATCTCCTTAACGTTGTTAAGTTCCCGTGCTCAGAGCTTGGCCTTAACAGCGTTAAGCTGTCAAGCGTGAACACCGAACGACGCACCCCCCTCGACCGCGCCCGCGTCGCGGACACCGCGCTGAGACTGCTGAACGAGACCGGCCTCGACGGACTGACCCTGCGCGCCATCGCCAAGGAACTCGACGTCAAGGCGCCCGCCCTCTACTGGCACTTCAAGGACAAGCAGGCCCTGCTCGACGAGATGGCGACCGAGATGTACCGCCGGATGGTCGCCGGCGCCGCCCTCGACCCCGCCGACCCCTGGCAGGAGCGGCTGCGCAAGGTCGGCCGCGGGCTGCGCGGCGCGCTCCTCGGCTACCGCGACGGCGCCCGCGTCTTCAGCGGCTCCCGCTTCACGGGCACCGACCACGCCGTGCAGATGGAGGACAACCTGCGCGTCCTCACCGGCGCCGGCCTCACCCTCGCCCAGGCCGTGCGGGCGGCGGCCACGGTGTACTCGTACACCATCGGCTTCGTCATCGAGGAGCAGGGCGTGCGGCCTCTGCCGGACGAGCGGCGTGAGGGCTTCGACCTCGCGGAACGGGCCCGGCGGATGGCCGACTTCCCGCTCTCCGCGGCGGCCGGCGCGGAGATCTTCGAGGATTACGAACAGCATTTCGAGGAAGGTCTTGAGGTGGTGATCTCGGGAATTGAGGCGAGATATACGCGGCAATAGGCGGCCCCTCGATTCGCCGCATGCCCCCGCTCACGGCGCGTTCGGGGCGCGTTCACGCCCCGTCAGCGGTCCGTCATTTCCAGGCGGAACTCGTGGCGGCCCTCGGTGAACGCCCCGAGTTCGCCTACGAGTTGATCTACGTCAATGACGGATCCGCCGACGGCACACTCATCGTCGACCTCGCCCGCGACTTCGGGCACCAGATGGCCATCACGGCCGGAATCGACGAGGCGCTCGGCGATGCCGTGATCGTCATGGACACCGACCTCTACCTGGCGATGGCCCTCGCCGACACGGAGGTCCGGGGCGTAGCGGCCCGGTCCTCATGGGTCTGCGCGGCGGCGCCGCCGAAACAGAGGGTGGCGACGAGCAGCACCATGAACCCCTGGGAGACGACGGTGACGAGGGCCCGCGCCCGCGCGGCGATCACGGCGGCGAGAAGGGCGAAGGCCCCGACCCCGCCGGCGGCGGCGAGATACCCCCACAGGGAGTCGGCCTCGACGGTCCTCCCGGGATCGAAGTTCACCCCGGACAGAAACCACATCCCGAAGATCACCCCCAGGGCGACCAGCTCCACGAACACCAGCCCACACCCGGCCCCCACATCCGCCCCGAGGTCAGCCCGCCGCCCCTCCCGGGACCCCTGGGTGGCATCAAACGCAGGCGGCGCGACAGGCAGTTCCATGCCCTCACCGTCCCGCACTCCTGGAACAGCCGTCATGAGTACGCGTACTCAGCAGCCCCTACAACTGATCCCGCCACCAGGGCACTCCCCCGAGACCGTCGACCTGGATGCCCATCGCCCGCCGGAGAATCCTGTCGTCGAGAGCGGCGACGAGCACCCGCAGCTCACGCGCGCTCTTCTTGGGCAGGGCGTGCAGCACGGCCTCCAGGTGATCCCGGAAGTACGCCACGTCACAGCAGCCGGGGCTCCCGCACCGCTGAGCCGTCGGGGGATCCGCGATGAGCCGAAGCGGCCCGTGAGCGAGGTCCCGCCACCGCCGAAACGCCTCCACGGTCTCGTCGAACGGGAACCGGGAACGCTCCAGCCGCCGCAGATCGGCGACACACGCTCCGGACAGCCGATCGATACCCCGACGCCTTCGCTGCCCCGCGCTGTCACGCGCACGGACCGGCCTCTCACGCCGCAGGGCGGAAGGGCGCCTACGCGGCATCGCCCCCTGAGAAGTTGGTCATCCGCCCAAGCTACAGCGCACCCGCGCCGCGCTGCCATCGGATAGGCGGGCGCTCGGGTTGTCACCCGTTCGCAGTAGTGGAGGTGCTGCCGGCGGGCGGGGGTGGGGGGAGTGGCCTATCAAGGCAGGTGGGGTGGCTTATCGGAGGGTGGCTGAGAGCGTGGTGATCAGCGGGAATCCGGACTTCACACTCAAGGCGCTGGGGCTGGACGTCGACCCGAAGGGTGACCCCCTGACCTATCCGGGAGCGCAGCCGGCGGGTTCGGGGCTGCTCGTCGAGGGGTTCTACTACCCGTTGCGCCCCGAGGAGGGGCGTCGGCTCGGGCAATGGGTCGTGGACGCACCGATGGAGGACGCGGCGGGCGAGAAGCGCTGCGGCCGTCTCGACCATGTGCTGCTGTGCCACAACCACGCGGCGTCCGGGCAGCGCTACCCCGTGCTGGCGATCGGCTCCAACTCCTCGCCCCAGCAACTGAAGAACAAGCTGGCGTCGAACGACGTGTCGTCGACCGTCCTGCCCATGACCGAAGCGACGGTCTCCGGTCTCTCGCTGGCCGTGTCGGCGCACATCAGCCCGCCCGGGTACATCCCCTTCACGCCGGTCGCCGACCCCGAAAGAGTGGGAGCCCGGCATTTCATCGCCTGGTTCACCCAGTCGCAGCTCGCGACGATGGACGAGACGGAGCCGAACTACATCCGGGTCCGCATCCCGGGAGACCGGTTCCGGGTGACCCTGTCCTCCGGCGAGACCCTCGGATCCTGCTACGTCTACGTCAGCAAATGGGGCTACGTCCGGGGCGAGAACGGCTCTCCGCTCACACCCGGCAAGAACCAGTCGGAGATCCTCTACGGCCTCTTCGGCCGCTCCCGCCGGCTCTACGACGCGTTCGGTCCGGACGTCGAGTCGGTGACCCGCAGATGGGCCGGGAACAAGAGTGACCGCGACCTGGCAGCCGCCATCCTCCGAGAAGAGGGCCTGGTGGGGAACGAGCGCCACGTGAGGGGAGAGCAAGGCATCTTGATCCCCTACGACGGGATCCAGCCCCTCGACCCCTTGGGGGACGCCGGATATCGCGTCGCCGCCACTCCGGCAGAGCACTTCGACCGTCACGGCCAGGCCAGCGTGAGACTCCCGTCCGACTGGGCCGACGCCCACGACCCGTACCCGGAACTGGTGGCGGTCCGTCCCGCGAACCATGGGACGCCCGGCATTTCCGTCGTCGCCCGTGTCTCCGACGAGCGCGTGGACGGTGGCGACCTCGTCGAGTTGGACCAGATCGTGAGGAACGCGATCGGGGTCGAGGTCGGTGAGTCCGTGGAGATCCTTCCGGTCGCCCTGAAGCGGGTCAGATGGATGGACCGGATCATCGGCGGTCCGACATACGTGACCTGCAGGGTGCAGAGCGCCGATCTCACCTCGGTGGAGATCGAGGTCTGCCTGCTCGACGAACTGACCATGGACGTGCTCGGTATAGAGAACGGGGACGAGGTCATCGTCGAAGGCGACCCCCGGCAGGCACGCCGGCAGGAGATCCCGCAGATCAGGGTGAAGGCGTTCAAGAGCGACAGCGTGCGCGAGAGGCGCGAGCAGCTGCACGGCGGCGGAATGGAGTCCAGATTCCCCAGCGCCCTGGACGCACTCGGCGTATTCCCCGACCTGCCGTGGGTGTTCCTCGACGAGGCGAGCCGCGCGGCCCTGGGGCTCACGAGCAAGCTCGGCGCGGTGCGCATCAGGCCCAGCCGGTCCTACCAGGCCCAGAAGGAACTCCGGGAGATGCTCCTGCTCCTCGCGGTGGCCTTCCTCGGCGTGGCGACGATCATCACGAACTCGGTCCAGCGGAGCTTCACGCTGGCTGTGCTGGTCCTGATAGCGGCCTTCACCGTCGCCGTACGGATGCGAGGCCGCCTCAGGCGGTACATGAAGCCACTGAAACGAAGGGGACGGGGGCCCGACCGGCACGCCCGGTGACGAGCCCCGACGCGCGGGCCGGTGTCCTTGCCCCTCAGGACTCCCTGGTCGCCGTGTCCAGCAGCGCCGCCGCCGTGAACAGCTCCACGCCGACCGTGATCGCGTGCTCGTCGGCGTCGAAGTCCCCCTGGTGCAGGTCGCGGACCGTGCGCTCACCCGGCGGGCGGACGCCGAGACGGGCCATCGCGCCGGGCACATGCTCCAGATACCAGGAGAAGTCCTCGCCGCCGAGGCTCTGCTCGGTGCCCTCGACCGCGTCCTCACCGAACCGCGTGGTCATCGCCCCGCGCAGCAGTTCGATGACGTCCGGGTGGTTGACGACGGGCGGCACGCCACGGACGTAGGTGATCTCGGACTTCGCCCGGTGCAGGTTCGCCACCTCGTCGATCGCGGCGACGACGATGTCCGGCGCCTGCCGCCACGCCTCGATGTCGAGGCAGCGCACGGTGCCGGAGAGCTCGGCGTGCTGCGGGATGACGTTCGGCGCGTGGCCGCAGTCGATCCGGCCCCAGGTGACCGCCAGCCCGGCCCGGGTGTCCACCCGCCGCCCGACCAGCGCCGGCACATCGGTGACGACCCGCGCCGCCGCCGTGACCAGGTCGGTCGTCAGATGGGGGCGGGCGGTGTGGCCGCCGGGACCGTCCAGCGCGATCTCCAGCCGGTCGCAGGCCGAGGTGATCGCGCCCACGCGCAGCCCGATCCGCCCCGCGTCGACCCGCGGGTCGCAGTGCACGGCGATGATGCGCCCGACGCCCTCCAGCGCCCCGCCCTTGATCGCGTCGGCGGCGCCGCCCGGCAGCACCTCCTCGGCCGGCTGGAAGATCAGCCGTACCGGACGCGGCAGCAGCCCCTTGCGGTGCAGGTCGGCGAGGATCAGTCCGGCGCCGAGCACCACGGTGGTGTGCACGTCGTGACCGCAGGCGTGGGCCCGGTCGGGCACGGTCGAGCGGTACGAGCACTCACTCTTCGTGTCCGGGATGGGCAGCGCGTCGATGTCGGCGCGCAACGCGAGCATGGGCGCCCCGCCGGCCCACGTCCCGTCGTCGGTGCCGATGTCACAGATGAGCCCGGTGCCTACGGACAGTACGCGCGGCGCGAGCCCCGCCTTCTCCAGGCGGGCCTTGATCGCGGCCGTCGTACGGAACTCCTGGTTGCCGAGCTCGGGGTGCATGTGCAAGTCGCGTCGGAACGCGACGAGTTCGGCGCGCAGGGCTTCCGGAAGGGTGCCGGGGAGCAGCGCTGTTCCGGCGGAATCGGCCTCGGACTCTCGGGACATCAGTTGCTTCACCCTCTGAAGGGTAGGACGCCGGGACGGTCAACTGACCCACGATCAACAAAAGTTCAACCCGTTAGGGGAAGAAAAGTTGGCCGCACGGCGCATGTCTGCTGTCTGGGGTGGGTAAACTCGCCCGCTCTCGCGGCCGAGTCGATCATGGGATCCACCTCTTCCTCTCTCTCACGGATACCACGGTCCGCTCCAGGAACGCTGGAGTTGTCCACGGACCGGGATCGAGCGGCCCCGGCGGGGGCGGCGGACGATCACCGCCCGGTTCCGGAATCATTACCGCCACGCGGCGGTTCGGCCACACAGCGTGACCATTCGGGGGGTGTGGGGCACGGTCCCCTCATGACGACCCCTACGACGGCACCGCCCCCGGATCAGCTGTGGGCGTGCGGCTGCGGCGAGGAGAACATCCCCGGCTTCCTGGCCCGCGTCGGCGTCCTCGGCACGGTCGCGCTCGTCTTCGCCATGCTCTTGACCATGGGTTTCGTGGCCGCGCTGCTCGCGGGCGCGGTGTGGCTGGCCACCCTGCCCGGCCGCCGGTCCCGGGAGAGACGGTCCCGCCCGGTCCCGCCCCACGAGGCCCCCGAGACGGACGCGGGCCGACTGCTGTCCCGCTTCACCTGGCAGGAGGACGAGCCACCGCCATGAGCGGCCACCGATGCCGTACGACGGCTGCGGGCCGGCGAGAGCGATGTGACCCCCGCCGGTCGGCAGGTGGGCAGGCCGGGGAGGGCCACGCCGACGGCACCTACGCGTCGCACACCCGCATTCCCTCCGTCGTGCGGCCCGCAATGGCGACCAACTGTGTGAGGCTGCCGATGCGCCCATCGGCCGCTGCGATCACGTCCGGATCATGCGCCCACAGATACCCCCACGGGCCGCCGACGTGCACGGTCGCGTCCGGCGGAGCCTGCGCCACCTCCAGCAGTCGACGGAAGAACTGCGGCTGCGGCTTGGCCCCCCAACTCTCCCGACGCGACCACGAGGTCTGCGGGCAATTCCAGGGCGCGCAGGAGTTCAGCCGCCCGTACTGTCTGGTTCCCGGCGATGATCACCCGTACCCCGGCTTCTCGCAGAGCGGTCAGAGCCGGGCGCACATCGTCGTAGAGATCGCTCTCGTCGAGGTCATCCCGCGTGATCGTCTCGCCGACATCGCCGGCGGCAGCCGCAGAGCCGCGCTCCGCAGCGCCTGATCAGCCGGCCGTGTGGACCGCACGGAGTTTGGTGGCCAGCTCGCTCGGGTCGTAGCCCAGGGGCACGCCGTCCACGAGGATGAGGTCGCCGGGGATGTGGTCGGTGCGCAGGCGCAGGATCTCCTGGTAGGCGGGCGAGGCGTACCACTCCCGGGCCTCGGCGATCCCGGGGAAGCCGATCACCACGAGATTCCCGGGCCAGCTCCCCTCCATCACCTCGACCCGGGCACCGTGCACGAGAAATCGCCCGCCGAAGGGGTCGAGGGTGGCCTGGATGCGCTCCATGTACTCCAGGATGTCGGCGTGCAGCGGGCTGTCCTGGAGGTGAGCGAGGGCGTAGGCGGTCATGCGAGGCTCCTTCGTTTCTCCGCTTCCTGCGGGATGCCTCGAACGTAGAGGGGCATGCGGGGGCGGTGCGATTACCTCGGGGGTAAGGCGCCGGCCGTGGTGCGGGATGCGCTGTCCGGCCACCCCCACCGTCATAGCCGGAACCCGTGGCGGAGCCAGTGAGCACGGTGGACCACCTACGCGCGGGAGTCGGTGCGGCGCGGGTTCGTTCGGTTGTCCATCGACGAGGTCGTGTGGGAGCGGCTCGGCGGGCGGGAGGCCGGGGTGGTGCTGGACGTGGACGCGTTCGACCGGCTCAAGGAGGACGTCCGGAGCGAACAGCAGGGGCAACTCGCCGAGTTGATGCGCGCGGGGCGGGACGTCGTCGTGGACTACAGCTTCCGGAGCCGCGCCGCCCGCGACGACTACAAGGCATTGGTCGAGGCGCACGGGTGCCGCTGGGAGCTCGTGTACCTCAAGGCCGACCGGGCCAGGCTGGAGCGAGGGCTCCAGGTGCGCAACGGTGAGGACGGCGCCAACTCGGTGACCGTGGAAGGGGAGTTGTTCCGCCGCTATCTGTCCCTCTTCGAGGAGCCGGACGGCGAGGGCGAGCAGGTCCTCACGCAGCCCCCGCCCCGCCTACACCTCACTCGTCGCCCCCGCCCGCCGCACCGGGAACATCGTCGGTGTCGGTTCCTTCCCCAGGAAGTCCAGGATCAGGCGGTTGACCAGGTCCGGCTTCTCCAGTGGGACCGCGTGGGACGTGCCGGGCAGGATGGCCAACTCGGCGTCGGGGATGGCCTCGTAGAGGGTCGTCGTGTGGTCCAGCGTCATCATGTCGTCGTCGCCGGCCAGGATCAGCGTGGGCGCGCTGATGCGGCCCAGGTCGGCCGTCGTGAGCGTGGGCTCCCTGCGGAACATGTCGACCAGCTTGCCGACGACCACCGGCCAGTGATCGGGGCCGTCGGGCGAGACCGACCCGTACATCTCGCGGAACATCGCCAGGAAGGGGCTGTCCGGCTCCATCTGGTCGAGCATCCCGGGCTGCACCGCGCACTCCGGCGTGGGCCGGAAGTTGGCGCCGATCGCCACCACCTTGCGCACCAGCTCGGGTCGGGCGAGCGCGACGAGCAGCGCGACGATCCCGCCGTCGCTCCAGCCGACGAGGTGCGCGGGGCCACCCACGATCACCTCGATGAAGTCGGCGGTGTCGTCGGCCATGTCCTGGTAGGAGAGGGGGCCGTCGACGTCCGGCGTGTGGCCGTGGGCCCGGCGCTCGGGGAGGAAGAGGTGGTGGCGGCCGGCCAGATCGGACCGCTGGGCGTGCCAGCTCTCGTTGGTGACCATGCCGCCGTGCAGCAGGACCAGCGGCGGATCCCCGATCTCGCCGTCGGTCTCGTACCACGTTCGTACGCCGGGGAGTTCCACGTAGTCGCCCATGGCGGTTCCGGGCCTTTCCGATCGCCCCCGCACCCCTTCAGCCAGTGTCTTCCGTCCACCGGGAGACCGCCACAGCACCGACCGGCCCGGCGTCCCCTACACCCCCCTTCCTCCCCTTGTGACATTCGGCCGTAACCGCCAGGACTCGCCTGTAACGCAAGGGCGGCACGAATCGATAACGGCCCGCAGAAACACCGTTCCCCTCCCCTTCTACGCGCGTTACTGTGCGCCGGAATCGCCACCGTCGGCGGCGGAACGGGGATGCGGGCCGGTGTTCGGTGCCGTGGGGATGAAGGGGTGCAGCACATGCGTCTGATAGCCCGGAGGACGAGGTTCTCCCAAGCAGCGGTGGCCGTCGCGGTCGTCGCGTTCGCGGCCGCCGGCTGCGGTGAGTCCAGCAGCAAGTCGAGCAGCAGCACCGCGAGCGAGTCCGGCAAGTACTCCGGCAAGGGCATCGGTCTGGCGTACGACATCGGCGGCAAGGGCGACCAGTCCTTCAACGACGCCGCGTACGCCGGTCTGCAGAAGGCCGAGAAGGACTTCAACATCAGCGGCCGGGACGTCGAGCCGGCCGAGGGCGAGACCGACGCGGACAAGATCCAGCGCCTGACCCAGCTGGCCCAGGCCGGCTACAACCCGGTCATCGGTGTCGGCTTCGTCTACGCGCCGGCCGTCAAGGAGGTCGCCGCGAAGTTCCCGAAGACCACCTTCGGCATCATCGACGACGAGCAGATCAAGGCCGACAACGTCGCCGACATGGTCTTCCACGAGGAGCAGGCGTCCTACCTCGCGGGCGTCGCCGCCGCCAAGGCCTCCAAGGCCGGCCACATCGGCTTCATCGGCGGTGTCGACATCCCGCTGATCCACAAGTTCGGCGCCGGCTACATCCAGGGCGCCAAGTCGGTCAACCCGAGCATCAAGATCGAGTCGCAGTACCTGACCCAGACCCCGGCCGAGGGCGGCTTCTCCAGCCCCGACAAGGGTGAGAGCGCGGCCGACGGCCAGATCGACGCGGGCGCCGACGTGATCTACCACGCGGCCGGCCTGTCCGGTCAGGGCGTGATCAAGGCCGCGGCGAGCAAGAAGATCTGGGCGATCGGCGTCGACTCCGACCAGTACAGCCAGAGCTCGCTGGCCGCGTACAAGGACTACATCCTCGGCTCCGCCCTGAAGAACGTCGGCGGCGCGGTCTACGACCTGGTGAAGTCCGTCTACGAGGGCAAGCCGCTCAAGGGCGTGGTCCGCGGCAGCCTCTCCAACAACGGTGTCGGGTTCGCCGACTCCAACCCGAAGTACAAGGCCATGACCGATGTCGTCGCGGCCGTCGAGAAGGCGAAGAAGGACATCGTCGACGGCAAGGTCACCGTCAACACCCAGTGACGTCCCGCGTCGCACATCGCCCGCGATAAGGCCGACTTTTTCCGGGCGACCCCCGCGTCCTTATTAAGTAGGACTTTTTCGGGGTCGCCTCTAGGCCCTCCGGGTGTCACTCTCTAGGCCCTACGGGTGTCACCCGCTAGGCCCTCCGGGCGTCGTCGCCCCCTTGCGCCCCCTGCCTCCCGCAGGGGGCGCACTGCTTTCCTTAGTCTGACAAGAGTCTGGCAACAGTCGGACAAGCAACTGCGGCCACAGCTCGATAACGGACCGGACAGATGGGTTTTTCCTACCGGTCTACGCGCGTTACGCTGCGGCGGAACCAGCGCCTGGTTGGGCGCTTGCACAAAGGAGTCTCGTTCCATGCGCCGGGTGTCCCGTATCGCGGTCGCGGGTGTTGCGACCGCAGCCCTTGCCGTCACTGTTTCCGCCTGTGGAAGCTCGTCCTCGTCGTCCTCCTCCAGCGGGGACAAGAACCTGGGCCTCGCGCTCGCGTACGACGTCGGTGGCAAGGGCGACCAGTCCTTCAACGATGCCGCCACCGCGGGCATGGAGAAGGCCGACAAGGAGTTCGGTTACAAGTCCACCGCGGTCGAGCCCCAGGACGGAGAGTCCGACGCGGACAAGGTCCAGCGCCTGGAGACCCTCGCCAAGCAGGGCTACAACCCGGTCATCGGTGTCGGCTTCGCCTACGCGCCCGCCGTCAAGGAGGCCGCGGCCAAGTTCCCGAAGACCACCTTCGGCATCATCGACGACGAGCAGACCAAGGCCGCCAACGTCGCGGACATGGTCTTCTCCGAGGAGCAGGCGTCCTACCTGGCCGGCGTCGTCGCCGCCAAGGCCACCAAGACCAACGTCGTCGGCTTCATCGGCGGTGTGGACGTCCCCCTGATCCACAAGTTCGAGGCGGGCTTCAAGCAGGGCGTCCAGGACACCAAGAAGGGCGTCACGGTCAAGTCGCAGTACCTGACCCAGACCGCGGCCGAGGGTGGCTTCTCCAGCCCGGACAAGGGTGAGAGCGCGGCCGAGGGCATGATCGACGCCAAGGCGGACGTCGTCTACGCCGCCGCCGGTCTGTCCGGCCAGGGCGTCATCAAGGCCGCCAACGCCAACAAGGTGTGGGCGATCGGCGTCGACTCCGACCAGTACAAGCAGGACGCGCTGGCCGCCTACAAGGCCTCGATCCTGACCTCCGCCATGAAGAACGTCGAGGGCGCGGTCTACGACCTGGCCAAGTCGGTCAAGGACGGCAAGCCGCTGTCCGGCGTCGTCCGCGGCGACCTGAAGAACGGTGGCGTGAGCCTCGCGACCTCCAACCCCGCGTACTCCTCCAACAAGGAGATCACGGACGCCGTCGCGAAGGCCGAGGAGGCCATCAAGAACGGCACCATCACGGTCAAGACCTCTTGATCCCCCGGTGGTCGCGGGCCGGTTCCCGAACGGGCCCGCAACCGCCTCCGGGGCCGGTCCCACGGCCGCCCCGGGCCGCTCGGCCCATGGCCGAAAGTACGCTGTGATGGCAGCGTTACGACATCGGAACGGGGTGCCTGGAGGATCACCTCCGTGCACCCCGTTCGCGCGGCAGAATGCTCGGAACGGATCGAGAATGAGTCCGACTGCGACTCGACGTCGGTCAGGTCCGGGCACTATTTAAAGCAGGGGCGCTACGCGCGTAGAGCGGCCCCTTTCCCTGAGGAGAGTGCGCCATCGACGCGTCCAGCAGCCCTCCGCTCACCGCTCCGTCGACCCTCGCGGTGGAGCTCGCGGGCATCACCAAGCGATTCCCGGGTGTCGTCGCCAACCACGACATCCATCTGACGGTCCGCAAGGGCACCGTGCACGCCCTCGTCGGCGAGAACGGCGCCGGCAAGTCGACCCTGATGAAGATCCTCTACGGCATGCAGAAGCCGGACGAGGGCACCATCGCGATCGACGGCGAGCAGGTCAGCTTCTCCAGCCCCGGCGACGCCATCGCCCGCGGCATCGGCATGGTCCACCAGCACTTCATGCTGGCCGACAACCTGACCGTCCTGGAGAACGTCGTCCTCGGCAGCGAGAAGCTGTACGGCATCGGCGGCGGCGCCCGTAAGAAGATCAAGGAGATCTCCGACCGCTACGGCCTCGGGGTGCGCCCCGACGCCCTGGTCGAGGACCTCGGTGTCGCCGACCGGCAGCGCGTGGAGATCCTCAAGGTCCTCTTCCGCGGCGCCAAGACCCTCATCCTCGACGAGCCGACCGCCGTGCTCGTCCCGCAGGAGGTCGACGCCCTGTTCGACAACCTGCGCGAGCTGAAGTCCGAGGGCCTGTCCGTCATCTTCATCTCCCACAAGCTGGGCGAGGTGCTGTCCGTCGCCGACGACATCACCGTCATCCGCCGCGGCACCACGGTCGGCACCGCGATCCCCTCGCAGACCACCGCCCGCCAGCTCGCCGAGATGATGGTCGGCAGCGAGCTGCCCACCCCGGAGACCGCCGAGTCCACGGTCACCGACAAGCCCGTCATCGAGGTCCGCGACCTCACCGTCTACGCCAGCGGCGGCGCCTCCCTCGGCGTCGAGGCCGAGCCCGCCGTCGAAGGCGTCACCGGCTCGCTCGCCGAGGCCGGCGGCGAGATCAAGAAGGCCCTCGACGGCGTCACCTTCACCATCCACGCCGGCGAGGTCATGGGCATCGCCGGTGTCGAGGGCAACGGCCAGACCGAGCTCATCGACGCCCTGATCGGCACCAAGAACGCCGACTCCGGCACCATCGCCTACCTCGGCGAGGACATCACCGGCTGGGCCACCCGCAAGCGCCGCGAGTCCGGCATCGCGTACATCCCCGAGGACCGCCACCGCCAGGGCCTGCTCCTGGAGGCGCCGCTGTGGGAGAACCGCATCCTCGGCCACGTCGGCGAGAAGCCCAACTCCCGTGGCAAGCGCGGCTTCTGGCTCGACCCGAAGGGCGCCCAGGCCGACACCCGGCGCATCATCGAGGAGTACGACGTCCGCACCCCGGGCATCGACGTCACCGCCTCCTCCCTGTCCGGCGGCAACCAGCAGAAGCTGATCGTCGGCCGCGAGATGAGCCACAGCCCCAAGTTCCTGATCGCCGCCCACCCCACCCGCGGTGTGGACGTCGGCGCCCAGGCCGCCATCTGGGACCACATCCGCACGGCCCGCCGGGAGGGTCTGGCCGTGCTGCTGATCTCCGCCGACCTGGACGAGCTGATCGGCCTGTCGGACACCCTGCGGGTCATCTACGACGGCAGGCTGGTCGCCGACGCCGACCCCGCCACCATCACCCCGGAGGAGCTCGGCTCGGCCATGACCGGCGCCGCGACCGGGCACCTGGAGCACGAAGAAGTCAGCGCGGACGAAGCCGCCCCGGAGGACGAGGCCTGATGAAGAAGTTCGACAAGGAGCGGGTGCTCCTCGCCCTCGCGGGCCCGGTCCTCGCGCTCGTGTCGGCGATCCTGCTGACGTCCATCGTGCTGCTGGCCTCGGGCCGCAGCCCGATCGAGCCGTACCGGCTGATGCTGGAGCAGATCGGCTACTCCGACGTCCAGGTCCTGATCGTCAACCAGGCCACGCTGTACTACATCGCGGCCATCGCGGTGGCCATCGGCTTCCGCATGAACCTGTTCAACATCGGCGTCGACGGCCAGTACCGCCTCGGTGCCCTGATGACGGCGATCGTCGGCGCGAACGTCGCCCTGCCGTCCTTCCTCCAGGTCCCGCTGCTGCTGCTGGTCGGCGCGCTGACCGGCGCCATGTGGGCCGGCATCGCGGGCGTCCTGAAGGTCACCCGCGGCGTCAGCGAGGTCGTCGCGACGATCATGCTGAACGCGATCGCGACCAGCGTCATCAGCTACCTCACCCTCACCGACCAGTTCGGTGTCCTGGTCGGCGACAACGTCACGACCGGCATCATGCACAAGTCCGGCTGGGTGCCCGGCATCGACCTCGGCGAGGACGTCGGCGAGATCTACGGCCTGGTCTTCCTCGCCATCGCCATCGGCATCGGCTACTGGGTCATCCTCAACCGGACCCGCTTCGGCTTCGACCTGCGCGCCACCGGCGAGTCCGAGACCGCCGCCGCGGCCTCCGGCGTCGACGCCAAGAGGATGGTGCTCACCGCGATGCTGATCTCCGGCGGCCTGTCCGGCCTCGCCGGTCTGCCGCTGCTGCTCGGCGACGCCCACACCTACAGCCTGAGCTTCCCGGCCGGTGTCGGCTTCACCGCCATCGGCATCGCCCTCCTCGGCCGCAACAACCCCGGCGGCATCGCGCTCGCCGCCCTCCTGTGGGCCTTCCTCGACAAGGCGTCCCCCGCTCTCGACTACGCCACCCCGACGGCGTACGAGAAGGAGATCGCCACGATCATGCAGGGCGTGATCGTCTTCACCGTCGTCATCTCCTACGAGTTCGTACGGCAGTGGGGTCTGCGCCGCCAGCAGAAGCGGGTCGGTGAGCAGCTCGCCGCCGAGGCCGCCAACAACAACGCCCACAAGGAGGTGGCTGCCTGATGAGCACCGCGACCGTCGCGAAGACGCAGGCGAAGCAGCCCGGCAAGGGCAGCCGCCGTATGTCCCTCCCGGTACTCCTGCTGGTCATCTCGGGTGTACTGGTCCTCGTCTCGATCACCCGGCTGATCTCCGGCGCCGACGGCATCACCTCCGTCGGCCAGACCTCCACGGCCCTCCGCCTCGCCGTGCCGATCGGCCTCGCCGGTCTCGGCGGCCTGTGGGCCGAGCGCGCGGGCGTCGTCAACATCGGCCTTGAGGGCATGATGATCCTCGGCACCTGGTTCGGCGCCTGGGCCGGCTACCAGTGGGGTCCGTGGACCGGTGTCGTCTTCGGCATCATCGGCGGCGCGCTGGGCGCCGTCCTGCACGCCATCGCCACCGTCACGTTCAACGTCAACCACATCGTCTCCGGTGTGGCGCTGAACATCCTCGCCCTCGGCACCACCCGCTACCTGTCGAAGTTCACCTTCGAGGACGCCCCGCAGGGCTCCGCCAAGCAGTCCCCGCCGATCGACTCGCTGGGCACCTTCGACATCCCCGGACTGTCCGACTGGCTGCAGACGCTGAACGACAAGCACTGGTTCCTGATCTCGGACATCGCCGGCCTGCTCGGCGGCCTGGTCACCAACCTGTCGCCGCTGACCGTCATCGCCGTCGCCCTCGTCCCGGCCACCTGGTGGGTGCTGTGGCGGACCCCCTTCGGCCTGCGGCTGCGGTCCTGCGGTGAGAACCCGGTGGCGGCCGAGTCCCTCGGCGTGAACGTCTACAAGTACAAGTACATCGCCGTGATCATCTCGGGCGGCTTCGCCGGCCTCGGTGGCGCCTTCCTGTCGATCGTCGCGTCGAACATCTACCTCGACGGCCAGACCGCCGGCCGTGGTTACATCGGTCTCGCCGCGATGATCTTCGGCAACTGGATGCCGGGCGGCCTCGCCCTCGGCGCCGGTCTGTTCGGCTACACCGACAGCCTCAACCTGCGCGGCGGCACCACCAACGTGCACGCGCTGATCCTGCTGCTGGCGATGCTGCTGGTGGTGGGCGCGGTGTACCTGCTGTGGCAGAAGAAGTACATCAGCAGTGCCATCACGATCGTCATCTCCGCGCTGATGTTCCTCTGGTACACCGGCACCGACGAGGTCCCGAGCCAGGTCGTGAAGGCCGCCCCGTACGTCGTCACCCTGCTGGTGCTGTCGCTGTCCGCGCAGCGGCTGCGCATGCCGAAGGCCGACGGTCTGCCCTACCGGAAGGGACAGGGCAAGTGACCCCGTCGACGGACGGCTGCGACTGGGAGACGCTGCGCGCGGTGGCCCGCGAGGCCATGACCCACGCCTACGCCCCCTACTCCGGCTACCCCGTCGGGGTCGCGGCCCTGGTCGACGACGGCCGCACGATCTCCGGCTGCAACGTCGAGAACGCCTCCTACGGGCTCGGCCTGTGCGCCGAGTGCGGGCTGGTCTCGGAACTCCAGCGCACCGGCGGCGGCCGACTGACGCACTTCACGTGCGTCGACGGCAAGGGCGAGATCCTCGTCCCGTGCGGCCGCTGCCGCCAGCTGCTGTACGAGTTCGGCGGCCCCGAGCTCCTGCTGGAGACACCGGCGGGCATCCTGCCGCTGTCGGAGATGCTCCCCCAGGCCTTCGGCCCGGACCATCTCACCAAGTAACTCCCGTGCGGCCCCTCCGAAGTGATCGGAGGGGCCGCGCACTTCCCGGAACTTTCGGAAGGAACGCCATGACTGGCTTTTTGGCGGACGCCGTCTCCGTCATCCGCACCAAGCGGGACCGCGGGGAACTCAGCGACCAGCAGATCGACTGGGTCATCGACGCGTACACGCGCGGCGAGGTCGCCGACGAGCAGATGTCGTCGCTCGCGATGGCGATCCTGCTCAACGGCATGAACCGCCGTGAGATCGCCCGCTGGACGGCCGCGATGATCGCCAGCGGCGAGCGGATGGACTTCTCCTCCCTCTCCCGCCCCACGGCCGACAAGCACTCCACCGGCGGCGTCGGCGACAAGATCACCCTCCCGCTGGCCCCGCTGGTCGCGGCCTGCGGTGCCGCCGTCCCGCAGCTGTCGGGCCGCGGCCTCGGCCACACCGGCGGCACCCTGGACAAGCTGGAGTCCATCCCCGGCTGGCGCGCCCTGCTCTCCAACGAGGAGATGCTGCACGTCCTCGACACCACCGGCGCGGTGATCTGCGCGGCGGGCGACGGCCTGGCCCCCGCCGACAAGAAGCTGTACGCCCTGCGCGATGTGACCGGCACGGTCGAGGCGATCCCGCTGATCGCCTCCTCGATCATGTCGAAGAAGATCGCCGAGGGCACCGGCTCCCTGGTCCTGGACGTGAAGGTCGGCACGGGCGCCTTCATGAAGACGCTGGAGGACGCCCGCGAACTGGCGACGACGATGGTCGGCCTGGGCACGGACCACGGCGTGAAGACCGTCGCCCTCCTGACGGACATGTCCACCCCGCTGGGCCTCACGGCCGGCAACGCCCTCGAAGTCCGCGAGTCCGTGGAGGTCCTCGCGGGCGGCGGCCCGGCGGACGTGGTCGAGCTGACGATCGCGCTGGCCCGCGAAATGCTGGACGCCGCGGGCGTGCGGGACGCCGACCCGGCGAAGGCGCTGGCCGACGGCTCGGCGATGGACGTCTGGCGCCGCATGATCGCGGCGCAGGGCGGCGACCCGGACGCGGCCCTGCCGGTGGCCAAGGAGCAGCACGTGGTGAAGGCGACCGCCTCCGGCGTCCTGACCCGCCTCGACGCCTACGACATCGGCATCGCCGCCTGGCGCCTCGGCGCGGGCCGGGCCCGCAAGGAGGACCCGGTGCAGGCGGGCGCGGGCGTGGAGATGCACGCCAAGCCCGGCGACACGGTCACCGAGGGCCAGCCCCTGCTGACCCTCCACACCGACACCCCGGAGCGCTTCGACTACGCCCTCCAGGCGGTCGAGGGCTCCTACGACATCGCGGCCCCGGGCACGGAGTTCACCGCGTCGCCGGTGGTGCTGGAGCGCATCGCCTGACCCGCCCCGCGGCCGGAGGCCGCTGAGGGTTCTTGCGGGTGAACGGGACCGGTGGATCGCCACCGGTCCCGTTCGGCTACCGGGGCGGCCTCACCCCAGCACCGTCGCCACCCCCGCCAGCACCGGTACCGACACCACCGTCGACAGCAGGATCGACTCCCTCGCCAGGGACTCCGCCACGCGGTAGCGGCTGGCGTAGGTGAAGAGGTTCTGGGCGGCCGGGAGGGCCGAGGTGACCACGACGTCCAGCAGGGGCGCGCCGCGCAGACCGAAGAGGGTCGTCGCCAGCGCGTACGCCGCCAGGGGCTGGCCCAGCGACTTCAGCGTCACCGCCAGCAGGACCGGACGGCGGTCCCGTCCCCGTGCGGGGGCCGCGCTGCCGTGCAGGGACATGCCGAAGACCAGCAGGGCCGCCGGGACCGACATGTTGCCGATGAGGGTCAGCGGATCCATCACCGGGCCCGGTACGCGCAGGCCCGCCGCGGACACCGCCACGCCCGACAGCGAGCCCACCGCGATCGGATTGCGCAGCGGGGTCAGCAGCCGCCGCCCCACCGTGCCCTTCTCGCCCTTGCCGGACAGGTCCAGCACCGTCAGCGCGACCGGCGTGACCAGCACGACCTGGAAGAGCAGCACCGGCGCCACCAGGGACGCGTCGCCGAGAACGTACGCGGCGATGGGGATGCCCAGGTTCCCCGAGTTGACGTAGCCCGAGCACAGGGCGCCGATCGTCGTGCGGCCCACACCCCAGCCCCGTAGCGCACCGACCGCGATGAAGGCCCCGGCGGCGGCGAAGGTGCTCAGCGCCGTCACGAGCAGGCGGCCGGAGAACAGCACCCCCAGGTCGGCCCGCGCCAGCGTCGTGAAGAGCAGCGCCGGTCCCGCCACGGTGAACGCCAGCGCGGTCAGCACCTCACCGCCCCGCTCGCCGAGCGAACCGAGTCGCCCGAGCACATACCCCACCCCGATGACGACCGCGATCACCGCGAACCCGCTCAGCACCCCCTGCACACCGCCCACCCTCAGGGGCGGGCCGGAAACGGGTCAAGGTGATCCGCGCCGCAGCGGCCGGTCCCCGATGAGTTCACCGCGCGCCGTCGGTCTACAGCACGTGGACCCCATGACACCGCCCGTGCTCACACTGACCGGCCCCGCCACCCGGACCGAGGTGGCGGGACTCTGCGACGAGCTGCGCGCGCTGCTGACGGCGAGCCGCGCCGGGGTGGTCGTCGTGGACGTCGGCGGGGCCGGGCCGCCCGGGCTGACGACCGTCGACCTGGTGGCCCGGCTCCAGCTGGCGGCCCGCCGGGCCGGGGGACACATACGCCTGCGCGCCCCCGACCCCGGACTACGCGCCCTGCTCGATCTCGTCGGCCTCCCCGTCCAGGTGGAGGGGGACCCCGAAGAGCGGGAACCACCGCTGGGTGTCGAGGAAGAAGTGGAAACCGGTGAGGCGGCCCTCTGATATCTCCAGGATCTGGATCGACCAGGGGGAGTAGCCGCCCTTCTCCGGGTCGGGCTTGTACTGGGCGAACCCCGGCAGGCCGTTGACCTGCACCGGCAGCAGCCGCGAGCCCTCGCAGGCCGCGCCGTGCGTGGTCATGAAGCCGGTGATGTCGTCGTGGCCGGTCAGCCACAGGTCGAACGGCGGCATCGTCATGACCGCGTCCTCGTGCAGCAGCGCGGTCAGGGCCGTCATGTCATAGCCCTCGAAGGCCGCGACATAGCGCTCCAGCAGCTTCTGCTGTTCCGCGTCCAGGGGGTCGGAGACCGCCGCGTCCGCCGCCTTGTCCGAGCGCTCCGCGAGCGTCGCCCGCGCCCGCTGCAGCGCGCTGTTGACCGACGCGACCGAGGTGTCCAGCAGTTCGGCCACCTCACTGGCCCGCCACGCGAGGACCTCGCGCAGGATCAGCACCGCCCGCTGCTTCGGCGGCAGTTGCTGAAGGGCCGCCATGAAGGCCAGCCGGATCGACTCCTTCGCCACGGCCGCCTCCGCCGGGTCCCCCACGGTCGGGAGCACGCGCGTGTCCGGCACCGGCTCCAGCCAGGTGTGGTCCGGGCGGGGCGCGAGGGCCGCCTGGGCGAGCGGCGTCGACTCCGTCAGGTCCATCGGCCTGGCCCGCTTGTTGCCCGCGTTCAGCATGTCCAGGCACACGTTCGTCGCGATGCGGTACAACCACGAGCGCAGGCTGCTGCGGCCCTCGAACTTGTCGTAGCTCCGCCAGGCGCGCACCAGGGTGTCCTGCACCGCGTCCTCGGCCTCGAAGGTGGAGCCGAGCATCCGGTAGCAGTAGCCCGTCAGCTCCACCCGGTGCCGCTCCAGCCTCGTGTCGAGGTCCTCGACCGTCGCCGTGCCGTCAGTCATCGTCGTCCACCCACCCCTGGGGCCGTTCCGTCCGTACCTCTCAGCACTTCGGAAGCTACCGCAGCCCACTGACAACGGCCCCCCGAGTGGGGGAAACAGCAGGTCGGAGCAGGTGATTCACGCAGGTCGGAGCACGTGATTCACGGCCTCAGTGCGCGGCGACCGGCTGCCGGCGGGCGGCCCGCGTGCCGAACACGGTGATCGTCACGACGCCCAGCACCGCCAGGACGCCGACGCCGACCGTGCCGGCCCAGCCGCCCGAGTGGAAGGCCATCGCACCGATCGTGCTGCCCGCGCTGGAACCGATGTAGTACGCCGACTGGTAGAGCGCCGACGCCTGGGCGCGGCCGGTCGTGGCCGTCCCGCTGACCGCCGAGGACGCCACCGCGTGGCCCGCGAAGAAGCCCGCGGTGATCAGGACCAGGCCCAGCAGGACCAGCGGCAGCGCGTCCGCGAGGGACAGCAGCAGGCCCGCCGCCGTCGTACCGCCGGCCAGGTACAGGGCGCCCCGGCGGCCGAGGCGGCCCACCAGACGGCCGGACGTCGACGCCGACACCGTACCGACCAGGTACACCAGGAAGATCGAGCCGACGACGCCCTGCGGCAGACCGAAGGGCTCCTCCGTCAGGCGGTAGCCGATGACGGTGTACACGCCGCCGAAGACGGTCATGAACAGCGCGCCGATCGCGTACAGCCGGCACAGCAGCGGGTCGGCGAGGTGCTCGCGGACCGTGTCGAGCAAGGCCCGGGGGCGCAGCGAGCCCGGTGTGAAGTGCCGAGGTGCCGGCAGCAGCACCCGGAAGGCCACCGCGCAGACCACCGCGAGGACGCCGATCACGCCCACCGCCACCCGCCAGCCCCACTCCTGCGCGACCCAGCCGGTGATCACCCGGCCGCTCATCCCGCCCACGCTGTTGCCCGCCACGAACAGACCGATCGCCGTGACCAGCGCCTTCGGGCGGACCTCCTCCGCGAGATACGCCGTCGCCGACGCCGGAAGTCCCGCCAGCGCCGCGCCCTGCACCGCCCGCAGCACCACCAGCGCGCCCAGCGACGGCGCGAAGGGGACCAGCAGACCGACGCCCACCGCGACCGCCAACGACGCCGTCATCACCGTGCGGCGGCCGTAGCGTTCGGACAGGGCGCTCATCGGCAGCACGAACAGCGCGAGCCCACCGGTCGCCGCCGCCACCGTCCAGCTCGCCTCGCCGGCCGCGACCCCGAGATCGCCGGAGATCAGCGGCAGCAGCGCCTGGGTGGAGTACAGCAGCGCGAAGGTGGCGACGCCCGCGAGGAACAGCGCGAAGCTCATCCGGCGGTAGCCGGGACCGCCAGGGGCCATACGGGAGTCGGGGAGGGGAACGGACGAAGCGGCGCCCACGACGGTGGACGCCCCGGTACTGGCGGGATTCATGTCCCCGACGCTAGGGCCGCCTGCCTCATGCGTCCAATGCACGGAATCGCGATAATCGTTCCCATGGAGCATCAGCAGAGGTCACAGGCTCGACTGTCACCGTCCGGTGACACAGAAGACATGGTCATGTCGCTGGCGCCGCGCCTCGCCTACTTCGCCGGCGTGGCCCGCCACGAGCACGTCACCCGCGCCGCGCAGGAGATGAACGTCCCGCAGTCCACCCTCTCCCGGGCGATGGTCCGCCTCGAACAGGACCTGGGCGTCGACCTGTTCGCCCGGCACGGCCGCACGGTGTCCCTCACCCCCGCGGGCCGTACGTTCCTGGCCTCCGTGGAACGCGCCCTCGCCGAGATCGACCGCGCCGCCGACGAGGTCCGCGCCGACGCCGACCCCGCCACCGGCAAGGTCGCCTTCGGCTTCCTGCACACCATGGGCGCGGAGACCGTCCCCGGCCTCCTGCACGCCTTCCGCGCCGACCATCCCGGCATCCGCTTCAGCCTCGTCCAGAACTACGGCGAGGCCATGCTGGAGCGGCTGCGCGCCGGCGAACTCGACCTGTGCCTGACGTCCCCGGTCCCGGACGCCCCCGACCTGGTCGCCCGCCGCCTCGACGAACAGAAGCTCCGCCTGGTGGTCCCGGCGGACCACCGCCTGGCCTCCCGCCGCCGCATCCGCCTGGCCGAGGCGGCCGACGCGACCTTCGTGACGCTGGAACCCGGTTACGGTCTACGGCGCATCACCGACGACCTGTGCCGGGAGGCCGGCTTCAAGCCGAGGGTGGCCTTCGAGGGCGAGGAGGCGGAGACGCTGCGGGGTCTGGTGGCGGCGGGTCTGGGGGTGGCCCTGCTGCCACCGCCCGCCGTACCCCGCCCGGGAGTGGTGGAGCTGACGGTGACGGCGCCCCGGGCGGTACGCGAGATCGGCGTGGCCTGGCTGGCGGGCAGACCGGACACACCCCCGGTGGCGGCCTTCAAGAAGTTCCTGCTGTCGAAGCGGGGCTCCTTGCTACCTGCCTAGCCCCCGCCCGAACCCCGCGGCCAACGGCATCCGCAACCCGATCGGCGGCGGAGCGGCGAACGCGTCCACCACGGGCCGGGCGAACCCCCTGCCGAACAACACCCCCATCACGAAGTCCTCGGCCAGCGCCAGGACTTCCCCCCGGTGCTGATGCAACCCGTGCCCGTCGCTGTGCACCTCGAACCGGCACACGTCCCGGTTCACCTTCTTCGCCCGTGCCGCCAAGCGAAACGACAACTCCGGATCGGTGCGCTGGTCGTTCGTCCCGTGCACGATCAGCACCCGCCGCCCCACCAACTGCTTCACCGGTTCGGGTGGCGCGGCCACGTCCTCCTCCGGCAGCCACGGAGCCAGCACCAGCACGGAGTTGACGGCCTCGTGCCCGGCGGAGCGCAACGCCGCCCGCCCGCCCATGTCGAACCCGGCCAGACACACCGGCACATCGCCGTACCGCCGTACGACCTCCTCGACGGCCCAGTCCGCGTCCTCGGCGAGATGCGCCGCGCCGCCGTTCCAGCCGCGGTAGCGGTAGTGCACGACATGCACGGCCAGCCCCTCCGCGCGGCCCGCGCGGGCGAGCCTGCGGCCGAGGGCGCGGACGGCGGGGGACGCCCACACGGGCGACGGTCTGCGCGCGGAGACCTCGTCGCCGCCGGGGAGCAGCAGCACCGCCCCGCTGATCGCCGTCGGTTCGGGGCCGATCGCCCTTCCCAGGCGGGCCGTTCGAACCGCCGTCGCATTGTGTGCCATGACAGAACAGTGTCAGAAGCGCCGGGGTTCCCGACCCGTCCGTGCGGTCACCGTTGGGTATCGACGCCGTGCGGCGCCGCGCCGTCTACGCGCGTAGGAGTTACAGTGCGGAAATGACGAGCCAGAGCATCGCGACGGGCGCCACTCCCAGCTCGGACCAGATCCGCCGGGCGCCCAAGGTTCTGCTGCACGACCATCTCGACGGCGGGCTGCGTCCCGGCACGATCGTCGACCTCGCCCGTGAGACGGGCTACCCCCATCTTCCCGAGACCGACCCCGACAAGCTCGGCATCTGGTTCCGCGAGGCCGCCGACTCCGGTTCCCTGGAACGGTACTTGGAGACCTTCTCGCACACCGTCGGCGTGATGCAGACCAGAGACGCGCTGGTCCGGGTCGCCCGCGAGTGCGCCGAGGACCTCGCCGAGGACGGCGTCGTCTACGCCGAGGTGCGCTACGCCCCCGAGCAGCACCTGGAGGGCGGACTGAGCCTCGAAGAGGTCGTCGAGGCCGTCAACGAGGGCTTCCGGGACGGCGAGCGCATCGCCCGCGAGTCCGGCCACCGCATCCGGGTGGGCGCCCTGCTCACCGCCATGCGGCACGCCGCCCGCGCCCTGGAGATCGCCGAACTCGCCAACCGTTACCGCGACCTGGGGGTCGTCGGCTTCGACATCGCGGGCGCCGAGGCCGGCCATCCGCCCACCCGTCACCTCGACGCCTTCGAGTATCTGAAGCGGGAGAACAACCACTTCACCATCCACGCCGGCGAGGCGTTCGGACTGCCGTCCATCTGGCAGGCCCTCCAGTGGTGCGGCGCCGACCGGCTCGGGCACGGGGTGCGCATCATCGACGACATCGAGGTCGGGGCCGACGGCAGCGTCAAGCTCGGCCGGCTCGCCTCCTACGTCCGCGACAAGCGGATCCCGCTGGAGATGTGCCCCAGTTCCAATCTCCAGACCGGCGCGGCGGACTCGTACGCCGGACACCCGATCGGGCTGCTGCGCCGGCTGCACTTCCGGGCGACCGTGAACACCGACAACCGGCTCATGTCAGGCACCAGCATGAGCCGCGAATTCGAGCACCTTGTCGATGCATTCGGTTACACGCTCGACGACATGCAGTGGTTCTCCGTCAATGCGATGAAATCAGCGTTCATTCCTTTCGATGAACGACTCGCCATGATCAATGACGTCATCAAGCCCGGATATGCCGAGCTGAAATCCGAATGGCTGTTCCAGCAGACCTCGTCCACCAGCGGTTCTGTGGGTGGCGAGAGGTAGTCGCCGGGGTTTCCTGGGCGCGGAATGCGGACGGGCTTTCACAATCCGTCCGCATTTCGATGTTTGCGGTGGGTGGGTGCACGTGTTTACGGTCGAGAACCGCTCAGTTCCGTGTATCCCATCCCCGATCCATTCGAGGACGCATTCATCATGAAGCAGTCTGCTGCCAAGACCCTCGGCGTCGCCGCTCTCGGTGCCGCTATCGCCGCTGTGGGCGCCGGTGCCGCGAACGCCGCCCCGGCCGAGACCGCGGGCCAGGTGCTGGACACCGTCAGCCAGGCGCTCCCCGCCGAGAAGGTCGACCAGGTCGTGCCGGGTGCCGGTCAGGCGCTGGAGGCGGCCAAGCCGGCCCTCGGTGCCGGGGTCGCCGCGGCGCAGCCGGCCGCGCAGAAGGTCCTCGCCGAGGGTCCCACCGCGCCGGTCGCCGGTCTGCTCGGCGGTCTGCCGCTGCAGGGCCTGCCCACGCACGGCCTGCCCGTGAACGGGCTCCCGCTGGGCTGACCGCTCGCCGAGACCCCGTCGGGGCGCACCTGGTGACTCCGGGTGCGCCCCGACGGCGTTCCCGCACGGCACGGACCCGCCCCCGCTTGCTCACCAGGCGGCGCGGGCGTCCTTCGCCTCCTCCGACGGCAGCAGGATCCACAGGGCTATGTAGAGCAGGAACTGCGGTCCCGGCAGCAGACAGGACAGCAGGAAGATCACCCGCATCGTCGTGGCGGAGGTCCCGAAACGGCGGGCCAGCGCGGCGCACACGCCGCCGATCATGCGGCCGTGGGTGGGGCGGGCGAGGCTGGACATCTGCGGCTCCTCGGTGAGCGTGGCGGGAGGGGCCCGCGTGGCCCCTCATCTCTGACTCCACGCTACGGAGACGAACCGGACGAAGCGTCGCTCTACGGGGCGATCCCGACCCTGGGAATCGTCGGGGTCCTACCCTGAGCCGGCTCCTCCTGACGCGGGGCCGCCGTCGTGCCGCCCCGCCGCGAGCCGCGGCGCAGCGCCGCGCGGGCGGCCGGGACGACGGCCAGATGGGCCAGGGCCACGCCGAGCGTGTTCAGCAGGATCGAGTCGACGTCCACCACCCGGCCCGGTACGCCGGTCTGGAGCAGCTCGATGTTCAGGGACAGCAGGCAGCTCGCGGCGACCGTACGGATCAGGGAGACCGGCGCCGAGACCTGGAGTCTGCCGTGCGCGAGCGGCAGCAGGACGCCCAGCGGGGCCAGCAGGGCCAGCTCACGGCCGATCCGGTGCGCCGCCTCGGGCCAGCCCGCCCTCAGGTCGGCGCGGATACCGGCGAAGGGGTGCAGATTGGCGGGCATCACCCAGGGGACGTCCAGGGGACGCAGCGTGTACCAGGCGACGAAGACGAGATGCGCGGCCAGGAGGACGATCCCGGTCGCGCGGAGCCGGACGCGCCGCGCTCGAAGCGCTGTTCGGAGGCCGCGGATGGTCCGTGGCTGGTCGCGCAGTTCCCCACGCCCCTCGCGGGCCGCTGTACCGCACCGGACTCCACCGGCTCCGCTCACACGCTGCACGCCCCCCAAGACGCCACCGCCGGGAGGATCGGTTCCGGCGCCGCCGCAATCGGGTTCCGGGCCCCCGCTTTCGGATGTCGCCGGGGTCGAGAGAAGGGTCCTAGGCCCCCGCCACTTCCTTCGACGGCGGTTGCTTGGTGCCCGGGCGGGAGCGGACCTCGTCCGTGCACTCGTAGCGGCGCAGCGGCTTGTCGTCGGGGCCGCCGAGGACCACCGAGCCGTCGCCGTCGGCGGCCGCCGAGTCGGAGAACGTGCAGACGATCTGGGCGAGCGCGGAGGAGGTCAGGCTCTGCGGGGCGGCGCTCAGCCGGAGCGCGTCGTCCGGGTCGCCCTGGCGGGGGCCGCCGACGGTCATGCCGTCGCGTACGTCCGTCGTGTAGCCGGCCTCCTTCTCGGCCGCCGTGGGGACCCGCGCGAGCTGGTCCAGCAGCCCCTGCGCGACCAGCCCGCGCCGGGCCGCGTCCGAGGCGCCCTCGGGTACCGACACCACCCGGTCCACGGCCACCAGCGACGACCCGCACAGCAGGAACACCTGCACGGGCACCCCGCGCCCGGCCTGCGTCGCCACATCCGGCTCGGACAGCGAGCACCGCACCCGGGACGGCGCCGGCCCGAAGTCGGTCGGAACCTCGGTCGCCCGGATCCCGCACCCGGCGAGCACAACCGGCAGAGCGACCAGGGCGAACAGCCCCCGCACAAGGGCACGCCGCCCCCGATGGTCCCCCCGGTCGTTCGGGTGGTGTGACCGTGCGGTCATGAGGGGTTCCCCTTGTCGTTCTCGGGCTGCTGCGGCCGCTCGGGCTGTTCCGTCAGCGGGGAGGCGTCCCGGGGCAGGCGCAGGGTGAACACCGCGCCGCCCTCGGGCGAGTTGGCCGCCGTGATGTCGCCGCCGTGGATGTGGGCGTTCTCCAGGGCGATCGACAGGCCGAGCCCGCTGCCCTCGGAACGCGGGCGCGAGGCGCTGGCCTTGTAGAAGCGGTCGAAGACATGCGGCAGCACGTCCTCGGGGATGCCCGGCCCGTGGTCGCGCACGGCGATGACGATGTCGTCGTCGGTCTGCCGCACCGACACCCGCACCGGGGACCCGCCGTGCTTGAGGGCGTTGCCGATGAGGTTGGCGAGGACGACGTCGAGGCGGCGCGGGTCGATCCGGGCGTGCATGCCGCGCTCGGCGTCCAGGTCCACCGCGTCCAGCCAGGCGCGGGCGTCGATGCACGCGGTGATCTGGTCGGCGATGTCGACGTCGTCGAGGACCAGCCGGGCGGTGCCCGCGTCGAAGCGGGTGACCTCCATGAGGTTCTCGACGAGGTCGTTGAGGCGGCGCGTCTCGCTGACGACCAGCCGGACGGCGGGCTCGATCATCGGGTCCATCGACCCCGTCTCCGCCTCCAGTTCCTCCTCCAGGATCTCCGTGACGGCGGTGATCGCGGTGAGGGGCGTCCGCAGCTCGTGGCTCATGTCGGCGACGAACCGCCGGGACGCCTCGTCCCGCGCGGCCATGTCGTCGACCCGCTTCTCCAGCGCCTCGGCCGCGTCGTTGAACGTCCGTGACAGATCGGCGAGTTCATCGGTCCCGGACACCCGCAGCCGGGTGTCCAGCTTGCCCTCGCCGAGCCGCCGCGCCGCGACACCCAGCCGGTGCACGGGCTTGAGCACGGTCGTGGCGGCGGCCTGCGCGAGCAGCGCGGCGCCGATCAGCGCGAGCCCCGTCGCGATCCCCAGCGACCAGGCGAGGGAGTTGAGGTCCTTGGCCTCCGGCTCCAGCGACTTGCGCAGATAGCCGGTCGGCCCGCCCCCGATCACCCGCGTCCCGGCGACGAGATACGGGGTGCCGTCCTCGACGACCCGCTGCCAGTACAGGTGGTACGGCGACTTGTTGCCGTCGGTGACCTCCTGCTGCTTGTTCACCGCCGTACGCAGCGACTTGGGCACGTCGTCCAGGGAGAACCCGCTCAGACCGCCGGAGTTGCCGTACACCGTCCTGCCGCCGTCGTCGGTGGCGACGAGCAGCACGCTGAAACGCTGGCTGCTGTTGGCCATCTGCCCGGCGGTGTGCTGCAGTTCGTCCTGCGAGGGATGCTCGGGCAGCGCACCGGCCCGGTTCTGCATCTCCTGCTGGAAGTCCCGCAGCACCGCGCTCTGGGTACGGGTGAGCACGGCCTCGCGGTTGAGCCAGTACGCGATGCCGGACGCGGAGACGGCGGCGGTCAGCGCGACGAGCCCGAAGACCACGACGAGCCGCAGGCGCAGGCTGGTGAAGCGCAGCCGTGACAGATGTGACAGGTGTCCCTTGCGAGCCGCGGACTCGCCGCGGACCCCCCCTTGCGCTTCGGTCACTGAGGCGCGTCCAGGCGGTAGCCGACGCCACGCACGGTACGGATGAGGGTCGGCGACGAGGGCACGTCCTCGACCTTGGCCCGCAGCCGCTGGACGCACGCGTCCACCAGCCGGGAGTCACCGAGGTAGTCGTGCTCCCACACCAGCCGCAGCAGCTGCTGCCGGGACAGCGCCTGCCCCGGCCGCCGGCTCAGCTCAAGGAGCAGTCGCAGCTCGGTCGGCGTGAGCTGCAGGTCCTGCCCGTTCTTGGTGACGGTCATCGCGGCCCGGTCGATGACCAGGCTGCCGAAGGTGGCCGAGTCGTTGGACTCGCGCTCGCCGCGGCGCAGCACAGCGCGGATACGGGCGTCGAGCACCCGCCCCTGGACGGGCTTGACGACGTAGTCGTCCGCGCCCGACTCCAGCCCGACCACCACGTCGATGTCGTCGCTGCGCGCGGTCAGCAGAATGATCGGCAGCTGGTCGGTGCGCCGGATGCGGCGGCACACCTCGAAGCCGTCGATGCCGGGCAGCATCACGTCCAGAACGATCAGATCAGGCCGCTGCTCGCGCAACAGCTTCAGACCGTCCTCACCGCTCGCAGCGGTCGCCACGCGGTGCCCCTGGCGCGTCAGTGAGAGCTCCAGGGCCGTACGGATGGCGTCGTCGTCCTCGATCAGCAACAGGGAAGGCACGGGCTCATTCTGGCCCATGGGGGTGCTCCGGATCGACCTGTGGGGTGGAGAAGGGGAGTGCGGGCGGTTTCGTGGTCATTCGGGAACAGCGCTCTCCGCCTCCGCCTCCGCCTCCGCCTCCGGCGATCCGGCCGGGGCGGCGGCCAGGGCGTCGGCCAGCTCGGTGAGTACGGCGGCGTCCTCGGGGCGGCGCCTGGCGAGCCGTCGGAGGCGGTTGACGCCGGCCACCCGCTGGACCTCGGTGCCGTGCGGGGCGGCCTGTCTCAGCAGGTCGGCGGGGGCCGGGAGAGCGGATTCGGGGTCCGCGACGTCGAGGAACAGCGCGACGTGGACGGCCAGCAGGTACGGCGCGTAGAAGGGTTCGCCGTACAGCTCGGGCACGGCGAGGAAGAGGGGCTGCAACGCCCCGAAGTCGCCGCGGTCCAGGAGATCGGTGGCGGTGTCGATCGCGGTCGCCAGGTCCAGGACGGCGTCGTAGACCTGGTGCGCTGGGAGCCGGTCGAGCAGTTCCAGGATCCCCAGGTGCCGCAGCGCTTCCAGGTCCTCCGGGTCGGCGGCCAGGAGCCCCCGCACCTCGGGGTCGCCGGACAGCCGCACCCGGTGCTCCTGGAGGAACGCCAGGTCCTCGCTCCAGGAGGGGGTGGCCAGCCACCGCCGCACGAGATCCGTGCGCTCGTTGCCGGCCCGGACTCCCGACAGCGTCCGCTCCAGCCCGTACTCCCGGCTCATGGCGAGCAGCTCGACGAGCAGATCGAGCCGTCCGGAATCGGGGCGCAGTGCCCGCAGCACCTCCAGCGAGGCCGGCCCGTCGTCGCCCTCCAAGAGGGGGAGAGCCTCCCGGAACAGCGTCTCGTACTCCTCCCAGCCGTTCGCGTCGTCCCACGCCGTGAGGAAGGTCTCGATGCCGGCGTTCACCGGTGTCGCGGCCCATGATGGCAGCTCGGGCAGGACCCGGTCGTACGCCTCGCGGGCCGCTGCCTCCTCCTTGAGGACGTCGGCCAGCCAGCGCACGAATCGTCGGGCCACGCCCGCCCACTCGGGGCCGCTCTCCTCCTCGCTCCGCCGGGCGGCCCGCAACAGGTCGTCGGCCGCTCCCTCCGGATCGCCCGTGTCGAGCCGCCAGAAGGCCCGCGCCGTGAGCAGCTGCGCCTGCGGTCCCGCCGGGAACCCGGCCATGCACCGCTCCATGAGGCCCAGGGCCGCGTCGGTGCCCGAGACCTCCCGCTGGCGGGTGGCGAGGTTGGTGAGGGTGCCGGCCAGCTGGGGGAGGTGGGCGACGGGGTTGGCCAGGGCCAGGGTGCGGTAGTGCTCGACGGCTTCCGAGCCGGCGGTGATCGCCTCCTCGCGATGCCCGTCGCGGGAGTGCTGGTTGGAGAGGTTGTTCAGGGCCAGGGCGAGCTTCGGGAGGAACACGGCGGGGTCGGTGCCGGCCAGGGTGCGGTAGTGCCGGACGGCTTCCGTGGCGGCCGCGAGCGCCTCGGCACGGTGCCCGTTCTCGCCCTCCCAGGTGGCGAGGTTGTGGAGGGATCCGGCGAGGTCGGGGAGGTGGGCGCCGGGGTTGGCGGCGGCCAGGGCGCGGCGGATGGCGACGGCTTCGGTGATGGCGGCGAGCGCGGCCTCGGGGTGTTCGCCCCGGCCCTCGTGGAAGGCGAGGTTGTTGAGGCACATCGCGAGGCTGGGCAGGAAGGCGCCGGGGTTGGCGGCGGCCAGGTCGCGGCGGATGGCGACGGCTTCGGTGATGGTGCGCAGGGCCTCCTCGTGGAGTTCGCTGTCGCCCTGCCGGTTGGCGAGGTTGTTGAGGGCTCCGGCGAGGTCGTGGCGGTACGCGCCGGAGTTGGCGGCGGCCAGGGTGCGGTAGTGGGCGACGGCCTCTTCGGCGGTGGCGAGGGCCGCGTCGTGGAGCCCGTTGTCGGCCTGGTTGTTGGCGAGGTTGTTCAGGGACAGGGCGAGGTCGGCGAGGTGGGCGCCGGGATTGGCGGCGGCCAGGGTGCGATAGAGGTCGGCGGCCTCGATGACCGTGGCCAGCGCTTCCTGGTGGAGGCCGTTGCCGTTCTGCTGGTTGGAGAGTGTGTTGAGGGCGCTGGCGAGAGGGGGGCGGAACGCGCCGGGGTTGGCGGCGGCCAGGGCGCGGAAGTGGCCGACGGCCTCGGTGGCGGAGGCGAGTGCCTCCCCGCGGTGGCCGTTCTCGCTCTGCTGGATGGAGAGGTTGTTGAGGGCCAGGGCGAGGTCGGGGCGGAACGCGCCGGGGTTGGCGGCGGCCAGGGCGCGGCGGATGGCGATGCCTTCGGCGGCGGTGGCGAGGGCCGCTTCGTGGTCGCCGTTGTGGCTGTACCGGTTGGACAGCGTGTTGAGGGCTCCGGCGAGGTCGGAGAGGTAGGCGGTGGGGTTGCCGGCGGCCAGGGTGCGGTAGTGGCCGACGGCCTCCTCGGCGGTGGCGAGGGCCGCTCCCCGCAGGCCGTTGTCGCTCTGCTGGATGGACAGGTTGTTGAGGGTCATGGCGAGGTCGTGCAGAAAGATGCCCGGGTTGGCGGCGGCCAGGGTGCGGTAGTGGTCGACGGCCTGGGAGATGGTGTCGAGCGCCGCTTCCGCCTGTCCGTTGGCGCTCTGGAGGTTGGCGAGGTTGTTGAGGGACCCGGCCAGTTCGTGGAGGTGGACACCGGGGTTGTCGTCGGCCAGTTCGCGGCGGATGGCGACGGCCTCGGTGATGGTGGTGAGCGCTTCCTCGCGGTGGCCGTTGTCGCCCAGCTGGTTGGCGAGGTTGTTGAGGGACATGGCCAGGTCGGGCAGGAAGATGTCCGGGTTGGCGGCGGCCAGCGTGCGGTAGTGGCCGACGGCCTCCGCGCCGGAGGCGAGACCGCCCTCACGATCCCCGGCCCTGCTCTGCTGGACGGCCAGATTGTTGAGGGAGCCGGCGAGGGTGGGGAGATGGGCGGCGGGGGCGTCGGCGACGAGGGCGCGGCGGATCGCGACGGCCTCGGTGACGGCGGCGAGCGCTTCCTCGTGGTGGCCGTTGTCGCTCTGCTGGATGGACAGGTTGTTGAGGGTCATGGCGAGGTCGGGGAGATAGGTGTCGGGGTCGGTGACCGTCAGGGTGCGGTAGTGGCCGACGGCGTCGGTGATGGAGGTCAGCGCCCCCTGCCAGTCCCCGACCTCGCTCTGCCGGTTGGCGAGGTTGTTGAGGGCCCCGGCGAGGGGGGAGCGGAAGGCGTCGGGGTCGGCGGCGGACAGGGTGCGGTAGTGGGCGACGGCCTCGGTGATGGTGGCCAGCGCCCCCTCGCGGTCGCCCGCCTCGCCCTGCTGGACGGCCAGGTTGTTGAGGCTGGTGGCCAGGTCGGGCAGGAAGGCCTGGTCGGTCTCGACCAGGCGCCGGTGGAGGGCGACGGCCTCGCTGGACGAGGCGAGTGCCGCCCGCCACTCCCCGGCCTCGCTCTGCCGCACGGAGAGGTTGTTCAGCCAGGTGGCGCGGGTCGCCAGCCCCATCTCGGAGCCGTCGTCGGCCGCCTGCGGCCCCGACCGCTGGGTGGCGATCAACGCGAACCGCCGCAGGTGCGTGTTCGCCGACGGCAGGGTCGCCGCCAGCTCCGCCAGAGGCAGCCATGTCTCCTCCGCCGAGGCGACCTCCTCCAGCGCCGCCACGAACGGCCCGCCCTGCGCGCCGGCCACCAGCAGGGCCGGCATCCACAGCCGCTGGACGCCGGTGAGCGCGGCCTTCGCCAGGCTCTCCGCCGGCGCCCGGTCCTCCGGCGTACCCATCCGCGACAACGCGACACAGGCGTTCAGCAGCTCGGCGTCGTCCGCCTGCTCCAGGCACCGCCCCAGCAACTCCCGGTCCGCCCCGAACTCCCGCCCCGCCAGATGCGCCCCCACCGGGTCCGGCCGCACCGCGAGCGTCCCGTCCTCCGGGGTCACCGGCAGCAGGTCCGCGAAGAGTTCCGCGACCTCGCTGCGCCACTTGGGGGCCCCCGCTAGGACGTCGACCGCCTTCAGCGTCTCCGCCAGCCGCTCCTCGCGCGGTGTCAGCAGGCTGATGCACGCCCCGGCCGCCCGCAGCAGCTTCTCCGACGGCTTGCCGATCTCCGCCGCGTAGGCACGCTTCCAGTAGCTCAGCTCATGGCCGAGCACCTTCTCGTACAACTCCTCCTCGGAGGTGGGCGGTTCGCCCGCGTTCTGCCGCGCCGCCAGCCAGCCCAGCATCACCAGGTCCAGGGTCGTCCAGCGCCGGGCGTACGGGTCGGGCGGCGGGGTGCTCTCCTGCGCCCGCTCCCGTGGCACGCCGAAGCTGCGCAGCGCCGAACGGTAGACGTCGTTCTGCCGGGGGTGGCGGGGCAGCAGCGCGGCGTCCCTGAGGTCGTACGGATGGCCTTCCTCCCGCAGCGCCTGCGCGATCTTCTCGTCCCACCAGTCGCTCACCGTCCGCGCCGTCAGCAGCAGACACGTCGGCGCCTCCCGTCCGCGCAGCTCCCGCAGCAGCCGGATCACGTCGTCGGACTTCGCGTCCTCCGCGTAGTCGACGACCACGAGCAGCGGTGACACCACGCCGGCCAGCCACTCCAGGTCCGCGTCCTTGGGGGAGCGGACCAGGAAACCCGCGTACCAGCCCTCGCCGGCCAGCCGGCTCGCCAGCTCCGCCGCCAGCCGCGTCTTGCCCGCCCCGCCCTGTCCGTGCAGCAGCGCGATCCGGGTGCGCGGGCCCTCGTCCGCCTCCGGGGACTGGAAGAAGTCCTGGAGATAGTCCAGTTCGTCCCGGCGCAGGAACGTGATCACGTCATGCCGGGCCCACAGCTGCTGCAACGGCCCCTTCTCGCCGTCCAGCGGCAGGTACGGCGGCGTCAGCAGGTCCGTGTCCGGGCTCGGGCCGTACGGCAACGGGTAGGGCTCGTTGAGGCTGTACCCGAGACCCACGTCGATCGTGACGCTCCAGCCCGCCGGGTCCGAGGCGCGCAGCAGCTCCGTGCCGTACGCCACCGCCTCCGCCCAGCTCTGCCGCTCGCGCCGCCGTGGATCGCCCGCCCCCGCGCGCGAGGAGACCCCCGTGACGTCGATGGCGAGATACGCGCCGGGCGCGTCCGCGTCGTCGGCCAGATCCGCCACGAAGTTCGGCGGGAGAGTGTCCCAGTCCGCGTTCTCGCCGCGCCGGTAGGCCGCGTCGGCCCGCCCCGACCAGCCCCCGTACCGCCACACCGCCACCACCGCGTGCGCGGGCGCGCCCGGAGTGGCCCCCGGCAGCACGATGATCAGCGGATGCAGACCGGCGTACAGGCACGCGCCCGCGAAGGTGACCGCCAGGTCCAGGCAGGTGCCGTGCCGGGGGCCGCCCAGCACCTCGTGCGGCGGGCGGATCGCCTGCAGGCCCTGCCCGCTGCTGGTCGGCTCGTCGACGTACTGGACGCCGCGCGCCGCGAACGCCTCGTACAGCGCGCGGGCCCGCACCGCGACCGGGTCGTCGGACGGGCCCGGCATCCCCGTGCCCAGGTAGGCGGTCGCGGCGTCCCGCCGCACGTACTGGATGAGCGACCTCGACTGGTGCGTGGGCGACCAACGCGGCCAGGACACCGACGACTTCACCATGACCCGCCCTCCGTCCCGGGACCGACCACACCCAGGCTGTCCGTCACACGGACCACCTCCCCACCCCGCACCCCGGACGCCTGCGCCTCCACGGTGTACAGGCCGGGCGGCAGCGGCCCCGTGAACTCCGCCACCCAGCCGGTGCCGTCCGTGCCCACGGGGACGGCGGGCACCCACCGGGTGTCGTACGGCGGACGCCCGGCCGTCGCGACCGCGCGCACATGCACCCGCGTGCTCTCCTCGGGCGGCGCGCCCAGCAGGGTGACACCCACCGGCACCGGCGCGCCCGCCGGCACCGACTCGTCGAGGTCCAGGCCGAGCCACGGCCGCTCCGGCTGCTCGCCGCCCCGGATCGCGGCCATCGACCCGCCCGAGTAGCTGGTCAGGACGTCCACCACCGCCGAGCAGGAGGCCAGCGGGAGATGCCGCTCCGGCTGCCCCCGCCAGGTCGCCCGCCGCTCGTCCTGCTCCAGCGGCACCGCCGAGTACGCCGGCACCGAACCGTCGCCCAGCCAGGCGGAGTTGGGCAGCCAGGGCGCGGCGTCCTTCGTCACCGTCAGCGTGCCGTCGGCGTTCAGCACCGCCTGGTCGGGCGTGGCGTGACCGCGCGCGTAGGCCGGGATCACGTCGGGCAGCGCGCGCGGATCCGGCGCCTCGCTCCACGCCGTCTCGATGTCGAGATGCGCCTGGTACGACGCCTTCGCCTGCGCCGGCCCGGGGAGTAGGCCGTCGAGTTCGTACGGGTACAGCGTCCGCCCGTCGTCCGCCCGCCGCACCGCCGGAAACCGCGGCAGCAGGTCGTACACCCCCGGCCAGCCGCGCAGCAGCCGCGTCAGGTCGTCGAACCGCAGCGAGCCCGCCCGCACCCCGTTGACCAGCAGATCGAGCGCCTTGGGCGCGCCGCGGTGCGGGGTGCCCAGGGTGAGCAGCAGGGCGCAGTCGGGGGCGCCGCCGAGCGGGCCCAGCCAGTAGCGGGCGACCAGACCGCCCATGGAGTGCGCCACGACGATCACCCGCCGGCGCCGCCCCTCGGCACTGAGGGCGCGCAGCCGCGCGTCGATGTCCGCCGCCAGCCGCCGCGCCGCCCGTACGACGCCCTGCCGGAAGTCGTACGGGAAGAGCACCAGGTCGGCGTACGGGTCGGGCTCCTTGCCGGGGACGGCGACGTCGGTGCGCACGTCGGCGAAGGAGTCCTGGATCTGCCGTACGAGACCGTCGTAGCCGGGAAGCACGAAGGGGCCGGCGAGCCGGATGTCCGGTAACAGGCCGACCGGGACCAGCTCCGTGTCGAGGGACAGCGACTCGGGCCGCCGCGCCGCCCGCCCCAGCCGGCGTCGGTGCTGGTCCCAGCGCGCGGTCCCGTCCGGGGCGCGCAGCACGCTGCCCCCGATGCCCGGGACCACGACCACGACATGCCGCAGCCGCTCCATCGCGACCTCCCCCGTTCCCCGGGCCTTTGCCCGGCGCCGTTCGTCACTCTGTGCGAAGTCCGCTGCCGGCCCAGGCCGTTGAGACCACGACGATAGACCCGCGAAGGCCGCGTCCGGGAGCTTTCCGGCACTACTCGCCGTCGCCGTGCGGCCGCTGTGTCCCGGCGGCGACCGACCCCTGTGACAGCTCTGTGACAGTCGGCGGACACGGCCATGAAGGTCCCCCGGCAAGCTTTTCGGCACAGGCGGGGAAACACGCCGAAGCAGGCCGCACACAGGCCGAACACCTGGAAGTCCACGACGGGGGGCGCGAGATGAACACGCTGCACAGCATGAGCAACAGCGCAGTTGTCACGCGTCTGCACGACGTGCACCGGGGTTCCGAGAAGTCCGGTGTCGTGAGCGGGCGGGGGTGCGCTCGCGGCACCGGGCGGCAGCACACCACCTCTTACATGACGGTGGTGGACGCCGGTACGGGGGAATCGGCTCACGGGGGAGCCGCGTACAGGGAGGACTCGGGGGAGCGCCGCTCGCTGACGGAGGCGGAGTTCACCGCCTACGTCCAGGAGCGCCGCGCCTCCCTGTACGCCACCGCCTACCACCTCACCGGTGACCGCTTCGAGGCCGAGGACCTGCTGCAGAGCGCCCTCTTCTCGACGTACCGGGCGTGGGACCGCATCAGCGACAAGGCCGCGGTCGGGGGCTACCTCCGCCGCACCATGACGAACCTGCACATCAGCGCGTGGCGCCGCCGCAAGCTGAACGAGTACCCGACCGAGGAACTGCCGGAGACGCCCGGCGACACGGACGCGATGCGCGGCACCGAACTGCGCGCGGTCCTGTGGCAGGCGCTGGCCCGGCTGCCCGAACTCCAGCGGACGATGCTGGTCCTGCGCTACTACGAGGGCCGCACCGACCCGGAGATCGCGGAGATCCTCGACATCAGTGTCGGCACGGTGAAGTCCAGCATCTGGCGGTCGCTCCGCCGGCTGCGCGAGGACGAGGTCCTCAGCTTCGGCCGTGACGAGGAGGACGCCTTCGGGGAGCTTGTCGCCTGAGGGTCATGGGGGGCACGGGGGAGCCGTAACGGGGGTTACGGGGACAGCGGTACCGGGACCTGACGGGGGACGTCGAGGGAGCGGTACCGCGGTGGTACGGGGGAGCACCGAGGAGAGCGGGACTGGAGGGCCGGGGGGTCCGTCCAGTCCCGCTTTTCTTTGTGCCTCTGCTTCTTATTACGTGGTCTGCTTACGTGGTCTGCTTACGTGGTCTGCGCGGCCGGGCGGGAAGCGGCCGTGCACCGGCCGGCGGCCGCTGCCGCGAGGCGGCCCATCGCCTCGTCGCGGTCACAGGCGTAGGCGCCCAGCGCCGTCTGACGGGCCACGATCGACCGCTCGGCGCGCATCAGTCGCCAGCCGCGCCGCAGCAGGAAGGGCACCGACTTGCGGCCCTCGCGCAGATCGCGCAGGAAACGGCGGCGGAACGTCTTCACCGCGCCCCGGTTCAGGCACAGCGCGTCGGCCAGCACACCCAGCTCACGGCAGCGCTCCACGATCTCCGCGGCGAAGATGCCCTCCGCGATGAACAGCGGGGTGCGCCCGATGTCGATGGCGTCCGCGCCGGTGCGGGCGCTGAGGGAGATGTCGTAGACGGGGACGTTCGTACGACCCGTGCGGCACAGCTCGGTGATCGCCGCGACGGCGACGTCCGCGTCCCATGACTCGGGGTGGTCCCAGTCGATGTCGGAGCTCCCCGCCACCAGCGGCAGCGTGGGGTCGTCGCCTTCCTTGTAGAAGTCGTCGAGGCGCAGCACCGGGAGGCCGGAGCGGGCCGCGAGAAGGGACTTGCCGGAGCCGGAGGGGCCGCACAGCAGCACGACGCGCGCAGGTATGGACGAAGGGGAACTCACGGGACACCAGTGTGAGGCATTCACCTGCTGTTCAACGACCCCGCGGGTCGGCTTTGAAGCGCGCGTCACATCTCAACTACCCTCTGCGTCGACCTGATTACCCAGCGCAGCAGAAGGTGGCACCGCCGATGGCCCGACACGCTTCCCCCCACACCTCCAACGGCCGACGCGCCCTGGCCGCCCTCGCGACGGCGGGTGTGGCCCTGGCCGCGGGCGCGGGCGCCGCGGCCGCCGACGACGCGCTGCCCGGCGTGAGCGCGGTACAGAGCAGCCCGACGTCCCTCGGCCACATCGATCCGCAGGCGGGCCTCCAGGGCGCGGTGGCGGCGTTGCCGTACGCCACGGGAGCGATCTCCGGCCTCAAGCCGAACCCCCTGGCCGGCACGGGCGTAGACCCCCTGGACAACGGCGTAGGCACCCAACTGGCCGACTTCCAGCCCCTGACGTCCCAGGCCCTGACGGGGCCGGTGGCCCAGGCGCAGTCGATCGGGAGCATGCCGTTGGTGGGGCAGGTTGCGGGGTTGTTGGGGGGCTGAGGGGCGCGCCGATACGGGGCCGGAGGGAATGGTTCACGCCCGCTCCCTCCGGCCCCGCCGTGGTGCGGCCGCGGCTGTGTCGCTGGTGGCTGAAAGTGGGTGGGTGCGGGGCGGTTCGAGGGGGTGACGGGCGGGCGGTCGCCGGGGGCAGGGTGTTGTGCGCCCGGGGCTGTTTTCCGTTGTGCCGGTGGGGTGTTGATCTCTTGACAGGCGACTCGGTGATGCCGCGCCCGGTGGCTGGCGCTCGCCCCACGTCCAGCACGTCATTCGAACGTAGATTCAATTTGGCTGGTTCGCGATGCCTCGAGGGCGAGGTTGTTTGGGTGGCTGTGAGGCAATTGGACGCTGTTGCGCACAGTGCTAATTCGTTGACGGAAGGTAAGGGCGAAGTTTGAATGTGAGCCGAATTTGAAGATCTTGTGAGCGGGGGGCGGGGCTGTCGTGATGCGTGGAGTGTGGCGTCGCAGGCGTCGGAGAACGGTCGTGTGCGCGGCCGTGGCGATCGTGGCCTCGCTACTTCCCCCCTTGGCGGGCCAGGCCTCTGCGCGGCCGCCGGCGGCTTCCACGGCTTCGGCTCAGGACGCTTCGGCGTTGGCGGCCGAGACAGGTGCGCCGGTCGAGGTGGTTTCGGAGCGCACCGAGTACTCCAGGACCGAGGCGAACCCTGACGGAACGTTCACGCTGACGCAGTCGACGACGCCTCAGCGGGTCAAGGCCAAGGACGGCTCCTGGCGCGCTGTGGATCTGACGCTGGAGCGCCGGGCGGACGGGACCGTCGGGCCGAGGGCTTCCGTGGTGGACCTGTCGTTCTCCGCGGGCGGCAGCGGCACCGGCATGATCCGTATAGCCGAGCCGCAGGGCTCGGTGACGCTGGGATGGCCCGGTCAGCTGCCGAAGCCCACGCTGCAGGGTCCGACGGCCACCTACCCGGAGGTCTTCAAGGGTGTGGACCTCCAGCTCACGGCGACATCCGAGGGCTACCGTCAGGTGCTGGTCGTCAAGACGGCAGAGGCGGCGGCGAACCCGCAGCTGAACGAGGTGAACCTCACCACCACCAGCGCCGGTCTGACGCTCGCCCCGAGCGGCGGCGGAGGACTGCGCGCGTTCGACGGGAACGGCAACACCGTCTTCAACGGTCCGGCCGGCCTGATGTGGGACTCGGCCGCCGACGCCGGCGTCCAGACGCAGTTGCTCACCACCTCTGCCGCGAGCGCTTCCGGTGAGCCTGCCGAAGGAGACATGCCGGAGTCGCAGGCGCCGGACAAGGGCGACGCCACCGCCGTCCTGCCCGTACAGGTCACGGACGGCGAGATAGCCGTGAAGCCCGACGCGAAGGTGCTGCGGGGCGCGGACACCGTCTACCCCGTTTACATCGACCCCTCCATGGGGCTGACGGTCTCCGAGCGCACGGTGCTGTCCTCGGACGGGGACACCTTCTGGAACTTCAGCGGTGACTACGGTGTCGGCAACTGCAGCCACTTGGGCCCCTGGTACTGCGGTACGGACTACACCAACCGCATGTACTTCGAGTTCTCGCCGACCAAGCTGACGGGCAAGTACGTCATCGACGCCACCTTCCGTGCCTATGAGACGTGGTCGTTCTCCTGCTCCCCGCAGTGGCTGGAGCTGTGGCGCACGAACAACATCTCCAGCGCCACCCATTGGCCCGGGCCGTCGCAACTGGACCTGATGGGTGACCGGCAGGTTTCCGCAGGACGGGGCGATCTCTGCTCGCCCTCCCAGGCGGACTCCTGGGTGGAGTTCAACGACAATCCCGATGAGACGGACGAGAACCTGACCAAAACGGTCCGCTCGTTCGCCGACGGCAACTTCTCCCGACTGACGCTGATGCTGCGGGCCAAGGACGAGAACGACCCGGACGCCTGGAAGCGTTTCAAGGAGAACGCCGACCTTCAGGTGGTCTACGCCCCCAAGCCCGGATACCCGATCAACGTCGGTGCGATACCGGGAGACGGCACCGAGGCGCACTGCTCGGTCGACGGCAACAACCCTGATGTCGCCACCCGTGTCGACCCCACGCTGCAGGGCAGGGTCCGAACTCTGTACCCGCCTGGGTCGGATGCCGAGAAGGGCTCCCTGCGATCCCACTTCTACGTGGAGAAGAAGACATCCTCAGGCTTCGTCCAGCACTGGCAGGTCAACGCACCAAGCGCCGGCTACGACATCAACGGCGACCTGGAGAAGGTGCTGCTGGCCGGGGGCGCCGACGGCACGGTGTATCGCTTCAAGGTGCTCACACAGTCGTTCTGGACGTACGAGGGCGTCACCACGGCGATCTCCTCCGGCTACTCCCACTGGTGCTACGTCAAGATCGACCTCGACGCCCCCAAGCCTCCCGTGATCGAGCCGGGCACCCCTTACACCGCATCCTGCGTGGATACGGGCTGCGGCGAGCCCGGCGTGGCCGGTTCCTTCACCTTCAAGCCCAACCCCGAAGACGCCAGTGACACCACCGACCCGGACATCACCGGCTACCGCTGGAGCCTGTCGACCCAGGCAGGGGCCAAGGAGGTGGGCTCTTCTGACGCCAACGGGGATGTCGTCACCGTCAATGACGTGATACCGCCCGTGGCCGGTACCACCGTGCTCAGCGTTGCGGCCAAGGACGTCCGTAACCGGTACGGGCCGGTGTCGACCTTCACGTTCAAGGTGGAGCAGCCGAGCGGGCCTGTCGGACGCTGGCACTTCGACGACGGCACCGACAGCGCGACTGAAGGAACCAGCCGCCACAAGATGTTGCTGCAACCGCCGGGAGAAGGGGCCGCAATCTGGCAGGGCCAGGGGCGCCGCGGGAAAGGCGATCACTCGCTGCGGCTCAACGACCACGTCACGGACCCAGCCCGGCAGATCGGTTACGCCTCCACTGAGGGCGGCGCGCCTGTCGACACCGCCAAGTCGTTCACCATTTCGGCATGGGTGATGCTGACCGACGCCACCAAGACCAGAGTGGTTGCCTCGGCTCCCGGCACCTACTCCTCGGCCGCGTTCAACCTCTTCTACTCGGCCACTGCCAAGAAGTGGGCGTTCAACAAAGCGGTCGCCGACTCCTCGACCCCGGCCTACGTCAGCGCTGTCGCGGATACCTCGAATCCGCCCACCGGAGTATGGACGCACCTTGTCGGCGTTTTCGACACCAAGAGTGACCAGGACAAGACGAACGACACGATCCAGTTGTTCATCAACGGCCGCCCTCAAGGGCCCGCGGCCGGCGTGGTTCTGTCGAGCGTGAGCGCCGCGTACGCGCCGTGGACATCGACGCAGAACATGCGGGTGGGGGCATCGAAGGCCGGCGAGTACTTCATGGGCAAAGTCGACGAACTGGCGGTATGGCAACGTGCCCAGTCACGCCCGCTGATCTCGGACGAGGCCAAGTTGAAGGAGAACAGCGAGGAAGCCACCGCCCTCATAGCTTTGTGGGATGCGGCTGGTGCCACCGACGGCGTGGTCAAGGACACTTCCGAATACGAGAAAGCGGCCTTGAACCTGGCCGACGGCGCGAATCTTCAGGGCGATCAGGGCATCGTGCTGAACGGCAGCTCCGCTTACGCGTCGACCCCCGGTCCGGTGGTCGATGAGACGGGTTCTTTCACCGTCTCAGCCCGGGTCAGCCTGGACAAGTCGAACCTTGATACGAAGCCGGTCGGCTACAAGGCGCAGATCGCCGGACAGCGCATCGGCGGGGAATCCTCGTGGGCCCTGTGGGTGATCAAGCTTCCCGACGGGGGCTACCAATGGATGTTCACCAGAACTGCCGTGGATGGCGCGGGTCGGGTGGTGCAGAGCGCGCAGGTTGCGCGGCTCCTCGAAGAGACTGACCTCGCTGGCCAGCCGGTCGAAGTGACCGGTGTGTTCGATGCCCAGGAGATGGATCCGCAGCTGAACGATGCCTACGGCAAGCTGCGCCTCTACATCGGCACCTCACCCGTGACGGACGGCGATGCCCAAGACACCTTCACTGCGGTGCAGCAAGGCAGCGGTGAACTGGCTGTCGGCCGTGGCATCACAGGAGGGACCACCGGGCACTTCCTGCCCGGAGCACTGCAGAAGCTCCGCGTCTGGACCGGAGCTATGTCGTGGGCACAGATCGTGAATCAGATTCCGGATCCCATCGTCTAGCGGCTCAGGAAACACGGCGGGACCGGGCCCAGGGCTGCCCGGTCCGCCTCGACCAGCGCAGGCACACGCATCGACTTGGCCCGTAGGACCGTGCACAAGCCGCAGCCCACCGGGGCCGCACTCAACAGGGGTAGGGGATGACGAACTTCGGTAGGGCTCGGTCAAGCGCACACATACGGGGTTTCAGAAGACGATGGCCACGGCTGGTTGCCGCGCTCGTCGGTTTCACCATGGTCCCCGGATTTCTCACCCCGGTGGCCTTCGCCGCCGATCCGAAACGACTGGGCGCCCCCGACCTGCCGAAGTTCACGCCCGCCAAGGTCTCGCCGTTCACGCCCAAGGTGGACAAGAAGATCGACGCGACCATGAAGAAGGCTGCGGCCGCCGACAGAACAGAGATAGCCCGCGCAAAGAAAGACCAGGCGAGAAACGTAACTTGGCCTACGGCTGGACAGGCCGAGCTCACCCTGCCGACCACCGGATCCGCGAAGGCGGCCCCCGGGGCCCTCCCCGTGACCCTCGCGCGTCCTGAACTCCGCAAGGGTGACGGCAAGAAGCAGCTCCCGATAGCCTCCTCCGTCAGCGTCAGCGTTCTGAACCAGAAGCAGGCCGCTGAGCTGGGCGTCAAGGGCGTAGTGCTGACCGCGACCGGGCCCACCTCCGGCGGCGCGGCCGAACTCGGCATCGACTACTCAGCCTTCGCCTCCGCCTACGGCGGCGACTGGGCCGGCCGACTGCAAGTGCTGCGCCTGCCCACATGCGCACTCACCAACCCCTCGGCGACGCAGTGCCGTACCCGCACCCCGCTCGAGTTCACCAACCACCGCAAGAGGCAAAGCCTCGACACCCGGCTGACGTTCACCGCTACGACCGGCACCGCGGCGAAGTCCGTTGCGGTTGCCGCAGGCAGCCAGACCATGGTCCTGGCGCTCGCGGCCGGCACGAAGTCCGGCGGCGGCGACTACAAGGCCACCTCCCTGGCCTCTTCCTCCACGTGGGAAGCGGGCGGTTCCTCGGGCACCTTCACCTGGTCCTACCCGCTGCGGGTTCCGCCCGCCGCGGCCGGACCCACGCCGCAGGTGTCCATCTCCTACGATTCGGGTGCCGTCGACGGCCGGACCGCGTCCACGAACAACCAGGGCACGGTGATCGGCGAAGGCTTCGACATCACCTCCTCCTACGTCGAGCGCAAGTACGGCGTCTGTGACGACGACGGCCAGACCGACAAGTTCGACCTGTGCTGGAAGTACGACAACGCCTCTCTCGTCCTGAATGGCAAGGCCACCGAGCTCGTCAAGGACGACACCAGCGGCAAGTGGCGGCTGAAGAACGACGACGCCTCCACCGTCACCGTGGCCACGGGAGCGGACAACGGCGACGACAACGGCGAATACTGGACCGTCACCACTGGCGAGGGCACCAAGTACGTCTTCGGCCTGAACAAGCTCGACGGCGCCGGAGCCAACGACCGCACCAACTCGGTGTGGACCGTTCCGGTCTTCGGCGACGACGCCGGCGAGCCCGGCTACGCCGACGGCAGCACCTTCGCCGACCGGTACAAGGAGAAGCAGGCATGGCGGTGGAACCTCGACTACGTCGAGGACACCCACGGCAACGCCATGTCGTACTGGTACACCGCCGAGGCCAACCACTACGACATGCTCGGCGATGACACCAACGGCACCGCCTACATCCGTGGCGGCTACCTGAACGAGATCCGCTACGGCCAGCGCGCCGGAGCCCTCTTCTCCGCCACCCCCGCCGCCTCGAACAAGGTCGTCTTCGGCTATGCCGAGCGGTGCGAGACGGACTGCGGTTCCCTGACCGACGCGACGCGTGACAACTGGCCCGACGTGCCCTTCGACGCCGAATGCAAGGCCGACCAGAAGTGCACGGGCAACGTCAGCCCCACCTTCTACACCCGCAAGCGCATGACCGGTATCGCCACCCAGGCATGGGAAGCCGCTGCCGCCACCCCCGCCTACGCCTCGGTGGACGCGTGGGCCCTGAAGCAGCACTACATCGACCCCGGTGACACCGGCGACTCCACCGACCAGACCCTGTGGCTCGACGAGATCCGGCACACCGGCAAGCGCGGTACGGACCTTACGCTCGACCCGGTCAAGTTCGACCACGAGTCCCGTCCGAACCGGGTCGACGGCGCCACCGACGACATCCTGCCGCTGACCAAGCCCCGTCTGAAGGCCATCACTTCGGAGACCGGCGCGCAGACGACGATCAGCTACATGCAGGCGGACTGCCTCGCCGGCCAGAGCATGCCGAAGGTCGACGCCAACACCCGCCGCTGCTACCCCGTGTACTGGTCCCCGAACGGCGAGAAGGACCCGATCCTCGACTGGTTCCACAAGTACCCCGTCGAGGTCGTCTCCACGAAGGACACCTACGGCGGCGCAGTGGCCGTCCAGCACACCTACAGCTATTCAGGTGCCGCCTGGCACTACAACGAGGACCCGCTCGTCAAGGAGAAGGAGCGCACCTGGTCGGTCTGGCGCGGATTCCAGAAGGTCACCCACCTCACCGGCCAGTCCGGCAAGACCCAGTCCAAGACCGTCTCCGTGTACCTGCAGGGCATGAACGGCGACCGCGTCCTCGGCACGGGCGGCAAGCTGCCGGACCCAGACGCACGCAAGAGCGTCCAGGTCACCGGCATCAAGGCACCGGCGGTCACCGACGCCGACCAGTACGCCGGTTTCGCCCGCGAAGTCGTCACCTACAACGGGTCCCAGGAAGTCTCCGGCACTGTCAACGACCCCTGGTCCAAGCGCACTTCGACTCAGCACAAGTCGTACGCCGACACCGAGGCGTACTACGTCCGCACCGCCGCCAGCCACGCGCGGACCAACATCACCACAAGCGGCACCTCGGTCGACCGGGTCCGCTCCACGGTGACCACCTACGACGACTACGGCATGGCCGTGAAGGTCCTGGACAAGGGCAACGACACCACGCTGGGTGACGAGACCTGCACCCGCACGTGGTATGCCCGCAACAGCACGGCGGGCATCAACGGCCTTGTCTCTCGCATCCGGGTCACCTCCAACGTCAAGCCGACCCCGGTAGCCGACCCCTGCGCCCTCACCGACGATGAACTCGACCTGCCCGGGGACTCGTCCCGCTCCGGTGACGTCATCGCCGACACGGCCACGACGTACGACGCGGCCACGGAGTGGACCGAAGCCCAGACGCCGACAAAGGGCGAGGTGCGCTGGACAGGCCGGGCGGCCGGCTACGGATCGCTGCACCAGCCGATCTGGCAGAAGGTGTCCACCACCGACTACGACACCCTCGGGCGCCCCCTGACCGTCAAGGACGCCAACGACACCACGACCGCCACCACCACCTACACCCCTGCTACGGCCGGGCCGCTGACCTCGGTGGCGGTGGAGAACGCCAAGCTCCACAAGGCCACCACACTGATCGACTTCGCCACCGGCGCCACGACGAAGGTCACCGACCCGAACGGCAAGGTCACCGAATCCACGTATGACGCGCTCGGCCGGGTCAGCAGCGTCTGGCTGCCAAACCGCCCGCGCGTGTCGAACGCATCCCCCAACTACACCTACACCTACAGCATCACAGCCACCGCTGTGCCGTGGGTGGCCACCGCAACAGCGCGTGGCGACGGTTCCGGCTACAACACCACTTACGAGATCTACGACTCGCTTATTCGCCCCCGGCAGGTTCAGAAGCCCTCTCCGTCCGGCGGCACCATCGTCTCGCAGACCGTCTATGACGACCGCGGACTCGCGGTGATGGAGTCGGGCGATTTCTGGGCGAACACCGTCAACCCATCCGGAAAGATGGTTCAGCTCGACGGCGGCCAGGCACCCATCGAGACCGTCACGACGTACGACGGCGCGGCACGCCCGATCAGCACGATCACGCAGAGCCACAACGTCCGGCTCTGGGCGACGAACGCCACGTACACCGGTGACACCGTCACCACCAGCGCCCCAGCTGGCGGCCAGGCCGTCGCCGTAGTCACCAACGTGCTGGGCCAGACCACCGAGCGCCGCGAGTATGCCGGTCCCCAACCCACAGGCGACTTCACCAAAACCGTCTTCACATACACGCCCGCGGGCCAGCAGAAGACGATCACCGGCCCCGACCAGACCACCTGGTCCTACGGCTACGACCTGTTCGGCCGTCAGGTGAGCGCGAGCGACCCTGACAAGGGCGCCTCCGCCACGGAGTACAACAACCTCGACCAGGTCATCAGCAGCACCGACTCCCGTCCTGGCAAGAAACTCCTCTACGAGTACGACGTCCTCGGCCGTCAGACCGGCCTGTGGGACGGCACCAAGACGGACGCCACCAAGCTGGCCGCCTGGACGTTCGACGTCCTGAAGAAGGGCCAGCTGGATACCGCCGTCCGCTATGACGGCGGCCTGACCGGCAAGGCGTACACCAACAAGGTCACCGGGTACGACAACCTGTACCAGGTCACCTCAAGCCAGCTGATCCTCCCCGACAGCACCAAGGAACCCCTGGTCGCCGCCGGCGTCCCGCAGACGCTGTCGTTCTTCACCAACTTCAACCTCGACGGCACCGTTGCCTCGTACAGCAGTCCGGCTGTCGCAGGACTGCCCTTTGAAGGCATTGAGAACGACTACAACTTCACTGGCGTCGGCCTGCAGCAGACGGCCAAGGGCATCCTCCAGGCCGGGTATTACTCACCGCTCGGCGACCCGATCCGCCTGGACCTCGCGACCGACCTCACGTCCACGAAGAAGGCTTACCTCAACTACGCGTACGAGGACGGCACGCGCCGTCTGACGAACTCCTTCGTCACGACCAACATCCACAGCTATCGCCTGCAGGACCTGGCCTTCACGTATGACGAGGCAGGCAATGTCACCAAGCTCTTCGACAACAGCACCCTTGGCGGCACCGGCAAGGCCGACTACCAGTGCTTCACCTACGACGGCCACCGCCGTCTGACCGAGGCGTGGACCCCGAAGACCGCTGACTGCGCCTCATCCGGCCGCACCGCGGCCAACCTCGACGGCGCAGCCCCGTACTGGAGCAGCTATACATACACGGCCTCTGGCCAGCGCAACACGGAAACCCAGCACACCACCACGGGCGACAAGGCCACCACCTACGCCTACACCACCCCGAACCACCCGCACGCGCTGTCCGCGACGACGGGTGCCAAGGCCGCGACGTACACCTACGACGAAACCGGCAACACGCGAACCCGCCCCGGCACCCAGGCCCAGCAGACCCTGACCTGGAACACCGAAGGCCGACTCGCCGCCACGACCGAACCCGCCGCAGGCACCAAGCCGGCGCTCGGCACGAGCTACCTCTACGGCGCGTCCGGCGATCTCCTGATCCGCCGCACCACCACGCCGGACGGCGACACAGTCCTGTACGCCGGCGACACCGAGATCCGCCTCACCACCAAGGGCACCACCAAGACCCTCACCGGCACCCGCTACTACACCGCCGCAGGCCAGACCATCGCCATGCGGACGGCAACCGCCGGCGTCACCGGCAACAAACTCAGCTTCCTGGCCGCCGACCACCACGGCACGTCCAGCCTCGCCCTCGACGCCACCACCTTGGCGATCACCAAGCGCTACACCACCCCCTTCGGAGAAGTCCGCGGGACGCCGCTGTACGGCCCCTGGCTCGACGACAAGGGCTTCCTCGGCAAGACCAGGGACACCACCACCGGCCTGACCCACATCGGCGCCCGCGAATTTGATCCGATCATCGGCCAGTTCATCAGCGTCGACCCCATCCTGGACGCCACAGACCACCAATCCCTCAACGGCTACAGCTACGCCGACAACAGTCCCGTCACCAACAGCGACCCGTCGGGCCTGTGGCTTGACGACGGAACCGGCAAGAGCGAGCCGCGCAGCGACGGTGCAACCGGCGCACAGAATCCGACGCCAGGAGTTCCTCGGGGTGGGACTGGCAAGAGCAATGATGAAGGGCTTCTCGGGCAGACCCGCGATGAGGTACGTGACGCGCAAGAGCAGATTTACGACGCGGTCGACCTCTACAGCACTACACGGAGCCAAAGGGAGGCCTGGTACGACGCATACCGGTCCGAGATGCAAGAGCAGTACGAGCAGTATAGAAATTATGTCGATGCGAATTCAGCCGTTGCGACAGCTGCGAATATCTGTTTCTCTCACGCGGAGATTAAATGCTCCAAGGAGATGAAGAGGTACTTCAGTGACGTCAACCTCGCACGCATGGCTCAGATTGGCGCAGCACCAAACGGCCCCCTTCAGGCTGGAGTCAGGCTGAGCGTCGGGAAATCGAGCGAGCTGGGGCGAGCCCTGAGGGTCCGGCCTTCCGGACGTTTGGTCGGCTGCAAATGCTTCTTGGCTGGCACGGACGTCCTCATGGCTGATGGCACAACCAAGGACATCGAAGACGTAAAGCTGGGTGACGAGGTCCTGGCGACAGACCCGGAGACCGGCGAGACGGCCCCCAGGATTGTCACGGGCCTGATACGCACCGAGGGCGACAAGAACTTCAACGAGCTCTCCATCGCGACTGAAGACGGAATCGAGAAGCTCACCGCGACGCATGAGCACCCCTTCTGGTCCCCGTCGGAGCACGACTGGGTGCCGGCTGGAGAGCTCAAGCCCGGCATGACCCTGCGGACGGATGAAGGCGGCACGGTGATCGTCACCGGCAACCGGTCCTTCACCAAGCAGGCGCGCACCTACAACCTCACCGTCGACGAACTCCACACGTACTATGTGCTGGCGGGCGAGACGCCGGTTCTCGTTCACAACAGCAGCTGCGGTGGGCGTTGGAAAGTGGGCGAAGATTATTCCAAGCCCAATAAGAATGGCGTCGCTCCATCCATGTCCACCATGCGTAAGCGGTTTTGGAAGAACGAAGCGGCGGAGCCAGACGCCGCGGACCAATACGGTGTCGCGAACATCAGTCGCATGAAGCGCGGGTTGGCTCCACAGCGACAGCGTCCGGACGGTTCGTGGGAATCAATGGAGCTGAGCCATGAACCTATTCCCGAACGGGATGGCGGCATGTTGCTAACACCGCGATGGCCAGAGGACCATGTCCTCATGGATCCTGGCGGATACCGTAGGCTCCCGCCTGGTTACTAACGTTTGCGAACGGGCGCGGCGCTGGGGCCTCCAGCGCTGCGCGCAAGTGTGACGCGTAAGGCGGGACGATCTAGGAGGAATCAGGTGAGCGTAAGCGGGGCTCAGGCAGCGGCCTTCTTCCGTGAGATCGTTCAAACTCGTACCGTTTGGTGGGTTCGGGACGACGATGGCAGTCCAACCCCGGTCTCAAGTTCTGGGCGACCAGCTTTTCCCTATTGGTCGTCGGAGGCCCGGGCGCAGCGCGCTGCTCAGCTTTGGGGACCTCAATTTCGTGCTGTTTCAATGCCGCTGGATCATTGGCGAAGCGCGGCTTTGCCGGATCTAGCCAAGGATGACTTCCGGGTCGGGATTAACTGGAGTGGACAGCGCCTAACTGGATGGGACTTCACTGTCGACGAAGTGATCAATCGTCTAATTCACGCGATCGGCGAGCCACCGTACAACCGGTAGATTTCGGGCGAGTGACGACTGTCGTGGCTGGGGGGCGTCCGGTGATGGTGAGGCCTGCGCCGTAGGCTGAGCGTCCCCTTGTCTGCGAGTCTCGCCCGACACCCATCTTCGTCGAGACAGCAAATCTGACGCCCTGCCAAGTGAGACTGGTGGGGCGTCAGTGGTGTTGCCAGCAGACGGCGACGGACTGACAACTCAGGGCCGACCTGCGAAAACCTAGCTCGGAAGAGCACGTCTTCCACACGTACTGGCAACACGCCCGTCCTCGTTCATAACGCGGGCTGTGATGAATGGGCCGCGAAATTTACAGCTAAGAATGGTGGAGAAATTAAGACCTTTACTGGCCCTGACGGTAAGGATTGGCCGTTGAGGCCGTATAAGCCAGGGGGAAGGGAGGTTGAGGAAACCTGGTTCCATCACACCGTGGTAGTCAGGGACGGGAAGGTGTTTGATCAGTGGCATCCTGATGGTATCGATAGCGAAGAATTCAAGGGCTTGTGGACCTATGGAGATGATATCGATTTCGGATTCTGAGAGCGGTCGCGCCATGTTTGAATTCATTTCCACGCTCAAGAAGTATCACGGCGTCTATGTGATGCAAAGAACCTATGAAGGAACCTGCGCCTTCCTGGATGGGTATGAGAAGGGGGCTGGGTCTCGGATTCTAAAGGAGTTCCATGAGTGGCTGGTCGCTCGCGGGAAAGGGCGCCCCGAGCTGTATTGGCCGCTGCTGGTCCTGTGTGAAATTTATGAGGACGGTGCGTTGCCGGATCTCCGCTATTTCACTCCGGAGGAAGATGAGCGAGCGGTTGCCGTACTGTTCGTTCTGCTTGACGAATTCGCCGAATCCTGCTGCGATCGATAATCGCCGCACGGCGTTCGTTCGAGTCGCGTGCTGCGTGAGGGGATGCGGGAGTAGGCTACTGGTGGTGACACCTCTGACGGTCTAAGTTCGCGCGGCTGTGGACAAGCGACTAGGCGGCGCTGGCAGCGAGCTCCTTTGAGGTGAGTATTTCGGCCTGAAGAGTCCTGCCATTCGCCCCGTGTCAGCGGGCCGTAACGAGCTGGCGGGATTCTGACTGAAGAAGTCAGGTGAAAAGCGAGGAGCCTCGCCGGAGTTATCTGGCGAGGCTTCTGTGGTTCTTGACGGCGACGCTGACGTTGAGGTCGAAGGGGTGGGGTGACCTCGTTACAGAGGCGCCGTACAGGTCGCGGGCGGAGTGGAAGGGGTCGAGATCACGGGCGGCTGGGTCATGGGCCGTGCTCACTTGCTGTTCCGTGTATCCCAAGGGAACGGGTCGCCCCTCCAAGGTAGTTGCGCTTGGTGACAGTCTGGGCGCGACACCGAAGTGGAGCAGGTGGGAGTCGTTCCGTTGCTCAGTCTGGAAGACTGTCATCCTGTCCAACGGCGGCCTCCGGCCCCCTGGCTGTTGCCGTGAACAGTGAGTACGTGCAGCGCGTCGCGTTGGATGAAGTCCGGCTCTCTGTCGATCAACTCGCCCATGACACACGGCGGGAAAGGCGTGGGGCGTCATGGATCATCTCGAGGGGTTCGTGTGGCTGCGTCCGGAGCGGGGCGGTACGGAGGGGACGGCGCTTCCCCATGTGCAGCCGCTGCTCAGAGTTAGGGAGCAGGCCAAAGCCCTGATGTGGGCGCGGGTGGCCAGTGCGAATGCCCGAAGTAAGGCGAGGTCTTGTTGGGGGAAGATGGCAGGTCACTGCTGTTCCAGCCCCAGCCGCCTGCGCACCTCCTCCCTGGGGATGCCCGGTTCAAGCGTCCCCTCCGCCTTACGGAGCCGATAGTCGATGACTGCCAGGGCGTCCTCGTAGTCCTGTAGGACGTGCGGGGAAATCAGTAGGGCGGCGACTTGGCCCTGATCGGTCAGGGTGATGACCTCGCGGTCGTAGGCGACTCGGCGAACCAGTTCGTCGAGTTGGGAGGCGGCGGCGCTGACGGTGATCTCGACCACGCGCCCACGCTTGCACAGCAAGAAGCCGCGCCACCCCCGGACGGAGGGGTGGCGCGGCTCGTTCAGGGGCGGCTCAGTACGACGAGCCCGAGGCGCCCAGGGAACCTGTCGGGTGCCAGACCGTCTTGGTTTCCAGGAAGGGCGTCATGCGGTCGATGCCCGGGTCCGCCGACCAGTCGTCCACAGGCTGTGGACGCAGGACTCGCTTCAGGTTGTCCGCTGCCGCGATCTCCAACTCCTTCGCCAGGGCCTCGTCCGCGCCCGCCAAGTCGATCGCGTTGACGTCCTGGTGTGCGGCCAGGGGTGTTGCGATCTCCGATGTGCGGCCGGAGAGGATGTTGACCACTCCGCCCGGGAGGTCCGACGTGGCCAGGACCTCGCCCAGGGACAGGGCCGGGAGCGGGGCCTTCTCGGAGGCGATGACGATCGCCGTGTTGCCGGTCGCGATGATCGGGGCGACGACCGACACCAGGCCCAGGAACGACGACTCCTGGGGGGCCAGGACCGCGACCACGCCCGTCGGCTCCGGGGAGGACAGGTTGAAGTACGGGCCCGCCACCGGGTTCGCGCCGCCCACCACCTGGGCGATCTTGTCCGTCCAGCCCGCGTACCAGACCCAGCGGTCGATCGTCGCGTCGACCACCGCCGACGCCTTCGACTTCGACAGGCCCTCCGCGTCGGCCACCTCACGGATGAACTGGTCCCTGCGGCCTTCCAGCATCTCCGCGATGCGGTACAGGATCTGGCCCCGGTTGTACGCCGTCGCGCCGGACCAGGCGCCGAATGCCTTGCGGGCGGCGACCACCGCGTCACGGGCGTCCTTGCGGGACGACAGCGGGACGTTCGCCAGCCAGTTGTCCTTCGTGTCGGTCACTTCGTACACCCGGCCGCTTTCGGAACGCGGGAACTTCCCGCCCACGTACAGCTTGTAGGTCTTGAAGACCGACAGACGGTCCACACGCTCGGTCTTCTCGGACTTCTCAGACATCGAGGTACGCCTCCAGGCCGTGGCGGCCGCCCTCGCGGCCGAAGCCCGACTCCTTGTAGCCGCCGAACGGCGAGGTCGGGTCGAACTTGTTGAACGTGTTGGACCAAACGACGCCTGCGCGGAGTTTGTTCGCCACTGCCAGGATCCGGGAGCCCTTTTCCGTCCAGATGCCGGCGGAGAGGCCGTACTGGCTGTTGTTGGCCTTGGCCACCGCCTCGTCCGGCGTGCGGAAGGTCAGGACGGACAGGACCGGGCCGAAGATCTCGTCGCGGGCGATCCGGTGCGCCTGGGTGACGTTCGTGAAGAGCGTCGGGGCGAACCAGTAGCCGGACGTCGGGATCTCGCAGGCCACGGACCAGCGCTCGGCGCCCTCCGCCTCGCCCTGCTCGACGAGCGAGGTGATGCGCGAAAGCTGCTCCTCGGAGTTGATCGCGCCGATGTCCGTGTTCTTGTCCAGCGGGTCGCCCAGGCGGAGGGTCGAGAGCCTCCTCTTCAGGGAGTCCAGCAGCTCTTCCTCGATCGACTCCTGGACCAGCAGACGGCTGCCCGCGCAGCACACCTGGCCCTGGTTGAAGAAGATCCCGTTGACGATCCCCTCGACCGCCTGGTCGATCGGGGCGTCGTCGAAGACGATGTTCGCGCCCTTGCCGCCCAGTTCGAGCGTCAGCTTCTTGCGGCTGCCCGCGACCGTGCGCGCGATCTCCTTGCCCACCGCCGTCGAGCCCGTGAACGCCACCTTGTTCACGTCCGGGTGCGCGACCAGCGCCGCGCCCGTGTCGCCGTAGCCGGGGAGGATGTTGACGACGCCCTTCGGCAGGCCCGCCTGGCGGCAGATGTCCGCGAAGAACAACGCCGAGAGGGGTGTGGTCTCCGCCGGCTTCAGGACGACCGTGTTGCCGGTCGCGAGCGCCGGGGCGATCTTCCACGCCAGCATCAGCAGGGGGAAGTTCCAGGGGATGACCTGGCCCGCCACGCCCAGCGGACGCGGATTCGCGCCGAAGCCCGCGTGGTCGAGCTTGTCCGCCCAGCCCGCGTAGTAGAAGAAGTGGGCCGCCACCAGGGGGAGGTCGGCGTCCCTCGTCTCCTTGATCGGCTTGCCGTTGTCCAGGGTCTCCAGGACCGCCAGCTCACGGCTGCGCTCCTGGATGATCCGGGCGATGCGGAACAGGTACTTCGCGCGCTCGGCGCCGGGCAGCGCCGACCACTTCTCGAACGCCTTGCGGGCGGCCCTCACCGCACGGTCCACGTCCGCCTCGCCCGCCTGGGCGATCTCGGACAGGACCTCCTCCGACGACGGCGAGACCGTCTTGAAGACCTTGCCGTCGGCCGCCTCCGTGAACTCGCCGTCGATGAACAGGCCGTAGGAGGGCGCGATGTCGACGATCGAGCGGGACTCGGGCGCCGGCGCGTATTCGAATGCGGATGCCATGGTGATCAGTCCACCGTCACGTAGTCGGGGCCGGAGTAGCGGCCGGTGGCCAGCTTCTGACGCTGCATCAGCAGGTCGTTCAGGAGCGAGGAGGCGCCGAAGCGGAACCAGTGGTTGTCCAGCCAGTCCTCGCCGACCGTCTCGTTCACGAGCACCAGGAACTTGATCGCGTCCTTGGTCGTGCGGATGCCGCCGGCCGGCTTCACGCCCACCTGCACGCCGGTCTGGGCGCGGAAGTCGCGGACCGCCTCCAGCATGAGCAGGGTGTTCGCCGGAGTCGCGTTCACCGCGACCTTGCCCGTGGACGTCTTGATGAAGTCGGCGCCCGCCAGCATGCCGAGCCAGCTGGCCCGCCGGATGTTGTCGTACGTCGACAGCTCGCCGGTCTCGAAGATGACCTTCAGCCGGGCGTCCGCCCCGCAGGCCTCCTTCACGGCGACGATCTCGTCGTACACCTTCATGTAGTCGCCCGCGAGGAACGCCCCGCGGTCGATGACCATGTCGATCTCGTCGGCGCCGGCCGCGACGGCGTCGCGCACGTCGGCCAGCTTCACGGAGAGGGCGGCGCGGCCCGCCGGGAAGGCGGTGGCGACCGAGGCGACCTTGACGGTCGAACCCGCGACGGCCTCCTTGGCGGCGGCCACCATGTCGGGGTAGACGCAGACGGCCGCGGTCGCCGGGGTCGTACGGTCGGTCGGGTCGGGGTGGACCGCCTTGGCGCCGAGCGCCCGGACCTTGCCCGGGGTGTCCGCGCCTTCCAGCGTCGTCAGGTCGACCATCGAGATGGCGAGGTCGATGGCGTACGCCTTCGCGGTGGTCTTGATGGAACGGGTGCCGAGCGAGGCGGCGCGCGCCTCCAGGCCGACCGCGTCGACGCCGGGCAGCCCGTGGAGAAAGCGGCGCAGCGTGCTGTCGGACGCGGTGACGTCAGCGAGAACAGCGGGTGCAGTACTGGGCATGGTCACCAGACGAGCATATCTACGCGCGTAGCGGCTGTACACCCCCGCATGCTCATCCGTGCTCGGACGCCACGTATGAGCGTGCCGGACGCCACGTATGAGCGTGCGCGGGCACCTTCCCGGATGTGGGCGGGCACCTCCCCCGGGCGTGCCGCGGGCACCTCCCCGGGGGGCGGGCCGACGGGTCGTGCAGAATCGGGGCCATGACGACCCCCGATCAGCAGTCGCCCGCGCCGCAGCCCCCGGAGTCCGTGGACCAGGTCCACCGCTCGTCCGGCGGTATCGCGGGTGGCGTGGTGCTCCTCGGCATCATGGCCTGGCTCGGTATCGACGCGATCGTCACCGGTGACGGCCGGACGCCCTGGCTCGCGCTGGCCGCGCTCATCTTCACGGTGCCCCTGGTGGTGGCCTTCACCCTGCGGCCCGCGGTGTACGCCAACCGGGAACGGCTGCGGGTGCGCAACCCCTTCCGGCTCATCGTGCTGCCCTGGGGGCAGGTCGGCGCGCTGAAGTCCGGCTACTCCAACGAGGTCGTCGCCGCGGACGGGAAGAAGTACCAGCTGTGGGCCATCCCGGTGTCCCTGCGGGCCCGCAAGCGGGCGGCACGGCAGGAGACCCGGGCCGCCGCCGACCGCGCGGACGGGCGGGGCGGGCTGTCCCGGGGCGGCCTCGGTGGGCTGCTGCGAGGCGGCGCGGGTGCGGGTGCCGGTGCGGCCCAGGCCGGGCCTCCGCGCGCCTCCACCGACAAGGTCATGGACGATCTGCGCCAGCTCCAGGAGGAGCGGGGCGGGGCCGAGAGCGCGCAGGGCGAGGTGACCGTGCGCTGGGCCTGGGAGATCCTCGGGCCGGCGCTCGCGGGTGCCGTGGTGCTGGCGATTCTGCTCGCGGTGGGGTGAGGCGGGGCCGCCTCTGGCCGGGGCCGACGAGGGGCGTAGGAGTGGGTGGATGAGTGTGTCTTCCGGTGAGCCGGCGCGGCTGCCCGCTTCCGTCGTGCCCGCCGGGTGCCGGGACTGGGACGGGGCCGCGGCAGCGGAGTGGGCGCGGGTCGCCGGGCCCTGGTGGCTGCCCGTGGGGGACCGGCTCGGGCTGGTCGTGGGGTTGCTGGTCGCCGGTGCGGGGGCGGGCTGGGGGCTGACCGAGTACGCCGCGTTCCCCGCGTGGGCGGCCGCCGTGATCGCCGTTCAGCCGATGTGGACCGCGCTGCGGCCGGAGTCGGCGCGGTTCGCGGCGCCGGTCGCGGTGGGGTCGGCCCTCGCCGCGCAGGACGCCACCTGGCCGCTACGGGCCGCGGTCACCGTTCTCCTGCTCGCGCTGTGGGCCGTCACCGAGGTCCGCCTGGCCGCCGGACGGCGACAGAAGGCCGCGGCCCTCGCGGCGGCCGGGGGCGTTACGGCACCCGTGCCCAGCGTGGGGAAGCTGCGGCGAGGCGCGCTGCTCGGCGCCGTCGGAGCGGTGGTGTGCGCGGCCGGTGCCGGGGTGCTCGCGCTGACCGGGCCGGACATTCTCGGCTGGTATCCGGTCGCCCTCGGCGTGACCGTTCTGCTCTCCGCCGCCGTCGCCCGCCTGCGCACCCGACGGCTCGTCGGCGCGCCCGCCCCCGTCCTGCGCGTCCTCGCCCGCGACAACGCCGACCTGGACGTCGAGATCTACGCCGTCGACGACCCGGCCGGCCTGCACCCGCTCCTCGTCGTTCCCACCTTCGAGGTGCCGGACGAGGACGAGGGGACGTACGAGGGCGGCGGGGCGGACTTCCTGAACGACGGCGTCAGCGCCGAAGAGTCCGACGCCGACGACGAACCCGACCTCGACGACCTCCTCGACTCCTTCGGCGCCGGGCCCGTGGGCGAGGCGCTGCTGTACGGCGTGCCGTACGACGGGGCCGAGCTGGTCCTCGTCCGCGCGGCCGAGGACGCCGGCGACCCGCCCACGACCGAGCGGTCGACCGGGCCCGTACGACCGGTCTCGGCGTTCGCGGCGCGGCGCCGGAGCGCGGCGGCCGGCGCCGAGGCGGCCCATCGGGCGCGGCTGGCGGACCGTGCGGCCGCCGCGGCGCGGGCCCGGGCGATACGGCGGTGGCGTGCGGGATGGGGCGACCGGGTGACCGTGCTGCTGCTCGCGCTGTGGGCCCTCTCCTACGCCACGGACGAGCCCGGCCTGTGGACGTTCCTCGCCGGCGCCGTGCTCGGCTCGGCCGGGGTGCTGCTGGTGCCGCGCCGGCTGGCCTGGCGGGTGACGGCCGACCGGCACGGACTGTGGTTCAACGGGCTGCGCGAGCCCCGGCTCGTCACCTGGGAGCAGCTGCGGTCCGTGCAGGTGCGGGGCGCGCGGCTGAGCATCGCCGGCTGCCGGGGCGACGCCCGGGACTGGACCGTGCACAGTCCCCGCTGGCCCTGGCTGGAACGGCGGCTGGGGTTGCCGCACCCGTACGAGCGGATGGCCGCCGAGATCACCGAGATGTGGCGCGACCCCGCTCTGCGGCCGGACGAGGAGACCGACGCGGCGGAGCGAGGGCGCCCGCTGTGGCCGCTGGCGGTGGTGCTGGGCGTGGTCTGGGTGACGGCGGTGGGGCTGGCGGCGCTGGCGGCCTGAGGGCGGGTGGGGGCGCCGCTGTGTGTCTCACGCGGGCTCGGTCGCCCGGCGCCATGGCCGCGCCGAGGGCGCTGTGTGTCTCACGCGCGCTCGGCCACCAGCGCCCTGGACGGGCCGATCACGGTGCGCTCGGCCACACCAGCACCATGTAGGCGCCCCCGTACGCGCCCACCGCCACCGCCAGCGCGAGCGCCTGCGCGCGGAGGCGTCGGGGGGCCCGGTTGAGGTGCAGGGCGAGGGGCAGCAGCAGCGGGAAGCCGGGCAGCAGGAAGCGGGCGCGCGGGAAGTACACCCCGCCGCTGCCGAGCACGATGAGCAGCAGCACGCCGGTGAAGACCAGCAGGGGCAGCGGCTGGCGGTCGGCCAGCGACAGGCCGTAGAGGACGACCGACGCCAGCAGGGTCACCGTCACCATCACCAGGAACAGCGGGGGTGTGGGGTTCTGGCCGAGGAACTCCCGGACGCGGCGCAGGGTCTCGCGGCCGCCGTCCCACTCGTTGTGCCACAGCCGCTGTACGGCGAAGTAGCCGTCCCAGCGGTGCAGCCGCAGGCCCACCCAGCCGATGTAGCCGCACCAGCCGAGCGGGGCGAGCAGGGCCGCGACGAGCGCCCGGGGCTGGCGGCGCGCGGCGAGGAGGGCGGCGACGGTGACCGCCGCCGCCACGGCGACGCCCGTCGGCCGGGTCAGACCGGCCAGGGTCGCCAGCGTCCCCGCCGCCACCCAACGGCGGGTGAGGACGGCGTACAGCGACCAGGCGGCGCAGGCCGTGAACAGGGACTCCGTGTAGCCCATCCACTGGACCAGGCCGACCGGGAGCGCCGCCCAGAGGGTGGTGAGCAGGATGCCCGTACGGCGGTCGCGGAGGTGCTCGCCGACGGCGAAGACGCCCCACGCGGCCACGAGGGAGGCGATCACGGCCAGGCCGAGGCCCGTGGTGGCGCGGCTGCCGGGGGTGAGGACGGCCAGCGCCTTCACCAGCAGTGGGTAGAGCGGGAAGAACGCCAGGTTGTTCGCGTCGTAGGCGGTGCCGAGGGTGTGGGTGTAGCCGTGGTCGGCGATGCCCAGGTACCACTTGGCGTCCCAGTGGGCCGCCAGGATCGGCCACACACCGTGGTGGCGGCGATGTGCCCAGACGGTGAGGACCAGCAGGCCCACGAGGCGTACGGCGAGGTACGCGCGCAGGGCGGGGGCGGCGCGCCGGAAGGAGTCGCGGACGCCCAGGACGGCCCGCATGACGGGGGAGGCCAGCGAGGCGCACGCGGCGCACGGGACCGGGGAGGGGGCGGCGGGCCCGGGGGGCCGGCGGGAGCCCGGGACGGTGCCGGGGTGGGTCCCGGGGACGGTGCCGGGGGTGGCGGAGGACACGGCGGCGGCTCCGGACGAGGGGGGCGGGGCTTACCGTCCCACCGTTGCCCGCGGCCGCCGCCCTGAGGGGCGCGCGGCCGCGCTGTCGGCCCGAAATCACCCGATGGGGTGCCCCCTGTCCGGCCAGGAGTCACCCCATCGAGGGAACAGCGGGTCGCTACGGCTCACACACCGACCCAGCCGCTGTCCTACGACTCAGATGCCGGCCGCCGTCGACAGGTCCCGCTTGATCGTCTCCAGCAGGTCCGCCGCCTTCGCGCGGGCCGCCGGGAGGTCGGCGTGCGTCGCGACGGGGACGACGACCTCCAGGTAGCACTTCAGCTTCGGTTCCGTGCCGCTCGGGCGGACGATGACGCGGGCGCCGTCGAGGGTGTAGCGCAGGCCGTCCGTGGGCGGGAGCGTGTCCGTGCCCTTCGTGAGGTCCTCGGCCCGGGTGATGGGCAGGCCGGCGAGGGCCGTCGGGGGCTGCTCGCGCAGCCGGAGCATCGCGTTCGCGATGACCGACAGGTCCTGGACGCGGACCGAGAGCTGGTCGGTGGCGTGCAGACCGTGCTCCACGGCGAGGTCGTCGAGGAGGTCGAGCAGGGTGCAGCCCTCCTCCTTGAGGACCGAGGCCAGCTCGGTGATCAGAAGGGCGGCGGTGATGCCGTCCTTGTCGCGCACACCCTCGGGGTCGACGCAGTAGCCGAGGGCCTCCTCGTAGCCGTAGCGCAGGCCGTCGACGCGGGCGATCCACTTGAAGCCGGTGAGGGTCTCCTCGTAGGGCAGCCCGGCCTTCTCGGCGATCCGGCCCAGGAGGGAGGAGGAGACGATGGACTCCGCGAAGGTGCCCTGGGCGCCGCGCCGGACGAGGTGCGCGGCGAGCAGCGAGCCGACCTCGTCGCCGCGCAGCATGCGCCACGCGCCGGCGTCCTGCACGGCCACGGCGCAGCGGTCGGCGTCCGGGTCGTTGGCGATGATCAGGTCCGGGTCCGTCTCGCGCGCCTTGGCGAAGGCCAGGTCCATCGCGCCCGGCTCCTCCGGGTTGGGGAAGGAGACGGTCGGGAAGTCCGGGTCGGGCTCGGCCTGCTCGGCGACGAGGACCGGCTCCGGGAAGCCCGCGCGGGCGAAGGCGGCGAGCAGGACGTCCTTGCCCACGCCGTGCATCGCGGTGTACACCGTGCGGGCCGTGCGCGGGGAGCCCTCGGCGAGCACGGCGTCGGTGCGGGCGAGGTAGGCGTCCAGGACCGCGTCGTCAAGTGTCTCCCAGCCCTCCGTGGGGCGGTCGACGGTGGTCAGGCTCGGGATCGCGGCGATCTCGGCGGCGATGTCCACGTCGGCCGGCGGGACGATCTGGGAGCCGTCGCCGAGGTAGACCTTGTAGCCGTTGTCGCGGGGCGGGTTGTGGCTGGCGGTGACCTCCACGCCGGCGACCGCGCCGAGGTGCCTTATGGCGTAGGCGAGGACGGGGGTGGGGAGCGGGCGGGGGAGCACGGCGGCCCTGAGCCCCGCGCCGGTCATCACCGCGGCGGTGTCACGGGCGAAGTCGGCGGACTTGTGGCGGGCGTCGTAGCCGATGACGACGAGGCCGTCGGTGTGGCCCTGCTTCTTCAGGTACGCGGCGAGGCCGGCGGCGGCGCGGATCACGACCGTGCGGTTCATGCGCATCGGGCCGGCGCCGAGTTCGCCTCGCAGGCCGGCGGTGCCGAACTGGAGGGTGCCGGAGAAGCGGGCGGCGAGTTCCGTGACGTCCCGGGCCTCGATGAGCTTGGCGAGCTCGTCGCGGGTCTCGGGGTCGGGGTCCTCGGCGAGCCATGTCCTGGCCTTGGTGATGAGGTCGTCGTGCACCGGGTCAGCCTCTCGTCGTCGTGTTCGGTGCGGGTGCGTGGGGGTTGCTGTCCCTGGGGCTCTGCCCCAGACCCCGTTTCCCACCCGCCCACCCGACCGAGACGGGTGGGTGTGGTGGGCAATCGGGGGTCCAGGGGGCGGAGCCCCTGGGACGGCCCAGTCAGATGCGGCCCAGCACCTGGGCCAGGAGAGCGCCCATCTGCGTCGCCGAATCCCGGCCCGCCTGGAGCACCTCTTCGTGGTTCAGCGGCTCGCCCGTCATGCCCGCGGCGAGGTTCGTCACCAGGGAGATGCCCAGCACCTCGGCGCCCGCCTCACGCGCCGCGATGGCCTCCAGCACCGTCGACATACCGACCAGGTCCGCGCCGATGACCCGGGCCATGCGGATCTCCGCCGGCGTCTCGTAGTGCGGGCCGGGGAACTGGGCGTAGACGCCCTCCTCCAGGCTCGGGTCGATCTCCTTGCACAGCGCCCGCAGTCGCGGCGAGTACAGGTCGGTCAGGTCCACGAAGTTCGCGCCGACGATGGGGGAGGTCGCCGTGAGGTTGATGTGGTCGCTGATCAGCACCGGCTGGCCGGGGCGCATGCCCTCGCGCAGGCCGCCGCAGCCGTTGGTCAGCACGACCGTCTTGGCGCCCGCGGCGACGGCCGTACGCACGCCGTGCGCGACCGCGGCGACGCCCCGGCCCTCGTAGTAGTGCGTGCGGCCCAGGAAGACCAGCGCGCGCTTCTCGCCGATCTTGTACGAGCGGATCTTGCCGCCGTGGCCCTCGACCGCCGGGGGCGGGAAGCCGGGCAGCTCGGTGACCTGGAACTCGGCGTCGGGCGCGCCGAGGGCGTCCACGGCCGGTGCCCAGCCGGAGCCCATCACGAGGGCGACGTCGTGGGTCTCGGCGCCCGTCAGTTCGCGCAGGCGAGCGGCGGCGGCGTCGGCGGCGGCGTGGGGGTCGCCCTGGATGTCGTCCGGAAGAAGAGATGCGTTCACGCCGACGAGCGTAGCCGGTCCCGGCCTACGCGCGTAGATGACAGGACGGACGGGATGGCGATCGTTGTCTTGTCGTTTCCAACGAGGCGCTGTGACGTGCCCGACGAGGGTGTGTGACGCGTGCCCGACGAGGCCAATGTGACACCAGGGGCATCTGTGGCCCATGGGTCAGCAGGGACGCTTGCGCAGCTCCATCACATAGTCGTGCGGGGCGCCCGCCGACTCCGCCGCGTCGGCGACCTCGCCCAGGTAGCGGGCCGACGGCAGGCCGCCCTCGTAGCCGTTGAGCACGTACACCCACGCGCTCTCCTCGCCGTCGAGCGTGTGCACGCGTACGCGTACCCGGCGGTAGACGCCGAGGCCGACGCCCTCCCAGCGGTCCAGCGACTCCTCGTCCATGGGGGCGATGTCGTACAGCCCGACGAACACCTGGGCGCCGGGCTCCTCGACGATCGTCGCCAGCGCGCCGTCCCAGCCCATCTGCTCGCCGCCGAAGGTCAGCCGCCAGCCGTTCAGCCAGCCGGTGGCGCGCAGCGGCGAGTGGGGGGCGCGGCGGGACATCAGCCGCGCGTCGAGATTGCCGGCGTACGCGGCGTAGAGCGACATGCGACGAGGGTACGGCAGGCGGCACAGGCGTCTCTCAGGTAACGGTGCCGCTTCGGGCTCCGCCCCGGGGCGGTACCACCGGGGCGCGTGCGGGACAATGGAGTACGTGACTCGGATCGTGATCATCGGTGGCGGACCCGGCGGATACGAAGCGGCGCTGGTCGCCGCGCAGCTCGGCGCGGAGGTGACCGTCGTCGACTGCGACGGCCTGGGCGGGGCGTCGGTGCTGACCGACTGCGTGCCGTCGAAGACCCTCATCGCCACGGCCGAGGTGATGACCACCTTCGACTCGTCGTACGAAGAGCTCGGCATCATCGTGGCCGACGACACCCCGTACATCGACACCCCCGCGCGGGTCGTCGGCGTCGACCTGGGCAAGGTCAACCGCCGGGTGAAGCGGCTCGCGCTCGCGCAGTCGCACGACATCACCGCGTCGGTCACGCGCGCGGGCGCCCGGGTCATGCGCGGCCGCGGCCGCCTGGAGGGCATGCAGGCCCTCGACGGGTCGCGCAAGGTCGTCGTCACCTCCGCCGACGGCACCGAGGAGACCCTGGTCGCCGACGCGGTCCTCATCGCCACCGGCGGTCACCCGCGCGAGCTGCCCGACGCCCAGCCCGACGGCGAGCGCATCCTGAACTGGACCCAGGTCTACGACCTCACCGAGCTCCCCGAGGAGCTCATCGTGGTCGGCTCCGGTGTCACCGGCGCCGAGTTCGCCGGCGCCTACCAGGCCCTCGGCTCCCGGGTCACCCTCGTCTCGTCGCGCGACCGCGTGCTGCCCGGCGAGGACCCGGACGCCGCCGCCGTCCTGGAGGACGTCTTCCGCCGCCGCGGGATGAATGTGATGGCCCGCTCCCGCGCCGAGTCCGCCAAGCGCGTCGGCGACCGCGTGGAGGTCACCCTCTCCGACGGCCGGGTCATCTCCGGCACCCACTGCCTCATGGCCGTCGGCGCCATCCCCAACAGCGCGGGCCTGGGCCTGGAGGAGGCCGGCGTCCGGCTCCGGGAGTCCGGCCACATCTGGACCGACAAGGTCTCCCGCACCACCGCGCCCAACGTGTACGCGGCCGGCGACGTGACCGGCGTCTTCGCCCTGGCGTCCGTGGCGGCGATGCAGGGACGTATCGCCATGTACCACTTCCTCGGCGACGCGGTGGCCCCGCTGAACCTCAAGACGGTCTCCTCCAACGTCTTCACCGACCCCGAGATCGCCACCGTCGGCTACAGCCAGGCCGACGTCGACGCCGGCAAGATCGACGCCCGGGTCGTCAAGCTGCCGCTGCTGCGCAACCCGCGCGCCAAGATGCAGGGCATCCGCGACGGCTTCGTCAAGATCTTCTGCCGTCCGGGCACGGGCATCGTCGTCGGCGGTGTGGTCGTGTCGCCGCGCGCCTCGGAACTGATCCATCCGATCTCGATCGCCGTCGACAACAATCTGACGGTCGAGCAGATCGCCAACGCGTTCACCGTGTACCCGTCGCTTTCGGGCTCGATCGCCGAGGTGGCGCGGCAGTTGCACACGCGGAAGACCGCCGCCGAACTCTGACGCACGCGGGCAGGGTGCGGGAATTGGTCCCCTATACCACTTCCCGTCCTGCCGTGCGAACAACTTCTGTTATTCGGCGCAAAGAGCTGAAAGCAGACGGTCGCCCGCGTTACTGTCAGTTTCGTGTTCGCTGCAGAACGTCGCCAATTGATCCTCGAAATGGTGCGAGCGAACGGAGCCGTGTCGCTCCGAGAACTCGCCCGCGTCGTCCAGACCTCCGAAGTGACCGTACGGCGGGACGTGCGTGCACTGGAGGCAGAAGGACTCCTCGACCGCCGGCACGGCGGTGCGGTACTGCCGGGCGGGTTCACGCGGGAGTCCGGCTTTCCGCAGAAATCCCATCTCGCGACCGCCGAGAAGACGGCCATCGCCGACCTCGCCGCGAATTTCGTGGAAGAGGGCGAGGCGATCGTCGTCGGAGCGGGTACCACCACCCAGGAGCTGGCGCGCCGGCTCGCCCGGGTGCCCGGTCTGACCGTCGTCACCAACTCCCTTCTCGTGGCACAGGCGTTGGCCCATGCCAACCGGGTCGAGGTCGTGATGACCGGCGGTACCCTGCGCGGCTCCAACTACGCGCTCGTCGGCTCCGGAGCGGAGCAGTCCCTGCAAGGGCTGCGGGTCTCGCGGGCCTTCCTCTCCGGCAGCGGGCTGACCGCCGAGCGGGGGCTGTCCACGTCCAACATGCTGTCGGCGTCCGTCGACCGGGCGCTGGTGCAGGCCGCGTCGGAGGTCGTCGTCCTCGCCGATCACACCAAGCTGGGCACGGACACGATGTTCCAGACCGTGCCGACGGATGTGATCACCCGGCTGGTGACCGACGAGCCGCCCGTGCATGACGACCGGGCGCAGACCGAGCTGCAGGCGCTCGCCGATCAGGGGGTGCAGATCGCTGTGGCGGGCGCTTCGGGAAACGGTGAGAGTCCCTCCGGGCGGCAGCAGCAGCGGAGGGATGTGCCGCCGTTGCCTGGGCCTCGGCGGGGGCAGATGCCGGGGTTGAGGGCGGCGAATGTGTTGGCTGAGCCTGGGGCTGAGCGGGCTCGGGTTGCTGATCTGCGCCGGCGGTAGGGGCTGGTTCGGATACGTCGGCGGGTGCGGGTTCGTCGTGGCTTGTCGCGCAGTTCCCCGCGCCCCTTTCGCGGTAAGCGCCTTGCCCGGGACATGAGAAGCGCCCGGAGACGGGGTGAGCCAGTCTCCGAGCGCCTCTGAGAGTCGGGTCGGTCAGTCCTTGATCTCGCAGATCGGGGCGCCCGACGTGATCGAGGCGCCTACCTCCGCCGACAGGCCCTTGATGGTGCCGGCCTTGTGGGCGTTCAGGGGCTGTTCCATCTTCATGGCCTCCAGGACCACGATCAGGTCGCCCTCGTTGACCTCCTGGCCCTCCTCGACCGCCACCTTCACGATCGTGCCCTGCATCGGGGACGCGAGGGTGTCGCCCGAGGCGACGGGGCCCGACTTCTTCGCCGCGCGGCGCTTCGGCTTGGCGCCCGCCGCGAGGCCCGTGCGGGCCAGGGTCATGCCCAGGCTGGCCGGGAGGGAGACCTCCAGACGCTTGCCGCCGACCTCGACGACGACCGTCTCACGGCCCGCGTCCTCGTCGGCCTCCGCGTCCGCGGGGGCGGTGAAGGGCTTGATCTCGTTCACGAACTCCGTCTCGATCCAGCGCGTGTGGACCGTGAACGGGTCGGTGGAACCGTCGAGTTCCGGAGCGAACGCCGGGTCGCGCACCACCGCGCGGTGGAACGGGATCGCCGTGGCCATGCCCTCGACCTGGAACTCCTCCAGGGCGCGGGCGGCCCGCTGGAGCGCCTGCTGACGGGTCGCGCCGGTCACGATGAGCTTGGCGAGCAGCGAGTCCCACGCCGGGCCGATGACCGAGCCGGACTCCACACCGGCGTCCAGGCGGACACCGGGGCCGGACGGCGGGTTGAACGTGGTGACCGTACCCGGGGCGGGCAGGAAGTTGCGGCCCGGGTCCTCGCCGTTGATGCGGAACTCGAAGGAGTGGCCGCGCAGCTGCGGGTCGCCGTAGCCGAGCTCCTCGCCGTCGGCGATGCGGAACATCTCGCGCACCAGGTCGATACCGGCGACCTCCTCGGTGACCGGGTGCTCCACCTGGAGACGGGTGTTGACCTCCAGGAAGGAGATCGTGCCGTCGTTGCCGACGAGGAACTCGACCGTGCCGGCGCCGACGTAGCCGGCCTCCTTCAGGATCGCCTTCGACGACGAGTACAGCTCGGCGACCTGCTCGTCGGAGAGGAACGGCGCCGGGGCCTCCTCGACCAGCTTCTGGTGGCGGCGCTGCAGCGAGCAGTCACGCGTCGACACGACGACCACGTTGCCGTGGGTGTCGGCGAGGCACTGGGTCTCCACGTGGCGCGGCTTGTCGAGGTAGCGCTCGACGAAGCACTCGCCCCGGCCGAACGCGGCGACCGCCTCGCGGACCGCCGACTCGTACAGCTCGGGGACCTCTTCGAGGGTGCGGGCGACCTTCAGGCCGCGGCCGCCACCGCCGAAGGCGGCCTTGATCGCGATCGGCAGCCCGTGCTCCTCGGCGAAGGCGACGACCTCGTCGGCGCCGGAGACCGGGTCGGGCGTGCCGGCGACCAGCGGGGCGCCCGCGCGCTGCGCGATGTGGCGGGCGGCGACCTTGTCACCGAGGTCCCGGATGGCCTGCGGCGGCGGGCCGATCCAGATCAGGCCCGCGTCCAGCACCGCCTGGGCGAAGTCGGCGTTCTCCGAGAGGAAGCCGTAGCCGGGGTGGATGGCGTCCGCGCCGGACTCCCGGGCGGCGTTGAGCACCTTCTCGATATCGAGGTAACTGGTGGCCGGTGTGTCACCGCCCAGGGCGAACGCCTCATCCGCGGCGCGGACATGCAGAGCGTCCCGATCCGGGTCGGCGTATACGGCCACGCTCGCGATACCGGCATCCCGGCAGGCCCGGGCCACGCGGACAGCGATTTCGCCACGGTTGGCGATGAGCACCTTGCGCACGATTGAGGCTCCCTCCTTGAAACAAGCCGAGTTTAGGGACTGCCGACACGGCACTTCGAGGCGTCCCCAAAGGTGAGCTTGCCCACACGGAGTGTGATGCGAGGCTCGCTCGACCCGCGAAATCCCTAGTGGCACGGCGGTGCGCGGGACTCCTCGGGGCAACCCTAGCCCTCCGATGTGGTCAAGGTCTCTGTGAGGGCGTGCTGCGGCCCACTCTGTTTCTTTGTGGAGTCCCTACGAATGGCCCAACGATTCTTTGCCCTCGCCGGAACCCTTGTCCCTGGGTTTACCCGTTAGTAGCGTTCGCGATGTCTCGAACCTACTGGGGGTAAGGGCACTTCCGCACGAGCAGCGCGGTCGAAAGGGTGGGGACCTGATGGTGCGCAGGCCGGTGGCGTGGATCCTGGCGGTCGTCCTGTTCATGGAGGCGTTCGTCATCGCCGTCGTGAACTGGACCCTCGGCAGCCTCGTCGACCGGCAGAACATGTCGCTGGCCGGTCTGGACCCGGACATGATGTCGACGTCGTCGAAGGCCGGCGGGATCGTCTTCGGCCTCTACTTCGCCGGGTGCGGCGTGGTGGCCCTGCTGGTGGGCATACGCGGGCGGCGGCCGGCCGGCTTCGGCCGAGTGCTGCTGATCAGCGCGGCGGTCGTGCACGGGCTGCTGGGCGCCTTCGCCTGGGGCCTGATGGGCTGGCCGGCGTTCCTGTTCATGATGGTCGTGCTCGCGCTGATCGTGCTGCTGCTGATGACCTACGACCCCGAGGAGCGCAAGGCGGCCGCGGCCGGTCCCGCCGAGGGGAACGGCGACGGGGACGGCGGCGCGTCCCCGGGCGAGGCGCCGCAGGGCGGAACCCCGCTCACTCCGCCGCCGGCGCCCACAACTCCGTGATGCCGACGCCCAGTCGGGCCAGCAGCTTGCGTACGAGGGGCAGGCTGATGCCGATGACGTTGCCGTGGTCGCCGTCGATGCCGTCGATGAACGGCGCCGAGCGGCCGTCGAGGGTGAACGCCCCGGCGACATGGAGGGGTTCGCCGGAGGCGACGTACGCCGCGACCTCCTCGTCCGTGGGCTCGCCGAAGCGGACCACCGTGGACGCCGTGGCGGAGGCGTAGCGCCCGGTCGTGGTGTCGTAGATGCAGTGGCCGGTCTGCAGGGTGCCCGCGCGGCCGCGCATCGCCTTCCAGCGGGCGGTGGCCTCCTCCGCGTCGGCGGGCTTGCCGAGCGCCTGGCCGTCCAGGTCGAGGACCGAGTCGCAGCCGATCACGATCGCGCCCTTGACCTCCGGCCGCGCCGCCACGACGGACGCCTTGGCCTCGGCGAGGGCGAGGGCCAGCTCGGCCGGGGTGGGGGCGTGGACCGCGTCCTCGTCGACGCCGCTCACGATCACCTCGGGGTCCAGCCCGGCCTGCCGCAGCAGGTTCAGACGGGCGGGGGACTTCGAGGCGAGCACGAGGCGGCGGCGCTGAGCAGTCATGCGGTCAGCCTAGCGGCGTACGAGTCCCTCCGGGGGTCTATCGGAGGCCGGCGACGATCATCGCGAGGACCATGGCGACCGCCATGAAGATGCCGAGCCTGCGCAGCATGTCCTGCATGTCGCGGAGTTCTTTGGGGGGCTCGTCTTCGGGGTCGGACCACAGCATGCCACCAGCGTGGGGCTTGGCCGTGCCGGGCGCCTGAGTATGCGTACCTAAATAGGCGCCCGGCGTTGTCCTACTGTGCGCGGTTCCTCGCGCCCCTTTCTGTCCTTAGGCAGGCCAATAAGTGCGGGTCCATGCTGTTCGGCCCGGGCTCGGCAGGCGGTGTGATGCGATGCGGGACGGGTCCGACCAGGAGTCGCGGTCCGTGGGGGCGCCGGGCGGGATCGAGGCTGCCGCCGCGGCGCGGGCCCTGACCACCGCCAGGGCGGCGGCCAGCTCCTCCGGGGTCGGGTTGCCCCGTACGACCTTGATGTTCATGGACGGCTCCTACAGAGGGATGTTGCCGTGCTTCTTCGGGGGCAGGGATTCCCGCTTGGTGCGCAGCTGACGCAGGCCGCGTACGACGTGCCGGCGGGTGTCCGACGGCATGATCACGGAGTCGACGTACCCGCGCTCGGCCGCGATGTACGGGTTGAGGAGGGTGTCCTCGTACTCCTGGATCACCCGGGCCCGGGTGGCTTCCACGTCGTCGGCCTCGGCGATCGTGCGGCGGTGCAGGATGTTGACCGCGCCCTGGGCGCCCATGACGGCGATCTGGGCGGTGGGCCAGGCAAGGTTGAGGTCGGCACCCAGGTGCTTGGAGCCCATGACGTCGTAGGCGCCGCCGAAGGCCTTGCGGGTGATGACGGTGATGAGAGGGACGGTCGCCTCGGCGTAGGCGTAGATCAGCTTGGCGCCGCGGCGGATGATGCCGGTGTGCTCCTGGCCGACGCCCGGGAGGAAGCCGGGGACGTCCACGAAGGTGATCACCGGGAGGTTGAAGGCGTCGCAGGTGCGCACGAAGCGGGCGGCCTTCTCGGACGCGTCGATGTCCAGGCAGCCCGCGAACTGCATCGGCTGGTTGGCGACGATGCCCACCGGGTGGCCCTCGACCCGGCCGAAGCCGGTGAGGATGTTCGGCGCGAACAGCGGCTGCGTCTCGAAGAACTCGGCGTCGTCCAGGATGTGTTCGATCACCGTGTGCATGTCGTACGGCTGGTTCGCGCTGTCCGGGACGAGCGTGTCCAGCTCGCGGTCCTCGTCCGTGACGGAGAGGTCCGCCTCCTCCGGGAAGGCCGGGGCCTCCGAGAGGTTGTTGGACGGCAGGTACGACAGCAGCTGCTTGACGTACTCGATGGCGTCCTTCTCGTCGCCCGCCATGTGGTGGGCCACACCGGAGACGGCGTTGTGGGTGCGGGCGCCGCCCAGCTCCTCGAAGCCGACGTCCTCGCCGGTGACGGTCTTGATGACGTCCGGGCCGGTGATGAACATGTGCGAGGTCTGGTCGACCATGACCGTGAAGTCGGTGATCGCCGGGGAGTACACGGCTCCGCCCGCGCACGGGCCGACGACCAGCGAGATCTGCGGGATGACACCGGAGGCGTGGGTGTTGCGGCGGAAGATCTCGCCGTAGGCGCCGAGCGAGGCGACGCCCTCCTGGATCCGCGCCCCGCCCGAGTCGTTGATGCCGATGACCGGGCAGCCGGTCTTCAGCGCGAAGTCCATGACCTTGACGATCTTCTGGCCGTAGACCTCGCCCAGCGCGCCGCCGAAGACGGTGAAGTCCTGGGAGAACACGGCCACCGGGCGGCCGTCGACGGTCCCGTAGCCGGTGACGACGCCGTCGCCGTAGGGGCGGTTCTTCTCCAGGCCGAAGTTGGTGGAGCGGTGCCGGGCGAACTCGTCGAGCTCGACGAAGGAGCCCTCGTCGAGGAGCAGGTCGATGCGCTCACGGGCCGTCAACTTGCCCTTGGCGTGCTGCTTTTCGACGGCGCGTGCGGAGCCGGCGTGCGTCGCCTCGTCGATGCGCCGCTGGAGATCCGCGAGCTTGCCCGCGGTGGTGTGGATGTCGATCCCTTGGGTCTCTTGGATCTCGTGACGCTCTTCCGGCTCGGACATCGGGATGCGGCTCCCTGCCTGCTCAAAAGGGGGGACGGTTACTCATCCGTAGCGTAGTGCGGTGCCATCGACTCAGCGATGCGGCGTTTCCCACACCTAGGGTGGCTTGCATGACGCCGCGAGATGCATCAGACAACAGCCGTTGGTCCGATCTGGACCGCCCGCCGCTGAACGCGGGGGCCCTGCGCAGGGGCCTGCTGCGGGAGGGCGGGCTGTGGTCGGAGGTGGAGGTGGTGCAGCGCACCGGGTCCACCAACAGCGACCTGGTGGCCCGGGCCGCCGCGGGCAAGGCGGCCGAGGGGGCGGTCCTCGTCGCCGAGGAGCAGACGGCCGGGCGGGGCCGGCTGGAGCGGCAGTGGACGGCACCGGCGCGGTCGGGGCTGTTCTTCTCCGTGCTGCTGCGGCCAGCCGAGGTCCCGGTGGCCCGCTGGGGCTGGCTGCCGCTGCTCACCGGGGTCGCGGTGGCGACGGGGCTGTCGCGGGCCGCGGGAGTGGACACGGCACTCAAATGGCCCAACGACCTGCTGGTCACCGTGGGGGGCGAGGAACGCAAGGCCGGCGGGATCCTCGCCGAGCGGGCCGGTGAGGACGGGGTGGTCATCGGCGTCGGCGTCAACGTCACCCTGCGCGCGGAGGAACTGCCGGTGCCGCAGGCGGGGTCGCTGGCGCTGGCCGGGGCGGTGAGCACGGACCGGGATCCGCTGCTGCGGGCGGTGCTGCGGGCCCTGGAGGAGTGGTACGGGCGGTGGCGGGCGGCCGGGGGCGACCCGGTGGCGAGCGGCCTCCAGGAGACCTACGCGGCGGGCTGCGCGACGCTGGGCCGGGTGGTGCGGGCGGAACTCCCCGGCGACCGTTCCGTGGAGGGCGAGGCAGTGGCCCTGGACGCCGACGGCCGCCTGATCCTGGCCACGGAGGAGGGGGTCAGGGAGCCGGTGGGAGCGGGCGACATCGTGCACCTGAGGGGTGCCACGGGAGGGGGCGGACTGTGAGGCGGAACGCGCGCGGGCTCTGAAAGCGACGCGCGTCTGAAAGGGGCGCGGGGAACTGCGCGATCAGCCCCCACCGCCCCGCAGACGACACACGGCGCAAAACCCACCGCACCCCCGCGGCCCAACCCAACGGAGTGAGCTGGCGCACACCTGCCGTAGAGTTGAGGCCGGTCGATACCTGACCGCGGTAGATCGGAAGGGCAGCAGGCGTGACCGTCGACGACACGGGCGGCTCCGGCACGGACGCTCGCGGCCGAGTGGACATGCCGTCGGCCGCCGACCCCGGCGAGGACCCCCTCGCCCTGCGCCTGGAACAGCTCATCCTGGGCGCCGAGCGCCGCTACACCCCGTTCCAGGCGGCCCGCAGCGCCGGCGTCTCCATGGAACTGGCCTCGCGCTTCTGGCGCGCCATGGGCTTCGCCGACATCGGCCAGGCCAAGGCCCTCACCGAGGCCGACGTCCTCGCCCTGCGCCGCCTCGCCGGCCTGGTCGAGGCCGGGCTGCTCAGCGAGGCCATGGCCGTGCAGGTCGCGCGGTCCACCGGACAGACCACCGCCCGGCTGGCCGAATGGCAGATCGATTCCTTCCTGGAGGGCCTGACCGAGCCGCCCGAGCCCGGCATGACCCGCACCGAGGTGACGTACCCGATCGTCGAGCTGCTCCTGCCCGAGCTGGAGGAGTTCCTCGTCTACGTCTGGCGCCGGCAGCTCGCCGCGTCGGCCGGCCGGGTCGTCCAGACCGGTGACGACGAGGAGATGGTCGACCGCCGGCTCGCCGTCGGCTTCGCCGACCTCGTCGGGTTCACGCGACTGACCCGCCGTATGGAGGAGGAGGAGCTCGGCGAGCTCGTCGAGGCCTTCGAGACCACCGCGGCCGACCTCGTCGCCGCGCACGGCGGCCGGCTCATCAAGACCCTCGGCGACGAGGTCCTCTACGCCGCCGACGACGCCGGTACGGCCGCCGAGATCGGGGTGCGGCTCGTCGAGACGATGGCCAGCGACGAGACGATGCCGGAGCTGCGCGTCGGCATGGCGTTCGGCACGGTCACCACTCGTATGGGTGATGTCTTCGGTACGACCGTCAACCTCGCCTCCCGGCTCACGTCGATAGCGCCCCGGGACGCCGTCCTCGTCGACACCGCCTTCGCGGAGGAGCTGATCCGTACCGGTGACGCCCCCGCGTCGGAGTCGGAGGCCGCCGAGGCGGCCGCGGCCGCGGAGAAGGAGGGCGAGGAGCCGCCGACGTACCGTTTCGCGCTCCAGCCCATGTGGCAGCGCCCGGTCCGCGGCCTCGGCGTGGTCGAGCCCTGGCTCCTCAGCCGCCGCGACGGCACCACGGGCTGAGCGTCCTGGCGCCGCTGCGGCGTGGCGTGTCGTTACGGCGTCGGCGTGTCCTTCGTCGCGCGTGTCGCTACGGCTTCGGCGTGGCGAGCACGTTGTCGACGCACAGGCCGATCACCGGGACGCACAGGCCGTGGTCGGCCGGTGGCTGTGGCGGGGCGGGGGCGGTGGTGGTGGGCGCGGGGTCGGTGGGCGGTGTCGGGGCCGTCCCCGTGGGGCTGGTCGACGGTTCCCGTGGCTCGCGTGTCTCTGCTGTCCCGCCGGACGCGCCCGAGTCCGCCGCCCTCCCGGCCCCGCCCCGTGGCAGCACGGTCACCGATGTGTCTCCCGCTCGCGGGGACGGGGACGCGGCGCCGGTGCCGACCTTGGGTGAGCCGGCCGTGGGGCCGGGGGCGGCCGCCGTCGGCGTGGTGGCGGCGGGGAGGGTGACGGCGGCGGGCGTGGCGCGTCCGGTGCTGGTGCCCGTACCCACACCCGTACCGGAGTCCAGGTCCGGGCCGGCCTCGGCGGTCCCGATGCCGCCGATGCCCGAGTCCGGGGACAGGCGCAGCAGGCTCAGTACGCCGGCGGCGACGGCGAGGCCGCCCGCGGCGAGGAGGATCTTGCGGGGCCGGGGGCGGCGGTGCCGGCCGCGTGGTCCACGGATCCGGAGGGCGCCGGGGCCGGCGTCATGGGCCCGCGCCTCCTCGTCCTGACGTGCCGCGTCTCGCGGTCCGGTGTCCGTACTCGTCGGCGTGTTCGCCATCGTGTTCCCTCCCCGATGCGTTCGCGCCCCCGATGCGCCGTGGCTGTGGCACGTTATGCGCTCCTGTGGGTGATCGGGGTGGAGTCGGGCGAGATGTCACTCGAACGGGTTGTCGGTGGGGGATTTCGGGAACGAACGGCGGGGCTTTCCCCCGCGGGGTCCGGCTGCGATGATCGGGCGAGCTGGAGTTGTTAACCCGCGTTAACGCGTCGTCCGGAGGGTGTCATGAGCGAGGAGCGGTTCGGGGAGTTCGTGCTGGTGCGGCGGCACGGGGAAGGGCATGTGGCGGAGCTCGCGCTCGACCGGCCGAAGGCGATGAACGCCGTGTCGAGCGAGATGGCGCGATCGATCGCGGGGGCGTGCGCGGCGCTGGGCGCGGACCGGGACGTACGGGTGGTGGTGCTGACCTCGACGCATGAGCGGGCGTTCTGCGTCGGGGCGGACCTGAAGGAGCGGAACTCCTTCAGTGACGCCGATCTGGTGCGGCAGCGGCCGGTGGCCCGGGGGGCGTACACCGGGGTGCTGGAGCTGCCGGTGCCGACGGTGGCGGCGGTGCACGGGTTCGCGCTGGGCGGCGGGTTCGAGCTGGCGCTGTCGTGCGATGTGATCGTGGCGGACCGTACGGCGGTGGTGGGGTTGCCGGAGGTGTCGGTGGGGGTGATCCCGGGCGGGGGCGGTACGCAGTTGCTGCCGCGGCGGGTGGGGGCGGCGCGGGCGGCCGAGCTGATCTTCACGGCGCGGCGGGTCGAGGCGGCCGAGGCGCGGGAGCTGGGGCTGGTGGATGTGCTGGTTGAGGAGGGGCGGGACCGGGAGGAGGCGCTGGCGATGGGGGCGCGGATCGCCGGGAACTCCCCGGTGGGCCTGCGGGCGGCGAAGCGGGCGCTGCGGCTGGGGCACGGGCTGGACCTGCGGGCGGGCCTGGAGGTGGAGGACGCGGCATGGAGGTCGGTGGCGTTCTCGGGAGACCGCGCGGAGGGAGTGGCAGCCTTCAACGAGAAGCGCAAGCCGGAGTGGCCGGGGGAGTGAGACGGCGCAGTGTGAGGGGCGTGACTGTCCCGACCCGAAGGGGGCGCGGGGAACTGCGCGACCAGCCCCCACCCACCCGTCACCCGACCGACGACCCCACCACCCCCCACCCGCCCGGCACCCCACCCGCCCCCACCCCCTCTTCACCCCTTGCGCCGCATCAACGCCCCTTTTCCACGCAAATATCCCTAGCCTGGAGTGATGGGTGAGGACAGACGCCTCGCGGCCGTTGTCGCGCTGGCGCAAGGGATGGCCGCGGCGCACAGCCCGAGGGAGACCTGGCGGGCCGCCGCCTTGGGCGCCTGCCGCGCCCTGGCCGGAAGTTTCGCCGCGCTCTCCGTCTGGGAGCGCGACCTCGGGTGCCTCCGGGTCCTCGTCAACGTGGGGGACCGCGCCCCCGGCGAGGAGGAGTTCCCCGAGGACGAGGCGTACCCGGTGCACCGATTTCCCGAGATCACCGAGTTCCTCCATGAGCGCTGGGTCGAGGGCGGTGAGCCCAACGCCTGGGTGGAGACCGCCGACGGCCCCGATCCCACCGCCGGCGACCCGGGCTTCTGCCATCAGCGGGTCGCCGCCCTCCGCCGCCGCAACCGCGGCTCCTGCGTCGTCGCCCCCGTCGTCCTCAACGCCCGCGCCTGGGGCGAGCTCTATGTCGCCCGTTCGACCGGCACCCCCGTCTTCGACCGCGCCGACGCCGACTTCGCCACGGTCCTCGCCTCGGTCGTCGCCGCGGGTCTCGCCCAGACCGAGCGCCTGGAGGAGGCCCGCCGCCTCGCCTTCACCGACGCCCTCACCGGCCTCGCCAACCGCCGCGCCGTGGACGTGCGCCTGGACGAGGCGGTCGACCGGCACCGGCGTGAGGGGGCCGTGGTCAGCCTCGTCGTGTGCGACCTCAACGGGCTCAAGCGGGTCAACGACACCCTCGGGCACGCCGTCGGCGACCGTCTCCTGGAGCGCTTCGGCTCGGTGCTGTCGCTGTGCGGCGCCATGCTGCCCGGCGGGCTCGCCGCCCGTCTCGGTGGTGACGAGTTCTGTCTGCTCGCCGTCGGCCCGCCCTCCGACGACGTCGTGAAGGTCGCCGACGAGCTGTGCCGCCGCGCCGCCGAGCTGGAACTCGGCGACGGGGTCGCCTGCGGGGTCGCCTCGACCGGCGACGCCATCGGACCCGTGCGTTCCGCCCGCCGTCTCTTCCGGCTCGCCGACGCCGCCCAGTACCGCGCGAAGGCCGAACGCGCCGACCGGCCCGTCGTCGCCGGGCGGGCCGGCCCCGACGACCCGGTCGTCCGCCTCGCCGACGAGCCCTCCCCCGAGGCGCCCCCCGAGCGCCGCCGCTTCCGGGGGCACCGGCCGCCGGTGTGACGCAATCGGTAAGGGGCGGACCCGCGCCCCACTGGTGACATCTTCGAATTCACTGCGTACGCTCCTGAATATGGATATGCACACTGTGGTGGTGGGGACGTCCGGAGTGACCGCGTCCGACGTTCTCGCCGTGGCGCGCGACAACGCCCGGGTCGAGCTCTCCGCCGAGGCCGTGGCCGCCCTCGCGGCCGCCCGCGAGATCGTGGACGCGCTCGCGGCCAAGCCCGACCCCGTCTACGGCGTCTCCACCGGGTTCGGCGCCCTCGCCACCCGGCACATCAGCCAGGAGCTGCGCACCCAGCTCCAGCGCAACATCGTCCGCTCGCACGCCGCCGGCATGGGCCCGCGCGTCGAGCGCGAGGTCGTCCGGGCGCTGATGTTCCTGCGGCTGAAGACCGTCTGCTCGGGACACACCGGCGTCCGCCCCGAGGTCGCGCAGACCATGGCCGACATCCTCAACGCGGGCATCACCCCCGTCGTCCACGAGTACGGCTCCCTCGGCTGCTCCGGCGACCTCGCGCCGCTGTCCCACTGCGCCCTGACGCTCATGGGCGAGGGCGACGCCGAGGGCCCCGACGGCACCGTACGGCCGGCCGCCGCGCTCCTCGCCGAGCACGGCATCGCCCCCGTCGAACTGCGCGAGAAGGAGGGCCTCGCCCTCCTCAACGGCACCGACGGCATGCTCGGCATGCTGGTCATGGCCCTCGCCGACCTGGACACCCTCTACAAGTCCGCCGACATCACGGCCGCCCTGAGCATGGAGGCCCTGCTCGGCACCGACAAGGTCCTCGCGCCCGAGCTGCACGCCATCCGCCCGCACCCGGGCCAGGGCGCCAGCGCCGCCAACATGCTCGCCGTCCTCAAGGGCTCCGGCCTCACCGGCCACCACCAGGACGACGCGCCCCGCGTCCAGGACGCCTACTCCGTGCGCTGCGCCCCGCAGGTCGCCGGCGCCGGACGCGACACCATCGCGCACGCCCGGCTCGTCGCCGAACGCGAGCTGGCGTCGGCCGTCGACAACCCGGTCGTGCTGCCCGACGGACGCGTCGAGTCCAACGGCAACTTCCACGGCGCACCGGTCGCCTATGTGCTGGACTTCCTCGCCATCGCCGCCGCCGACCTCGCCTCCATCGCCGAGCGCCGCACCGACCGGCTGCTGGACAAGAACCGCAGCCACGGCCTGCCGCCGTTCCTCGCGGACGACGCCGGCGTCGACTCCGGCCTGATGATCGCCCAGTACACGCAGGCCGCGCTGGTCAGCGAGATGAAGCGGCTGGCCGTACCGGCCTCCGCGGACTCCATCCCGTCCTCCGCCATGCAGGAGGACCACGTCTCCATGGGCTGGTCCGCCGCGCGCAAGCTGCGTACCGCCGTCGACAACCTCGCCCGGGTGATCGCCGTCGAGCTCTACGCCGCCACCCGCGCCGTGGAGCTCCGCGAGGGACTGACCCCCGCTCCGGCCACCCGGGCGGTCATCGAGGCCGCCCGCGCGGCGGGCGTGGCCGGCCCCGGCCCCGACCGCTTCCTCGCCCCCGACCTCGCGGCGGCGGACGCCTTCGTCCGCGACGGCCACCTGGTCACCGCGGCGGAGACGGTCACGGGACCGCTCCAGTAGGACGACCGGGACCGTTCCCCAACGCGGGCGGACGACAGGAGCCCTGCCGTGGCGCTACGGCAGGGCTCCTCGCGGTTCTACGGGCGGACCGGCTACTTCAGCTTGCCCACCTGCGCCTTGAGCACGGCGGCCGGGATCTGCGTGGCCTTGCCGGACTCGAACGCCGCGAAGTCCACCGTGTAGAACGTGGCGAGGGTGCCGCCCTTGCGCACCACCTCGGCGGTGAACCGGGCCGTGCCGTCGCCGTCCATGTCGACGGACTCGACGAACGCCACCGACTCGTCACCGAGCCCGCTGCCCTTCGCCGGGGCAACCTTGGTGACCTTCGAGGTCTCGCCCCCGGCCGCGATGCCGTAGCCGCCGGCGCAGGCCGTCACGCCGTCGGAGACCGCCTTCAGCGCCTTCGCCGCGCCGTCGCCGTCGTACGAGGAGAGGCCCACGAAGGTCATGCTGACGTTGAAGCCCTTGGCGAAGTCGTCCTTGCCGATGTCCTCCAGGGAGGTGGGCGCGGACGACGCCTTCGCCTCCGTCACGGTGTTGCCGGCGTTGGCGTCCGTGTCGCCCGGGGCGAGCGTGGCCGTCGCCCAGGCGAGCGGGTCGCAGGCCGGCTTGTCGGTCTTCACCGCGCTCTTGGACTTCGGGATGGTGTCGTCGCCCGAGTCGACGGTGAAGCCCTTGACGTCGCCCGTGGTGAGCAGCAGCTTCTCCAGCTCCGCCGAGGTCAGCGCCTTCGTGCCGGGAGCGGCCGAGGCGCTCGCGGAAGCCGGGCCGGAGGCCTTGTCCTTCGTGTCCTTGGAGTCCGAACCGTTGTCGGAGCAGCCCGTGATGAGGGCGAGCGACAGAACGCTCACCGCGGCCGTGGCGCACAGCCGCGCCCCCGAAGATCTCTTCATGGGGGGACTATGAAGATTCCGTCAAAGGAACGTCAAGTTAAATCAAAAAACCGGGCGTTGGTCTAAAAACCCAGACGTTCCCGGCGAACGGAATACGCCACGAAGCACGCGCCCAGGGCGAGCAGACCGGTGCCACCGACCACGTACGGGGTGGTGTCGAAGCTTCCGGTGTCGGCGAGCCGGGTATCGTCCGCGGACACCTGGTCGGCGCTCCGCGCGCTCTCCCGCACGGCCGTGGACGCGACCCGCGCCTGCGTCGTGACCTGCGAAGTCACCTGTACGGGCGTGGAGTTGCCGGTCGCGTCCTGGGTCGCGTCGGCGTTGGGGACGAACCACAGGGCGCACAGCAGCGTGCCCGCGGCGGTGGCGGTCAGCAGTGGACGGCGAGCGGATGACACAGAATCGATCCCCTTGTGGCGCTGGCGAATTGGGGCCTGTGGGCAGATGTTAGTGAAAGCCGCGGGTCACGGGAAAGTCACGGGAGCCATGAGCCTTACGCTCGCGGCATGAGCACTGAAGAGACATCACGGTTTGTACGGCTTCGGGTGGAGCTGGTCCTGGAGATCGAGGAGGCGGAGGCCCTCACCGAGGCCGCGGTGCGGCGTATCGCGGAGGATCCGGAGCTGCCGGACGACGAGCGTACCCACGCGGAGAGCGCTGTGACGGAAGACACCGCGGAGGCGCTCGCGTACCTCGTCGATCCCTTCGACCTGGTCGGAGACGTCCCCGGGGTCGTGCTCCAGCAGGCCTCCTGGTCCAGCGAGCAGATCGACTACGACCCCGATTCGCCGGACTGGGACCTGGATGACGATGATGTCCGGGAAGATGACGACGAGGACGACGTCGGCTGAGTGTTCGGGGAACTGGTGACCCCGGACGGCAACCGCCGACCGGGGTTTCGTCGTCTCAAGGGGGGCACTGAGTCCCAAGGGGCGCACTGACCGACACCCGCACCACCCGCCGCGCGCCGGCCGGACGTGGTGTGCCCCACACATCCGCGCGATGTGGAACGGGAGGCACCGGTCGTAGCGTTGAAGGTCTTGACGGGGACTCTCGGGTATTCGGGAATCGGCAACGATGGAGAAGCGTGTGATGACGAACAGTAAGCGGCGCAAGGGTCTGATGGCCGCGTCCGCGCTGCTCGGCGGCGTACTGGTGCTCTCCGCGTGTTCGGGCGGCGACGACAACGCCTCCGACAGCGGCGGCAACGGCACCTCGCAGGCCAAGGTCGACGAGGCCGCGGCCCAGAAGACGTCCGAGGCCCAGATCAAGATCACGCCCGCGGACGGCTCCAACAACGCCTCCATCAACAACTCCGCCACCGTCACCGTGAGCAAGGGCACCCTCACCGAGGTGACGATGACCACCGCCGACGGCACCGCCGTCAAGGGCGAGCTGTCGGCCGACAAGACCAGCTGGAAGCCCAGCGGCCAGCTGGAGCGCTCCACCACCTACAAGGTGGCCGCCAGCGCCAAGGACGCCAACGGCCGCGAGGCCCACGAGAACTCGTCCTTCACCACCGTCTCCCCGGCGAACAGCTTCATAGCCAACTTCACCCCGGAGAACGGCTCCACGGTCGGCGTGGGCATGCCGGTGTCGATCAACTTCAACAAGTCGATCGCCAACAAGGCCGCGGTGCAGAAGGGCATCACCGTCACCTCCAGCAGCGGTCAGGAGGTCGTCGGCCACTGGTTCAACGCCAACCGCATCGACTTCCGCCCCGAGAAGTACTGGGCGGAGAACTCCACCGTCACCCTCAAGCTCGCGCTCGACGGAGTCGAGGGCGCCCACGGGGTCTACGGCGTACAGCAGAAGACGGTGACCTTCCACATCGGCCGCAACCAGGTCTCGTACGTCGACGCGAAGACCAAGCAGATGAAGGTCACGCACAACGGCCAGGTCGTCAAGACCATCCCGATCTCCGCCGGTTCGCCGGAGAACAAGACGTACGAGGGCATCATGGTGATGTCGGAGAAGTTCAAGGAGACGCGCATGAACGGCGCGACCGTGGGCTTCACCGACGACGACGGCAAGGGCGAGTACGACATCAAGGACGTGCCGCACGCCATCCGCCTCACCAACTCCGGCACCTTCGTGCACGGCAACTACTGGGGCAACAAGTCCATCTTCGGCAGCGTGAACACCAGCCACGGCTGCGTGGGCCTGTCCGACACCAAGGGCGCCAACGACACGGGCACCGCGGGCTACTGGTTCTTCACCCACTCGATCGTCGGTGACGTGGTCGTGGTCTCCAACACCGGCGACAAGACGGTCGCCCCGGACAACGGCCTGAACGGCTGGAACCTGGACTGGGCCACCTGGAAGGCCGGTTCGGCCGCCTGAGCCGGCCGGGCCCACAGCCGCCCGTCCACAGCTGACACAGCTGACCGATGCCGCCCGCAGGGGCGGCATCGGTGTTTTCCGGGGGCCTCGAGGTCCGGCCAGGGCCTTCTCATGGTTCTTTTATGCCGGCCTTATCGCGTCATCACGGTGCGTCCCTAGCTTGCGGCCATGTTCTTCACCTACCTGAGGCGCGAACTGCGCCGCCGCAGAAGGGCGGCCCTCGTCGTCGCCTCCGGACTCGCGCTGGGCATCGCGCTGGTCATCGTGGTCAACTCCGTGTCCTCCGGCATGGGCAAGGCCCAGGACAAGGTCCTCCAGTCGCTGTACGGCCTCGGCACGGACATGACGGTCACCAAGGCCGCCGCGCCGGCCGCGTCCTCCTCCGAGCGCCCCCGCTTCCAGTTCGACGCCAGTCAGGACGGCGACGACGCGGAGCAGAGCAGCGACCGGGTGCTGGTGCGGGGCTTCCAGACCCTGACGGCGTCGACCGTGACGGAGGTCGGCCGGCAGAGCGGTGTCGCGGACGCCGTCGGCGGGCTCAGCCTCCAGGTCATCAAGGTGAGCGGACAGTTCACCCGCGGCCAGTTCCAGCAGAACGGCACCGGCGGGCAGCAGGGCGGCCCCGGTGGCGGCCAGGGCGGCCCGTCGCAGGGCGAGGTCCAGGGCGGCGGCGCCGACTTCGACGTCAACAGCTACTCCGTGTACGGCACCGACGTCGCCAAGCCCGACCTCGGCCCGCTCACCTCGTCGACGATCACCGGCGGCCGTACGTTCAAGACGACGGAGACCGCCGCCAAGGTGGCCGTCGTCGACTCCGCGTACGCCAAGGAGAAGTCCCTCAAGGTCGGCTCCACCCTCACCATCAAGAGTGTGACGTTCTCGGTGATCGGCATCGCCACCGCGGACAGCGGCGACGCGGCCGCCAACGTCTACATCCCGCTGAAGCAGGCGCAGACCCTCAGCGACTCGGCGAACAAGGTCACCACGATCTACGTCAAGGCGACCGACTCCCAGAAGATCGACTCCGTCAAATCGGCGATCCAGAAGAACGTGTCGGGAACGACGGTGACGACCTCCGCCGACCTCGCGGACACCGTGTCCGGCTCCCTCTCCACGGCGTCCTCGCTCGCCTCCAGCGTCGGCAGGTGGCTGTCCATCGCGGTGCTCGTGGCCGCGTTCCTCGTGGCCGGCCTGCTGACCTCCTCGGCGGTCTCCCGCCGGGTCCGGGAGTTCGGCACGCTGAAGGCGCTGGGCTGGAAGTCGGGCCGGGTCACCCGGCAGGTCGTCGGCGAGGCCATGGTCAACGGCCTGCTGGGCGGCGCCCTGGGCATCGCCCTGGGCCTGGCGGGCGCGTACGCGGTGACGGCGATCAGCCCGAGCCTGGAGGCCCAGCTGGGCGGCGGCGGTGGTGGTGGCGGCCTGGGCGGCCCCGGCGGCTTCGGCGGTCCCGGCCGGGCGACGCAGAAGACGCTGGAGGTGGCCCTGACGGCCCCGGTGAGCGTGACCACCGTGTCCGTCGCGGTGGGCCTGGCGGTGGCGGGCGGCCTGATCGCGGGCGCGTTCGGCGGCTGGCGCGCGTCGCGACTGCGCCCGGCCGACGCGCTGCGCCGCGTCGAGTAGTCCCCACCCCCGACCTCACCCAGGAGTCACCCCATGTACGAACTCAAGAGCGTCACCAAGCACTACACCCGCGGCAAGGAAGCCGTCCACGCCCTCGACGGCGTCGACCTCACCATCGCCGACGGCGACCGCCTCGTCATCCAGGGCCCCACCGGCGGCGGCAAGTCCACCCTCCTGCAGATGCTCGGTGGGCTCGACCGCCCCACCTCCGGCGAGGTCGTCCTCGACGGCGTCGACATGGCCCGGCTGTCCGAGGCCCAACTGACCAAGGTGCGCGGCGAGAACATCGGCTTCGTCTTCCAGTCCTTCAACCTCGTCCCCACCCTCACCGCCCAGGAGAACGTCGAGACGGCCCTCGTCCCCCTCGGCGTCAAGGGGGGCGAGCGGCGCGAGCGGGCCGCCGAGGCGCTGCGGTCCGTGGGTCTCGGCGAACGCCTCGGACACCTCCCGGGTGAGATGTCCGGCGGCCAGCAGCAGCGCGTCGCCATCGCCCGCGCCCTGGTCAAGCGGCCGAAGGTGCTGCTCGCCGACGAGCCCACCGGCAACCTCGACGAGGGCATGCGCGACGAGATCATGGAGGTCCTGGACACCCTGTGGAAGGAGCAGGGCCTCACGTTCATCATGGTCACCCACGACTCCGCGATCGCGCGGAAGGCCCCGCGCCTGGCGACGATCCGCAAGGGCAAGCTGACGATCAAGGAGAACGCGCTCTGAGGGCGCACGGCGTGTGCGCCTGAGCCCCGGCCCGGGCCCGTCAGGCGGACGGCGTCTGCGCCTGCGTCCCGGCCCGGGTCGCGTCCGTCCCCCAACTGGCCAGCAGCCGCAGCGCCTCCGCGGACGCGGAGTCCGGTTCGGGGTGGTAGGTGATCAGGGACTGATCGGTGCCGTCCGTCAGACGGAACGTCTCGAAGGACAGGGTCAGTTCACCGACCAGCGGATGCCTCAGCCGCTTGACGCCGTAGCTCTTCTCCTTGACGTCATGGGTGGCCCACAGCTGTCTGAACTCCTCGCTCTTGAGGGAGAGTTCACCGACGAGCGCGGACAGCCGGGGGTCGTCGGGGTGGCAGCCCGCGTCCATCCGCAGATAGCTGACCATGTCCGAGGCCTTCCGGTCCCACTCCACGAACAGATCGCGGGACTCCGGCCTGAGGAACACCAGCCGCGCCCAGTTCCGCTCCTGCGCCGGCAGCTCGGACCAGTCGCCGAACACCGCCGCCGCCATGCGGTTCCACGCGAGGATGTCCGAGCGCCGGCCCACGATGTACGCCGGGACGCCGTCGATCGTGTCCAGCAGGTGCCGCAGCGCCCCGCGCACCTGCTGGGTGCGGCCCGCCGGCTTCTTCCGGTGCTGCTTGGGCTTCGCCAGATGCGTGAGGTGCGCGTGCTCGGCCTCGGTCAGCCGCAGCGCCCGCGCGATGGAGTCCAGCACCTCCGCCGACACATTCCGTCCGTTGCCCTGCTCAAGCCGCGTGTAGTACGCCACCGACACCCCGGCCAGCTGCGCCAGCTCCTCGCGCCTGAGGCCCGGCACCCTGCGGTGCCGGCCGAAGTCGGGCAGCCCGACGTCCTCCGGCTTCAGCCGGGCCCGCCGGGTGCGCAGAAACTCGCTGAGCTCCGCCCGCCGGTCCAGACCGGCGCCGGGCTCCGGGGTGGAGACGGGGTGCTCGGGGTGCTCGTCCATGCGTCCAGTATTCCTGTGCGTGCGTGGTCGTACGTTCCCGAGCCTGACCCCGCCAGTGGTAGGCACGGCAGTCGTACGCAAAGCCGTGGTCTGGGTGACCGCCCCTCGTTTCGGCAGGCTGGAACCGTGCCCGGCCGAGAAGACAGGCGCCGGGCGTACCTCCCCCTGCTAGGAGATCCCCCGGCATGACCACTGTTGCTGCCTACGCCGCGCCCGCCCCCAAGGCTCCGCTGGAGCGCACGACGATCGAGCGCCGTCCGGTGGGCGAGCACGACGTCCTGATCGACATCAAGTTCGCCGGAATCTGTCACTCCGACATCCACCAGGCCCGCGAGGGCTGGGGCGAGGCGATCTTCCCCATGATCCCCGGCCATGAGATCGCCGGAATCGTCACCGAGGTCGGCCCCGGCGTCACCCGCTACGCCGTCGGCGACCGCGTGGGCGTCGGCTGCATGGTCGACTCCTGCCGCACCTGCGACAACTGCAAGGCCGGCCAGGAGCAGTACTGCACCGGCGGCGGCATGGTCGGCACGTACAACGCGCTCGACAAGAACGGCGAGCCCACGTACGGCGGCTACTCCCGCGCGATCGTCGTCGACGAGAACTACGTCGTGCGCATCCCCGACGGCCTGTCCCTCGACGTGGCCGCGCCGCTGCTGTGCGCCGGCATCACCACGTACTCCCCGCTCAAGCACTGGAACGCCGGCCCCGGCAAGAAGGTCGCGGTCCTCGGCATGGGCGGCCTCGGCCACATGGCCGTCAAGATCGCGCACGCCCTCGGCGCCGAGGTCACCGTCCTCTCGCAGTCCCTGCGCAAGAAGGACGACGGCCTGAAGCTGGGCGCCGACCACTACTACGCCACCAGCGACCCCAAGACCTTCCAGGAACTGGCCGGCGGCTTCGACCTCATCCTCTCCACGGTCTCCGCCCCGCTGGACTTCGGCGCGTACCTCTCGCTGCTGAAGACCGACGGCGCGCTGGTGAACGTCGGTGCCCCCGAGGAGCCGATCTCCCTCAACCTCTTCTCGGTCATCGGCGGCCGCAAGACGCTCGCCGGCTCCATGATCGGCGGCATCGCCGAGACGCAGGAGATGCTGGACTTCTGCGCCGAGCACGGCTTCGGCGCGGAGATCGAGCTGATCGGCGCGGAGGAGATCAACGAGGCGTACGAGCGGGTCCTGGCGAGCGACGTGCGCTACCGCTTCGTGATCGACACGGCGACGATCTGAGTCCGACGTGCGGTGGGCCCCGGTCGAGCAGGACGACCGGGGCTCCCGTCGTCGCCTCAGAAGATGGCCTGACCCGGGGTCAGGAGACCCTTCGGGTCGTAGGTGCGCTTCGCCGACTCCAGCGCCGGCCACGCCTCACCGAAGTGGCTCCGCCAGTCCGCGCGGGTGAGCGGGATGCTGCCGATCGGGTAGTACGTCCCGCCGGCCGCGACGGCGCTCTCGTAGGCGGAGCGGTTGGCCGCGAGGAGGCGGTTCACGGCGGCCGTGTCGTCCGCCGGCACCGCCCGCAGGACGTCGAAGAGGTACGACATGTCCTCGCCGGAGGTGCGCAGGAGAGGGGTGGTGAGGCGCTCCCTGGGCAGGGGGTAGAAGAGGATGACGCCGGGGCCGAGGTCGGCCGGGGTGAGGGCGTCGAGGATCTGTCCGCCGACGGTCGCGGCGGAGGTCCCCGGGAGCATCAGGTCGAGCCAGGGGTGGGCGTAGTTCCAGACACCGGCCTCCTTCTGCGCGGCGACCCAGGGGGCCAGCCGGTTCAGGAAGTCGAAGTAACCGTGTTCCTCGGACCGGACGGTGGCCGGGTCGTGGCGCAGCCCGCGCAGCAGGGCCGCGTCGTCCGGCGCGGGGCCGACCGGCGGACCGTAGGCCACGACCTCCAGGGCGTACCCGCGGAAGGCGCCGTCGGCGTCCGGATGGACCTGGCCCACGACGGAGCCGAAGCGGCCGTCCCGAGCGAGGACGCGCTGGTCGTCGAGGAGGGTGCCGAGGTCGCCGTAGGTCAGCTGGTAGACGCGCACGGTGTCCGGCGCGGGCACCAGACGGACGGTCGCCTCGACGATGATGCCGCACTGGCCGAGGCCGGCGAGGACCGCACGGAAGAGATCGGGGCGCCGGGAGGGGGAGCAGCGCAGGAGCTGGCCCGCTCCGGTGACCACGCGGAGCTCGGTGACGTTGTCGACCTGCGCGCCGTGCCGTTGGACCTGGCCGCTCAGACCGCCGACGGCCAGGGTGCCGCCGACGGAGAGCTCGATGAAGTCCGTGAAGACGGGCGGGGTGAGACCGTGGGCGAGGGTCGCCCGGGCCAGCTCGCTCCAGCGGGCGCCCGCGCCGACGGTGACGGTGGTGCTGCCCGGCGCCACGGCGCCGATGTCCGCGAGGGTCGCCATGTCGATGACCAGGCCGCCGCCCGCCTGCGCCTGACCGTACGAGCCGTGGCCCTGGCCGCGGGGCGCGACCGGCAGGCAGTGCGTGTTGCAGAACCGGACCATGGCGACGACGTCGCTGACCGAGCCGGGGCGCAGGACGGCCGCGGGACGGTGGTGCACGATGTGCCCGTAGTCGTCGGCCGCGGCGTCGAGCGACGCGTCGTCCGTGACGAGGGTGCCGTCCAGCGGGGGAACCAGGGCCGTCTCGACACCGGCCCCCGACTCGGTGGTGGCCCAGCTGCGGGTACCGGGATCGAACCCGATCACCGCGGCGCCGGCGATGGTGATCCCCCGAAGAACAGCACGTCTCGATGGCGTACGGGACATACGCATTTCCCCCCAATGATCAACACGAAATCTTCAAATCCACGACAGCGTAGGCCAATTGACGCGGTCGAGGACCGTTTTCGATGTTGACGGGGTGGGGCAGCGCAGGGGGGCGCGCTTCAGCGGCCCGCGGAGCGTTTCGCTTCGAGGGGGCGGTGAGGACGACGCGGACACCTCGTCGCCGCACACGGACCGCCGGCGCCGAGAGCCACGAACAGCCGCGTGATTCTCGCCGCCGCTCACACCGGATCAGCCGTCAGCCTGGGCCACACCGATCGGGCAAGAGACCCCCGTCCCGCCCAGGCCGCAATAGCCTGCCGGGTTCTTGTCCAGGTACTGCTGGTGGTAGGCCTCCGCCGGGTAGAAGGGGCGGCCTTCCGCGGGGAGGAGTTCGGTGGTGATCGTGCCGTGGCCCGAGGCCGTCAGGACGGTCTGGTAGGTGTCGCGGGACGCCTTCGCCGTGGCCGCCTGGGCGGGGGTGTGGGTGTAGATCGCCGAGCGGTACTGCGTGCCCACGTCGTTGCCCTGGCGGAAGCCCTGCGTGGGGTTGTGGGACTCCCAGAAGGTCTTCAGGAGGCGGTCGTAGGAGATCAGCTTCGGGTCGTAGACCACGCGGACCGCCTCGGTGTGGCCCGTGAGGCCCGAGCAGACCTCCTCGTAGGTCGGGTTCTCCGTGTAGCCGCCCTGGTAGCCGACCAGGGTCGTCCAGATGCCCGCCGGGAGCTGCCAGAACTTGCGTTCCGCGCCCCAGAAGCAGCCCAGGCCGAAGTCGGCCACCTCCAGGCCCTCGGGGTAGGGGCCGAGCAGCGGGTTGCCGAGGACGGTGTGGCGGTCGGGGACGGAGAACGCGGGCTCCGGGCGGCCCCGCAGAGCCTGCTCGGGGGTGGGCAGCTGGGGCGTACGGCTGTGCAGGAACATGTGGTCTCCACGTCTCCGATGCTGAGCGGTCGGGGGTCCGCTCAGCTCAACGTGCCGGAGCCGCCCGGAATTCCGGTCAGTGCGGGAGGGTCGCCGGGCTGCCGCCGTTCGCCTCGTACCCCGCCACCGCCAGCGCGCGGCACACCGCGAACGCCGCCGCCGGGTCCGCGGACAGGGTCCAGGGGAGGGCGCCGACATGACCGTCGACGTGTATCAGCTGGTCCATCGCCTCCGACCAGCGCTCGGCCGGCACCAGGAAGGCGACCAGCATGTGGCGCACATGCGCCTGCACCGGGTCGTCGGGTGCGGCCGCGTGCACCGCGTGCAGCGCGCCGTGCACCGCCTTCGTCACGACCTCGCTCCGGTAGAGGCTCTGGACGAGGTTCACCTCGGGGAGGTGCTCGAACACCGCGAAGAGGGGCAGCGCCGCCAGGAGCGAACCCTCGGGTGCCCTGGCCGCCGCCGTCTCGGCGAAGGAGTACGCCAGCTCGCGCGAGCCGTGCCACTTCTCGCACCAGTAGTGCAGGGCCGCCAGATGCGCGCCCATGTGCGCCGGCGCGCGGTCCAGGATCTTCAGCCACAGCTGCTCGAACTCGTCCCGCGGATACGCCAGGCCACGCGCCACCGACAGCTCGACGATGTACGGGACCGGGTCGCCCGGCGCGAGCAGCGCCGCCTCGCCGCACGCCGCCCTCGCCTCGTCCATGATGATCCGGAAGTCCTCCGCGCCCGGCGTCGACGTCCGCCACGCCTGCTGCACCAGGAACTCCGCGTACACCGCGGCACCGCCCGCGTCCTTGGGCGCCTCCGCGCGCCACACCCGCAGCCACTGCCCGCCGGGGGTCTCGCTGACGCCGCCCGGCCGCTGCTGCAGCTCCAGCGCCGCCGCGCCCGCGAACGCCTGCACCCGCTGCCAGCGCAGTTCGCCCTGCGCCTCGGTGCCGGCCAGCAGCTGCTGCGCCGCGCGGTAGTCCCGCGTGCGCTGCACCAGGTCCAGGACCTTCAGCAGGTCCTCGTCGGGGCCGGGCATACGGATGTCCAGCTCCTCCTCGCGCACAAAGCCGTACTTCGCCGGATCCGCGGCGTCCGGATGTCCCGGCGCGACCCGCTCGATCCGCCCGCGCCTGCGCAGCACGAACGGGCCGAGCACGAAGCCCAGCATGGCCAGCGCCATCAGGATCCAGAGAATCTCCATGCCTCCAAGCGAACCAGACGGCACTGACAAACGCCCAACCCCACCCCCGCGACGGCCGCCGACCCGGCCGCCCGTGAGCACCGGGGCCGCGGGCGCACTACGCTCGGTGCACATGAGCCACAGGCAGATCAGTCAGCACTTCGAGACCCTCGCGATCCACGCGGGCAACACCGCCGACCCCCTCACCGGTGCGGTGGTCCCCCCGATCTACCAGGTCTCGACCTACAAGCAGGACGGCGTGGGCGGCCTGCGCGGCGGCTACGAGTACAGCCGCAGCGCCAACCCGACCCGCACCGCCCTGGAGGAGAACCTCGCCGCCCTCGAAGGCGGCCGCCGCGGCCTCGCGTTCGCTTCCGGACTGGCGGCCGAGGACTGCCTGCTGCGTACGCTGCTCAGCCCCGGCGACCACGTGGTCATCCCCAACGACGCATACGGCGGCACGTTCCGCCTGTTCGCGAAGGTCGTCGCCCGCTGGGGCGTGGAGTGGTCGGTCGCCGACACCAGCGACCCGGCCTCCGTACGGGCCGCGATCACCCCGAAGACCAAGGTCGTGTGGGTGGAGACGCCCTCCAACCCGCTGCTCGGCATCACCGACATCGCGGCCGTCGCCCAGATCGCCCGGGACGCGGGTGCCCGCCTCGTCGTCGACAACACCTTCGCCACGCCGTACCTTCAGCAGCCGCTGACGCTCGGCGCGGACATCGTCGTGCACTCCCTCACCAAGTACATGGGCGGCCACTCCGACGTCGTCGGCGGCGCGCTGATCACCGGTGACGAGGCGCTCGGCGAGGAGCTGGCGTTCCACCAGAACGCGATGGGCGCGGTCGCCGGGCCCTTCGACTCCTGGCTGGTGCTGCGCGGCACCAAGACGCTGTCGGTGCGCATGGACCGGCACAGCGAGAACGCCACGAAGATCGCCGACATGCTCACCCGCCACGCGCGCGTGACGCGGGTCCTCTACCCAGGTCTGCCCGAGCACCCCGGCCACGAGGTCGCCGCCAAGCAGATGCGGGCCTTCGGCGGCATGGTCTCCTTCCAGGTCGAGGGCGGCGAGGAGGCGGCCGTCGAGGTCTGCAACCGCGCCAAGGTGTTCACGCTCGGCGAGTCCCTGGGCGGCGTCGAGTCGCTGATCGAGCACCCGGGCCGGATGACGCACGCGTCCGTCGCGGGTTCCGCCCTGGAGGTGCCGGCCGACCTCGTCCGCCTCTCCGTGGGCATCGAGAACGTCGAGGACCTCCTGGAGGACCTGCAGCAGGCGCTCGGCGGCTGAGCGGGGATTCACCAGCCGGTCAGGGGTGGGGTCGTGTCCGACGGCGGCTCCACCCAGGGGTGGACGGTCAGCGCCCACACCACGAAGGCCAGGCTCGCGGCGAGGAGCAGCAGCCACAGCGTCCGGTGCGTCAGCCGTCGCCGGCGCAGCAGCCGCGTCCCGTGCCGTACGACCTCGGCGTAGACCTCCGGCGGCACGGTCGGTGGAGCGCCGTCGCCGTCCAGGAGCCGTCGTACGGCCGCGTCCCGCTCGGGCCGGCTCACCATGACCGCCGCCTCACGACTGTCGTATCTCGCGGCCCGCTCATGACGGTGCCACCTTCGGGCTGGTCACCGGCGCGGAGGGGGCGGGCGGCGGATGCAGCAGGGTGGTCGTCGCGCGTTCGCAGATCGCGTGGACGCGTTCCGGGGGCAGCGCCAGCAGGGCGCCGACCTGCTCGTCGGCCACGCCCTCGTGCATGCGCAGCACCAGGATCAGGCGTTCCTGCGGGGTGAGCCGGGCCACCGGGCTGTCGGGGTGCGGGCGGGCGCGGCCGGGGGCGCCGTACTGGTGCCAGGCGCCGCGCGCGAAGCGGGTGACCAGGTACTGGCGTGCGCGGTCGTAGGGGTCCTCGCCGTGCAGCCCGTCCCAGCATGCGTACGTGTGCGCGAGCGACAGCGTCAGCAGGCGTCGCGCCCGCGGGTTGTCGTCCGGGGACTCGCCGGTGAACAGCGTGGCGGTGTGCAGGAGCCTGCCGCCGGCTCCCGCGACGAACGCCTCGAACTCGCGGGCCCGGCGCGCGTCCTGGGCCTGTCGCCTGTCTCGCACCGCGCCTCCCCCCGACGCCGATCCGTGAGCACGGTCGCATCCGGTCGTCGCCGGGCGTACCCGATTTCATATGAGGCCAGGGGTGGGCTTTCGGTCAAGAGCCGCGCACGGGGCGATCACGCGGGTACGCACGCGTGGCCGCCCCGTACCAGGTCAGGACGTGGGTGCCGCCGCCGGCTCGGGGGCCGCCTCGGCGCCGGACAGGCCCCCTACGGCCATCCGCGCCGACAGCGCGCCATTGAAGCGCGTGAGGAGCGCGCAGAACGCCTCGCGCTCCTCCGGCGCCCAGTCGTGCGTCAACTCGGCCATCAACTGACGCCTTGAGGAGCGCACTTCCTCCAGCCGGGACTGACCGCGCGGGGAGAGCTGGAGCACCACGGCCCGCCCGTCCTCGGGGTGCGAGGTGCGCTTGACGAGACCGGTCTCGACGAGCGGCGCCACCTGGCGGGTGACCGTCGAGGAGTCGATGCCCATGCTCGAGGCGAGCGCCTTGACGCCCATCGGGCCCTCGTTGTCGAGGCGGTTGAGCAGCAGATACGCGGCGCGGTCCATGGAGTTGCGGACCTGCCCGACCCCGCCGAGCCGGGTCTGTTCGGCACGGCGCGCGAAGAGCGCGACCTCGTGCTGCAGCGTGTCGAGAAGACCGGTGTCACCGACGGTCGTCATGTCCATCGACATTTCAGGCGTTGTGGGCATGGCCGGGGGCTCACTTCATGAAGGGGTGCTGGTGGGGGAAACAGGTTACGCGGCCGGAAGCCGCCCCGTACCGGCCCCGCGCAAACCCGTCTCGACGGTTGGTCACAGCGGTCCTCCGCGCCTGTGAACTGCGATGCTGGAGTCATGAGCTACAGCACGGCTGACTCCTTGCGGCCCGTCACTCTCGACGATGTGCGGGGCGCCCAGAAGATGCTGTCGGGCGTGGCACGGGTGACCGCGATGGAGGGCAGCAGGCATCTGTCCCAGCTCGTCGGGGCGCCGGTGCACTTCAAGTGCGAGAACCTCCAGCGGACCGGCTCGTTCAAGCTGCGCGGCGCGTACGTCCGTATCGCCGGGCTGCTGCCGGAGGAGCGGGCCGCCGGAGTGGTCGCCGCGAGCGCGGGCAACCACGCGCAGGGTGTGGCGCTGGCGTCGTCGCTGCTGGGGGTGGCCTCGACGGTGTTCATGCCGCAGGGCGCCCCGCTGCCGAAGATCAGCGCCACCCGGGACTACGGCGCCCAGGTGCGCCTGCACGGTCAGGTGGTCGACGAGACGCTGGCCGCCGCGCAGGAGTACGCGGCCGCGACCGGGGCGGTGTTCATCCACCCCTTCGACCACCCGGACGTCATCGCCGGGCAGGGCACGGTGGGCCTGGAGATCCTGGAGCAGTGCCCGGAGGTGCGCACGATCGTCGTCGGGGTCGGCGGCGGGGGGCTCGCGGCGGGCATCGCGGTCGCGGTGAAGGCGCTGCGGCCGGACGTGCGGATCGTCGGTGTGCAGGCGGAGGGCTCGGCCGCGTACCCGCCGTCGCTGGCCGCCGGGCACCCGGTCGCGCTGCGCAGCCCGGTGACGATGGCCGACGGCATCAGGGTGGGCCGTCCCGGCGACGTGCCGTTCGACATCGTGCGCGAGCTCGTGGACGAGGTGCGCACGGTGACGGAGGACGAGCTGTCCACCGCGCTGCTGCTGTGCCTGGAGCGGGCCAAGCTGGTCGTCGAACCGGCCGGGGCGAGCCCGGTCGCCGCGCTGCTGCACGATCCCGGGGCCTTCGAGGGTCCGGTCGTCGCCGTGCTCTCCGGCGGCAACGTCGACCCGCTGCTGCTCCAGCGCGTCCTGCGGCACGGCATGGCCGCGCAGGGCCGCTATCTGGCCGTCACGGTCCGGCTGACCGACCGCCCCGGCGCCCTCGCCGCGCTCCTCGGGGTGTTGTCGGTGGCCGACGCCAACGTCCTCGACGTGAGCCATGTGCGGACCGACCCCCGGCTCGGGCTCACGGAGGCGGAGGTGGAGCTGCACCTGGAGACGAAGGGTCCCGCCCACTGCGCCGAGGTCGGCCAGGCGCTGCGCGACGCGGGCTACATCGTCATCGACTGAGGCGTCATCGGCTGAGGCGCACGTTCACCCGTTCGAGCGCACACCCGACAACTCCATTGAGACTCGCGATACATCGCGTTATGGTGAATCCCGTGGCCGCCACCGTGCGCCGCGCACTGCCCCATACCTAGGCTTTTCCGGAGCACGCGAAGTGCACCGGGCCCCTGAAGCACCCAGAGACGCATCCCCGACGACGTGGAGAACTCTTATGCCAGGCGCCATCTATGCCGAAGGGCTCGTGAAGTCCTTCGGCGACGTAAAGGCTCTGGACGGCGTCGACCTCGACGTACCGCAAGGCACGGTCCTCGGCCTGCTCGGGCCCAACGGCGCGGGCAAGACCACCACCGTCCGCTGCCTGACCACCCTGCTGCGCCCCGACCGGGGCCGGGCCGTCGTGGCCGGTGTCGACGTCCTCGAACACCCCGACCGGGTGCGCCGCTCGATCGGCCTGTCCGGCCAGTTCGCCGCGGTCGACGAGTATCTGACCGGCCGCGAGAACCTCCAGATGGTCGGCAGGCTCTACCAGATGAGGGCCAAGGACGCGAAGGAGAGAGCCGCCGAACTGCTCGACCGGTTCGACCTCGCGGACGCCGCCGACCGCCCCACCAAGACGTACTCCGGCGGTATGCGCCGCCGCCTCGACCTCGCCGCCGCCCTCGTGGTCTCCCCGCCCGTGATGTTCATGGACGAGCCGACCACCGGCCTCGACCCGCGCAACCGTCAGCTGCTGTGGGACGTCATCAAGCAGCTCGTCTCCGGCGGTACGACCCTGCTGCTGACGACGCAGTATCTGGAGGAGGCCGACCATCTCGCGCACGACATCGCGGTCGTCGACCACGGCCGTGTCATCGCCCGCGGCACCTCCGACCAGCTCAAGGCCCGCACCGGCGGCGAGCGCGTCGAGGTCGTGGTGCACGAGCGCGAGGAGATGGCCGCCGCCGTCGAGGTGCTGCGCGGCTTCGGCAAGGGCGAGGCCACCGTCGAGGAGCACATCCGTAAGCTGACGGTGCCCGTCACCGGTGGCGCCAAGCTCCTCGCGGAGGTCATCCGCGAACTCGACACCCGAGGCATCGAGATCGACGACATCGGGCTGCGCCGGCCCACCCTGGACGACGTCTTCCTGTCCCTGACCGGACACGCCGCCGAGGACAAGGACGAACAGAGCGGCAAGGAGGCCGTGAAGTGAGCGCACTCACCGACACCGTGCGGGTCGCCCCGGCCGGGAACCCCGTCAGCCAGTCCATCAGGGACTCACTGGTCGTCGCCCAGCGGAATCTGATTCGCATGTCCAGGATTCCCGAGATGTTGGTGTATGGGCTGATACAGCCCATCATGTTCGTGGTGCTGTTCACCTACGTCTTCGGTGGGTCCATGCAGATCGGCGGCAGTACCAGCGCCACCGACTACAAGAACTTCCTGATGGCGGGCATCTTCGCGCAGACCGTCACCTTCGCCACCGCCAGTTCCGGTGCGGGCATCGCCGACGACATGCACAAGGGGCTCATCGACCGCTTCCGCTCGCTGCCGATGGCGCGCGGCGCGGTGCTCACCGGGCGGACGCTCGCCGACTCCGTGCAGACGGCCCTGACCCTGGTCGTGCTCGCCGTGGTCGCGCTGCTGGTCGGCTGGCGGGTCGGGTCGGACGGTGACACCAACGCCGGCAAGGTGCTGGGCGCCTTCGGGCTCCTGCTCCTGCTCGGTTACGCCTTCACCTGGATCGGCGCCCTGATCGGCATGTCCGTGCGCACGCCCGAGGCGGCCACCTCCAGCGGGCTGATCTGGCTGTTCCCCGTCACCTTCATCTCGAACGCGTTCGTGGACACCAGCCATATGACCCCGTGGCTGCGCCATATCGCCGAGTGGAACCCGTTCAGTGCCACGGTCCAGGCGTGCAGGGTGCTCTTCGCCAACCCCGGGCAGTCCACGTCGGACGCCTGGCCGATGCAGCACCCGGTCTGGGCGTCGCTGATCTACTCGATCCTGATCATCGCGATATTCAGGACCCTCGCGGTCCGCAAGTACCGCTCGGCCCACTCCTGACCCGCCTGCCTGACCGGCATGACAAGGCCCCCGGCGTCAGCTGGACGCCGGGGGCCCCGGATCAGGATCGTCGGTCGGGTGAGCGCGGACGCTCAGCCGTTGTAGGGCTCGGCCTTGAGGATGCGGACCGACGCCTTCTTGCCGTTCGGCAGTTCGTAGTCCGCGTCCTCGCCGACCTTGTGACCGATCACGCCGGCGCCGAGCGGCGACTGAGGCGAGTAGGTCTCGATGTCGGAGCTGGCGTACTCACGGGAGGCCAGCAGGAAGGTCAGCGTGTCGTCCTCGTCACCGTCGAAGGCGATCGTCACGACCATGCCGGGCGCCACCGCGCCGTCCGCCGAAGCCGGAGCCTCGCCGACCTTGGCGCTTTCGAGCAGCTGGGTCAGCTGGCGCACACGGAGCTCCTGCTTGCCCTGCTCCTCCTTGGCCGCGTGGTACCCGCCGTTCTCGCGCAGGTCGCCCTCCTCGCGCGCGGCCGCGATCTTGGCGGCGATCTCGGTGCGCGCAGGACCAGTAAGGTACTCAAGCTCATCCTTGAGCTTGTTGTACGCCTCCTGGGTCAGCCAGGTGACGTTCTCGCTGGTCTGGGTCACAGGGTGCTCCTCGTCGGTACTGGGAATACAAAGCATCGCCCTACCCAGAAGCATGTTCCTCCACGGGAGGGCGAAACCACGAGCCTAACAATTCACCGGCCGAAGGGGGAGGACAAAAGCCACCGGAATTACGTCAACGCAGGTCAGCGACTACGTAATCCGGGTAACATCCGGCACTCAGTCGGCGTGGCAGCCCAGCAGCTCGGCCGTCGTCCCCTTCGCCGTGGTGCGCAGCGTGACCACCTTGTCGATCCGGGTGTCCGAACCGGAGAAGCGGAAGTCGGCCCGGCCCACCTCGGAGCCGTCCTCGGCCTGGGAGCGGATGGTGCAGTAGCCGTCGGTCCCGGCGTCCTTGTGGACCTCCAGATGCACCTTGACGGCGTCGTCCGACGCCTGGAAGGTGATCACCTGGGCGCTGATCTCGTTCTGGCCGATGTAGTGGTAGGCGAAATAGCCGATGAGGCCCAGCAGGGCCGTGCCGAACACGATCCCGGCGATCTTGAGCTTGCGGTCGGCACGCTCGTCCGAGGACCGGCCGTAACGGCCCTCGGGAACCCGTGAGCTCGCCGTCGCACTCATGATCGTCCTCTCGGCTGAGGCCGCTCCACCGGCGGTCCCGGAATTATTCGCCCCCCGATTCGGTCACTATAGAAGCCGCCGATCGCACCCCAAGACCCGGGGCGCCGACACATGAGGATTGAGTCTTGACTGACCAGTTGCGACTGATGGCCGTTCACGCCCACCCCGACGACGAGTCGAGCAAGGGCGCGGCCACCATGGCGAAGTACGTGTCCGAGGGGGTGGACGTGCTGGTCGTGACCTGCACGGGCGGGGAGCGCGGCTCCATCCTCAATCCGAAACTTCAGGGCGACAAGTACATCGAGGAGCACATCCACGAGGTACGCAAGAAGGAGATGGACGAGGCCCGCGAGATCCTCGGGATCAAGCAGGAGTGGCTCGGCTTCGTCGACTCCGGTCTGCCCGAGGGCGACCCGCTGCCGCCGCTGCCCGAAGGGTGCTTCGCGCTGGAGGACCTCGACAAGGCGGCGGGGGAGCTGGTGAAGCAGATCCGCTCGTTCCGTCCCCAGGTGATCACCACCTACGACGAGAACGGTGGCTATCCGCACCCCGACCACATCATGACCCACAAGATCTCGATGGTGGCGTTCGAGGGCGCCGCGGACACCGAGAAGTACCCCGAGGCCGAGTACGGGCCCGCGTACCAGCCGCTGAAGCTCTACTACAACCAGGGCTTCAACCGTCCCCGCACCGAGGCGCTGCACCAGGCCATGCTCGACCGGGGCATGGAGTCCCCCTACGGCGACTGGCTGAAGCGCTGGGACGAGTTCGGTATGAAGCAGCGCACGATCACCACGCACGTTCCGTGCGGCGACTTCTACGAGATCCGTGACAAGGCCCTGATCGCCCACGCCACGCAGATCGATCCCGACGGTGGCTGGTTCCGGGTTCCGCTGGAGCTTCAGAGGGAGGTCTGGCCGACGGAGGAGTACGAGCTCGCGAAGTCGCTCGTGGACACCTCCCTCCCCGAGGACGACCTCTTCGCGGGCATCCGCGACAATGCCTGATATGAGCGCAAGCGTGAGCGTGGCAATGACACACCTCGTCCCTCTCGCCAAGGAGGTCGACGAGAACAAGGTCACTCCCGGTGTCCTCGGCTTCATCGTGTTCGCGGTGATGGCGCTGGCCGTGTGGGGCCTGATGAAGTCGATGAACAAGCACATGGGCAAGGTCGACTTCGAGGAGACCCCGGAGGGGGACACCGAGAAGGCCGGCCAGACCGGCAAGGCCGAGGCCAAGGCCTCCGGCCAGGCCAAGCCGCAGCAGGGCTGAGGCGGGGTGAGCGGCCCACCCCGCTCACCCCGAGCCCGCCCGGCGCACCTCCGCGCACCCCGCCCGCGCCCGGGGCACTTCCGCGCATCCGGCTCCCGCCCGGGGCCCTCTGCGTGTCCGGCTCGCCTGGCGCACTTCCGCGCACCCCGCCCGCGCGCGAGGCACTTCCGCACGCCCCGCCCGCCGCTCGGGGCACCTCCGCACGCCCCGCCCGCCGCTCGGGGCACCTCCGCGCATCCCGCTCCCGCCCAGGGCCCTCCGTGCACCCCACCCCTGCCCCCAGGCACCTCGGCACACCCGCCCCCGCCCAGGGCCTCGGCGCACCCGCCCCCGCCCACGGCACCTCCGCAAACCCGCCCCCACCCCCACCCCCCTCACCCCCCGCACCCCCCTCACCCAATCTCCACCCCCATCACCTCCCGAGAGTGGCGGTCCGGGATCATGCCCAGTCGCCAGGCCTGCCAGCCTGCCTCCAGGGTGACGCCGCGCTCCAGTAGCAGGCGGTAGGCGCCCAGGTACTCGGTGAGTTTCTCGTCGCGCAGGGGGTGGGGCGTCTGCGTCAGGCGGGTCAGTTCCTCCTGGGCGACCACCGCGCCCACCTCCGCCCCGCCCGGTGAGGCGTACGGCAGGAGCGTGCCGCGCAGGAAGCGGGACCAGTCCTCGCCGCGGCGGTCGCCGTAGGACGCGAAGAGGGCCGTGGCCTCGTCGCACAGCGTCAGCGCCTGCTCGACGCGGGCGTTCCCCGCGTCCACCACGGCCAGCTCCAGGCAGGTCCACGCCTCGCCGTGCGGGACGCCGATGCGCTGGAAGTCGGCGCGGGCGTCGACCAGCAGCTGGCGGGCGAAGCCGGAGTTGCGCAGGGAGCCGGTCTGCGCGGCCCGCTGGTCCCGGGTCACGCGGGCCGAGTGGTGGCGGGCGCAGGCCAGCCCGTAGACGTCCCGCATCCGGGAGAACAGCGAGCGGGAGCGCTCCAGCTCGCGCACCGCCTGGTCCAGGTCGCCGCTCTCCTCCAGGGCCAGGCCCAGGTAGTACACCGTCCACGCCTCGCCGCGCGCGTCCTCGTTGTCGCGGTGCCGGGCGGCGGCCTGCCGCAGTCCGTCGACCGCCGGTGCCGCGTCGCCCCCGATCAGCAGGGCCCGGGCGAGCTGGGTCAGCGCCCACGCCTCGCCGCGCGCGTCGCGGGTGCGGCCGTACAGGTCGAGGGCCAGGTCCAGCTCGGCGCGGGCGCGCGGGACGTCGCCGCGCCGCAGATGCACCTGGCCCAGCTGGAAGTGCGCCCACGCCTCCCCGTGCACGGAGCCCCCCTGGCGGTGCAGGACGAGGGAGCGTTCCAGCAGGTCGAGGGCTTCGCCGAGGCGGGCGCGGTCCCGTTCCACGGCCGCCAGCGCGTGCATGGTCCAGGCGCGGTCCGTCGCGAGTTCGGGCGGCGACTGGAGGTCGAGGGCCTCGCGCAGTTTCGCCGCCGCCTCCGTCAGCTGCCCCTGGTGGTGCAGGGTGATGCCGAGGGAGCACAGGGCGCGGGCCGCGCCGGCGTCGTGGTGGGCCTGGAGGTAGAGGTCGACGACCGAGGTCAGCGTGGTGCGGGCCTTGTCGAGCTCGCCGAGCTGGCGGGCCGCGATGCCGGTGCGCCACTGCACGGAGCGGATCAGCAGGCTGCGGTCGACGGACTGCGCCAGCTCGCTGATCTCGCCGAGGCGGTAGAGGTCGCCGCGCAGCAGGCAGTAGTCGCACAGGGCGCCCAGCAGGCTCAGCACGGCGGCCTCGGCGACGCCCTCGCTGTGCCGCAGGGTGGCGGTGATGAAGCTCGACTCGTCGTCCAGCCAGCGCAGGGCCTCGTCGAGGGAGGTGAAGCCGTGCGGGGTGAAGCGGTCGGAGCGGGTCGACATGTTGCCGTCGACCAGCCGGAGCACGGAGTCGGCGAGTTCGGCGTAGCTCACGATCAGCCGCTCCTGGGCGGCGGTGCGTTCGGCGGGTTCCTCCTCGTCGAGGAGGCGGGCCTGGGCGAAGGCGCGGATCAGGTCGTGCAGCCGGTAGCGGTCGCCGCGGACGTGGTCGACCAGGCCGGCCCGGGCGAGCGCGACGAGGTGCCGGGTGGCCTCCGCGCGGTCGGTGGCCAGCAGGGCGGCCGCGGCGGCGGCGCCGAGCGAGGCCCGGCCGGCGAGCGCCAGCCTTCTGAGGAGCCTGCGGGTCATGTCCGGCTGGTCGGTGTAGCGCAGCCACAGCGCCCGTTCGACCGGGTCGACGGGTCCGTACGCCGCCAGGTCCGCGGCGAGGCGGCGCGGTGAGCGCGGGCCGAGCGAGGAGCCGGCGACGCGCAGGGCCAGCGGCAGTCCGCCGCACAGCTCGGTGATCCGGTCGGCGGCCTCGGCGTCGTAGGGCGCGGAGCTGTCCTGGGCGACCGCGCCCAGCAGTTCCTCGGCGCCCGCCGGCTCCAGGGGCGTGACGGCGAGTTCGTGCGCCCAGGCGGCCAGTTCGGGCGGCAGGTCGAGCGGGGTGCGGGTGGTGACCAGGACGAGGCTGTCGGAGCGTTCGGGGACGAGGGTGCGCACCTGTTCGGCGTCGTGCGCGTCGTCCAGGATCACCGTGACGGGCAGCCCGGTCAGATGCTGGTGGTAGAGCTCGCTGAGCCGTTTGATCTGCTGGTCGGGGGAGGACCGCTCCCGGAAGAGCAGCTGTTCGCGCGGGGCGCCGAGCCGGTTGAGCAGGTGCAGCAGGGCGTCGCGGGTGGACAGCGGGGCCTCCTGGGCGCTGCCCCCGCGCAGGTCCACCACGCAGGCGCCGCGGAACTGGTCGCGCAGATCGTGGGCGGCCCGGATCGCCAGCGTCGTACGGCCGCTGCCCGGCTCCCCGTGCAGGACGACGACCGTGGGCCGGGTCCGGGTGCCGGCCCGGGCGGCCTGGACCCACTGCCGGATCCGGGTCAGCTCCTGGCGCCGGCCCGCGAACGGGCCGGTCGCGTCGGGCAGTTGGCCGAAGGACTGCTCCAGCACCGTGCGGCCGCGGGCCGCCGCGCTCTTGTCCGCGCCGCGCAGCTGCGGCCCCTTCTTCCTGCCGACCGGGCCGGTCGACGCGGCCAGCACCCGCTGCTGGTCGAGGAAGGGGCGGATCCCGCGCACCTCCAGCGCGGTGAGCCACTGCAACCGCAGCTGTTCGGGCCCGCCCGGCTGGCCCTGGGCGCCGGCGCGGTGGTGCTCGGCGGGCAGATGGGTCCCGGCGACCTTCACCACGGTGGCGGCCGCGCCGACGACCCCGACGGTGACCCCGGCGCCGAGGGCGGTGCCCGGACCGGTGCCCAGGGCCAGGTCGGCGACGGCGGCGGTGACCGCGGCGACCCCCGCCACCAGCAGGGGAGTCCGGCCGCCCTCGCGGGCGTAGCGCTGCGCGAAGCTGAGGCGGCCGGCCTCCGTCTGCGCGAGGGCGCGTTCGTACGCCTCGTATTCGGCCGCCGCGGTCTGCGCCATCGCGTCCAGCGCGCCACGGGCCCGGCCGAGCAGTGCCTTGCCGTCCGTACGGCCCCCCGAGCGCCGTACCTCCTCCTCCACGGCTCGTGCCAACAGCCGCTCGGCCTCGGCCCGATGACTGTCCCTCATGTCCCGTCCCCCTCCGGCGCCGTCATCACTGCCTATGAGTCTGCGGCCGGGCGGGCGGCGAGGCGAGGGGGCGGCGATCACCGGCCGGCGATCGTGAAGACTCCTCCACATCCGGTCATCGAACGCCCACGGAGAGTGCTCCGATGCGCGGCCGACCCGGGGGTACTCCGTAGAGTGAGCCTCAGCGGCCGGGCGGCAGGCGCCGGGCCGGTCCCAGGGGAAGGTACGTGCCCACCGTGTCGAACCGACTCGCCCATGAGACGTCCCCGTACCTCCTCCAGCACGCGGACAACCCCGTCGACTGGTGGCCCTGGTCGGACGCGGCGTTCGAGGAGGCCCGCAAGAGCGGCCGGCCGGTGCTGCTGAGCGTCGGATACTCCAGCTGCCACTGGTGCCATGTCATGGCGCACGAGTCCTTCGAGGACCAGGCCACCGCCGACTATCTCAACGAGCACTTCGTCAGCGTCAAGGTCGACCGGGAGGAGCGCCCGGACGTCGACGCCGTGTACATGGAGGCCGTCCAGGCCGCCACCGGGCAGGGCGGCTGGCCCATGACGGTGTTCCTCACCCCGGACGCGGAGCCCTTCTACTTCGGCACCTACTTCCCGCCCGCGCCCCGGCACGGCATGCCGTCCTTCCGGCAGGTGCTGGAGGGCGTGCGGCAGGCGTGGGAGGAGCGGCGCGAGGAGGTCACCGAGGTCGCCGGGAAGATCGTGCGCGACCTCGCCGAGCGGGAGATCGCCTACGGCGGCACCGAGGCGCCCGGCGAGTCCGAGCTGGCGCAGGCGCTGCTGGGCCTGACCCGGGAGTACGACGAGCGGCGCGGCGGATTCGGCGGGGCGCCGAAGTTCCCGCCGTCGATGGTCGTGGAGTTCCTGCTGCGCCACCATGCCCGGACCGGGTCCGAGGGCGCGCTGCAGATGGCGGCGGACACCTGCGAGCGGATGGCCCGCGGCGGGATCTACGACCAGCTCGGCGGCGGCTTCGCCCGCTACTCCGTCGACCGGGAGTGGGTGGTGCCCCACTTCGAGAAGATGCTGTACGACAACGCGCTGCTCTGCCGGGTCTACGCGCACCTGTGGCGGGCCACCGGCTCGGAGCTCGCGCGTCGGGTGGCGCTGGAGACGGCCGACTTCATGGTGCGTGAACTGCGCACCGCCGAGGGCGGGTTCGCCTCCGCGCTGGACGCCGACAGCGACGACGGCACCGGCAAGCACGTCGAGGGCGCGTACTACGTGTGGACGCCGGAGCAGCTGGCCGAGGTCCTCGGCGACGACGCCGGCCTCGCCGCCCGGTACTTCGGCGTCACCGCGGAGGGCACCTTCGAGCACGGCGCCTCGGTGCTCCAACTCCCGCAGCAGGACGAGGTGTTCGACGCCGGGAAGGTGGAGTCCGTCAGGAGCCGGCTGCTGGCCGCCCGTGCGGCCCGCCCCGCCCCCGGCCGGGACGACAAGGTCGTCGCCGCCTGGAACGGGCTCGCCGTCGCCGCGCTCGCCGAGACCGGCGCCTACTTCGACCGCCCCGACCTGGTCGAGGCCGCCGTCGCCGCCGCCGATCTCCTCGTGCGGCTGCACCTGGACGACCAGGCCAGGCTCTCCCGCACCAGCAGGGACGGCCACGTCGGCGCGAACGCCGGTGTGCTGGAGGACTACGCGGATGTCGCCGAGGGGTTCCTGGCCCTCGCCTCCGTCACCGGCGAGGGCGTCTGGCTGGAGTTCGCCGGGTTCCTGCTCGACCACGTCCTGGTGCGCTTCACCGGGGAGGACGGCACGCTGTTCGACACCGCCGCCGACGCCGAGCGGCTGATCCGGCGGCCGCAGGATCCGACCGACAACGCCACGCCGTCCGGGTGGACGGCGGCCGCCGGCGCCCTGCTGAGCTATGCCGCCCACACCGGCGCCGAGCCGCATCGGGCGGCTGCCGAGAAGGCGCTCGGTGTGGTGAAGGCGCTCGGGCCGCGGGTCCCGCGCTTCATCGGGTGGGGCCTCGCGGTGGCCGAGGCGGCACTCGACGGGCCGCGCGAGGTGGCCGTCGTAGGGGCGGCGCTGGACGATCCGGCGGCTCGGGCGCTGCATCACACGGCACTTTTGGCCACCGCGCCCGGGGCCGTGGTGGCCTATGGCGTCACCCAGAGTGATGAATTTCCGTTGCTTGTTGACCGGACGCTGGTCGGCGGTGAGCCCACCGCGTACGTCTGCCGGCACTTCGTCTGCGATGCGCCGACGACCGACAGCGAGCGCTTGCAGGCCGCACTGAACAGGTGAAAGGGAACAGGAGGGGCTAATTCCACACGGAGAACGTGAGCGAGTGTTCGCATAAGTCCGAGTAGTGACGCGTCGGTTCGGAAACACGCAATTTATCGGAAGACTCCCCGCGCTTCACAGAATCCCCCTAGCCTCTGCACAGTGGCGCGACGGCTGTGACTCACCGTCGCGACAGGGGGTTTCTGGATCTGGGGGGATCTGTTTGCTCACATCTGTCTTCATCGCCGCTGTTTCACTCGCTCTGTTCTGGATGGCGGCTTTCACCCTGTGGTGGCAGATGCACGCGTGGCGTACGCCCGAGGTGCTCGCCTCCACCCGGTTCAGCAGACCCGACGGGGACGAGCACGTGTCGTTCTCGTTGCTGCTGCCCGCGCGGCACGAACAGGCCGTGCTCGACCACACGATCCAGCGGCTGCTGGAATCGACCCACACCGACTTCGAGATCATCGTCATCGTCGGCCACGACGACCCCGAGACCACCGAGGTGGCCCGCCAGGCGGAGGAACGCGATCCGCGCGTCCGGGTCGTCGTCGACACCCACGAGAAGAAGAACAAGCCGAAGGCCATGAACACGGCGCTGCCGCACTGCCGCGGTGACGTCGTCGGGGTCTTCGACGCCGAGGACCAGGTCCACCCGGAGCTCCTCGCCCACGTCGACCACGCCTTCCGGACCACCGGCGCGGACGTCGTCCAGGGCGGTGTGCAGCTCATCAACTTCCACTCCAGCTGGTACAGCCTGCGCAACTGCCTGGAGTACTTCTTCTGGTTCCGCTCCCGGCTGCACCTGCACGCCCAGAAGGGGTTCATCCCGCTCGGCGGCAACACCGTCTTCGTCCGGACCGAGGTGCTCAGGGACGCCGACGGCTGGGATCCCGACTGCCTCGCGGAGGACTGCGATCTCGGGGTGCGGCTGTCGTCCGTCGGCAAGAAGGTCGTGGTCGCCTACGACTCCGACATGGTGACGAGGGAGGAGACCCCCGGCAGCCTGATGTCCCTGCTCAAGCAGCGCACCCGCTGGAACCAGGGCTTCCTTCAGGTCTACCGCAAGAAGGACTGGAAGCAGCTCCCGGGATTCGGGCAGCGGCTGCTCGCCCGCTACACCCTGATGACCCCGTTCCTCCAGGCGTTCTCCGGGCTGATCATCCCGCTGAACGTGGCGATCGCGCTCTTCCTCGACGTGCCCGTCGGCATCGCCTTCGTCACCTTCCTGCCGGCCGTGACCGCGCTCGTCACCTTCGTCTTCGAGGTCGTCGGACTGCACGACTTCGGCCGGCAGTACGGGCTGCGCGTCCGCCTCGTCCACTATCTCAAGCTGATCGTGGGCGGCCCCTTCTACCAGGTCCTCCTCGCCGGGGCGGCGCTCCGCGCCGTCTGGCGCGAGCAGCGCGGCCGCAACGACTGGGAGCTGACCCACCACGTCGGTGCGCACCTCACCGCAGCCGAGACGATCCGAGAGGACGTGCCTGCGTGACCTCCACCCTTCCCGCGGTGACCACTCCCCAGGTCCCCGCGCAGAGCCGGCCTGTGCCGGAAACGCGTTCGACCGGTCGGACAGGCCCGCCGCGGCGGCTGCGTTCGTCCCGCCCCGACCTCCTGCTGTGCGGGGCGCTCCTGACGGCGATCCTCGTCGTCCAGGGCTGGAACATCGCCGACTACCCCACCTTCAGCGACGACGAGGGCACGTACCTCGCCCAGGCCTGGGCCGTCCAGGAGGGCAAGGGCCTCGCCCACTACACGTACTGGTACGACCACCCGCCCTTCGGCTGGATCCAGATAGCCCTGCTCACCTGGATCCCCAAACTGATCAGCCCGGACTCGATGACCGTCGGCACCATGCGCGCCGTCATGCTCGTCGTGAGCGCCGTCAGCGCCGTCCTCGTCTACGTCATCGGCCGGCGGCTGTCCCTGCCGCGCTGGGCGGCCGGCCTCGGCATGGCCCTGTTCGGGTTCTCCCCGCTCGCGGTCGTCCTCCAGCGGGAGATCTTCCTCGACAACCTCGCGGTGATGTGGACGCTCCTCGCGTTCGCCCTGGCCGCCTCGCCCAGCCGTCACCTCTGGCACCACTTCGGGGCGGGCATCGCCGCCGCGACGGCCGTGCTCACCAAGGAGACGATGCTCTTCGTCCTCCCGGCGGTCTTCGTCACCATGTGGCGGCACAGCCACCGCGACACCCGCAAGTTCGCCCTGACCGGCGCGGTCACCGCCTGCGCCCTCATCGGCTTCTCGTACCCGCTGTTCGCCCTGCTCAAGGGCGAGCTGGTGCCGGGCAGCGGGCACGTCTCCCTGTGGGACGGCATCAAGTACCAGATGACCAGGCCCGGTTCGGGGTTCGTCCTCGACGACGGCTCCGGCTCGCACGGCGTCCTGCACTCCTGGCTCTACTACGACCGCGTCCTGATCGTCGGCGGCCTCGCGGGCGCCCTGCTGCTCCTGGCCACCTGGCGCTGGTCGGTCACCGCCCGCGCCTTCGCCGGACCGTCGCTGGCCGTCGCGATCCTCGCCGTGGTCGCGATGCGCCCCAGCGGCTACCTGCCCGCGATGTACGTCATCCAGGCTCTGCCCTTCCTCGCGCTGGTCCTCGCCGGGGGGACCGCGAGCGTCGCGCACGGGGTGCTGCACCGCCGGCGCGGCGAGCACGAGAAACGCTGGGTGACCGGCGGCCGGTACGCGCTCGCCGCCGTCCTCGTCCTCGCCGCCGGGTCGTACGTCGTCCCGCGCTGGTACGACGGCGACCGCACCGCCGTCACCGCCGACGCCAACGCCCCCTACCGGTCGGCCTCGACGTGGCTGGCCACCGAGGTGGACGACCCCGGCGACACCCGCGTCCTCGTCGACGACGCGCTCTGGCTGGACCTCGTCCACAGCGGATACCGGCCGGGTCTCGGCGCGATCTGGTTCTACAAGGCCGACCTCGACCCGGCCGTCATCAAGACCCTGCCGAAGGGCTGGCAGGACCTCGACTACGTCGTCGCCTCCCCGACCGTGCGGCGCGACGCCGACGACCTGCCCAACGTCAGGGCGGCCCTTGAGCACTCGACACCGGTCGCCGTCTTCGGCACCGGCGAGGACCGGATCGAGATCCGCCAGATCCAGACCACTTCCGGAGGCGCGCGATGAGCAAGGAGTACCAGGAGTACACCGCACCCGTCCCGCCCCTGAAGGCGACCGAGGTGCCCGAACCCGGCGCCGTCACCATCGTCGTGCCGACCTACAACGAGTCGGCGAACATCCGCCAGCTCCTGCACCGGATCACCGAGTCGGTGCCCGGCCGGCTGCCCTGCGAGGTCGTCTTCGTCGACGACTCCACCGACGACACCCCCGAGGTCATCCGGGACGCGGCGAAGGACTGCCCGTTCCCGGTGACCGTGCTGCACCGCGAGGAGCCGGTCGGCGGGCTCGGCGGCGCGGTCGTCGAGGGCCTGCGGGCGGCCGGGTCCGACTGGGTCGTCGTCATGGACGGAGACTGCCAGCATCCCCCGTCCCTGGTCCCGGAGTTGGTGGCCACCGGCGAACGGGCGAACGCCGGCCTCGTGGTCGCCTCCCGCTACATCAAGGGCGGCAGCCGGGCCGGCCTCGCCGGCGGCTACCGGGTCGCCGTCTCACGCGGCGCGACCTGGCTGACCAAGGTGCTCTTCCCGCGCAGGCTGCGCGGCATCAGCGACCCGATGAGCGGCTTCTTCGCGATCCGCCGCAGCGACATCTCCGCCGAGGTGCTGCGCCCCCTCGGCTACAAGATCCTGCTGGAGCTGGCGGTGCGGAGCCGGCCGCGCACGGTCACCGAGGTGCCGTTCGTGTTCCAGGAGCGGTTCGCGGGCGAGTCCAAGTCCACGGCGGCGGAGGGCCGGCGCTTCCTGCGGCACCTCGCCGGGCTGCGCACGGCGAGCCCGCTGGCCCGGATGGTGGTGTTCGGGCTGATCGGCCTGACGGGGTTCGTGCCGAACCTGGTCGCCCTGTGGGCCCTGACCGGGGCGGGGCTGCACTATCTGCCCGCCGAGGTCGTCGCCAACCAGTTCGGCGTGGCCTGGAACTTCCTCCTCATCGAGAAGCTCCTCTTCCGCGACCGGCGCCGGCACCGTCACTGGGCCGACCGGACCGTGCGGTTCGGGCTGCTCGCCAACGCCGATCTGGTGCTGCGCATCCCGCTGATCGCCCTGCTCGTCACGTACGGCGGGCTGACCGCCGTACCCGCCACCGCACTGGCCCTCGTCATCACGTTCGTCCTGCGCTTCGTCGGGACCGAAGCGCTCGTCTACCTTCCCCGCAGGAGCCGCACAGCATGAGACACAACCGGAGAACGGCCCTGCTGGCGGTGGGCACCCTCACCGTCGGCCTCCTCCTCAGCACACCCCAGTCCGCCTCCGCCGCCAACCTCATCAAGAACCCCGGTTTCGAGACCGCCGGCACGGACGGCATGCCGTACTGCTGGGAGAAGTCCGGCTGGGGCGACAACGACTTCACCTTCACGCACACCACCGACGCCCACTCCGGCTCCCGGGCCATGAAGGTCGAGCTCACCCGCCGGGTCAGCGGCGACCGCAAGGCCCTGATCACCGAGTCCACCGAGTGCGCGCCGGGCGTGACGCCGGGCAAGCAGTACGACCTGGGCCTCTGGTACAAGACGACGACACCGGACGCCGCCGTCACCCTCTTCCGGCACGACACCACCGCCGGCTGGCAGTACTGGACGGACCTCAAGACCCTGGAGCTGGCCGGCACCTGGACGCAGGCGAGCGTCCGTACGCCCGAAGTCCCCGCCGGCACCGACCGGATCACCTGGGGCGTCTCCGTCTACGGCACCGGCTCGGCGACCACCGACGACTACACGATGGAACAGGTCCCCGACGTCGTGCCGCCCCCGGCCTGCACGGGCACCGCCGACCAGTGCGCCAACGGCCGGTGGCAGGTGCTGCCCACGCAGAACCCGGTGCGCTCCATGCACTCCGTGGTCCTCAAGAACGGCAAGGTGCTGCTGATCGCGGGCTCCGGCAACAGCGAGGAGAACTTCAACGCCGGTACGTTCACGAGCGCGGTCTACAACCCGGCGGACGGCTCCTACAAGGTCATCCCGACCCCGAAGGACATGTTCTGCTCCGGACACATCCAGCTCCAGGACGGCCGGGTCCTGGTGCTGAGCGGCAACAAGGCGTTCCCGGTCGCGGGTGGGCACGGCTACGAGGGCTACAAGGACTCGTACATCTTCGATCCGACGACCGAGACCTACAGCAAGACCAACGATCTCAACGACGGCCACTGGTACCCCTCGGCGACCGAGCTCGGCAACGGTGACGTCATCTCCTTCGGCGGTCTGCGCGAGGACTCGTCCGGTTCGGTGACCGCCGAGTACTGGTCCGAGGCCCAGCAGAAGTGGCTGGCGCTGTGGCAGGTCAACCAGACCTGGTCGTTCTGGGGCCTGTACCCGTCGATGATCCTGATGCAGGACGGCCGCCTCTTCTACTCGGGCAGCCATGTCTTCGGCAACAACATCCCGGGCACCGGCTCGGCGGTCTACGACTACAACGCCAACACCGTCACACAGATCCCGGGCCTGCAGAACAAGGACCAGCGCGACCAGTCCGCGAGCGTGCTGCTGCCCCCGGCGCAGAACCAGAAGGTCCTCACCCTCGGCGGCGGCAACATCGACTCCAACCCGGAGGGCAACCGCCTCACCGACGTCATCGACCTCAAGCAGGCCAACCCGGCGTACGTCGCCGGCCCCCCGATCCCGCAGGGCACGGTCGACCTCGGCAACGGCAAGGTCCCCGAGACCGGCGACCAGGGCAAGATGTACGTCTCCGCCGTGCTGCTGCCCGACGGCAAGGTGCTGGAGACGGGCGGCGGGCTGCACAACCGGGCCAACCCCGTCTACGAGTCCTCGCTGTACGACCCGGACACCAACACCTTCGACCCGGTGGCCGCCGACCCCGAGGAGCGCGGCTACCACTCCTCGGCGTTCCTGCTGCCCGACGGCCGGGTCATGGCCACCGGTGACAACCCGGGCAACGGCACCTGGAACCACGACGTGTCGATCTACACCCCGCCCTATCTGTTCAAGGGCGCCCGCCCGGCGATCACCTCACTCATCAACACCGAGTGGAAGTACGGCGACACCCAGCGCATCACGGTCGACCGGCCCATCGCCAAGGCCGAGTTGATCCGCCCGGCCGCGGTCACCCACTCCTCCGACCCCAACCAGCGCTTCGTCGACCTGCCGCTGTCCGTCGCCGGCAACAACGTGGACCTGAATGTGACGAGCAACCCCAACCTGGCGCCGCCCGGCTGGTACATGCTCTTCGCGGTGGACGCCAACGGGGTGCCGTCGGTGGCGAAGTGGGTGCATCTGACGGGCCCGGCGGCCCTGAGCGCGGCCACCGCCGCGCCGCATGTCCACACGTTCGCCGACGCCCTGTCGGGCAAGGTCGTCCAGCCCGGCGAGAAGCGGACCTCGCAGCCGGTCAGCCCCACCCTCTCCGGCTGCGACCGGCACTACGGCTCGATCAACGTGTGCGTGCCGACCGCCTTCCCGAAGGAGGTGAAGAAGACGACGGCCGCCCGCTGCGCCTGGCTGAAGAAGAACGACTACGGCCGCCTGAAGGTCAACGGCAAGGACGATCCCCTGGGGCTGGACCCGAACAGGAACGGAACCGCCTGCGACCGAAGCGATGTGATCGTCCGTCAGCTCGGCTGACCGTGCTCCGCGAGGGCGCGCACCACGATGGCCTCCAGCTGGTCGTGGTGCGCGCCCTTCCAGTACGCGCGCCCGCAGTCCACGCACTGCGCGAAGACGTCGTACGACCGCTGCGTGCCGCCCTCCAGCTGGTCGGCCACCTCCTCCTTCGTGGCCTCGCGCAGCAGACCGTTGCAGGCGGTGCAGCGGGTCCACGGGCGCAGCTCGGGGCGGAAGCGCTCCAGGACGTCACGGAGCTGGTCCTCGGGGCGGGTGCTGTAGATGTAGGCGCCGGCCCACAGTTCGCGGCGGCGCAGCAGTCCCCGGTCGCGGCTGAGCAGGACGCGCCGCTCGGCCGCCGACCGCGCGGCCAGCGCCGGGTCGCCGATGTCCGTCGACTCGTAGGCCGCGTCCACTCCGAGCAGGCGCATCCGGCGGGCGAGGGTGCCGAGGTGGACGTCGAGGAGGAAGCGCAGCGGGGCGCCGGGGACCCGCTGGGGGCGGGCGACCGGGCGGACCCGCACCGACTCGCCGTGCGCCGGGATGTGGGAGACGGCCACCTCGCGGCCGTCGACGACCAGCGCGCCGACCTCCGTCAGCGGCACTCCGAGGGATTCGACGACATGGCCGAGGGTGGAGACGCCGTCGACGGCGAGCGCGGTGGGGCCGCCGCGGCGGGCGTGCGGGACGAACAGCGCGAGTTCGGGAGCGACGTCGACGTGGATCTGCGGTGCGGTCACCCGGCCAGGATGTCACGGCCGGGTGAGCCGGCTTCAGTGCTTTTTCGGGGGCAGGCCGCGCTCGATCACGCCGAGGGCGCGCTCGACCAGGGCCTCCTGGTCCTCCGGGTAGCCGTTCTCCGCCCAGTAGATGGAGATCTCGTGCAGTCCGCCGATCAGGGACATGGTGAAGACGCGTACCTCCAGGCTGTCCGGGTCCCAGCCGGAGCGCTCCCCGATGGCCCGACACATCATGCGGCCGGTGGCCGACATGATCTCCATCATCCGGGAGTGCACGGCCGGGACCTCGACCATGAGCCGGGCCCGCAGCCGTGTCACCTCCGGATCCTGGGCCTGATCGAGGCCCAGGGCCTTCTTCACCACATGCCGCACGGAGTCCCACAGCGGCTCGTCCGCGGGCCGGGCGAGCAGCTCCTCCAGCATGATCGGGTCGTACTCGTCCGTGAGGACGATGTCCTCCTTGGTGGGGAAGTACCGGAACACCGTCGACGGTGAGATCTCCGCGCGGTCGGCGATCTGATCGATCGTCGTGGCCTCGTACCCCTGCTCCTCGATCAGCGCGTACGTCGCCGCGCGGATCGCCTCCCGGGTCCTGATCTTCTTGCGCTCGCGCAGACCCAGCTGGGAGTGGTCGGCGGGGGCGGGGGGAGATGCGGCCGTCATGAGGTCATTGTCCGGCATCCTCCTAGGCTCGGGCCAAAGGCTGGTCATCCGCCTTCGTGTCCTCCTCCGCCTCGGCGGCCCGGACCGCCGGCGTCGACGGCAGGAACGCGGCCGCCAGCAGGGCGGCGATGAGGGCGGCGACCCCGCAGACCAGCAGCACCAGGTTCATGCCGTGGACGTAGGAGCTGTTCGCGGAGGCGGCGAGCTGGGCGGAGTGCGCCTTCTCGGCGATCACATGGGCGGCGACCACGGAGTCGCCGGCTTTGTCGGCGATCCCGGAGGGCAGGCCGGTGACGTCCAGGCGGTCGCGGAAGGTGTTGGACAGCAGGCTGCCCAGCAGGGCGATACCGACCGCCGCGCCGACCTGGCGCAGCGTCAGCAGCAGGCCGGAGCCGCTGCCGGCGCGGTCGGCGGGCAGGGTGGCGAGGGCGTTGGTCATGGCCGGGACGAGCGCGAGGCCGAAGCCCAGGCCGGCCAGGACGAGCCACAGGGCGGTGAAGCCGTAGCCGCTGTCGGTCGTCGTGCGGGAGCCGAGGAAGGCGGCGAAGGCGAGGATCACCATGCCCGCGCTGACCGTGCCCCGCCCGCCGAACCGGTCGGCGGCCGCCGGGGCCGCCTTGGCGGAGACGGACAGGCCGAGGACCATCGGCAGCAGCTTCACGCCGGTGGCCAGGGTGTCGTTGCCGAGGACGGACTGGAGATAGGGCGGCAGCACGAACAGCAGCCCGGACAGCACGAACATCACCAGGGTCGCGGCGAGCGTGTTGAAGAGGAAGCCGCGGTGGGCCAGCAGGGACATGTCGAGCATGGGGCGCTCGACCTGGCGCGAGCGCAGGACCAGTCCGGTGAGCAGGATCGCGGCGATGCCGAACATGCTCAGGATCAGCGGGTCTCCCCAGCCGCGCTCGGGCGCCTCGATGATCGCGTAGACGAGGGCGCCGAGGCCGCCCGCGGTGCACGCGGTGGAGACGGTGTCGATGCGGGGGGAGGCCGGGTCGCGGGTCTCCGGCAGCAGCAGGACGCAGGCGGTGATGCCGATCAGGACCATGGGGACGTTCAGCACGAAGACCGAGCCCCACCAGAAGTGCTCCAGCAGATAGCCGCCGATGATCGGGCCGAGCGGCAGGCCCAGGGCGGAACCGGTGGAGACCAGGCCCATGGCCTTGCCCTGCTCCTCGGGAGCGAACAGTGAGGGCAGTACGGAGATCGCGAGCGGGGTGATCAGCGCCGCGCCGACGCCCATGAGCGCGCGGGCGGCGATCACCCAGTTCACGTCGTCGGCCAGGGCGCCGGCCACCGAGCCGACGAGGAAGACGCCGAGTCCGGCGATGAGCATCCGGCGGCGTCCGAAGCGGTCGCCGAGGAGGCCCGCCGGGAGCATCAGCGCGGCGAAGACGACGACATAGGCGTCGGCCATCCACTGCTGTTCGCCGGTGGTGGCGCCGAGCTGCTCGGCCATCGTCGGGAGCGCCACGTTGAGGATCGTCGTGTCGAAGCCGAGCGTGAGCATGCTCGCGACCAGGGCGCCGAGGGCCAGCCAGCGGCGGGGGTCGCCCCCCGCCGCGGGCGTGTGTGTGTCGGTACGGGTGACAGTAGCCATGAAATGAGAGTAACTCTCAAAATCTAGGAGCTGTCAATCGACATCAGCTTTCAGGGTGGCGAACTTCCGTCGACAGGGGTGAACATCCGCCGACGGGCATGAAAAATCCGGCCACGGCTCGGGTGAGCCGTGGCCGGATGGGCGCGCGTGGTGGGGCTATGCGTGCTGGTACGCCACCAGCGAGATGCCGACGTAGTGCACGACGAACGCGGCGAGGGTGAAGGAGTGGAACACCTCGTGGAAGCCGAACCAGCGCGGTGACGGGTTCGGCCGCTTGATGCCGTAGATCACGCCGCCCGCGCTGTACAGGACGCCGCCCACGATCACCAGGACCAGCACCGCGATGCCGCCGGTGCGCATGAAGTCCGGCAGGAAGAAGACGGCCGCCCAGCCCATCGCGATGTAGCAGGGGGTGTAGAGCCAGCGCGGGGCGCCGACCCAGAAGACGCGGAAGACGATGCCGGCGGCCGCGGCACCCCAGATGCCCCACAGCAGCCACTGCCCCTTCGCACCGGGCAGCAGCAGCATCGTCAGGGGCGTGTAGGTGCCCGCGATGATCAGGAAAATGTTGGCGTGATCCAGCCTGCGCAGGATGCCGTCCATGCGCGGGCTCCAGTCGCCGCGGTGGTACAGCGCGCTCACGCCGAACAGCAGGCAGGCGGTCAGGGCGTAGATCCCGCAGGCGATCCGGCCGCGGGTGGAGTCCGCCAGCGCGGTGAGCACGAGGCCGGAGATCAGCGCGGCCGGGAACATGCCCAGGTGCAGCCAGCCGCGGAGCTTGGGCTTGATCGGGTCGGTGAGGTGCTGGGTGACCTGTTGCCGGATCTGGTGCGGCAGAGAGGGCGCGTCGGGCGTACGGCCTGCGGCCGTCGGCTCCATGGGCGCGTCGGGGGCGGGCGCAGTCATGCGCGAAATCGTACCTACGGAACCGTAAGTTACGGATCAATCCGACGGGATGACCGTCGAAGAGTGGCCATCATCTCACGCCCCCGGGCGACGTGGCGATCCTCACGCTGCTCATCTGTGACGCCCTCTGGACATATGCGCCCGCCAGTCGGATGATCAAATGAGTGCGGTCGGCACCGGATGAGCGCGGAGGCACCTCTCCCGCGCGGCGTTCGGGTCGCAGCCCCCACGGGGTACCAAGTGCATAGCAGGACAAAATCCCTCACTTAGGAGCAATCGTGGCGCGCGACATCGCGGCTCCCCCCGTCAGCACGACCAACCACCAGGAACTGATCTCGTGGGTCCACGAGATCGCCGAACTGACCCAGCCGGACAACGTGGTCTGGTGCGACGGATCCGAGGCCGAGTACGAGCGCCTGTGCGGGGAGCTCGTCGCGAAGGGCACCTTCCGCAAACTCGACCCCATCAAGCGCCCGAACTCCTACTACGCCGCCTCCGACCCGACCGACGTCGCCCGCGTCGAGGACCGGACCTTCATCTGCTCCGAGAAGGAGGAGGACGCCGGCCCGACCAACCACTGGAAGGCCCCCGCCGAGATGCGGGAGATCTTCGCCGGTGAGAAGGGCGTCTTCCGCGGCTCCATGCGCGGCCGGACCATGTACGTCGTCCCGTTCTGCATGGGCCCCCTCGGCTCCGACCTCTCCGCGATCGGCGTCGAGATCACCGACTCCGCCTACGTCGCGGTCTCCATGCGCACCATGACGCGCATGGGCCAGCCGGTCCTCGACGAACTGGGCTCCGACGGCTTCTTCGTCAAGGCCGTCCACACCCTCGGCGCGCCGCTGGAGGAGGGCCAGGAGGACGTCCCCTGGCCGTGCAACTCCACCAAGTACATCTCGCACTTCCCCGAGACCCGCGAGATCTGGTCCTACGGCTCCGGCTACGGCGGCAACGCGCTGCTCGGCAAGAAGTGCTACGCCCTGCGCATCGCCTCCGTCATGGCCCGCGACGAGGGCTGGCTGGCCGAGCACATGCTCATCCTCAAGCTCACCCCGCCCACCGGTGAGTCCAAGTACGTGGCCGCCGCCTTCCCGTCCGCCTGCGGCAAGACCAACCTCGCCATGCTGGAGCCCACCATCTCCGGCTGGACCGTCGAGACCATCGGCGACGACATCGCCTGGATGCGCTTCGGCGAGGACGGCCGCCTGTACGCCATCAACCCCGAGGCCGGCTTCTTCGGCGTCGCGCCCGGCACCGGCGAGCACACCAACGCCAACGCGATGAAGACGCTGTGGGGCAACTCGGTCTTCACCAACGTGGCGCTGACCGACGACGGCGACGTCTGGTGGGAGGGCATGACGGAGGAGGCCCCGGCCCACCTCACCGACTGGAAGGGCCAGGACTGGACGCCGGACTCGGACACCCCGGCCGCCCACCCCAACGCCCGCTTCACCGTGCCCGCCGCCCAGTGCCCGATCATCGCGCCCGAGTGGGAGGACCCCAAGGGCGTGCCGATCTCCGCGATCCTCTTCGGCGGCCGGCGCGCGAGCGCGGTCCCGCTGGTCACCGAGTCCTTCGACTGGAACCACGGCGTCTTCCTCGGCGCGAACGTCGCCTCCGAGAAGACCGCCGCCGCCGAGGGCAAGGTCGGCGAGCTGCGCCGCGACCCCTTCGCCATGCTGCCGTTCTGCGGCTACAACATGGGCGACTACATGGGCCACTGGATCGACGTCGCCAAGGGCAGGGACCAGGCGAAGCTGCCGAAGATCTACTACGTCAACTGGTTCCGCAAGGACGCCGACGGCGCGTTCGTCTGGCCCGGCTTCGGCGAGAACAGCCGCGTCCTGAAGTGGATCGTGGAGCGGCTGGACGGCAAGGCGGAGGGCGTTCAGACGCCGATCGGTGTCCTTCCGACGCCCGCCGCGCTGGACACCGCGGGGCTCGACCTCAGCGACGACCAGCTGGAGTTCCTGCTCACCGTCGACAAGGACGTGTGGCGCGAGGAGGCCTCGCTGGTGCCGGACCACTTGAACACCTTCGGCGATCACACGCCCAAGGAGCTGTGGGAGCAGTACCGGGCGCTGGTGGAGCGGCTGGGCTGAGCCCTCCTCCCCCTGAACTCCGCGGCCGGTCTACCGAGTGTGCCCTGACCAGTACTTCGTCACGGGCCGGCCGCGGTGCCAGTCGGCGAAGCCGCGTACAACGGCGTGCGTGGTGGCCTGCCGCCGGCTTCCTCGCCCGCCCCGGCGAGGGAGCCGGGGGCAGGCCTTCGCCTGTTTCACGGCTCACCTCTCCTCCAAGTAGCGGGTGTGGGTCTCCTGGCGCCTCGCCTCGGCGTCCCTGAGGTTCTGCGCCAGTTCCACGCCCTCCCGGTGGAGCGCGGTCAGCTGGCGTTCCAGGTGGTTCTCCGGAGGGTCCTGGCCCGGCGCCATCCGGTGCCACCAGCGGGTGCGTACGAAGGCGTCGACCGCTTCCGGGAGGTCCTGGCGGACCGCTCGGGAGAGGATGTGCAGGGCCTCCGGGTCCTGGGCCGACGCGTCCTCGTCGAGGAGGGCGCTCAGGAGGCCGGTCAGCTCGGTGACGCGGCGGGAGACCGCCGACGGGAGGTCGACCTCCGTCAGGTACTGCTTCAGGCGGCCGAAGTCGGTGCGCAGTTCCTCCAGCTGGGCCGACGGGGTCGGGAAGTCCGGCGGGGCGGGGCGCTCCGGCGGGGCGATCAGCGCGCCCGCGCCGTAGAGGCCGAGCACGACCACCGGCCAGTACGGGCCCGCCACGCCCGTGAACGTCAGGATCAGGCCGATCAGGCCGCAGGCGCTGCCCGCGATGTTCTTGCGGGACTCCAGGTAGGCCAGGAGACGGTTACTGGTAGCCACGGATCTCCTCGAAGGCGCCGTCCAGGGAGCCCTTCCGGGCGTCGAAGAGGCGGCCGCCGGTCAGGTCGGCGATATGGGACAGCTCGGCCTGGTCGGAGTCGCCGAAGAGGATCGGGAAGACCGGGATCCGCTGCCGGTCGGCCGGCAGGCCCCGGTAGAAGGCGTCGAACTCGCCCGCCTTCGCGCCGGTCGTGTTCTCGCCGTCCGTCATCAGCACGATCGACGTGAACGTGTCGCGGTCGGCGCCGAGATGGTCGTAGGCCCGCTCCAGGGAGCTGTAGATCGCCGTGTCGCCGTCGGCGGACAGGCCGTCGGCGTCCTTCCGGATCGCGTTCACGCCGTCCTGCGGTGACGCCGGGTCCACCACATGGGTGCGGACCTCCTTCACCTCCGAGCCGAACGGCATCAGCGTCACCTCCTCCCGGTCGCGGAAGTCGCCGGTCAGGTCCTTCAGCGCCCGCTGGAGCCGGTCGAGGCGGTCGCCCTCCATGGAGCCGGAGGTGTCGAGGACGTACACCGTCCGCGAGGGGCGGCGCAGTTCGTTCTCGTACGCGTCGAGCAGGCCGTCGGCGACCGAGCGGGTGCCGGGGAAGGGGAGTTCGCGGCGGCGGGCCGTGTCGAGGCCGGCGGCGGGCGGTACCGTCGCGACCACCGGGCGGCGGTGCGTGGAGCTGGTGATCAGCTGCTGCATCGGCCCGGAGCGCAGGGCGTCGGTCAGCCGGCGGACGTCCTCCCGGGTCGCCGCGTCCGTGGCGGCGAGGGAGGACAGGGGATAGTCGGCGGTGACCACGCCGTCCTTCGGGCGGATCACGGTCAGGCCCGGGATGCCCTTGAGGACGGACTCGTAGTTGAGCAGCGCGTCCACATCGCCCCGGCGCTGGTAGGCGGTCGCCAGCCAGCCCGAGGAGCCCGACGTCAGCTTCTGGCCCGTGAAGAACTCCTTCAGCCGCGGCGTCGCCTTCCTCACGTCCGCGTCGGTGAGGGCGGACTGGGCGCCGGAGAGCGCGGAGGCCACCGAGACGAGGGTGGAGAAACCGGAGTTGGAGCGGGCCGGGTCGGACATGCCGTAGGTCAGTCTGCCCTGCTGGACGGCCTGTTCGACGTCCGCCCAGGTGACGTCGGCGGGCTGCCAGCCCAGGGCCTGGACGGTGGCCGGCTTGACGCCGATGGCGACCGGGCTGGACATCACCGGCGTCTCCGAGACGACCTTCCTCGCCGCGTCGGGGCGCAGCCGCAGATAGTCGTCCGAGGACAGCCACAGCGCGTCGTAACGGCCGTCCGCCTTGCCCTTGGCGAGCAGGTCGACGGCGTCGAGGGTGCCCATGTAGGTGGGGCGGACGGTGATCCCGGTGCTCTTGGCGACCTGGGCGAGGACGGTCGTCATGTCGCTGAGCTCGCTGGAGGCGAGGACGCGCAGGGTGCCGGGCTTGGCGGCGTCCGGGTCGTCGGCGGACTTCTCCGACGTACAGGCGGTCGCGCCGGCCGCCAGGAGGGCGGCCGCGGTCACCGTCAGGGCGAGGAGCCGTCTCATGCGAGGCCCCCGTCCAGCTGTCCCTGGGCGCGACTGCGCTCCAGGTAGGCGCCGGCCGACTGGAGTTCGGCGGTCAGGGACTCCACGGTGGTCGCCATCGCCTCGGTCGCCTGGGCCTTGTAGCTGTCGATGGCGTCGAGGGTGCGGTAGATCTGCTGGAAGGCCGTGCGCAGGGTCTCCGCGCCGACCGCCGGGTCGGCGGCGATGCGCTGGATCTCGCCGCTCTGCGTGGCGAGCATCTCCGCGTTGCCCCGGATGAGGTCCTCGGTGGTGCCGCGCAGGGCGTTGACCTGCTCGATGACCTTCTTCTGGCGGTCGAGGGCGGAGGCCAGCATCACGGAGATGCGCAGGGCCGAGACGGTGGTGGTGGCCGCCCGGTCGACGCCCTTGATCAGCTCGTCGTTGTTGCGGCGTACGACGTCCATGGCGAGGTAGCCCTGCGCGCACACCGCGAGCTGGGTGAGCAGGTCCTGGTGCTTCTGCCGGACGGGGAAGAGGACGTCGGCGCGCAGGGTGTCGGCCTGGGCGGGGTCCTGTGCCTCCACGCCGGCGATGTGCTGTTCGACGGCGGTGTCCAGGGCCTCGGTGAGGACGACGTACTCCTGGAGCTTGCCCATGGTCTCCCACAGGCGGGTGCGTTCGGTCTGCAACGCGGCGCTGTCGCGGCGCAGTTCGTCCTGTCCGCCGCGCAGCGAGCCCACGATCCTGTTCAGGGTGCCCTGCGCGGAGGCGTACTTGGCCACGTGGTCGCGCAGCTTGTTGCCACCCGGCAGCCGGGACAGGAGCTTGCGGCCCTTGCTCGCGGGCAGGTCGCGCGGGTCCAGGTCCTCGACGACGCGCCGGAGTTCGACGAGCGTGCCCGCCACCCGGGACTGGGCGTCCCCGCCCTTGTCGGGCAGGGAGCGGACGGTGCGCTCCAGCATGCGGTTGGACTGCGCGGCGGCGCCCCGCATCTCGCCGGCGCCGAGAGCGGTGATCTCGCCGACGCGGCCGGCGAACTCCGGGGAGCGGGCGTCGAGGCGGGCGAGTCCGTCGACGTACTCGGCGGCCTTGCGGGCCATCTCCGCGCGGACCCCGTCGGAGAGCGGGACGAGTCCGCCGGCCTTCTCCCGTGGGACGGGGGCGACGGGCTCGGGCGGGGTGAGCGTGAACTCGTTCTGTTCCGTGGTCATGTGCTGGTTCCCCCTGTCATCCGCGCGCCCGGCGCGCCATCTCGTGCAGCACCGCGGAGGTGGGCACGGGCGCCTGCCGGACACCGGTCAGTTCCTGCTTGAGGTAGGCGGTGGCCGAGCCGAACGCCGCGGCGGCGCCCTGCGGCCGGAAGCCGTGCTTGACGGCCAGACGACGCAACTCCGGGTCGTCGGTGAGGAGTTCGGCGAGCACGCGGCCGGTCTCGGTGAGCGGTACGGCGGTGTGGTCGCTGTTGACGGTGGTGTCCGGGTAGAGGACCACGAGGTCGTCGGGCTGCTGCCCGGCGCCGAGGAGGGCGGCGACCTGGGACTCGTAGGCCAGCACCAGGGGATTGCCGGCCCCGCTGACGAAGTCCCGGAAGACCGCGTCCGAGCTGGACTGCTGGGCGCCCTGCACGGTGACGAGCCTCTTCAGCAGCGGCGCGGTGCGGTTCAGGTCGGCGTCGCCCCCGACGACCCGCCCGCCGTTGTCGACGTAGGAGGCGGCGGCGAGATAGAGGGCGCCGGAGCTGGAGGACTCCGGGTCGGTGCTGGAGACGAAGAGCGTGCCGCTCAACTCGCCATATTTTCCGGCCCCCTTGAGCTGCTGCCAGGTGCGGTCGTGCCGGGCGGCGTCGAGGTAGGCGGCCATCTTGAAGGTGCCGCGGTGCTCGGAGTCGAGGGCGGCGAGGCCGTTGTCCGCGAGCACCTGTGCGGCGCCCCGGTGGGCGACGACGACCAGGGGCGAGTAGAAGGGGCGGGGGAGCGTCCCGCGCACCTTGTAGCGCCCGGCGAGCTCCACGGCGGGCGCCTGACTGGACGGGAACGCGAGGTCGTACCCCTTGAGGTTCAGCCCCTCCATGGCCCAGGACCCGGAGGTCTCGGCCTTGACGGTGTAGCCCTTGGCGGCGAGGGCCTTCACCACGTCCGGATCGGCGAAGTACTCGGCCTTCTCCGACCCGATCACCATGCGCACGGTCTTCGTTGCCGTGCCCGCGTCCTCGTCGCTGCGCCCCGCCACGACGGCCACCACCACACCGACGACGAGCAGAACCGCGAGGACGATCCCTGAAATACGTTTCACGCGAGGGAGATTCCTCGCGGAACCCAACGTTCCCCGGCGGATCGGGTGAACGGGGGGTGACATACCGGCCCCGGCACTGCAACGCCCGACATGGCAACCCGGTCCGCGCGTCGCTGCGGGTGCACGCGGACCGGGGCCGTTGAGGGATCCCTCCGAAAGAGGGGCGAGGGATCAGCCGGCGCTACTCAGTTCCCTGGGTGTAGCCAGCGCAGCGTCATGCGCGTCCATGCGCTCCGCCGCAAGGATCGCCGCTGCCGTGTCCGCACGGGACGCGGCCACGACCAGCGCGCGGCCCGCGAGGGTGTGGGCACGCTGGTGCAGGGCCTGCGGGGCGGCGATGCCGGCGGACGTGGTGCGGACCGGCGGCCTGCCTCCCTTCAGCCGTGTCACCTGCTGGGCGAGTCGATCCGCCGCTGCGTCCAGGTCCTCCGTACGGCCCTGGGCGCGCAGCTCGTCGGTGACCGCGAGGAGTGCCGAAAGGTGCCCGGCGAGCTGGATGTCCAGCTCTTCCTCGCGGGAACGGTGGGGGAAGTCCGAGGTCGTGCCGGCCATCGTGTGGACCGACTTGGTGCGGATCGGTTCGTACATGGGATGGCCTCCTGTGCTCTGACAGTAGGCCAGTCTACCTTGGATCCGTTCTAAAGTTGTCGTGATCAAAAAGGGAACATGTTCGACTACACCCCGTGAGCCCTCAGGGTTGGCTGTAGCCGTCCAGGAAGCGGGCGATCCGGCCCACCGCGTCCCGCAGATCCGTCACCGTCGGCAGGGTCACCACCCGGAAGTGATCCTGCTCCGGCCAGTTGAAGCCGGTGCCCTGGACGACCATGATCTTCTCGCTCCGTAGCAGGTCCAGGACCATCCGCCGGTCGTCCTTGATCTTGAAGACGGCGGGGTCGAGGCGCGGGAAGAGATACAGCGCGCCCTTCGGGCGGACACAGCTCACGCCCGGGATCTGGGTCAGCAGCTCGTACGCCGTGTCCATCTGTTCCTTCAGGCGCCCGCCCGGCAGGACCAGGTCGTTGATGGACTGCCGGCCGCTCAGCGCGGCCACGACACCGTGCTGGCCCGGCATGTTCGCGCACAGCCGCATGTTCGCCAGGATCGTCAGACCCTCGATGTAGGAGTCGGCGTGCGCGCGCGGCCCCGAGATCGACATCCAGCCCACCCGGTAGCCCGCCACCCGGTACGCCTTCGACATGCCGTTGAAGGTGAGGGTGAGGAGGTCCGGGGCGACCTTGGCGGTCGGGATGTGCCGGGCGTCGTCGTAGAGGATCTTGTCGTAGATCTCGTCCGAGCAGACCAGCAGGTTGTGGCGGCGGGCGATGTCGGTCAGCCCCTTGATCATCGCCTCGTCGTAGACCGCGCCCGTGGGGTTGTTCGGGTTGATGATGACGAGCGCCTTGGTGCGGTCGGTGATCTTCCGCTCGACGTCCGCGAGGTCGGGCATCCAGTCGGACTGCTCGTCGCAGCGGTAGTGCACCGCCGTGCCGCCGGACAGGGACACCGCGGCCGTCCACAGCGGGTAGTCCGGGGCCGGGACCAGGACCTCGTCGCCGTCGTCCAGCAGGGCCTGCATGGCCATCACGATCAGCTCGGACACGCCGTTGCCGATGAAGACGTGCTCGACGTCCGTCTCGATGCCGAGTGTCTGGTTGTGCATCACGACCGCGCGGCGCGCCGCCAGCAGGCCCTTCGCGTCGCCGTACCCATGGGCCGACGACACATTGCGGAGGATGTCCTCCAGGATCTCCGGCGGGCACTCGAAGCCGAAGGCGGCCGGATTGCCGGTGTTGAGCTTGAGGATGCGGTGGCCTGCCGCCTCCAGCCGCATCGCCTCTTCGAGAACCGGGCCCCGGATCTCGTAACAGACATTTGCGAGCTTCGTGGACTGGATCACCTGCATGTCTGGGAGCTTACGGCGGTGTAACCCGTCTCGGGGCGTGTTTTCCGCCACGTGAGACGCGTCGGTTTGGGTGGTTATCGCCGGTGGCTGTCCCAGGGGCCACCCTCGTCCCTACAATGCGCGGCCATGTCCAGGCCACCTCAGCACCAAAACGGGGCATACGACGCGAACCCCTCGCCGCCGGTCTACCACCCGCAGGCCGAGCCCGCCCCGGCGTACGACGCGTACGCCGATCCGGCCGCCGCCCACGGGTGGCAGAACGCCTACGACGAGACCGCCCGGCTGCCGCGCGTCGCCGCCGGCCAGGACGCCGTGGGCTGGGAGCCGGAGCCGGAGCCGGAGCCGGAGCCGGTGCCGGTGCCGGAGCGGGAACCCGTGCCGGACTGGCGGGAGGCGTGGGAGGGCGGCCGCGCCGAGCGCCGGCGCGCACAGCGCAAGAGCGCGGCCTGGCGCTCGCCGCGGGTGCTCGCCGCCGCCGGTGCCGTGGGTGTGGTGTCCCTGGCCGCGCTGGTCGCCGGCGTGTCCTTCGGGTCCTCCGACGCGCCGGAGGGCAAGCGCGGGGGCGGGACGCGGTCCGTGCCGGACTTCGCGGGCACGTCGGGCCCGTCGGACGCGACGGATTCCGGCACCCCTTCCGACGGGTCCGGCGAGCCGTCTCCCGCCGCGTCCGCGAGCGGCTCCTCCGGCGCGTCGCCGACGAACCCGGCCTCGCCCTCCGCGTCGAGTACCCCTGGGGCCGGCGCTTCCAGCCCTGCGGCCTCGACGCCCTCGACACCCTCGTCGGACGGCGGGCCCGGGAACTCCGGCGGCAAAGGGAGAGGGAAGACCAAAGGGCCCCGGTAGGGGAGCCCGCGCCCGCTGACGGGCGGATTCCGCCTTGTACGCGTCTGGACCGTTGTGCGGGCCCGCCGCTCGGCACGCCCTGCCCTCGGGCGGAGCCGGTCCTTCCGGCGGCCGAAAACCACTGCTTGTTCCGGGGCCCCTCTGCGCCAACAATGCGCATGACAAATCAGCGGGCGGCCGGAAGATCTCCGGTCGCCTCGTCGCAAGAGGGGACCCCCACATGAGAAAGCCTCTCGTCGCCGCGCTCTTCGCCCTGGCCATCGCCGGGGCCGGCGCGGCGCCCGCGGTCGCCGCGCCCACGACCGCGGACCGGGCCGACGCCACGTCGGCCACCGCCTCGGCCGCCACCACGGGCACGGCCGCCAAGGCCGCCTCGCCGACGCTCCGGGCCGTCAACTTCGCCGGCACCGTCTCGCTCAGCAACTGCTCCGGCTCCGTCATCCGCTTCCCGAACTCCGTCGACACCGACCCGGCGCTCGTGCTCAGCAACGGGCACTGCCTGGAGACCGGCTTCCCGGAGCCCGGCGAGGTCATCGTCGACCAGGCGTCCAGCCGCTCCTTCGGCCTGCTGAACTCCGCCGGCACGCGGGTCGGGACCCTGCGCGCCAGCAAGGTCGCCTACTCGACCATGACGGACACCGACATCACGATCTACCAGCTCACCCGCACGTACGCCTCGATCAAGAGCACGTACGGCATCAGCGCCCTCACCGTGCAGGACACCCACCCCGTCGCCGGTACGGCCATCACCGTGGCCTCCGGCTACTGGAAGCGGCTGTACAGCTGCAACATCGACGGGTTCGTGTACCGCATCAAGGAGGGCGACTGGACCTGGAAGGACTCCGTCCGCTACACCTCCGCCTGCCAGACCATCGGCGGCACCTCCGGCTCGCCCGTCATCGACCAGACCACCGGCAAGGTCGTCGCCGTCAACAACACGGGCAACGAGGACGGCCAGACCTGCACGGAGAACAACCCGTGCGAGGTCGACGAGACCGGCAAGGTCACGGTCCGCAAGGGCATCAACTACGCGCAGGAGACCTACCAGATCCCCGCCTGCTTCGACGCCGGCAACCGGCTCGACCTGACCAACAGCGGCTGCATCCTGCCCCGGCCGTAACGCGGTTCACGCGCGGGCGGTCGACCGCCGCACCGCCCGCCCCGCCAGCACATCCGTGCGCCGCCCGTCCTCGACGACGAACCGCCCGTCGATCAGGACGTGCGGAATGCCGACGGGAAGCGCGCGCGGCGCGTCGTACGTCGCGCCCGCCGCCACCGTCCGGGGGTCGAACAGGACCAGATCGGCCCGGTACCCCTCGCGCACCAGCCCACGGTCCGGCAGACGCAGCCGGGCCGCGGGCCGCCCCGTGAGATGGGCGACGCACTCCTCCAGGGACAGCACCCCCGACTCCCGTACGTAGTGCCCGAGATAGTGCGGGAAGGTGCCGTACGCGCGCGGGTGCGGCTTGGCGCCCTGAAGGATGCCGTCCGAGCCGCCCGTGTGCACCCGGTGGCGCATGATCGTCCGCACGTTCTCCTCGTGGCCGACGTGCATCAGGACGGTCGGGGCGAGACGGTCGGCGAGGAGCAGCCGGCGGGCCGTCGTCCACGGGGTCTCGCCGCGCCGGCGCGCCGACTCCAGGACCGTACGGCCGACGACGTCGCCCAGCGCCGGGTCGCCGGTGCCCGAGATCTCGATGGTGTCCCAGTCGACGGGGACGCCGTGGCAGCCGTCCGCGCCGGTGACCTCCAGGTCGTGGCGGATCCGCTCGGCCGTGTCGTCGTCGGCGAGACGGCGCAGCACCGCCTCGGGGCCGCCCTCGTTCGCCCAGCTGGGCAGGAGGGCGACGAGCGTGGTGCTGCCGGGGGTGTAGGGGTAGGAGTCCAGGGTGATGTCGGCGCCCGCCGCCAGCGCCTCGTCCAGCAGGGCCAGCAGCTGGGGCGCCCGGCCCTCGTTCACCCCGAAGTTCATGGTGGCGTGGGCGAGATGGAGCGGGCAGTCCGCCTTTCGGCTCAGTTCCACCATCTCCGCGTACGCCTCCAGCGCACCGGCGCCGTACGAGCGGTGGTGCGGGCAGTAGTAGCCACCGTGCCGGGCCACCACCCGGCACAGCTCGGTCAGCTCGGCGTCCTCGGCGTACATCCCCGGCGTGTACGTCAGCCCCGACGACAGGCCGACGGCGCCCTGCTCCAGGCCCTGCGCGACCAGCTCCCGCATACGGTCCAGCTCGCGCGGCGTCGCCGGACGGTCCTCCCAGCCGACGACCAGCGCCCGCACGGTGCCCTGCGGGACCAGATAGGCCGCGTTGACGGCGACGCCCCGGTCGAGGCGGTCCAGGTACTCACCGACGGTGCGCCAGTCGAAGTCGACGTCGTCGCCGTGGCCGTTCCAGCCGGCGATCGCGTCGCGGACCTCGGCGAGGGTGCGGTCGTCGACCGGGGCGTACGACAGCCCGTCCTGGCCCAGGACTTCGAGGGTGACCCCCTGGGCGGCCTTGGCGCTGTGGTCCGGGTCGCGCAGCAGGGCCAGATCGCTGTGGGCGTGCATGTCGATGAAGCCGGGGGAGAGGACCAGACCCTCCGCGTCCAGCTCGCGCACCGCCCGGGGGCGCTGGCAGCCGGCGGCGGCCGCCTCCTTGACGATCGCGGTGATACGGCCGGCGTCGATCACCACATCGGCGCGGTAGGAGTCGGCGCCGCTGCCGTCGACGACGTCGGCGTCCCGGACGACCAGGTCCTCCATGCCATGCCTCCCGGCTCCTGGAAAGCGGCTCCTAGAAGTACGTACGGATGCAGTCGACCACCGTGCCGTCCGCCTCGGCCAGCGGGATCACCGGCCACTTGTCGAACGTGGTGCACGGGTGGGACAGGCCCAGGCCCACCCAGTCGCCGACCTCCAGATCCGTCCCCGGGTCGGTGCGCAGCCAGATGTGCTGGTCGGACAGGGCGGTGACCTCGATGCCGGTCGCCGGGCGCTCGACGCCGTCCCGGCGGACGACCTGGGCGACGGGCAGGTCCAGGTCGTGCGCGGCGTCGCGCTTGCCCGCGTTGACGAACGCCTGCCCGGGCGTCGGACGGGACACCACCTGGGTCCACAGCCGGAACGCGGGCTCCAGGGCGCCCTCCTCGGGGACCCGGTTGAAGGGGGTCAGCTTGCGGTAGTGCACGTCGTCGTGCGAGACGTAGGCGCCGGAGCGCAGCAACTTCAGTACGGGCCGCGAGAGTTCGGGGATCACGGCGAAGACGTCCGCGACCGCGTCGAACCACTCGCTGCCGCCGGCGCTGACGACGATCTCGTCGACGCCCTCGAAGCGGCCCGCCTTGTCGAAGTCGGCGGCGAGCGCCACGAGCCGCCGCAGCCAGGCGCGGACCGTGTCCGGGGCGGCGCCGGGCACCTGGGCCTCGTAGCCCGCGACGCCCACCAGGCGCAGCGTGCCCGCCCCGGCCACCGCGTCGGCGACCACCGCGCACTCCGCCTCCGTACGGACGCCGGTACGGCCGTTCTCGCCGGCGGCGAGCTCGACGACGACGTCCAGCGGGCGGGGCGTCCCGGCGAGCGCCGCGTCCATCAGCTCGACGCCCCGCACGGAGTCGACGTAGACGACGAGACGGAACTCCGGGTCGGCCGCGAGCTCGGCGGCGATCCAGCGCAGGGCTGCGGGGTCGACGACCTCGTTGGCGAGGAAGATCCGCCGGATGCCGAACGCCCGGGCCACGCGCACCTGATGGGGCACGGCGAGGGTGATGCCCCAGGCTCCGTGCTCGATCTGCCGGTGGAAGAGCTGGGGGGCCATGGAGGTCTTGCCGTGCGGGGCGAAGGCGAGGCCGTGCCGGGCGGCGTAGGTCTCCATGAGCCGCAGATTGTGCTCCAGACGCTCGGCGGAGAGGGTGAGGACGGGGGTGGTGAAGCCGCCGGTGAAGAGGTTGCGGCGCTGGGCGGCGAGCTCGTCGAGGGTGAGGCCGTCGGCGTCCGGGGGGAGGCCCTTGAAGCGGTGGTCGACGCGGTCGTCTGTGAGCCGGGCGAGCGCGTCGGTGCCGGTACCGAGGGCCATACGAGCCTCCTGATCTGGGGTGTTGCGTGATGTGCAACGTTCATTGCGCAGGCTGCTTTCGCTGCCTAGCATCCTCGTCGAGACCGGGGCGCGGGGTCAACGGAAGGGGGGTGGGGGCGTGGTGGGTCGTCTGCGGGCCGGTGGGGGCTGGTCGCGCAGTTCCCCGCGCCCCTTTCGGGCCGGTCCGCGCCCGGTGATCACAGCGCCCCCAGGAGGTACGCACGCCATGAGCCAGACCGTCGATCGAGCGCTCGGCATCCTGCCGCTGCTCGCCGAGGGCCCCGCCGATCTCGGTCAGGTCGCCGGCCGTCTCGGCGTCCACAAGTCCACCGCGCTCCGCCTCCTGCGCACCCTCCACGAGCACGGCCTCGTCCACCGCCAGCCCGACCAGCGCTACCGGCTCGGCGCCCGCCTCTTCGCCCTCGCCCAGGAAGCGATCGAGAACCTCGACGTCCGCGAGATCGCCCACCCCCACCTCGTCCGCCTCAACGAGGACTGCGGGCACACGGTCCACCTCGCCGTCCGCGAGGAGGACGAGGTCCTCTACATCGACAAGGTCGACAGCCGCTACCCGGTGCGCCTGTACTCCCGTGTCGGCAGGCCCGTCGCCCTCACCGTCGCCGCCGTCGCGAAGGTGATCCTCGCCGACCTGCCCGAGCCCGAGCGCCGCGCGATCGCCGACCGGCTCGACTACCCCCGTTACACGCCCCGCTCGACGCCCGACGCCCCCGCTTTCCTGCGGGAGTTGGAGAAGGTGCGCGAACAGGGCTGGGCCGCCGACCTCGGTGGCCACGAGGAATCCGTCAACTGCGTCGCCGCGCCGATCCGGGGTGCGGACGGCCGGGTGGTCGCCGCGATGTCGGTCTCCGCCCCCACCGTCGTCGCCACCGCCGACGAACTCCTCGCCCTCCTCCCTCAGGTACGCCGTACGGCCGACGCCATCAGCGGCGAGTACTCCGGCAGAACTCCCGTAAAGGACCCCGTATGACCGACAAGATCGCGCTCACCCCGAAGACCCACACCGCGCCGCCCGCGAAGTTCTCGCACGGTGTGCGCAAGGGCAACATCCTCCAGGTGGCCGGGCAGGTCGCCTTCCTCCCGGCGGAGGAGGGCAAGCCCCGCGCGCTCGCCGGACCGGGCCTGCGCGAGCAGACCCTGCAGACCCTCGACAACGTCAAGGCCGTCCTCGACGAGGGCGGTGCCTCCTGGGACGACGTGATGATGATCCGCGTCTACCTCACGGACACCGGCCACTTCGCCGAGATGAACGAGATCTACAACTCCTACTTCGAGGAGCAGGGCCTGACCCAGCCGCCCGCCGCCCGGACCACCGTCTACGTCGGCCTTCCCGCCGGGCTCCTCATCGAGATCGACGCCCTCGCCGTCCTCGGCTGACGGCGTCTCACCCCGGCGATCCGGCGCGCTCGGGTAGGAGTCTGATAACGAAGTCAGGGGCTGGCTGTGTCCGGCACAGGATCGTCGACCATACTGCCCGCTGTGGAGCAGCGCATAGGTACGAGCAGCCAGCCCCTGAAGGGCGAGCCCGTCAAGGGCGCCGGATTCGACCCGGCATTCATCCCCGGGCTCACCACGCCGACGGCGGCGGAGCCGGAGGACGCGAAGCCGACCGGTGCGGAGGACGGAGAAGCCGCCGCCGAGTCCGCCGAGCCGGCCGGGTCCGCCGAGTCCGTCGAGCCTGCCGAGTCCGCGGACGCGGACGGGACGCCGGAGGAGGAGGCCGAGGCGTCGCAGGACGAGGCTTCGGAGGAGGCCGACGGACCCGTCGACGGCCCCGTCTTCGAGGCGTCCGACCGCCGCGCGAGGATCGTCGCGGACCACAAGGGCGTCCGGCTCAGCCTCGACGACCAGGAGTGCGAGTTCCGCTGGGACGAGATCGGCGCCGTCGAGACGGAGATCCCCCGCTTCGGCAAGCGCCTCACGATCACGGTGCACACCCCTGACCGCCGCTGGTACCCGATCGAGATCGAGGCGACGGCCAGGTCGCGCTTCAAGGAGTGGGACGAACAGCTGGACGCCGTACTGGACGCCTACTTCGAGGAGTAGGCGCCGGCGCTACGAGCAGTACTGGGCGGCCTTGCCGATCGAGCGGTACATGCAGTCGGCGTTCTCCAGCAACTGCAGTACCGCGTCCCGGTTCCGTGACGTCTCCCGCTCGATGACCTCGTCGGGCGGGTAGAACCCGCCGCCGGAACTGGACGTCGGATACATCTCGAAGGTGAAGTCGAAGATCTTCTGGCTACCCCAGAGATAGTCGTCGATCGTGCCGTCGGTGATGTACAGGTCGCTGGACTGCTCGGCGGTGTAGCCGTTGCTCGCGGCCATCTTCTGCCCGACCGCCTTGAACGCGGCGTTGTCGTCGGCCGTCATGCCCGTGGCCGTGTCGGAGTAGGTGTAGCCGAACGGCCACAGCACCAGCTCGCTGTATGTGTGGAAGTCGATGCCGGCCTTGATCTGCTGCACACCGCCGACGACCCGGCTGCGCGCGAAGTCCGCGACGACCTTCACCTCGGGCGCCGACTCGGCGGAGGCTCCGCGGTAGGTCTCGGAGGACGTCGACCCGGACGAGCCGCCGCAGCAGCCGAAGCGGTAGTTCCAGTTGCGGTTGAGGTCGGTGCCGACGTACGAGGAACCGGGGTTGGGCTGCCGGTTCTTGCGCCACGACCGGTACGAGCCGGTGGCGATGTCGTACTCGCCGCCGTCCGGGTTGAGATCGGGCACGATCCAGATCTCACGGTTGTTCACCATGTTGGTGACGCGGGAGTCGCTGCCGTACCCGGCGCCCAGCTCCCGCAGCAGGTACAGCGCCATCTCCACCGTCAGGTGCTCGCGCGCGTGCTGGTGGAAGGTGAGGAGAACCTCCGGCTCGTTCTCGTCCGTCGCCACGTTGTCGCTGACCTTGATGGCGACGATGTCCCGGCCCTGGTACGACTTGCCGATCACCCGCTTGTTCATGATGTTCGGGTAGGCGGCGATCCGCTGGTCGATCTCCGCCGTCATCTCCGCGTAGTTGTGGTACTTGGAGTCGGCCGACGGGAAGTCGTACAGCCGTGTCTCACCCGGGGCCACGCGGTTGGGCGCGGAGCCCACGGGGGAGACGTCGTAGCCGAGTCCGCGCAGCTTCTTGATCTGGTCGGCCCGCCCGGAGACCACCACGGTCTCCTCGTCGGCCTCGTCGACGCTCACTCCGGCCGCCGCGATCGCGGTGCGGGTGACGGGGGTGTTGTGGTCGACGTGGATCTCGTACTGGCGGATGTCGTCGGCGGAGGCCGTCGGTTTCGGGGCGCCGTCGGCGGCCGCGTCGGTCACGGTCGCCGAGAGGGGGGCCGCCAGGGCCAGGGCCAGCAGGGCGGCGAGAGCGGCAGAGCGTCTGCCGCGGACACGAAGTCGCATGAAATCTCCTTGTGGGAGGTGGGGTTGTTCCGTGCGACGTACAACGCGCGAGGTGTGCTGCTCGCTGTGCGTTTGCTGTGTGCGGGTGTCGCTCATGGTCCGGCGCTGACATGGTCAGGTCAATAGCGCCTTCGCGGTCGCTGGCCGGAAGTCAATGGAAATCGGCAAAGTGCACTCACGGGAGTGAGCCGTGCGTGCGCCGCGGTTCGAGGCGGGGGAAAGTGAACACCCCACCCCACTCCAAGGACTGAGCTGATCATGGGCGGATCAGCGCCACCGCGGGACACCCGCCTGCCCGCGGAGACGACCAGCTTCGTCGACCGGCGGGCCGAACTGGCCGAAGGCCGAGAGCTGCTGGCGCGGGCCAGGCTGGTCACGCTGACCGGTCCCGGCGGCGTCGGCAAGACACGCCTCGCCGGGCGGATCGCGGCCCGGGTCGCCCGGGCCTTCCCGGACGGCGTACGGTTCGTGCACCTGTCCGGGCTGCACGACCCGGCCCTCGTCCCGCTCGCCGTCGCCGACGCGCTCGGCCTGCACGACCACTCCGAACGGCCCGCCCTGGACGCCCTGGTGGAACGGGTCCGGGACCGGCGGCTGCTCCTCGTCGTCGACAACTGCGAGCACCTGGCCGCCGCGTGCGCCCGGCTCGCCGCCGCCCTGCTGCGCGGCACCGGCGGGGTCCGCGTCCTCGCCACCAGCCGGCACCGGCTCGGGCTCACCGAGGAACACCTCATGGACGTACGGCCGTTGCCCGTGCCCGACCCGGACGGCGACCTGTCCGCCGCCCACGGCCACCCGGCCCTCGCCCTCTTCGCCGACCGCGCCGCCGCCGTCGTCCCCGGCTTCCGCCTCACCGCCGCGAACCGTTCCGCGGTCGCCCGTCTGTGCCGCCGCCTCGACGGGCTGCCCCTCGCCATCGAACTGGCCGCCGTACGCCTGCGCGTCCTCGACCTCGAACAGCTCCTCGAACGCCTCGACGACCGCTACCGCCTCCTCACCGCCGGCAGCCGCGCCGTCCCGCCCCGCCACCAGACACTGCGGGCCACCGTCGACTGGAGCTACGACCTGTGCACCGGGGCGGAACAACTGGCGTGGGCGAGACTCTCGGTGCTGTCGGGGAGCTTCGACCTGGAGGCGGCGGAGGCAGTCTGCGCCCCCCGACCGACCGCCCGGCCCCTGACGCCCCCACATGTCGAAGCCCCCGCCGCCCCCGCCGCTCCCGTGTCCGTCCCGGCCGCCCCCGACGCCCTCGAAGCCCCCGCCGTCCCCGCCGCTCCCGCCGCCCTCGAAGCCACCGCCGCCCCCGCCGCTCCCGTGCCCGCCCCCGCCGCCCCCGCTGCCCTCGAAGCCACCGCCGTCCCCGCCGCTCCTGTGTCCGTCCCGGCCGCCCCCGACGCCCTCGAAGCCACCGCCCCCACCGCTCCCCACGCCCTCGAAGTCGTCGCCACCCCCACCGCCCCCGACGCGCTCGAAGTCGTCGCCGGGCTCGTCGACAAGTCTGTTCTCTGTCGCGAGGCCGGGCCCGATGGTGTGCGGTATCGGATGCTCGACACCCTCCGGCAGTACGGGCTGGAGCGGCTCAGGGCGACCCCTGGCGCCGAGGCCGCCGCGCGCTTGCGGCAACGCGACTGGATGCAGCGGCGGGCCGACGCCTGCGAACAGGCCTGGTTCGGGCCCGACCAGCCCGCCATCGCCGCCCGCCTCCACGCCGACCGGGACAACCTTCGCGCCGCCCTCGACCACAGCCTCCGCACCCCCGGCGAGGAACACGCCGCCCTGCGCCTCGCCGGCACCCTCTGGTTCCACTGGCACGCCTGCGGCGCCCCGCGCGAGGGCCGCTACTGGCTCGACCGCGCCCTGGCGGCCAACCCCGACCCCACCCCCGAACGCGCCCGCGCCCTCTGGGTGTCCGGCCTCCTCGCCGGCTGCCCCGAGGACCTCACCCGAGGCCGCCGCCGCGGCGAGGAGGCCCGCGACCTCGCCCGCCGCCTCGGCGACCCCGCCGAGGCGGCCCACGCCGACTACGTCGTCGGCGTCACCCGCCTCTTCGCCGACGACCTCACCGGCGCCCTCGACCACTTCCGGGCCGCCGCCGCCCGCGGCCGCGTCCCCGGCCAGCACCTCGGCCTCGTCGGCCTCGACCGCGTCGAACTCGCCTGCGCCCTCGGCTTCCTGGGCCACGCCGACCAGGCCATCGAGGTGTGCGAGGAGACCCGCCTGCTCTGCGCCGAGCACGGCGAACGCTGGGTGCTGTCGTACGTCGAGCGGATGGTCGCCCTCGCCCACACCGTGAAGGAGGACTGGCCGCGCGCCGACCGGCACGCCCGTGAGGCACTGCGCCTCAAGCACGCCGTGCACGACGTCGTCGGCATCGGCCTCACCCTCGACCTGCTGGCCCGCATCGCCGCCGGACGCGACGCGCCCGAACGCGCCGCCGTCCTCACCGGCGCGGCCGACCGGGTCTGGGCGGACGTCGACCGCGACCGCTGGGGCTCGGCCGCCCTGAACGCCACCCGCCGCGAGAGCGAGACCCGCGCCGCCGGAGCCCTCGGCCGGCCCGCCTGGCGGCGCGCGTACGAACAGGGCGGCGCAATGCCCCTGGCGGACGCCGTGCGCTACGCGCTGAGCGAGCGGCGGGCGGAAGCCGCGCCGCCCGCCGCGCGAAGCGTCCCGCGTGTCCCGCGGGTCCCGCTCTCCCGCCGGGAGACCCAGGTCGCCGAACTCGTCGCCCAGGGCCTCGCCAACCAGCAGATCGCCGACCGCCTGGTCATCGCCCGCCGCACGGCCGAGGGCCACGTGGAACGCATCCTCAGCAAGCTCGGCTTCAGCAACCGCGTCCAGATCGCGGCCTGGGTGGCCGGGCAGCAGCGCCCCCGGTAACCGTTCAGAAGGGACCCCATGACCGCGACGACCGCCCAGCCCACCGACGCCCCCGGCCGGTTCACCCACCGGATGAGCGTGGTGAGCGGCGACGACGACTTCCTCGCCGCCGCCCTCCCTTTCCTCGCCGAGGGGCTCGCCGCCCCCGACGAACCGCCGCCCGTCGCCATCGCCGCGCCGGACAAACTGGAGGTGCTGCGCGACGCGCTCGGCGGCGACGCCCGGTCCGTCGGGTTCGTCCCGCACACCGACTGGTACACCGGCTCCGCCGCCAACGCCGTGGCCCGGGCCGCCGGTCATCTCGCCGCGCACGCGGGCCCCGGCGGCCGGACCCACCTCCTCATGGAACCCGTGTGGGAGGGCCGCGCGGGCCGCTCACCGCGCGGGAGCGCCGAGTGGATCCGCTACGAGGCCCTCGCCAACCTCCTCTTCGCCCCCACGGCCACCACCGCGCTGTGCGTCTACGACACCCGCACCGCCGGCCCCGCCGTCATCGAGGCGGCCCGCCGCGCCCACCCCGGCACCGGCGTCTACGAGGACCCGCTCGTCCTCTCCGCCGAACTGGACGCCGTACCGCTGCCGGCGCCCCCCGCCGGTGCCGAGCGGCTGGCGCGGCCGGACGCGGGGTCCGTGCGCGCCTGGGCCGAGCGGTACGGGCTGCCGGCGGCCGACGCGGAGCTGTTCGGGACGGCCGTGGCCGAGGCGGCCGCGCTCGGTCCGGTCACCGATGTCCTGCTGTGGGGCGAGGGGCCGCACTGCGTCTGCGAACTCTCCCTCGGTCGGCGCGTCGACGACCCGCTCGCCGGGTTCGTCCCGCCCCGCGCCGGCGACCTCGCACCCGGCCAGGGGCTGTGGTACGCCCGCCAGGTGTGCGCCTACGTCGACGTGCGCGCGGCCGACGGCGGGGGAACGACCGTACGGTTGCAGTACGCGTAGTCGTACGGACCGGGTAGGGGCGGGTACGGAAACGGGTAGTCCTCCCCGTGCGCCGACGCGGACGGGGAGGACATGCTCGACCCATGCTGGAACTCTCCGGGGGACCCCTCCCGGACCCCCACCCTCGATACGGTGCCCCGCTCCAACCGCCCATGCGCGCGGGGCACCTGAGTGTCGAGTACGACCCCCGCCCGGCCGTCGTCCGGGAGGCTCGCGCGGAGGTCCGCCGGCAGTTGGAAGGGTGGGGGCTGGGGGAGCGGGACGACGAACTGGTGGACACCGCGGAACTTCTCGTCAGCGAGCTGGCGACCAACGCGCTGCTGCACTCGGCCGGCCGCTTCCGGCTGACGCTGTCGGCCGCGCACGGTGTGCTGCGTTGCGAGGTCGCCGACGCCGGTCTCCGCCGGCCCCGGGTGCTGGAGTCGGGAGGCGCGGAGAACGGGCGGGGGATGTTTCTGGTGGCGGCGCTGGCCCGGCGCTGGGGCTGTCACCGGGATGGGCCGGGCAAGATCGTGTGGTTCGAGCTCGGCACGTGCCGGTGCGGCGGCTGTGGTCGGCGATAGCCGTCGCACCGGCCTTGGCCGGTCTCCGGGAAGCGCGGTGAGCTTCTGGAGACCGGCCGCCGTGTGCGGGTTTGTTGCTACTTCCACCACTGGGGGTTCAGGGCGATCTGGCGCAGCTGGGCGATCGTCAGTGCGGGGGTCTCACGGGTCGCCGCCGTGTTCTGGGTGCCCGCGTTGAAGGCGCTGATCACCACCCGCTTGCCGTCCTTGCGCAGGGTGTCCACCGTCCACATGACCACGCCCTTGCCGCCCTTCTCGCCCGGCCCCTGGCGGACCGCCACGCGGGTGCCGTCGGGGAGGGTCTCGGAGCCGGACCCGAACAGTTCACCGGCCACGTCCAGCATGTTGGGCTGCACATTGACCTGGACCAGGCTCTTGCCCTTGCCGTCGTCGACCACGGCGTAGGCGGAGTCGCCGTCATCGGAGCTCTTGTCGACCACCTTCAGGCCCTTGGGCAGCAGGGCCAGCAGCGTGCTTCGGGCGTGCAGGTCCGAGCCCGGCAGCTCCGGGTCGGGCTGCGGCTTCGGAAGGGCGTTCGCGATGTCCCGCCACTCCTTCGCCGCCGCCAGCTGCGTCAACTGGGCGGGCGAAAACGGCGGTTCGGGACGGCTGATCGGCGCGTCCTTCTCCTTGGCCGCGTTCCACTCGCCGACGCTGACATGCTGTCCGGTCGGGGTGACCAGTTCGGCGGTCCACAGCTTGGTGTCCACCCGGCGGTCGGGATACTCGTATCCCTGGAGCACCCTGACCACCGAGCCGTCGCCGAGCCGCGTGGTCTTGCAGCTGTCGTAGGGGATGTACACGCGGTCGGGGCACTGGGCCGCCTGCCGGGCGTCGATGCCGCCGGGCTGGACCCGGCTCACGTCGACGGAGATCGCCGCGGCGCCCTTGCCGTCGTTGTAGACGAGGGAGGCGTACGGCGACGCGCCCTTTCTGCCACCGGTCGGCTCGGTGCCCTGCCCGCGCGTCTGGCTGACGTCGCCCTTGGGCAGCAGCCGTTCGAGGGTCTTGATCATCTGGTCGGCGGTGACATGGGTCGCCGTGGCGGCGCGTGTGGTCTTCGGGGCGGCCGCCACCGACGACTGGAGCGGCTCGGCCGTGCCGTCGGCGGGGCGCAGGACCGCGACCCCGCCCACGCAGGCGAGGACGACTCCGGCCGCGCCGCCGACGACGGCGGTCCGCCGCAGCAGCCGCTTGCGCCGGCCCCGGGCCGCGCCGCTGGACGCGAGGGCCAGGCGGTCGGTGTCGAAGTCGCCGCCGGTCTCGTGCAGGGCGGCGGAGAGCCGGCCCTCGAAGGGGTCGTTGTGCAGGTCCTCGGACATGAGGCACCACCGTTTCAGGTCGGGTGAGTGAAGAGGCTGAAGGGGGCGGGGGCGGATGAGGCAGGCGTCAGGGGCGGGCGTACTCGCCGATGTCCTCGCCGAGCAGCTCCCGCAGCCGGGCGAGGGCCCGGACGCACCGGGTGCGCACGGCCGCGGAGCTGGTGTTCATCGCGTCGGCGGTCTCCTGGATGGAGCGGTCCTCCCAGTACCGCAGGACGACCACGGCCCGGTCCTTGGCGGGCAGCCGTCCGAGGGCGTCGAGAAGGGTGAGCCGCAGCGGGGTGTCGGACCCGTGGGCGGCTCTCTCGGGGAGGACGGCGGTGGTGCGTTCCGTGCTGCTGCGCCGCCGTTGATGGGCGAGGAAGGTCCGGGTGAGGACGGTCTGCGCGTAGCCGGCGGGGTTGCCGACCCGGGAGACCCGACGCCAGCGGACGTAGATCCGTCCGAGCGTCTCCTGCACGAGGTCCTCGGCGAGATGGGTGTCGCCCGCCGTGAGCAGACAGGCCGACCGGTACAGATGTCCGGCCCGTGCCACGGCGAACTCCGCGTACTCGTCCCCGCGGGCCTGCCTCATACGTTCCCCCTGTTGGTTGTGCGCCGGCTGTCGAAGAGGTCCTCACTTCACTGATGCGGTGGGGCGGGGAGAATGTTTCACACGACTTCGGACGAGACGAAGACGGCCGAAGACAGCTGAAGACAGATGAAGAGGGATCACGGGATGACCGAACAGCCACCGCCGCCCGGCTTCGGACCGCCGCCGCCGATGCCCCCGCCCCCTTCCTACGCGCCGCAGGTGCCCCAACCGGCCCCGGTGGGCCCCGAGTTCGTGGCCGTGGACACCCGCAACGCGATCGTGGTCGACGCGGAGGGCGTGACGCTGGACGTGAACGGCGTACAGGCGGAGTTCCCCTGGCCGGAGATCCGCAGCGTCCACTACAAGGCGAGCCCCAACGGCAAGTCCCTGATGGTCGCCGTGGTCCATCTGGACGGCCAGTTCTACGAGGGCGTGGTGGACGCCAAGCCCCGGGCCCGGCTGTCGGAGTGGTTCACGCAACTGGCGTGGGTGCTCGCCCACTACCGTCCGGCGGGCTGAGGGACGTCGAGGACCACGCAGTGCGACGCGGGTCCACCGGAGTGGGCCCGCGTCGCGTGGGGCGGTGTCTTACGTCGTGTCTTACGGCAGTGCGTGGACGTGCGGGCCGACCGTGTTCGACCAGGCGTTGCCCGCCGCCGCGTCCCAGTTCGTCGACCAGGTCATCGCGCCGCGCAGGTCGGGGTAGGTCCGCGACGGTTTGAAGGTGCCGCAGTTGGTGCCCTTGGCGAGGCAGTCGAGCGCGTTGTCGACCACCGTCGGGGAGACATAGCCGCTGCCCGCGCCCCTGGTCGAGGCGGGCAGGCCGAGGCCCACCTGGGACGGGGACAGACCGCCCTCCAGCTGGATGCAGGCCAGGGCGGTCAGGAAGTCCACCGAGCCCTGTGAGTACACCCTGCCGTCGCAGCCCAGCATCGAACCGCTGTTGTAGTACTGCATGTTGACGACCGTCAGGATGTCCTTGATGTTCAGCGCCGTCTGGAAGTAGGCGTTCGACGTGGACTGCATGTCGATGGTCTGGGGCGCCATGGTGATGACGAGGGACGGGCCGGCCTTCGCCGACAGCGACCGCAGCGCCTGTGTCATGTAGGTGGCGTTGAGGCCGTTCTCCAGGTCGATGTCCACGCCGTCGAAGCCGTATGTCTGCATCAGCGCGTACACCGAGTTCGCGAAGTTCGCCGCCGATGTCGCGTCGCTGACCGACACCGTGCCGTTCTGGCCGCCGACCGACACGATGACCTTCTTGCCGGCCGCCTGCTTCGCCCTGATGTCCGCCTTGAACTGGTCGACCGTGTAGCCGCCCAGGCCCGCGGAGTCCAGGTTGAAGGTCACCGCGCCCGGTGTCGTCGTCGCGTCGGCGAAGGCCACCGCGATGATGTCGTACGCGGACGGGACGGCCGCGATCGTCTGGACCGTCGCGCCGTTGTTGAAGTTCTGCCAGTAGCCGGTCACCGCGTGCTTGGGCAGGGTCCCGCCCCCGCCGCCCGTCCCGGACGTCGTGGTCGCCGTCACCGCCGTCGACTTCGGGGACTCGCCCGCCGCGTTCGTCGCCGTCACCTGGAACGAGTACGACGTGGACGCCGCGAGACCGGTGACCGTCGCGGAGGTGCCCGTGACCGAGGCGACCTTGGTGCCGGCCCGGTAGACGTTGTAGCCCGTCGCGCCCGGCACGGCGTTCCAGGACAGGGACACGGACGAGGACGTCGTCCCCGACACGGTCAGTCCGGCCGGTGCGCCCGGGACGGTCGGGGCCGGGTCGCCGCCTCCGCCGCCGTCGGGGCCGTAGACGGACACGTCGTCGGCGTAGTAGGGCTGCTGGCCGTACCAGCCGTGCAGGTACACCGTGACCGACGTCGTGGCGGCGCCCGTGGTGAAGGTCGTCGACAGCTGCTTCCAGGACGGCGAGTCCGGGGTCCACGTCGATACGTCCGTGGTGCCCGTGCCCGTCACGCCCAGGTACGTGTAGCCGCCCTGGACCCAGGCGCTCAGCTTGTACGTCGCGTTGGGCTTCACCGCGACCGTCTGGGCGCACCGGGCGTTGTCCTGGCCCGCCGGGGTCGCCTTCAGCGCGGCCGCGCCGGAGTGCGCCGGGGAGGAGACCGTCGTACCGCTGCCCGCCGTGCAGGTCCAGTTGGCCAGGCCGGACTCGAAGCCGGCGTTCTTCGCGTTGTCGATGTCCGCGGCGGACGCCTGAGCCGCGCCCGTCAGGGAGAGGGCGAGGGCGGCGGTCACCGCACCCGACCAGAGCCGGATCGATCTTTTGTGTGGGGACATGACAACACGTTGGTCCAGACCAATTCTGTTGTCAAGGGTGCGCGACGGCATCGGTGGCCTGTGTGCAACATGCCCTGGTTTGGCGTGACTTGCGCGAAGAAACCGCGAAGGCAGTTGCGCTCTAGTCACCGAAAGTTGTTCTCCGGCCACAGGGGCGTCGATACAGTGCTGAGGTAGTCACGCAATGAAGTCACCCCGGTGCACCGGAGTAACGCCGGTGGACCGGACGCGGAATCGGGGAGCTGCGCGTGCCAACAGCCATTGCCGTGACCGGCGCCGACATGGCGCTGCCGCCGCAGGACGAGCGCACCCTGCCCGCCGCCGTGCTCGACGGCCTCGACCGCCGGCCCCTCGACCAGGCCGTGGAAGCCGTCCGGACCCTGATCGAACAGCACGGACATGTCGTCGTCGTGTACTCCGCGGCCGTGCCGAAAGCCGTCGAACAGCGGCTGCACACCGTCCGTTCCCTCCTGGAGAGCGACCGGATCGCGCTCTTCCGGCCCGATCTGCCGCCCCTCGGCCTCGCCGTGCTCGCCCGCCAGCTGCGCCAGCTCGCCTCCTGCGACCTCAGCCCCGGCGTGCTCGCCTCCGCCGGCCGGCTGCTCACCCACTACATCCACGCCGGTGCGCTCCTCGGCTCCGTCGCCCGCCTCGACCGCGTCCCCGTGAACCTCACCTCGCACGCCCGCTCCTGGGTCCCCGGCAGCCAGTTCGCCGTCCTCGCCCACCCCCAGCCGCAGATGGTGCGGGCCGCGCCCGGAGTCCCCCTGCCCGGACCGGAGTTCGGCACCTGGCTGCTGGTCGCCAAGGGCCAGCTGCCCGCCGACTGGGTCACCGGCACCCTCGCCCCGTCCTGGCGCGCCCAGGGCCTGCGGGAGATCGAGGCTCCGGCCGAGTCCGCCGCCTGGTGGGGCACGCCCAAGCTCGTCGAGTTCTGCGCCTACCTGCCCGACCTGTCCGTCCTCTACCAACTGGTCACGTCCGTACGGCAGACCGTCTGCCACTGGTGCGGCATCGACGTGATCGGCGACCGCTGCGTCTTCTGCCGCGCCACCCCGCCGCCCGCCGCCGAGATCACCGCACGCCCCGTCCGCGCCCTCACCGCGGGCGGCTGACCGACCCCAGCACCGCCCGACCGTCCCCGGCCCACCAGAAGAGCACCGCTGTTCCCCGACCCCCAACGAGGTTGCACGGTTTCATGAACTCCCGTCAGCGCCGCGGCGTGATCCTCCTGCTCCTGTCGGTCCTGGGTGCCCTCGGCGCCTTCGCCGGCGTGCTCTCCGTCATCAGCGACGTGCAGTCCAAGGTGGGCCCCGAGGTCACCGCGTACCGGCTGAGGTCCGACGTGAAGCCCTACACCGCCCTGAGCGCCGGACAGTTCGAGAAAATAGACATGCCCAAGCGATGGCTGTCGAAGAACGCGGTCCGGAATCTGGCGGAGATCCGCGGCAAGATCGCCGTGACCACCCTGCGCGAGGGCTCCCTGCTCCAGCGCGACATGATCGTCGACCAGCCCGCCCTCCAGCCCGGCCAGCAGGAGGTCGCCATCATGATCGACGCGGCCACCGGCGTCGCCGGAAAGATCACCCCGGGCTCGACCGTCAATGTCTACGCCACCTTCGAGGGCGCCCGCGACACCGACCCCGACGTCTCCAAGATCATCGTGACGAACGCCCGGGTCCTCGACGTCGGCGAGCTGACCGCCCTCAAGCCCGACGCCGACGAACGCGGCCGCGCCACCACCGACGCCGTCCCCATCACCTTCGCGCTGTCCACCCTCGACGCCCAGCGCATCACCTACGCCGAGTCGTTCGCCAAGCGGGTCCGCCTCGCCCTGGTGGCGCCGGGCACCGACACCACGGTCCCGGAGCAGGACCGCACGTACCAGCTCGCCAAGGACAAGTGAGAGGCGGCCGCCCATGCCCACGAGGATCCTCCCGGCCGTCGGCGACGCGGACGCGGTCCGCTCCCTCACCACCCTGCTCAGCCAGCTCCCCGACGCCGAACCCGTCACCCCCGTCACCGACTCGACCCAGCTCGTCGACACCCTCGGCCGGCTGGCCGCCGAATCCGTGGACGAACTGCCCGAGGTCGTCGTCGTCCACGAACGCATCGGGCCCGTCCCGGCGCTGGAACTCGTCCGCGAGGTCGCCCTGCGCTTCCCGTCCGTCGGCGTCATCCTCGTCACCACCGACGCGAGCCCCGTCCTCTTCGCCGCCGCCATGGACTCCGGCGCCCGCGGCCTGGTCACCCAGCCGCTCAGCTACGAGGAACTCGCCAGCCGCGTCCAGGCGGTCGCCCAGTGGTCGGTCGGTGTACGGCGCCATCTCGGCCACGGCGCCGACGTGTTCACCGGCGTCGGCGGCACCGTCGTCACCGTCTGCGGGGCCAAGGGCGGCGTCGGCACCACCCTCACCGCCGTCCAGCTCGCCCTCGCCGCCCAGGCGTCGGGCCGCTCCACCGCCCTCGTCGACATGGACCTCCAGACCGGCGACATCGCCTCCTACTTCGACGTCCAGTTCCGCCGCTCGGTCGTCGACCTCGCCGCCATCACCGACATCACGCCCCGCGTCCTCGACGAGGCCGTCTTCCGCCACGACAGCGGGGTCGCGCTGCTGCTCGCCCCCGGCGAGGGCGAACGCGGCGAGGAGGTCACCGACCGCGCCGCCCGCCAGATCGTCAGCGCCCTGCGCTCCCGCTACGAGGTCGTCGTCATCGACTGCGGCGCCCAGCTCGGCGGCGCCGGCGCGGCCGCCGTGGAGATGGCCGACACCGCCCTGCTGGTCACCACCCCGGACGTGGTGGCCGTACGCGGCGCCAAACGCACCGTCCGGATGTGGGACCGGCTGCAGATCCGCAAGGCCGAGGAGACCACCGTCGTGGTCAACCGCGCGAGCCGCACGACCGAGATCCAGCCCGCCCTCATCCAGAAGATCACCGGCACCGGCATCGCCGGGACCACCGTCCCCGCCAACTTCAAGGAACTCGCGGCCGCCGTCGACGCGGGCCGCATCCACGCCCTCGACGGCAAGGGCACGGTACGGCAGGCGCTGTGGGCGCTCGCGGGCGAACTGGGCCTGCTCAAGGTGCCCGAGGGCACCGTGGCGCGCAGAGGCTCGCGCGACCGGGGCGCGGTGAGCTTCCGGCGGCGGAGGGAGTGACATGAGCGGACGCAGGGACGACCGGGGTCAGGTCACCGTCGAGTTCCTCGGCATGACCCCGCTGATCATCGTCACGCTGGTGCTGGTGTGGCAGTTCGTCCTCGTGGGATACACGTTCTCCCTCGCGGGGAATGCTGCCGACGAGGCGGTGCGGGCCGGCACGGCCGCCGCCCCGGGGGAGCGCCAGAGCGCCTGCGAACAGGCGGGCCTGGACAAGCTGTCGGACGCGTGGAAGGGAAGCGCCGAGGTGGGCTGCACCACTGCGGGCGGCTATGTCACCGCCGACGTCTCCCTCCACGTTCCCGTCCTCTTCCCGGGCGCGATCGACTTCCCGTTCACGGTGCACGGCCACGCCGGCGCCGTAGAGGAGGAGGACGACTGAGATGGCGTACCCAGCGGCCCGCTCCCGCGCCCGTGTCCGCGTCCGTGACCGTGGTCAAGTCGCCCTCGAATACCTGGGGTTCGTCCCGATCCTGGTGCTGGTCGCGCTCGCCGCCGTCCAGCTCGGCCTCGTCGCCTACGCCGCCCAGCAGGCCGGCACCGCGGCGCGCGCCGGAGCCCGGGGCGCGGCGCTCGACCGGGACTACCAGGCCGACTGCCAGAACGCGGTCAGCGACTTCCTGACCGCCAGCTGTTCCAGCACCGATCTCGGCGACGACGTCAGCGTCACATCCTCCGTGCACATCCCCTCCGTCGTCCCCGGCTGGGACTTCGGCGACGCCCACCGGACCGCCACCATGCCGGTCGACCACTGAAGGAAGGCGCGAGACGATGAGTCTGCGGTCCCGCATCACCTCCCCCGACCAGGCGTCCGGCCGCGGCGAGGACGGCCACCTCGTGGCCACCTACCGCGCCAAACTCCTGCAGGAGATCGACCTCGCGGAGATGAGCTCCCTCGCGGCGGCCGAACGCCGGGCCCGGCTGGAACGCGTCCTCGGGCACATCATCAGCCGCGAGGGCCCCGTCCTGTCGACCGTCGAACGCTCCCAGCTGATCCGCCGCGTCGTCGACGAGGCCCTCGGCCTGGGCATCCTCGAACCGCTCCTCGAAGACGCCTCCATCACCGAGATCATGGTCAACGGCCCCGACGCGATCTTCGTCGAACGGGCCGGCCGCGTCGAACAGCTCGCCCTGCGCTTCGCCTCCCACGACCAGCTGATGCAGACCATCGAACGGATCGTCTCCACCGTCAACCGCCGCGTCGACGAGTCCAACCCGATGGTCGACGCCCGGCTGCCTTCCGGCGAGCGCGTCAACGTCATCATCCCGCCGCTCTCCCTGACCGGCCCGATCCTCACCATCCGCCGCTTCCCACGCTCCTTCACCCTGCACGAACTGGTCGGCTTCGGCTCCCTCGACGAGCACATGCTGTTCCTGCTCGCGGGCCTGGTGCAGGCGAAGTTCAACGTGATCGTCTCCGGCGCCACCGGCACCGGCAAGACCACCCTCCTCAACGCCCTGTCCGGACTCATCCCCGAGGGCGAACGCATCATCACCATCGAGGACTCCGCGGAACTCCAACTCCAGCAGCAGCACGTGGTCCGCCTGGAGTCCCGCCCGCCGAACGTCGAGGGCAAGGGCCACATCTCCATCCGCGACCTGGTCCGCAACTCCCTGCGCATGCGCCCCGACCGGATCGTCGTCGGCGAGGTCCGCGGCGGCGAGTCCCTCGACATGCTCCAGGCCATGTCGACCGGCCACGACGGCTCACTGGCGACCGTCCACGCCAACAGCGCGGAGGACGCGCTCACCCGGCTGCAGACCCTCGCCTCCATGTCCGACGTGGAGATCCCGTTCGTCGCCCTGCACGACCAGATCAACAGCGCGGTCGACGTGATCATCCAGCTCACCCGCTTCGCGGACGGCGCCCGCCGGATCACCGAGATCGCCCTGCTCGACAGCCACGGCGGAGAGCCCTACCGGCTCGCGACCATCGCCCGCTTCGAGGCCCGGCCGATGACGTCCGACGGCCGGATCCACGGCACCTTCCGCTACTTCCCCCTCCCGCGCCGCACCGCCGACCGCCTCTACATGGCGAGCCAGCCCATCCCGCAGGCCTTCGGCGTGGCCCGCACGGCAGACGAACTCGCGACCCGAGAAGCCCGGTAGGCGACCATGGACCTGAACCTGATCACCCTCACGACCGGCGTCACCCTGCTCGCCCTCGTCCTCGCGGTCGCGGGCATCCACAGCTACGCCCTCGGCCGCGCCCAGCGCTCCGCCCTCGTGGACCGGCTGACCCACGAGGGACAGCTCCGGCCCGCGGGCCGCCGGCGCCGCTTCCGCGACCTGGACCGCCGGCTGCGCCGCACCCGGCTCGGCCGCACCCTGGAACGCAAGCTCGCGGCGACCGGCCTGGACGTCACCCCGGGCGAGTTCTTCGCGTACATGCTGACCGGGGTCGCCGGCCTGTGGCTGATCGGCCAGGCCACCCTGGCGCCCTTCTTCGGGCCGCTCGCCGGGCTGCTCGGCATCTGGGCGGCCTGGCAGTTCCTCAACTGGCAACGCCAGAAACGCATCGAGCGCTTCATCAACCAACTCCCCGAACTCGCCCGCATCCTGGCCAACGCCACCCACGCCGGCCTCGCCCTGCGCACCGCGATCGCCATGGCGGCGGAGGAGCTGGAGGCCCCGGCCGGCGAGGAACTGGCCAAAGTTGCCGACCAGTTGGCGATCGGCCACTCCATGGACGACGCCCTCGGCGAACTCGCCGACCGGCTCCCCTCGCGCGAACTCGTCGTCCTGGTCACCACCCTGGTGCTGTCCAACCGCGCGGGCGGCCAGGTCGTCGGCGCCCTGCGCAACCTGACGGAGACCCTGGAGGAACGCAAGGAGACCCGGCGCGAGATCCGCACCCAGCTCTCCCAGGTCAACATGACCTCGTACGCCGTCCCCGTCCTCGGCGTCGGCTCCCTCTTCCTCATGAACGGCGTGAAGGACGGCGCCCTCGACCGGATGACCGGCTCCCCGCTCGGACAGGCGGCCGTGATCATCGCCTTCGGCCTCTACGCCGTTGGCTTCGTCCTCATCCGCCGCATGTCCCGCATCGACGTCTGAGGTGTGAGATGGGCCTTCTGCTCGCCTTCGTCATGGGCCTCAGCGTCTGGGGCGTCTTCGCCGGCATCCGCATGTACCGCGCGGACGTCAAACTCCCCCCCGACCTCGCGCTCGCCCTGGAGGTCGGCGCCACGCGCACCGGCGCGGTCGACTCCCTCGTCGACCGGCTCGGCATGCGGTACGCGCCCGCCGTGCTGCGCCTGATGGGCCCCCGCCTGGTCGCCACGTACCGCCGCAGGATCGACCTCGCGGGCAACCCCGGCGGCCTGACCATAGACCGCTACGCCGCCCGCCGCGCCGTCTACGGCTTCCTGGGCGCCGTCGGCGGCCTGGTGTTCGCGCTGCGCGGCCAGTGGCTCGTGGCGCTGCTGATGGTCGCCTTCGGCGCGCTGTGGACGGAGGTCGGCATCTGGTCGGCGATCCGCGTCCGCAAGGACGTCATCGAGCGGACCCTGCCGGACTTCCTGGACGTCCTCGCCGTGGTGGTCAGCGCCGGCCTCGGCTTCCGCCAGGCCCTGGACCGCGTGGCCAGCCACTACGAGGGCCCGTGGGCGGACGAGATCCGCATCACCCTGCGCCAGATGGACCTGGGCATGAGCCGCCGCCAGGCCTTCGCGGAACTGCGCCGCCGCAACGACTCCGAACAGGTCGCCATGTTCGTCACCGCCCTCCAGCAGGGCGAGGAGCTCGGCGCGCCGATCGTCGACACGCTGGTGGCGATCGCCAAGGACATGCGCCGCACCGACGCGCAGAACGCCCGCCGCAAGGCCGCGCGGGCGGTGCCCCGGGCCACGCTCGTGATCACCACGTTCATGGTCCCGGCGACGATGCTGCTGCTGGGGGCCGGACTGCTGCTGGGGTCCGGGACCGACTTCGGGACGATCGCGGGGAAGTAGGGGGAGGGGAACATGGTCCGCTTCCGGCGCTCAGGGACACCGGCCGCGGTGCCGGCACCGGCGCCGCTGACGCTCCAGGTCAACGCCCTTCAGGCGATGAGCCGGCAGGTCTTCGGCTTCCGCCTCGCGATGATCGCGCTGGCGGCCCCGGCGGCCCTGCTGAACGCCTCACCCGGCCTCGGCGTCCGCCTCGTCGGCGCGGCCGTCGTCGTCACCTTCATGAGCTCCTACGTCCTCTTCCGCGACTGGGAGCGCTTCGGCCCGCTCCTCCTGCGCCACCCCGCCCTCCTCGCCCTGGACACCCTGCTCTGCTCCCTGCTGCTGTTCTCCGCCGGCCCCGACACCACCCTCGCCTACGTCAGCGTCTGCACCCCGCTCCTCGCCGGCATCGTCTACGGCTGGCGCGGCGCCGCCTGCTTCGCCTCGCTCCAGTCGCTGATCCTGCTGCTGGCGTACGCGACCACCCGGACGGAAGGCGGCGTGGCCGAACGGCTGCTGCTGCCCGGCTTCTGCGTCATCACCGGCGCGCTCGGCTCGGCCCTGCGCGGCCTGATGCTCCGCTTCGGCGAGGCCACGGAAGCCCTGACGGCGACCCGGGCGCGCCTGGCCGCGGCCGAGGCGGCACAGGCGGAACGGGACCGACTGGCCCGGGAGATGCACGACTCGGTCGCCAAGACCCTGCACGGCGTGGCCCTGGCCGCGGAGGCCCTGTCCCAGACGGCGGCCACCCCGGACGCGAACCCGGCCCGACTGCGCCAGCAGGCGGAACTGGTGGCCCGCGCGGCCCGCCGCGCGGCGGCGGAATCCCGCGAACTGCTGACCGACCTGCGGGGCGGGTCCGCGCCGGACGCCACCGACGTGCTGTCCGAACTCGCCACCGAGGCACGGGACTTCGCCCGGCGCACCGGTCTGCGCACCGCCTACCACCCCACCGGTGACCGGCCGTCCGTGGCGCTTCCGCCCGCCGTCGCCCGGCACCTCCTCACCATCACGGCGGAGGCCATGGAGAACGCCCACCGCCACGCCTCGGCGACCCAGGTGGACGTGAGCGCGGGCGTCCGGGGCGACGCACTGCACGTGAGCGTCCACGACGACGGCCGGGGCCTGCCCCGGGACACCACGCTCGACGGACTGCGCCGCTCCGGCCACTTCGGACTCCTGGGCATGGTGGAACGGGCGGCGACCGTGGGCGCGAGCATCGAGATCGGGCCGGGGAGACAGGCCCGGGGGACCGAGGTCCACGTCGAACTCCCGTTGCGGGCACGGGGATCGGGGGCCGGCGAGTGAGCGACACGCGGGTGCTGCGGGTGATGGTGGCGGACGACAATCCGGTGGTCCGGGCCGGGCTGACGGCGGTGCTGTCGGGCCGCGAGGACATCGAGGTCGTGGCGGAGGCGGCGGACGGGCAGGAGGCGTGCGACGCGGCGCGGGCGCACCGGCCGGACGTGATCCTGCTGGACGTGCGGATGCCGGGCATGGACGGCCTGACGGCCCTTCCGCACCTCGTGGCGATCGCGCCGGTGATGATGCTGACGTACAGCGGCGAGTCAGAGATCGTCCGGGAGGCGCTGCGCAGGGGGGCCGGCGGCTATCTGGTGCACGGCGAGTTCACGGTGGAGCAGTTGGTGGCGGCGGTACGGGGGGTGGGCCGGGGGCGGGCCCATATGACGCCGACGGCGGCGGGGGCGCTGCTGGACCATCTCCGAGCCACGGCGACGACCGATGCGAATGCATATCAGAGATCCGAACCCCCAGCAATATCAGGGGGATTCACTCTCTCCGCATCTTCACAATTGCAATCAACTATGGCACAGTCGAGGTCCCGGCTCAGTCGGAGGGAGGCGGAGATCATGGACCTCATCGCATCCGGGATGAACAACCAGCAGATCGCCGCCGCCTGCTTCATCAGCGAGAAGACGGTCAAGAACCACATCAACCGCATCTTCGCCAAGCTCCACAGCACCAGCAGGACACAGGCGACGGCGACATGGCTGGGGGTGTCATGAGCGCACACCACACCCCGCTCTGGGCCCGGATTTGGGCCCGGGGACCCTGGGCAACCTTCGCACCCCGCCCCTACGCTCACGCCGAGGAAGACGGCGACAGCGTCAGCGGCGGCACGGCTACCGGAGGACACCCCCATGAGCAACTGGTTCAACACCACTGCGACGCACCTACGCTCCCGCCTCACCCGCAGGCCCGGCCGGGGGGACGCGGGGCAGACGGCGGTGGAGTACCTGGGGATCATCGCGGTGGTGGTGGCGATTGTGCTGGCCATTACGGGGACGGACATCGGCAACACGATCTACACGGCGATCACCGACAAGATCGCCGAGGTCACCGGCGGCTGACGAGCGCACGAGGGCTGGGCGACGCAGGGCAGGCTTTCCCCATCTACATCACGGTGGTGGCGGGTCTGCTCTTTCTCGCGTTGGCCTACCTCGCGGTCGGCCAGGCGGGTGCGAACAGGAACGGGGCACAGACCGCGGCCGACGCGGCGGCGCTGGCGGCGGCCCTGGACACCCGGGACCAACTTGCCGGCAAGTGGGTGGAGAACGTCCTCGATCCGAAGAAGTGGGGAGAGATCTTCGCCGGTGACGCCGAGGGTGTGATGTCGTCGTGCCCCCGGGCGTACGAACTCGCCGAGGAGAACCACGCGAGCGCGGAGTGCACCCCCGAAGGTCTCCTGCGCTATCACGTCGAGGTCCGGACGAACGAGTCGGTCGGCCACAGCGTCGTCCCCGGTACGGAGAAGTTCCGGTCCAGGGCAACCGCCACCGCCACGATCGAGTCGCTCTGCACGTTCGACCCCCCTGACGAGAACTCGGGTGATCACGTTCTGCCGGAACTCACCTGTGGTGACGACGGAGTTGTCTGGCGACTCGATCCGGAGAAACTGACCGATCTCCCGGAGCCCCAGGATCTCTTCGACGTCCACCTGGTCGACTGACATGCGAACGACGAGTGACGAAGGAAGCAGAGGCATGAGGATTCGGTTCACGGCGAAGGCCCAGAGGGGGGTGGTCGCCTTGACAGTCGTGGCCGGTCTGGCCCTCGGCGTGGCCGGTTGCGGAGGCTCCGGCGGCCATGACGACAAGAAGTCGGGCTCTTCGGCGTCCACTTCCCGGGAGGGCGGGTCCAAGCCGAACACCCAGGAAGGCAGCGATGACGAGCCCTTGGCGGAGTTGAAGGGGGCCGACGGCCTGATCTTCCAGGTGACGTCCGCCCAACGCGACTCCGGAGGCTTCGTCACCGTGAGCGGCACCCTCAAGAACGACGGTGCCCAGCGGATCACCGTGCCGGCGGCGGTACGGGGGAACGAGACGGAGATCCTGCGTCACGGCATGTCGCTCGGCGGTGCGACCCTGGTGGACAGCAAGGCCAAGAAGCGCTACTACGTGCTGCGGGACACGGACGGCCGACCGCTCACCACCACGGGGTTCTCCTCCCTCAAGCCCGGCGAATCCCTGGCCGTCTTCATGCAGTTCCCCGCACCCCCCGCCGGCACCACCGAAGTCACCTTCCAGCTCCCCACGTTCGCCGCCGCCACCATCCAGATCTCCGGGTGAGGGTGAGTCACCCATGACCCGTAACCGCCTGACCCTGATCCTCGCGACGACCACCCTGCTCCTGCTCCCGAACGCCGCCCGAGCGGACGACTCGCCGAGCGTCCCCCCCGGCACCGAACCCACCCCCACCGCCCCCGTCCAGGTAGACCCCAACGACCCCGACCTCAAGCTCCCCGAAGGGGCCACGCTCGCGCAGGCCAAGGTGTTGGACATCAAGCAGGTCGTGGAGGACCAGGGCGGTGAGGAGCGGCGGGAGGACACCAACGCCGATGTGAAGTTCGCGCTCCAGGCCGAGGTGCTGTTCGCCAAGGACAGCGCGACGCTGAGCGGCGATTCGAAGGCCCGCGTCGCGGCGATCGCCGAGGAGATCAGGAAGCAGAACGCCACCCGCGTCAGGGTCTTCGGCTTCACCGACAACCTGGGCTCCGCCGCCCACGGCGACATCCTGTCCCGTCAGCGGGCCAACGCCGTCCAGGCGCTCCTGGACGAGCAGCTGAACGACCCCCGCGTCACCTTCGACGTACGCGGCTACGGCGAGCAGTACCCCATCGCGTCCAACACCACGGAGGAGAGCCGCAGAAAGAACCGCCGCGTGGAGATCACCTTCCCCCGCACGAGCTGAGCCCCGCCCGGAATTGAGTACGGGTACTCACCGTGCCCCAGGCGCCCGCGCCCATCCGCCGCCCCCACCACCCGCCCTACCGTCCTCGTATGCCAGAGGACACCACCCCGCAGAGCACCCCCGCCCACCCCGCCCTCAGGGCCGCCGGCTGGGGCTGCGCCGCACTCATCGGCATACCCCTCCTCGCCGTCCTGGTCCTGATCGTCACGCTCGCCTGGCACGCGCAGGGATCGACCGACTTCCCCCGCGCCGCCCCGGAGGAGATGGCCGACCGCGCCTTCCAGCGCTCGCAGGAGGCGTACGACGTCATGGGCTTCCGGCGCACCGTGCGGCCGGGTGTCGAGCGGGTCGGTGTCACCCCGGAGAACACGTTCGACTCGGGCTACTGCTACGACGGCGGCCCGCTGGGCCTGGACGACAAGACGGTCGACGGCGCTTATCAGCTGAGCCACAGCTGGGCGCTGGACCACGTCCCGGCGAGCGAGGCCGTCCCCGGGCTGCGCCGGCTGCACCGGCATCTGAAGGACTCCGGCTGGACGATCACGTCGTACCGCGAGGCCGCCGCGCAGGGCCAGGACTGGGCCCTGTACGCGCAGCGGAACGACGGCGCCGAGCGCATGGCCTTCTCATGGGACCCGGAGAGCGAGTACTTCACCGGCGGCGCGTCCGCGCCCTGCGCCTACGACCCCGAGTGGGACACCGACGACGTGGTCCCGTCCGGCGACCACCTCAAGCCCCCGGCCCTCGGCCCCACCACCTCCTAGACGGCGTCCTGTGCCTGGACCGACACCCGCACCCCGGCCCGCAGCCCCCACCCCGCCATGGCCCCCGCCTCAGCCTCCAGTACGTGCCGCGCCCGCAGCCGGGGCATCCCCAGCCGTCCCGGCCGCATGGTCCGTACCGCGACGACCCTCAACCGGCGGTCCAGATAGGCGACATCGATCGGCATCCGCATCCGGAAGGTGTGGATGCTGTTGGCGGGGGAGAGGAGCAGCGCGCCGGTCAGGGCGTCCCGCCCCAGCAGGCCCCGCGTCCTGGCCCGGTACGACGTGGCGATCTCGAGGGGGACCACCGCCACCTCCGTCGCCCCGTGCACGATCAGCGTCCCCCGCCCGTCGACCCAGCGCCGTCGCCCCACGCCCACCCCACCTCTTCCTCTTCCCGTTCCTCAGCAGCTTCCTTCCCTCATCCGGTGATTGACACCAGGTCATAAACGGCTTGAACCCGTTACGGACGCCCGATAGGAAGGCGTCCATGACTGTCATCGGCGCCATCTTCCGCCCCCAGCTGCCTCCGGAGCGTCTGCGCGAGGTCGCCCGGATCGTCGACGAGGCCGGGCTGGAGGAGCTGTGGTTGTGGGAGGACTGCTTCCGGGAGGGCGGTATCTCCTCGGCCGCCGCCGTGCTCGCCTGGACGGAGAGGGCGCGGGTCGGGGTGGGACTGCTCCCCGTGCCGCTGCGGAACGTCGCCATCACCGCGATGGAGGCCGCCACCCTGCACCGGATGTTCCCCGGCCGCGTCGTCCTCGGCGTCGGGCATGGCGTGCAGGACTGGATGGGCCAGGTGGGAGCCCGCGTCGAATCGCCGATGACGCTGCTGCGGGAGTACGTCGTCGCCCTGCGGGCGCTGCTCGCCGGCGAGCGGGTCACCACCAAGGGCCGGTACGTCACGCTGGACGACGTCGCCCTCGACTGGCCGCCGGGGGAGCCCGCCGAGATCCTCGTCGGCGCCATCGGGCCCCGTACGATCCGCCTCTCGGGCGAGGTGGCCGACGGCACCGTGCTCAACGAGGTCGTCACACCGGAGCGCGTCCGCGAGGCCCGCAGGACCATCGACGAGGGGCGCGCCGCCGCCGGGCGGGACGCCGGAGCGCACAAGGTCGTCGTCTATCTCCTCGCCGCCACCGGTCCCGACGCCCGCCCCCGGCTCCGCCGTGAACTCGACGCCGTCGGCCTCGGCGCCACGCCGGGTCTGGGAGTCGCCGGGGACGCGTCCGACGTTGCCGAGGCCGTCCAGCGCTACGCCGAGGCCGGCGCCGACAGCGTGATCCTCCTCCCCACCGCCGACGAACCCGACCCCGAGGGCTTCCTCCGTTTCGTCGCCGAGGACGTACGGCCCCTGGTCCGGTCGTAGCCGAGCCCCGGCCCGGGTCCTGGGCGGGCGGGCAGGGCCCCGCGTGGGCGCCGTGTCCATTTCGGCCGGATCCGTACCCCGGGGCCCCGGACCGGTGAGGAGCCGCCGCTCCCGTCCCCGCGCACCGGCCCGCCGTAGGCAGATCCGCCGGAGCCTGCGTGCCATAACCCGACGCCGGACCGCATCGACGACCCTCCCGCGGTTAAAGGGAACAATCGCCTCACCTGCCCGGGGAGCCATCCCCAGGGCTTCACGGGGTGTCCACATCGTTATCAGGAACCCCTCGCGTCACATCAGGACCATCACGTAGGTTCAGACCAAGGCAATTCGCGTAAGCAAAGCTGCGCGGGCGTCACCGCGCAGAGGAGGGGGCTGCGCGGTGGCGCGCCCGTCAAGCGATCGTTCGCGACTGGGGTCGCCCATCGGAGGGACCCCGGGATTCGGCTGAGTTTCGGCCATGAACACCCTGTGAACAGCCCTTTTCACCCCCCTCAGCGCGTCGCCGCGCGACTCCGGAGAGTAGTTGTCGGGCGGCAATGCACGCAGCATCACTTACGAAGGGTTATGGTGGAAGCCCCCCCTCGGGCCGGTCCGTCTCCCCCCCACGGACCGGCCCGTTTTTTCGCCCCCGTTTCCGAGGCCCTCGGGTCGGCGCCCGACACCGCGCGGCCCGACCCCCGGGGTAACCTCGGCACCGCGGGGGCCGCATCCGCACAGGAGGGGTTGAAACACGTGAACCTGCGCGACAGCCTGCGCAGCCTCTTGGTCAGGCTCTACGCCCGCCGGGTGGAAGGCCATCTGGACCACACCCAGGTGCCCAAGCACATCGGCGTCATCATGGACGGCAACCGCCGCTGGGCGAAGGCCGCCGGCTCCTCCACCGTGCACGGCCACCGGGCCGGCGCCGACAAGATCGAGGAGTTCCTCGGCTGGTGCAGTGAGACCGAGGTCGAGGTCGTCACCCTCTGGATGCTGTCCACCGACAACTTCGAGCGCGCCCCGGAGGAACTCGCCCCCCTCCTCGGCATCATCGAGGACGTCGTCCGCACCCTCGCCGCCGACGGCCGCTGGCGCGTCCACCACGTCGGCACGCCCGACCTCCTGCCCGCCGACATGCAGCACACGCTGAAGGAGGCCGAGGAGGCCACCGCCCACGTCGACGGCATACTCGTCAACGTCGCCATCGGATACGGCGGCCGGCAGGAGATCGCCGACGCCGTCCGCTCGATGCTCCTCGACGCCCACGACAAGGGCATCGGCATGGCGGACCTCGCCGAGTCCGTCGACATCGACATGATCGGCCGGCACCTCTACACCGGCGCCCAGCCCGACCCCGACCTCGTCATCCGCACCAGCGGCGAGCAGCGGCTGTCCGGATTCATGCTGTGGCAGACGGCGCACTCGGAGTACTACTTCTGCGAGGTGTTCTGGCCGGCCTTCCGCAAGGTCGACTTCCTGCGCGCGCTGCGCGACTACGCGGCCCGCCACCGCCGCTACGGCGGCTGAGGACCCACCGGGGCACCCCGCGTACCCCCTTTCACCGGGGACGTAACCCGCGGACGTCACAAGGAGTTCATCGCGGCGCCGTCATATGTGCTGGCATGGCACCGCATGTTCGAGGGCATAAGCCAGTCAGGTCGACGCCCGAACCACGGGTGTCGCATCCTCAGCGGACGGCACGGGGCCGTCCGCCCGGGAGGCCCTTTGCACCAGCCCGAACGTGCGGTCAGCACGGACGCAGCGAAGGGCCGGTCCTCGGCCCGCGGTGCAGCGGGACCAGAGACCGGTCCAGTTACTCCTCGTCGCTCCCCGACCTCATCCGAGGGGGTACGTCCTTCCGTGGTGACCAGCACAAAGCGCCACAAGCCAGACCGGCGCACCTACGTTCTCGACACCAGCGTCCTGCTGGCCGACCCGAGCGCCCTGACCCGTTTCGACGAGCACGAAGTGGTGCTCCCCATCGTCGTGGTCACGGAACTGGAGGCCAAGCGGCACCATCCCGAACTCGGTTACTTCGCCCGGCAGGCCCTGCGCCTGCTCGACGACTACCGGGTGCGGTACGGCCGTCTCGATGCCCCCATCCCGATCGGGGAACTCGGCGGGACCGTCCGTGTCGAGCTCAACCACTCGGACCCCAGCGTGCTGCCCACCGGCTACCGCCTGGGGGACAACGACTCACGCATCCTCGCGGTCGCCCGCAATCTGCAGGCCGAGGGGTTCGACGTCACCGTCGTCTCGAAGGACCTTCCGCTCAGGATCAAGGCGTCCTCGGTCGGCCTGCTCGCCGAGGAGTACCGCGCCGAGCTCGCCATCACGGAGAACTCCGGCTGGACCGGAATGTCCGAGCTGACCCTGCCCGGCGAGCAGGTGGACATCCTCTTCGAGGAGGGACACCTCTATGTACCGGAGGCCGCGGACCTTCCCGTGCACACCGGACTGACCATCCAGTCCGAGCGCGGCAAGGCGCTCGGCCGGGTGACACCCGAGGGCAACGTCCGTCTGGTGCGCGGCGACCGGGAGGCGTTCGGCATCAAGGGCCGCAGCGCCGAGCAGCGCATCGCGCTCGATCTGCTGCTCGACCCGGACGTCGGCATCGTCTCGATGGGCGGCCGGGCCGGCACCGGAAAGTCGGCGCTGGCGCTGTGCGCGGGTCTGGAGGCGGTGCTGGAGCGCCGTCAGCACCAGAAGGTGATGGTCTTCCGGCCGCTGTACGCGGTGGGCGGGCAGGAGCTCGGCTATCTGCCCGGCTCCGAGGCGGAGAAGATGAGCCCCTGGGCGCAGGCGGTCTTCGACACGCTGTCGGCGGTCACCAGTCGGGAGGTCATCGAGGAGGTCACCGCCCGCGGCATGCTGGAGGTCCTTCCGCTGACCCACATCCGGGGCCGCTCCCTGCACGACGCGTTCGTGATCGTCGACGAGGCGCAGTCGCTCGAAAGGAACGTCCTGCTGACCGTTCTCTCCCGAATCGGCGCGAATTCACGGGTCGTTCTGACCCATGACGTGGCACAACGGGACAATCTGCGCGTCGGCCGCTACGACGGTGTCGTCGCCGTCGTCGAGAAGCTGAAGGGACACCCGCTCTTCGCCCATGTCACGCTGACCCGGTCCGAGAGGTCCCAGATTGCCGCCCTTGTGACCGAAATGCTCGAAGAGAGCAGTATCTAAAGGGGTATTGGCAAGGCATCGGCACACCGTCGGCGCCGTCCCGCAAAGGCCGAGAGCCTAGCGGGGCGGCGCCGACGCATGTGTGCGTTCGATGAAATCCCCAGGGCCAAACGGGATGTGAGCTTTCACACTCACCTCGGAATTGCCTTGCGATGGATGGTTACGGCAGAGTCTCACTCCTGTCAGGCCCCGCATACGACACAGCCGTACCCCCAGCGGTCCGGCGCCACAGCAGCATCAGCACCAACTCCATAGCGACGTCGTATGCCGCCCGAGCACCACGCGGCACTTCCGTCCAGGGAGTTGTCCACCGGGCCCGCGCCTCCGTGACCCCGTAGTTGGGAGGCCAGCGCCAGGGGCACGATTGCGTCCGCCAGGGTCACCGAAGCGGGCGATGCTGGAAGGAAACCGTGTGAGCCGGATCTCGGTCCGGGGATTCGCAGTGGCCTCGGCCACGGCGGTCACCGCTGTCGGAAGCGTCGTCGGCGTTGCCTCGGGCAGCGTCGCCCAGAACAACGACGCGGAGGCGGCAGGAAGCGACGCCACCCTCCTCGCGGACATACCCGAGGGCCAGCAGGCCCAGGTGCAGGCCGCGTCCCTGACGCAGCAGGCCAGCTTCCAGGCCATCGCCGCCGACGAGAGCGCCAAGAAGGACGCCGAGGCACTGGCCCGCAAGGCCGCGGCCGAGACCGCCGTCGCGAAGAAGGAAGCGGCCGAGAAGCTCGCCAAGGAGCGCGCCGAGGCCAAGCTCAAGGCCAGCCGCAGCGCCGGTGACTTCCCGATCCAGAGCTCCTACTCGGTCAGCGAGATCCAGGCCATGGCGCGCCAGATGGTGCCCAGCGGCCAGTTCCAGTGCTTCAGCAACATCGTGGACCACGAGTCCAGCTGGAACTACCACGCCGTCAACGCCTCCTCCGGCGCCTACGGCCTCTTCCAGGCCCTGCCCGCGTCCAAGTACTCCTCCGCGGGTGCCGACTGGCAGTCCAACCCGGCCACGCAGATCAAGTGGGGCCTCAACTACATGAACGGCCGCTACGGCAGCCCCTGTGGCGCCTGGTCGTTCTGGCAGGCCAACCACTGGTACTGAGCCCGCGCGGCTCCGGCCGCACCTCCTTTCATCTGTCGCCTCAGCAGAAGGAACCAGTGTGAGCCGGAATTCCGCCCGCGGATTCGCCGTGGCCTCGGCCGCCGCGGTCACCACGGTCGGCGCCGTCATGGGAGTCGCCCAGGCGGGCGCCCAGACCGACGCCGACGCCCAGGCGACCGCGGATGACGGCGTCCTCCTCGCGGACTTACCTGTAGGCCAACAGGCGGACGTGCAGTCGGCCTCCCTCAGCGGGCAGGCCGACGCCCAGGCCGTCGCCGCGGACGCCGTGGCGAAGCGGACGGCGGAGGAGACGGCCCGCAGGCAGGCTGCCGTGGACGCCGTGGCGAAGAAGAAGGCCGCCGAGGAGAAGGCGCGGGCCGAGAAGGAAGCCAAGGAACGCGAGAAGGCCGAGACCGAGGCCCAGACCGAGACCAAGGCCACCAGCGGCAGCTTCCCCCAGCAGGCCTCGTACACGGCCGCCGAGGTCAGGGCCATCGCCCAGCAGATGGTGCCCGGCGGTCAGTTCCAGTGCTTCAGCAACATCGTGAACCACGAGTCCGGCTGGAACTACCAGGCCGTCAACCCCTCCTCCGGCGCCTACGGGCTCGTCCAGGCCTACCCCGGCTCGAAGATGTCGTCGGCCGGCGCCGACTGGCGCACCAACCCCGCGACCCAGATCAAGTGGGGCCTGAACTACATGAACGAGCGCTACGGCAGCCCCTGCGACGCCTGGGCCTACTGGCAGGCCAACGGCTCCTACTGAGCCTCCGTTCTCTCTCAACCCTCGACAGCCCCTCCCCGTCCTAAGGGGAGGGGCTGTCGCCCTGTACGGTCGAGACCGACGACTCCAGGGGGGAGTGGTGGGGAGCACCCGGGGACACGGGGGAAGAGGGCGGATCATGTCGCGAGTGCCAGGGTGGCTCGGCCGGCTCGGAGCGGGGCTCACCGAGATGGGTGAGCGGCTCGACGAGCGCCGCGCCGAGGTCGAGCGGGAGACCCGGGAGCAGACCGAGCCCCCGGCTCCGGCTCCGTCCTCCCCCGTGACGCCCCCCGAGGACCGCAGACCGCCCGCCGACCCCCGGCCGCGCGCACCGCGCACCGACCCGGCCGACGCCGTGCCCTGGGGCGTCCGGGTCGCCGCCGAGGCCGGCTGGCGCCTGCTGGTGCTCGCCGGCACCGTGTGGGTGCTGATGCGCGTCATCAGCGCCGTCCAGCTGGTCGTGCTGGCCTTCGTGGTCGCCCTGCTGCTGACCGCCCTGCTGGAGCCGACGGTGGCCCGGCTGAAGCGGGCCGGGGTGCCGCGGGGCCTGGCGACCGCGCTCACCGCGATCCTCGGCTTCGTCGTCATCGGCCTGCTCGGCTGGTTCGTGACCTGGCAGGTCATGGAGAACATCGACAATCTCTCCGACCAGGTCCAGGACGGCATCGACGACCTGCGCCGCTGGCTGCTCGACAGCCCCTTCCACGTCACCGACAAGCAGATCAACGGCATCGCCAAGAACCTGCGCGAGGCGATCGGCGCCAACACCGACCAGATCACCTCGGCCGGCCTGGAGGGCGTCCAGGTCGTCGTCGAGGCCCTCACCGGCATCCTGCTGGCGTTCTTCTCGACGCTCTTCCTGCTCTACGACGGCAAGCGCATCTGGGAGTGGACGCTGAAGCTGGTTCCCGCGGCCGCCCGCCCGGGTGTCGCAGGCGCCGGTCCGCGCGCGTGGGCCACGCTCACCGCGTATGTGCGCGGCACGGTCCTGGTCGCCCTGATCGACGCCACCTTCATCGGCATCGGCATCTACTTCCTCGACGTGCCGATGGCCGTCCCGCTCGCCGTCTTCATCTTCCTGTTCTCCTTCATCCCGCTCGTCGGCGCGGTGGCCTCCGGCGCGCTCGCCGTGGTCGTGGCCCTGGTGACACAGGGCGTGTTCACCGCGGTGATGACCCTGGTGGTCGTGCTGGCGGTGCAGCAGATCGAGGGCCACATCCTCCAGCCGTTCATCCTGGGCCGCGCGGTACGGGTCCACCCGCTGGCGGTCGTGCTGTCCGTGGCCGCGGGCGGCATGATCGCGGGCATCGGCGGCGCGGTGGTCGCGGTACCGCTGGTGGCGGTGACGAACACGGTCGTCGGATATCTACGGGCGTATGCGCTGGAGCAGGAGCAGTCACCTGCCGACGCCGGCCCGGAGAATTCAGCCCGTCCGGCGTTTGAGGACGAGGCCGTTCAGGCCGAAGGGGGGCCCGGGGGCGCAGCCCCCGGAGACGGCGACGCAAACGCGCAGGACCCCGCCCACCAGGGGTGAGCGGGGCCCGTAAGAGCGACGGCGCCTACTCGACGTCCGCCAGCACAGCTTCCGCTTCCAGGGTGGACCCCACCGCCTGGATCACCGAGGCGATCTTGAACGCCTCCTGGATCACCTCGCGCTCCACGCCCGCCTTGCGCAGCACCTGCTCGTGCGAGTCCAGGCACAGCCCGCAGCCGTTGATCGCGGAGACCGCGAACGACCACAGTTCGAAGTCGACCTTGTCGACCCCGGGGTTGCCGATGACGTTCATCCGCAGACCGGCGCGCAGGGTGCCGTACTCGTGGTCGGAGAGCAGGTGGCGCGTCCGGTAGAAGACGTTGTTCATCGCCATCACCGCGGCGGCGGCCTTCGCGGCCATGTACGCCTCGGGCGACAGGTTCTCCTTCGCCTCCGGCGCCAGCTCACGCAGCACGCGGGGGGAGCGGGCGGCGATCGCGGTCGCCAGCACGGTGCCCCACAGCTGCTGCGCCGGCAGGTCGGAGTTGCCGATGACCGAGCCCAGGTTGAGCTTCAGGTCCTTGGCGTAGTCCGGTATGGCGGACTTCAGGGAGTCGAGGGACATGCCTCACTCACCGGCCAGCAGCTTGACCGGGTCGAGCGTCTCGTCGCCCTTGCTCCAGTTGCACGGGCAGAGCTCGTCGGTCTGCAGGGCGTCCAGGACCCGCAGGACCTCCTTGGGGTTACGGCCGACGGAGCCGGCGGTCACCATGGAGAACTGGATCTCGTTGTTCGGGTCGACGATGAAGACCGCGCGCTTCGCGAAGCCGTCCTCGCCCTCGATGCCCAGGTCGCGCATCAGCTCGTGCTTGGAGTCCGCCATCATCGGGAACGGCAGGTCGCGCAGGTCGTCGTGGTCCTTGCGCCAGGCGTGGTGGACGAACTCGGAGTCACCGGAGAAGCCGAGGATCTGGGCGTCACGGTCGGCGAACTCTTCGTTCAGCTTGCCGAAGGCCGCGATCTCGGTCGGGCACACGAAGGTGAAGTCCTTCGGCCAGGCGAACACGATCTTCCACTTGCCCTCGTAGGTCTTGTGGTCGATCGTCGCGAACTCCTTGCCCTTCTCCAGCGAGACGCAGGCGGTCAGTTCGAACGCGGGGAACTTGTCACCGACAGTGAGCACAGGCTCTCCTTGCAGCGGGGAAACGTCCGATTGTGTCGGGGGTCTCCCATGGGTTGGACGGTTTCCGATCCTGGCACAGGGTGCATTGATTAGGGAAATAGCTACACTTGGTCGTGTTGATCGGAGGTAGCTATCAGTGACCGTTGGTAATACGAGCAGGCGGCGACAGCCCAGCCTCGCGCAGCTGCGCGCCTTCGCGGCCGTCGCCGAGCATCTGCACTTCCGGGACGCGGCCGCCGCCATCGGCATGAGCCAGCCCGCCCTGTCGGGCGCCGTCTCCGCCCTGGAGGAGACCCTCGGCGTGACCCTCCTGGAGCGCACCACGCGCAAGGTGCTGCTCTCGCCCGCCGGGGAGCGCCTCGCCGTCCGCGCGAAGGCGGTGCTCGACGAGGTCGGGGCGCTGATGGAGGAGGCGGAGGCGGTCCGGGCCCCGTTCACCGGCGTGCTCCGGCTCGGCGTCATCCCCACCGTCGCGCCGTACCTCCTGCCCACCGTCATCGACCTCGTCCACGACCGCTACCCCCACCTCGACCTCCAGGTCCACGAGGAGCAGACCGCCACCCTCGTCGAGGGCCTGACCACCGGCCGCCTCGACCTGCTGCTGCTCGCCGTGCCCCTCGGCGTGCCCGGCGTCGTCGAACTCCCGCTGTTCGACGAGGACTTCGTGCTCGTCACCCCGCTCGACCACCGGCTCGGCGGCCGCGAGGGCGTCCCCCGGGAGGCCCTGAAGGAGCTCCATCTGCTCCTCCTCGACGAGGGCCACTGCCTGCGCGACCAGGCCCTCGACATCTGCCGGGAGGCGGGCCGCGAGGACGCCCCGGTGACCACGACGGCCGCTGGACTGGCCACCCTCGTCCAGCTCGTGGCCGGCGGCCTCGGTTGCACCCTGCTGCCGCGCACCGCGCTCCGCGTGGAGACCACCCGCAGCAGCCAGCTCCTCACCGCCTCCTTCGCCGAGCCCGCCCCCACCCGCCGGGTCGCCCTCGCCATGCGCACCGGCGCGGCACGCGGCGCCGAGTACGCCGAACTGGCCGCCGCCCTGCGCGAGGCACTGCGGCCGCTGCCGGTGCGGGTGCTCGACGGCGACGCGTGAGTTTTCTTTCAAATGGGCTTACGGCGAAGCTCAATTGGGCGCCGCCGCGATCCAACTTCCGTCAACTGACGTCAGGAAGCGAGGAACAGAGGCTGCATATGCCGAACCGCTGATACACCTACACCCCTCAGCGCTACGCCTCAGGCGCATGTGCGAAAAGTCCAAGGGGAGTGATGTCGGGGTTGGCAGCAGCGCTGGCCGCGTGCGGGCGCGAGGAGTTCACCGGGGAGCTGCGGGTGTCCGGCTCCCCCGGCGGCATCTTCCATCTGCGCGGGGGACTCGTCGTCGCCGTCGAGTCGCCGGGCGCGCCCGGACCCGAGGCACTCCTGCTGCGCTCCGGACGCGTCGGCGGCGAGGAGTGGGCGGGTCTGGTGCGTGAGGCGGGCGGGGCGCGCTGGCCCGTCGCCGGGCTCGTCGCCCATGGCTACGCGGGCGCCGCCCAACTGCGGGTGGTGTGCGCGATGGCGCTCCAGGACGCCGCGTTCGCAGTCGTCGCGGGCAGCGTGGACGGCTGCGAACGCGGTCCTGAGCGCCGGCCGGGCCCCGCCCGGATCGCCGTCGGCGAACCGCCCACCCGAGTGCTCCAGGACGCCTGCCGCAAGCTCACCGCCCTCGCCGAACTGCCGTACCCCGTGGCGCCCGACCGGGAACGGCCGGTGCCCGCGCTGCCGTCCTGGGCCGGGGAGCGTCTCTCCGCGCTCCAGCGCGAGCTGCTCGCCCACGCCGACGGCCGACGCACCTGCCGCGACCTGGCCTTCCGCACCGGGCGCGGGGTGTACACGGTCACCGTCGAGGTGTCCCGGATGCTCGCCGAGGGATTCCTGGGGTGCGTGACGGCGCCCCACCCCATCCCGGTCCGGCTGCCCCCGGGCGGCGACGGGGTCCGCCCCCGCACCCCGCCCTCGCCCCCCGCCCCGCCCCCGGGACCCGCCGAGCTGCCGCGCCGCAGCCCGGGGGCGAGCGGGGTCAACGAGGTCCTCGCACCGGAGCGCTCGGGAAGCGGCTGGAAGGAGTTCTTCCGGCTACGGAACCACCCGGCGAGATAGCGAGCGACAGCTCACGCGAACCCACGCCAGAGACCCCACGAAAACCGCCACTCGAACCCCCCACGGAAACCGCCCGATCACATGCGATCAGATTCAGGGGAGTTGCACCCATGGACCACAAAGCCCTCGCGCGGGAGATGCGCGGCCTGCGCGAGCAGGTGACCGGCGTCACCGATACGGCCCTCGCGGCGGCCGACGGACTGCTCATCGCCGCCGACACCGCCGACTCCATCGACCCGGAGGGCCTCGCCGCCCTCGCCGCCGCCGGCCTCGGCCTCGCCCGCCGTACCGCCGAGGCGACCGACCGCGGCTCCCTGCACCGGACGGTGACCTACGGCAGCCACGGCTGCGCCGCCTTCTACGCGGTCGGCGACACCGCGCTCATGGTCGTCCTCGGCGACGAGGGCGTGGACATGGACCGGCTGCACACGGCGACCCAGCCGGCCTTGGACAGGATCGGCGCGATCCTCACCGACCGCGCCACGGAAGGGGTGTGACCGATGGCCACGAAGCGGATGACGGCAGGTTTCTCGGACCAGGTGATGGGCCTGGTGAAGTCGCTGCGCTCGGACGCCCCGGACTGTGTCGCGGCCGGTGTCGTCGACATGTCCACCGGCATGCTGCTGTCGTACGAGACCGTCGACAACCACCCGCCGGAGGTCCTGGACCTACTCGCCGGCGCGACCCTCGACCTGTTCCAGGGGCGCACGGTCGTGATGATCGAGGACGTCTTCAAGGAGCGGCGCGGCATCAGCAACGACAACCACTTCTTCCAGGAGATCCTCGTCAACAGCGAGAACCTCACCCATCTGTTCGTGCGGATGAACGAGCAGCAGGACGTCGTCGCGGTGGTGGTGTGCCGCAAGTCCGTGAACGCGGGCATGCTGTTCGCGCAGGTGCGGAGGGTGGTGCGGGAGTACCAGCTGTGAACGACGGCGAAGGGCCCCTCGGCGGCGGAGCCGAGGGGCCCTTCGGGCACATGCGCTGTTCCGTGCGCTATTCCGTGCGCAGTCCGTCCGGCCGCAGCAGCCGCAGCAGCGGCGGCAGGCTGAGCAGGGTCACCGCCATGACGACCGCGGCGCCGACGCCGACCATGGACAGCACGCTCACCCAGTCCACCCCGATCGGCGTGTCCGTCATCTTGAGCAGCACCGCGCCGAGCGTCATCCCCACTGCGGACGCCAGCAGCAGCCCCAGCGCGATCGGGATCGCCGTCTGCCACAGCACCGACAGGGACAGCGTGCGCCGCCGGGTGCCGAAGGCGACCAGGGACGACAGCAGCTTCCTGCGTTCGCGCAACTGCTCCAGCTGGGACACCAGCAGGCTCGCCCCGATCAGGACCAGGACACACACGGCGCCGACGAACAGGCCGGTGCGGATGGATGCGTACCGGTTGGACGTCTCGGTCGAGGACCAGGTCCAGGGCCGCGACATCGGGTCCAGAGCGGCCGCGGTGTTGCGGATGTGGTCCTCGGCGTCGGGCACGGACCTGTCGACCTGGAGGTAGATCTGCCCGCGGATGGCCGGCGCGACCGAGGCGGCCAGCGCCTTCGGTGTGACCAGGAAGCCGGCGCGCTCCCGGCCCGACATGTCCTCGCGGGACACCGCCTGCTTCATGCCCCGCGGCACGGTCCAGACGTAGTCCGGGTGCTTCGGATCGTCCGCGTACCTCGGGTCCAGGTACAGCGCCCGGCCGGGCTGCTGCGCCAGCTTCCGGGTGTACTCGTCGTCCCCGGGCTTCTTGACGACGAACACGTCACCGTCCTCGCACGAGGGCAGCGTGACCGTCTCACGCAGCGACGCGCAGTCGCCGACGGTGAACTCGGCGGTCATCTCGGGTTCCACGGCCCGATCGCCCAGGTACGACTCGCCGAACGCGTAGACCTTGCGCACACCCTGGGTCCCCTCGAACTTCGCGACCGCCGGAGTGAGGGGCACGTCGTTCGACAGGGCCACCTGCATCTGCGCCTTCGTGACGTCGTACGGCGTGTCCTTCGTGTAGTCCGCGTCCACGCCGGCGAACAGCATCTGCAGGGCGATCGCCCCGGCGACGGCGACGGCCACGCCGTTGACCAGCCGGGCCGCCGTGCCGCTGCTCAACTGGAGCCTGCGCACGGCGAGTTGCCAGGCGACGCCGCCCGAGCCGAGCCGGGCGACGACCGCCTCCACCACCCACGGCAGCAGCGCGGTCACGCCGATCAGCAGCAGGAGGACGCCGCCGATGACCTGGTACTCGTTGAAGGAGCCGCTGTCGCGGCCCATGCCCGTCATCGGCAGGAGCAGCCCGAGACCGGCCAGGGGCAGCACCAGTCGCCACCACAGCCTGCGGCGGGCGGGCTTCGCTGCGCGCACCACGCCGAGCGGTTCGATGACCACTCCGCGCATCGCGAACAGCGTGACCACCACCGCGGCCACCATGACCGCGAGGGCGACCAGCAGGGCGAGGGCGGGGGAGGGGTTGAGGTCGCTCGGGAACACACTGACGTCGAACACCTCGACCGAGCCCACCAGTTGGCGGGCGATCAGGAAGAAGACCGTGCCGAGGGCCAGCCCCAGCACCGCGCCCGCCAGCGCCTCACCGGCGGCGATCCGGCGGACCATCCGCCCGTCGGAGCCGACCAGCCGCAGCGCCGCCAGCCGCCGGTCGCGCCGCTCGCCACCGAAGCGCACGGCGGCGGTGATGAAGACGGCGACGGGCATGAGCAGCACGACGAACACGACGAGGATCAGCAGGACGAGAACGGGATCGGTCCCGTCGTCGACCGGCTTAGGGTCGCCGTACCGGTCGATGCGGGCCACCTTGGAGCCGTCGACCAGCGGCGCGAGCCCCTTGGCCCCCCGGTAGAAGGTGAGTTCCTGGGAGCCGACCAGCCCGGGCTCGGCGATGGTCCCCACGATCTTGTCGGGCAGCCGCTCGCGCAGCAGCTTTCCGCTGTCGGACTCCAGTAGCCGCTTCAGCGCGGGCGACACGAACATCTCACCGACCGCGGGGAACTCGCTCACTCCCGGCGGCAGCGGCGCCCGCTTCCCCTCGGGCTCAAGACCCCGCCCCCGGATCTCCTTGTTCCGGAAGGTGGTGTCGGCGTCGGAGACGAGCAGCGTGTTGTCGGCGGCCCGGTTCGGCCCGGTGCTGCTGTAGGTGATGTCGGTGCGCGCGTTGCCCCGCGCGTCCCGGGCGTGCAGCATGTTCGGGAACGCGGCCGTGAGCAGCAACAGCGCCACCCCGAGCCCGACGCCGACGGCCGTCAGAAGGGCCCGCACCCATCCCTCGCGCCCCCCGGCGAAGGCGAACCGCACCCCCATGCCGAGATCCCGGGCCCAGACCCGCAGGTTCATACGATCCGCTCCATGTCCCGGGACCGGCCGTCCCGTACGACGATCTCGCGGTCGGAGTAGGCGGCCACCCGCGCCTCGTGCGTGACGAGGACGACGGCCGCGTTGGTGGAGCGGGCCGCGTCGGTGAGCAGCTCCATCACGCGCTCGCCGTTGAGCGAGTCGAGCGCGCCGGTCGGTTCGTCCGCGAACAGCACACGCGGACCGGTCACCAGCGCCCGGGCGACGGCGACCCGCTGCCCCTGGCCGCCGGAGACCTCACCGGGCCGCTTCTTGCGGAGGTCGTCGACCTCCAGGCGTTCCATCCAGCCGAGGGCGGTCCGCTCGGCCTCCTTGCGCGGGGCGCCGTTCAGCCTGAGCGGCAGGGCGACGTTCTCCACGCAGGTCAGCTCGGGCACCAGCTGCCCGAACTGGAAGACGAACCCGAACTCGGTGCGCCGCAGGGCGCTGCGCTCGGTGTCGCTCATCGTGGCCAGCTCGCGCCCGTTGTAGAGGATCGACCCGGCGTCGGGCGTCACGATCCCGGCGAGACAGTGCAGCAGCGTGGACTTGCCGGACCCCGAGGGGCCCATGACGGCGACGACCTCGCCGGGGTGGATGGAGAACTCGGCGCCGTCCAGGGCCGTGGTGGGCCCGTACGTCTTGCGCAGCCCCTCGGCGACGAGGAGGGATCCCGGAGGTGCGGTCACGGCGTCACCACCGCCTCGCGCAGCTTGTCGAGGCGGGCCGCGGTCAGCTCCAGCCAGCGCAGGTCGGCCTCCAGGTGGAACAGGGCGTGGTCGCAGATCAGCTGGTCCGCGAGGTCGCCCTTGCGCTTGCGGTCGGTGAGGATCCGCATGCTGCGCAGATGCTCGGCACGCTGGGTGTCGAGGATGTCGGCCGCGTCGCGGTGGGTCAGCAGGGCCAGGACGACCTTGGTGTAGAGGGTCGACTGGAGGTACTCCTCCGGCTTCTCCGGGGTCGCGAGCCAGCGCTCGACGTCCGTGACGCCGGCGTCGGTGATGGCGTACCGCTTGCGCTCGGGCCCGCCGCCCGCCTCGACCGCGTCGACTTCGACGAGTCCGTTCTTCAGCAGCCGGGACATCGTCGAGTAGACCTGGCCGTAGTGCAGTGGCCGGTCATGACCGAACTTCTCGTCGAACGCCCGCTTGAGGTCGTAACCGTGGCGGGGCCCGGATTCCAGGAGCCCTAGAAGGGTGTGGCCGATGGACATGGGGAGGACTCTACACGCGGTGTATACGCCCCGTGTATACGCGCCGTGTGCAGTGGTCAGCGAAGGGTGGCGGTGCGCAGGTGAGGGCCGATTGTCACCGTTCTGCTACAGGCCCGGATCCTTCCCCGGCGGGCGGCCGCGGCGCGGGATCGGCCCGGCGTCCCCCGGGAGCCGCCCGGCCTCCTTCAGCGCCTTGCGCAGCAGGAACTCGATCTGCGCGTTCGCCGAGCGCAGCTCGTCGCCCGCCCACCGCGCCAGTGCGTCGTACACCAGCGGATCGAGCCGCAGCAGCACCTGCTTGCGCTGCTGCGGCCGACGCCGAGGGGCCGGGCCCTCTTCGGGCGAGGTCACTGGTAGAGCGTTCCCGTGTTGAGCACCGGCTGCGGTGCCCGGTCCCCGCACAGCACGACCATCAGGTTGGACACCATCGCCGCCTTCCGCTCCTCGTCCAGTTCCACGATGTCCTGCTCCGTGATCCGGGCCAGCGCCGCCTCGACCATGCCGACGGCGCCGTCCACGATCTGCCGCCGCGCCGCGACCACCGCACCGGCCTGCTGCCGCTGGAGCATCGCGGAGGCGATCTCGGGAGCGTACGCGAGGTGGGTGAAGCGTGACTCGATGATCTGCACACCGGCCGCCGCCACGCGCGCGTGCAGCTCGGCGGCGAGCTTCTCGGTGATCTCCTCGGCGTTGCCGCGCAGCGAGAGCCCGCCCTCGTCGTGGGCGTCGTAGGGGTACTCGATCGCGATGTGCCGGACGGCCGCCTCGGTCTGGGTGGAGACGAACTCCAGGAAGTCGTCCACCTCGAAGGTGGCCTGCGCGGTGTCCCGCACCTTCCACACCACGACCGCGGCGAGCTCGATGGGGTTGCCGTAGGCGTCGTTGACCTTGAGGACGGCGGTCTCGTGGTTGCGTACCCGGGTGGAGATCCTGGTGCGCGAGGTGAACGGATTCACCCAGCGCAGCCCGTCCTCGCGGATGGTGCCCCGGTAGCGCCCGAAGAGCTGTACGACCCGGGCCTCGCCGGGCGCGACCGTGTTCAGCCCGCACATCGCGAGGAACGCGGCGAAGGCGACCAGCACTCCGACGGTGATCAGCGCCGCCTTGGCGCCGGTGGCGGTGGCCACGGCCCCGGCCGCGATCAGCCCGGCGCCGGCCAGCAGCCCGAGCAGCCCGAGGAGGAGCGCGAACCCGCCGCCGATGCTGTGCGCGGGCAGCTCCCGGACCTGGGATTCGGTTATGACGGGCGCGTCGGCGTCGGCGTCGGCGTCGGCCGGAGTGTCGTATGCGGACATGAGAGGTCCCCGTTCTCGGTTGCACTGGCTTGGGTCCGCCAGCTGTGGAGCTACTAGCTTGGGTCTAGCCAAGTGATATCACATTATCGCGCCGCAGCAACCCTCGCCGTCTCTCGTACGTCGGTTCCTTTGAAGGGCGTGCTGATTCTCACGCCGTACCCGCCCGGAAAAGCCCGGATCGCGGGCCCTTTGTCATAGAGGGCGGTGTTAGCTTTCTGAGCTGACCTCACCCGGGCACTGGTGTGACTGCCGAGCAGAAAGCGGAGCGAGCGGACTCATGGGACGAGCGGAAGAGAGACGAGCGCGACAGCGCGGTGGCCGCCGCGCCGCGCCCAGGAACCGCTCGTCGGAGCAGACCGCGAGCCACAGCGCGTCGGCGCCGGACGCCTCCTCGCCGGCGGTCGCCGAGGGCGGCCGCGCGGCCGCGCGCCGTGCCGCCCAGCGCGGCAGGGGCAAGGGCAAGGCCGCCCCGGGCGGCAAGAACGGCAAGAAGAACAAGAGCCTCATACGCCGGATCTTCACCTGGAAGAAGATCCTGGGCGCGTTCCTAGGCTTCTGCCTGCTCGGCATCGGCGCCTTCATCGTGCTGTACATGATGATCGACATCCCGAAGGGGAACGCCGACGCGCTCAAGCAGAGCAACATCTACCGGTACAGCGACGGCGCGCTCCTCACCCGCGACGGCGACCTCAACCGCGAGAACGTCGACCTCGCCAAGATCCCCAAGCCCGTCCAGCGCACCTTCGTCGCCGCCGAGAACAAGAGCTTCTACGAGGACGCCGGCGTCGACCTGAAGGGCACCGCGCGCGGCATCCTCAACACGGTCATGGGCCGGGGCGCGCAGGGCGGTTCGACGATCACCCAGCAGTACGTCAAGAACTACTACCTGACCCAGGAACAGACGGTCACCCGCAAGCTGAACGAGCTGGTCATCTCGCTGAAGCTGGACCGGGAGAAGTCCAAGGACTACATCCTGGCCGGCTACCTCAACACCAGCTACTACGGCCGCGGCGCGTACGGCATCCAGGCCGCCGCCCAGGCGTACTACCGCGTCGACGCCGAGAAGCTCAGCGTCGAGCAGGGCGCCTACCTCGCCGCGCTGCTCCAGGCCCCCAGCCAGTACGACTGGGCCGCCGCCAGCGACACCGGCAAGCGCCTCGTGCAGAACCGCTGGAACTACGTCCTCGACAACATGGTCGAGCAGGGCTGGCTCGACAAGACCAAGCGGGCCGCGATGAAGTTCCCGGTGCCCAAGGAGCCGAGGGAGGCCCCGGGCAAGGCCGGACAGGTCGGCTACCTGGTGAACGCCGCCAAGGCCGAGCTCAAGCGGCAGCTGGTCGCCCAGGGCAAGGCGGAGAACCTGGAGGACGCCGAGGACCTGGTGGGCCGCGGCGGCTGGACGATCACGCTCAACATCGACCGGAAGAAGCAGAAGGCGCTGGAAGCGGCCGTCAAGGACCAGCTCACCAGCAAGCTGAACCCGAAGAAGCGCTCGGTGGACGCCGACGTCCAGGCCGGCGCCGTCTCGGTGGACCCGAAGACCGGCGCGGTCGTCGCGATGTACGGCGGCGTGGACTACCTCAAGCACTACACGAACAACGCCACCCGCGTGGACTACCAGCCCGCCTCCACCTTCAAGCCGGTGATCCTCGCCGCGGCCCTCGACAAGAAGGCCAAGACGCAGGACGGCAAGGAGATCACGGCGAACACGGTCTACGACGGCACCAGCAAGCGCCCGGTCGTAGGCAGCGACATCGGCTTCGCCCCGGAGAACGAGGACGACCAGGACTACGGCGACATCACCGTGCAGACGGCGATGAACAAGTCGGTCAACTCCGTCTTCGCGCAGCTCGGCGTCGACGTCGGCATGAAGGAGGTCCTCAAGACCGCCTCCGACCTCGGCATGGACACCGAGAAGCTGCCCGCGGTGCCCGCGCAGACCCTGGGCACCATGGGCGCGAGCCCGCTGCAGATGGCCGGCGTCTACGCCACCCTCGACAACCACGGCAAGAAGGTCACCCCGACGCTGATCAAGTCGGCGGAGAACAGCGCCACGCCCCTGGAGGCCCCGGACCCGATCGGCGACCAGGTGATCAGCCGTGACGCCGCCGACGCCGTCACCTCGGTCCTCACCGGCGTGGTCGACGACGGTACGGCGAAGAAGTCCGTACGGGACAACCCCGAGCGCAACGGTCAGAAGGTCGCCGGCAAGACCGGTACGTCCGACAACAACAAGTCGGCCTGGTTCACCGCGTACACCCCGGACCTGGTCACCTCGGTCGGCCTGTTCGGCGAGTCCGCCAAGCCCCCGCACCCCCAGGTCACCCTGACCGGCGCGACGGGCCTGATCCCGGGCAAGGGCCGTATCAACGGCGGTGGCTACCCGGCGCAGATCTGGGCGGCGTACACCTTCGGCGTCTCCACCAAGGTCTCCAAGTTCGACCTGGAGACGGACCAGGGCGCGGCGGTCCAGCCGACGGTGACGGCCTCCCCCTCGCAGTCCCCGTCCTCGACCCCGTCGCAGTCCCCGACGACGCAGGCCCCGACGACGAAGCCCCCGACGACGGCCCCCACGACCCAGCAGCCGACGACGCAACCCCCGACTACGGCCCCGACCACCCAGGCCCCCACGACCCAACCCCCCACAGGCCCGCCCAGCACAGACCCGGCCAACCTCTTCAACCCCGGTCAGTAACGAAAGGGGCGCGGGGCCGCATTCGATATGCGGCTCCGCCGCGTGGGCGCGACAAGCCACAACGGACCCGTCGCCGCAGAACAACCCGCGCCCCCTACGGCCTCACAAGCTCGAACCACACAACCTTGCCGGTACTGAGCCGAGTAGCCCCCCACCGCCGAGCGAGTCGATTCACCAGGTACAGCCCGCGCCCACCCTCATCGGTCGCCCGAGCCTGCCGCAACCGCGGCAACTGCGGCACGTCGTCCCCCACTTCGCACCGCAGCACATCGGTCCGCAACAACCTCAGCGTGATGGGCCGCGAGGCATACCGCACCGCGTTGGTGACCACCTCGCTCACCAGCAGCTCCACGGAGTCGCTCAGCTCCTCAAGACCCCACCGGTCCAGCGCGCGCCGCGCCAGCCGCCGGGCCTGCCCGGGCGCGGTCTCCTCCGGCTCCAGGAACCAGTACGCGACATCACTGGGCGCGATCCCGTCGAACCGCGCCGCGAGCAGCGCGATGTCGTCGTCCCGGTCACCCGGCCCCAGCATGTCGAGCACCTCGTCGCACAGCGCCTCCAGCGGCGGCGGATGATCCGGCCCCGTCAGCTGCGCGGTCGCGGCCAGCTTCTCCCGCAACTGCTCTATCCCGGTCGCCACGTCCCGCAGGCGGGACTCCACCAGCCCGTCGGTGTAGAGCAGCAGCGTCGCCCCGGCGGGCGCGTCCAGCTCGACGGCCTCGAAGTCGACACCGCCCACCCCGATCGGCGCGCCCGGCGGCACCCGCAGCACCTCGGCCCGGCCGCCCAGATGCAGCAGTACCGGCGGCGGATGACCGGCGTTGGCGATCGTGATGCGGTGCGAGACCGGATCGTAGACCGCGTACAGGCAGGTCGCCATGCGGTCGGTGCCCAGCCGCTGGGCCTGCTCGTCGAGGTGGTGCAGCACCTCCTGCGGCGGCAGATCGAGCCCGGCGAGCGTCTGCGCCGTGGTCCGCAGCTGCCCCATGATCGCCGCGGAGGTCATCGAGTGCCCCATGACGTCACCCACGACCAGCGCCACCCGGCTCCCGGGCAGCGGAATGGCGTCGTACCAGTCGCCGCCCACCCGCGCGGTCTCGGCGGCCGGCAGATACCGCGAGGCGAGCCGCACACCGGTGGGCCGGGGCAGCGTCTCGGGGAGCATGGTGCGCTGCAACTCGTCCGCGATGTACGCCTCACGGTCGTACAGCACGGCCTTGTCGATGCCGAGCGCGCTGTGGGTCGCCAACTGGGCGGCCACCAGCAGATCGTCGCCCTCGAAGGCGATCCGGTCGGGGCGCCGGATGAACACGGCCGCGCCGATCACCCGACGCCGTCCCCGCAGCGGGGCGAGAATCGCCCGCTGCCCGCACGGGACGACCAACTCGCCCTCTTCCCCGAGGAGTTCGGGCAGCGCGGCACGGGCGGCGGGCGCGTCGGCGAACACCGGCCGCACCCCGCGCAGCACCTCCGCGAGCGCCCCGCCGGGCCGCACCTCGCACAGCTCGGCGATCGCCGCCGACAGCTCGGACAGCTCCGGCGGCTCGGGCGGCACCATGGGCTGGGCGAAACCGGCCTCGGTGTCCCGCTCCAGCGGGATCCGGTCGGTGCGCCGCAGCCGCAGCACCATGGGCCCCGCGGGCCGCTCGTCGCCGACCGGCAGCGGGTCGCGCAGATAGACGAGGATCGCGTCGGAGAACGTCGGCACGGTGGCCCGGCACAGCCCCATCACGATCTCGTCCAGGTCCAGACCGCGCGCGATCCGCCGGGTGGCGGCACCCACGAACCGCAGCCGGTCCCCGTCCCGCCGCATCGGCGTGGGCCGGCCCGGCTGCACGCTCTGCCCCGTGCGCCGCTCCTGCCCGGTTCCGCGCTCCTCGGTGCCCGGCTGCGCCGGGATGCTCTCGGGCGCGGGCCGCGGCCGGTGGGCGTCCTGTTCGGCGGACGCGGGCTGCGAGTGCTGGGAGTGCTCCGGCTCGGAACCCGCCGGTAAGGCGGCGCTCGCGGCCGGCGCCGGGGTATGCAGGAGCGCCCCGCGGGGATCCGTGGGGTCGACGCCCTGGGGGCGCTCGTAGGAGGTCGGGTGCTCCGTCACGCGTGTCGAATCCATCCGTCAGGGCCCCTGTGCGGTTCCGCCCGCCGAAATGCCGATACCCGCAATACGTGTCCCAGGAACGGATTGGCGGCGTGAACAGAGGCTGTTCCTGTGTCGCCGGAGGACGACGTCCTGCCGGTACTGCCCTCGTACCCCTCGCTCACGTCCTGCCGCCCCTCGGTGACGATCGGTCAGACTCGGCGCCTGCTCCAGGAGTTGCCCCAGGGATGTTGGTTCGCGCCCTTGCGGAGGACGATCCTACGTTTCATGCCCGGGGGCGCATCAAGGGTCTCATGCGGACACGTGCGCGGGAGTACGGTCCCAGTCGTCCGGCAATGCCGGGACCGTCCACGCCGGATCGGGGCGCCAGTCCTGCCAGCCGTCCGAGAACGGCGGGCCCCAGGCGCCGATCACCTCCACCGCCGACCGGCCCGCCTGCCGTACCCGCTCGGCGAGTTCGGCGCCCATCAGGCCGTCCCGCTGGGCCTGCGCGAACTCGTCCTCGTCCCGCCAGTGCCAACTGCGGTCCGGGTGCACCGAGATGTCCAGGAAGTGGTCCTCGGAGTCCACTCCGCCCGCCCAACGGACCAGCGGCTCCTCCAGATTGACGTACCAGTTCTTGAACTGCCAGCCCGGATCCCAGAACAGCCACACCGACCACGGCTCGCCGGGCCGGGCCAGCTTCAGCACGCCGGTGCCGAACCAGTGGTCGTACTGGACGGATCGGGGCTTGGTGTAACGGGTGGTGAGCGGTTCGTGGTGCAGCGGGGTGCCGTCCGCGAGGACCGGCTTCACACACCGCGTGCCCGGCGCCATCCACACGGCGAGCAGCTCGGCGTCGTCACGGACGACGGTGACCGGGCGGGCGATGTGGAAGCGCGTCGCGCTGCCGTTCTCCCGGTACCGCCACAGGATCTGACTCCCCGGCGCCCAGAACCCCGTGGCCCCGCCCGCCGCTTCCGTACCCGTCGTCACCGCTCCACCGTCTGCCATGGACAGATATTAGGTGCCCGCGGCATACGACGCTGCGGCGCGTGTCACGGTTCGCGCCGCAGCGCCGAAGGGTTTTACGGCCGTGTCATCCGCAGGACATCGAGCGCCTCGTCGAGCTGCTCCAGGGTGAGGTCGCCGCGCTCCACATAGCCGCCGGCCAGCACGACCTCGCGGATCGTCCGGCGCTCCGCCAGCGCCTTCTTGGCGACCTTCGCGGCCTCCTCGTAGCCGATGTACTTGTTCAGCGGTGTCACCACCGAGGGTGACGACTCGGCGTACTCACGGGCCCGTTCGCGGTGCGCCACGATTCCGTCGATCGTGCGGTCGGCCAGCAGCCGGGAGGCGTTGGCGAGCAGCCGGATCGACTCCAGGACGTTCTTGGCGATGACCGGCAGCATCACGTTGAGCTCGAAGTTGCCGGCCGCGCCGGCGGTGGCGACGGTCGCGTCGTTGCCGATGACCTGGGCGGCGACCATGAGGACGGCCTCGGGGATCACCGGGTTGACCTTGCCGGGCATGATCGACGAGCCGGGCTGGAGATCGGGCAGGGAGATCTCGGCGAGGCCCGTGCGCGGCCCCGAGGACATCCACCGCAGATCGTTGGCGATCTTCGTCAGCCCCACGGCGATGGTCCGCAGCTGCCCGCTCGTCTCCACGATGCCGTCCCGGGCGCCCTGGGCCTCGAAGTGGTCGCGGGCCTCGGTCAGCGGCAGGCCGGTGACCCGGGCCACCTCCGCGATGACGGCGGCGGAGAAGCCCGGCGGGGTGTTGATGCCGGTGCCGACGGCGGTGCCGCCCAGCGGCAGCTCGGCGAGCCGGGGGAGCGAGGACTCCAGGCGCTCGATGCCGTACCGCACCTGTGCGGCGTACCCGCCGAACTCCTGGCCCAGCGTCACGGGGGTGGCGTCCATGAGGTGGGTCCGCCCGGACTTCACCACATCGGCGAACTCCTCGGACTTGCGCTCCAGCGAGCCCGCGAGGTGCTCCAGGGCCGGGACGAGATCGCGGGTGACGGCGGCCGTGGCGGCGATGTGGATCGAGGACGGGAAGACGTCGTTGGACGACTGCGAGGCGTTGACGTGGTCGTTCGGATGGACGTCCCGGCCGAGCCGCTCGCTCGCCAGCGTGGCGACGACCTCGTTGGTGTTCATGTTGGACGAGGTCCCGGAACCGGTCTGGAAGACGTCGATCGGGAAGTGCTCGTCCCAGTCGCCCCGGGCGACCTCCTCGGCCGCCTCCTGGATCGCCCCGGCGATGTCCTTGTCCAGCACCCCGAGCTCGGCGTTGACCTTCGCGGCCGCCGCCTTGACGCGGGCCAGCGCCTCGATGTGCGCGCGCTCGATGCGCTGGCCGGAGATGGGGAAGTTCTCGACGGCGCGCTGGGTCTGGGCCCGCCACTTGGCGTCGGCGGGGACGCGGACTTCGCCCATGGAGTCGTGCTCGATGCGGTAGTCGCTCATGCCGGGTACAGCGATCGGCGGACGCCGGATGTTCCGGACGTTGCGCCGATCGCGGGACCGGATCGGGGGGGGGCGGCGGGGAGAAGTGTGCCCGCCGCCCTCGGGGACTACGCCAGCCCCGGGCCCCGCACGGGGATGGTGGTGAACGTCGGTGCGGGCGCGGGATCCTGGAAGAAGTCGTTGCCCTTGTCGTCGACGACGACGAACGCCGGGAAGTCCTCGACCTCGATCTTCCAGACGGCCTCCATGCCGAGCTCCTCGTACTCGACGACCTCGACCTTCTTGATGCAGTCCTGGGCGAGGCGGGCGGCCGGGCCGCCGATGGAGCCGAGGTAGAAGCCGCCGTGCGCGTGGCACGCGTCCGTGACCTGCTTGCTGCGGTTGCCCTTGGCGAGCATCACCTTGGAGCCGCCGGCGGCCTGGAACTGCTCGACGTAGGAGTCCATACGGCCGGCCGTGGTCGGCCCGAAGGAACCGGACGCGTAACCCTCCGGGGTCTTCGCCGGGCCCGCGTAGTACACCGGGTGGTCCTTCAGGTACTGCGGCATCTCCTCGCCCGCGTCCAGCCGCTCCTTGATCTTGGCGTGCGCGATGTCGCGGGCCACGACGAGGGGGCCGGTGAGCGAGAGACGGGTCTTCACCGGGTACTTGGTGAGCTCGGCGAGGATGTCGTCCATCGGCTGGTTGAGGTCGATCTTGACGACGTCCCCGGCCTCGTCGAGGTGCTCGTCCGTCGTCTCCGGCAGGAAGCGCGCCGGGTCGGTCTCCAGCTGCTCCAGGAAGACGCCCTCGGCGGTGATCTTCGCGACGGCCTGGCGGTCGGCCGAGCAGGACACGGCGATGGCGACCGGGCACGAGGCGCCGTGCCGCGGAAGGCGGACGACCCGCACGTCGTGGCAGAAGTACTTGCCGCCGAACTGGGCGCCGATACCGATCTTCTGCGTCAGCTCGAAGACCTTCTCCTCCAGCTCCTTGTCCCGGAACCCGTGCCCGAGCTCGGAGCCCTCGGCGGGGATCTCGTCCAGGTAGTGCGCGGAGGCGTACTTGGCGGTCTTCAGCGCGTACTCGGCGCTCGTACCGCCGACGACGATCGCCAGGTGGTACGGCGGACAGGCGGCCGTGCCCAGCGAACGGATCTTCTCCTCCAGGAACTTCATCATGGAGGCCTCGTTCAGGACGGCCTTGGTCTCCTGGTACAGGAAGGACTTGTTGGCGGAGCCGCCGCCCTTCGCCATGAACAGGAACTTGTAGGCGCCGCCGTCGGTGGCGTACAGCTCGATCTGCGCCGGGAGGTTGGAGCCGGTGTTCTTCTCCTCCCACATGGTGAGCGGAGCCATCTGCGAGTAGCGCAGGTTGAGGTTCTTGTACGCGTCGTAGATGCCCTTCGACAGGGCCTCCTCGTCGCCGCCCTGGGTGAGGACGTTCTGCCCGCGCTTGCCCATGACGATCGCCGTGCCGGTGTCCTGGCACATGGGGAGCACGCCGGCCGCCGCGATGTTCGCGTTCTTCAGCAGGTCCAGGGCGACGAACTTGTCGTTGCTGGACGCCTCGGGGTCGTCGATGATGCGGCGCAGCTGCGCGAGGTGGGCCGGGCGCAGATAGTGCTGGATGTCGTGGATGGCCTCCTCGGCGAGCTTGCGAAGCGCCTCGGGCTCCACCTTGAGGAACGTCCGCCCGTCGGCCTCGAAGGTGGAGACACCTTCGGAGGTCACCAGCCGGTACGGGGTGGTGTCCTCTCCCATGGGGAGCAGATCGGTGTACGCGAACTCAGGCATGTCGCCCATTCCTCACTCACGACAGACAGCGGCCGGCCTCCGTTGGCGGGCCTCACCAGCGTAGAACCTGCGACCGGCACGGAGCTTGTGAGGTAAGGCTCAGTTGGGGGTGTCGCGATCTATCGTGTTTCGCTACGCTACCGATGTGGACCTTCAGAAGCAGACCGCCCCCACGCCCACACCCGCCCCCACGTCGGCGGCGCCCGGCACCGAGCTGCGCGCCTCGGACGCCGACCGCGACCGCGTCGCCGACATCCTGCGCGAGGCCCTGGCCGAGGGCCGGCTGACCGCCGAGGAGCACGCCGAGCGCGTGGAGGGGGTGCTGGCCGCCAAGACGGTCGGCGAGCTGGAGGTCTTCATCCGGGACCTGCCGGCCGCCCACGCCCGCCGGTCCGCCCCCGCCGCCACCCCCAACCGCCCGGCCGCGGGCACGATCCCGGCCGACCCGGATGACAGCGTGGTGGCGGTCTTCAGCAGCGCCTCCCGCCGGGGCCGCTGGCGCGCGGGCCGCCGTCTGCACGCGTACGCGATCTTCGGCAGCGTCGAGATCGACCTCAGCGAGGCACTGTTCGAGTACCAGCAGGTCGTGATCAAGGTGGTCTCGGTGTTCGGCAACATCGAGGTCCGCGTCCCGGAGAACGTGTCACTGCGCGGCACGGGCGGCGGCGTCCTCGGCAACTTCGAGGTGGAGACTCTCGACGCGGCCGAGCCCGAGGCGCCCGTGGTCTACCTCGACGGCTGGGCGATCCTGGGCAATGTCGAGGGGCGGCCCAAGCGCGGCAAGCGGGTCGCGGACATCCTCGACAAGGTCCAGCGCAAGGTCGACCGGAGTTTGCGCAAGCATCTGTAGCCGTTGACGGGTGTGAATCCCGTTCGGTCCGAAAAGTGGGACCCCCGGATCCGGTTCGATCCGAAACGAGTCGGATGACGACCGATCCGGTCACCCGGCCCGACGTGACCGCACGAAAACCAGCGCTTGGAAACTCCCTGCATAGGCGCGCGCACAGCGGGTAGACCTTGCTGCATCGCCGCTCGCTCGCGAAGCCGTCGTCAGGAGTAGACCGTGCTGCAACCGCCGCATTCGTCCCTGCAGGTAGCTGCCCTTCCGGCCCAGCGGGTGCCATCGCGAGACAGGGATCAAGACGCGCCCTGGCACACCGAGGCCGTGTGCCGCCGCGACGAGGCAGGCCTGTTCTTCGCCCCCTCCAAGGAGCCGACGGCCGCGCGTCTGTCCCGTGAGGAGGCCGCCAAGCGCGTCTGCGCGCGCTGTCCCGTCATGGTCGAGTGCCGCGAGCACGCGCTCCTCCAGCCGGAGCCCTACGGCGTCTGGGGCGGCCTCACGGCGGCCGAACGCCGCGTGGTCCTGGCCCGGCGCCGCCGCAGGGACCTGGAGCTGAAGAAGACCGCGCGGGTCACCGACCGCATAGCGCAGGCGGGTTAGGGCCTCTCCGCGGGTTCTGGCGCACGGACGAAGAGGGCGCCCTCTCCGCACCGGGGGCGCCCTCTTGTTCACCGCGGTCCGGGCCGCGCGGGCCGGAGCCGCTCGCGCGGGGGTCTACTTGGCGCGGTCGAAGTCGATCGCGCTGTAGGCCCGCAGCTTGCTCAGCCGGTGCTCGGAGTCGATCCGGCGCACCGTGCCCGACTTCGACCGCATCACGATCGAGTCGGTCGTCGCGGTCTCCGACCGGTACCGCACACCCCGCAGCAGCTCACCGTCGGTGATCCCGGTCGCCACGAAGAACACGTTCTCCCCGGACACCAGGTCGTTCGTCGTCAGCACCCGGTCGAGGTCGTGCCCGGCGTCGATCGCCCGCTGCCGCTCCTCCTCGTCCTTGGGCCACAGCTTGCCCTGGATGGTCCCACCGAGGCACTTCACGGCACAGGCCGAGATGATCCCCTCGGGGGTGCCGCCGATGCCGAGCAGCAGGTCGACGCCGGTGCCCTCGCGCAGCGCGTAGATCGACCCGGCGACATCGCCGTCGGAGATCAGCTTGATGCGCGCCCCGGCCTCCCGGACCTCCTTGATGATCCCCTCGTGCCGGGGCCGGTCGAGGATCACGACGGTGACGTCCTCCGGCGTGGACCGCTTGGCCTTGGCGATCCGCCGGATGTTGACCGCGACGGGCGCGTCGATGTCGACGAAGTCGGCGGCTTCCGGCCCGGTGACCAGCTTGTCCATGTAGAACACCGCGGACGGGTCGAACATGGACCCGCGGTCGGCGGCGGCCAGCACGGCGATCGCGTTCGGCATGCCCTTCGCGGTCAGCGTCGTACCGTCGATCGGGTCGACGGCGATGTCGCACTCCGGTCCGGTGCCGTCACCGACCCGCTCCCCGTTGAAGAGCATCGGCGCCTCGTCCTTCTCGCCCTCGCCGATGACGACGACGCCGTTCATCGAGACGGTGGAGACGAGGGTCCGCATGGCGCGCACCGCGGCACCGTCGGCGCCGTTCTTGTCACCGCGCCCGACCCAGCGGCCAGCGGCCATCGCGGCGGCTTCGGTGACCCGGACGAGCTCCAGGGCGAGGTTGCGGTCGGGGGCCTCTGAGGGGACTTCGAGTTCGGACGGCAGATGATGCTCGGTCATCGGAGCGCACCTTTCTGATACGACGACGGCCGGATGAGGGTTCGATCCGACTGTATCGTCAGTCCGACAGAATGAGCAGGGGACCCCACGGATGAGCGCGCTGGCCACCTGCGACCATAGGGGCGTGGCAGGCGCGAACGGCAAGCAGAAGACGGTCCGGGATCTGATCCTCTCCCTGGGTCTCATCATGGTCGCGGCGGCGGTGATCTACATCTTCGTCCCGCACGACGACAAGGAACCCGACCTCAAGCGGGTCGACTACACCGTCGAACTGTCCACGGCCCGCCGTGCGGCGTCGTACCCGGTGGCCGCGCCCGAGGGGTTGTCCGAGAAGTGGAAGGCCACCTCCGTCCGCTTCCAGGGCGCCCACCACGACTCCTGGCACCTCGGCTTCCACGCCCCCGACGGCGAGTACGTGGCGATCGAGCAGTCGACCGACAAGCCCTCCGCGTTCATCGAGGAGGCCACCCAGGGCGGCACCGCGTCGCGGCAGACCGAGCAGATCGACGGCCGCATCTGGACGCACTACACCGGCGGCCGCTACGACGCGCTGGTCCTGAAGGGCACCGACGGCTCCACGACGGCCGTCGTGGGCACGGGCTCGTACGACCAGCTGACGGCGATGGTGAAGGCGCTGAGGATGGCGTGAGGCGGCGCGACCGAACACGACCGCGCGACTGAGACGCGACCGCGCGACTGAGACGCGACCGCGGACGCGCAAAAGCCCCCGGCGGGTGTGCCGGGGGCTTTGCCGTGCTGGGGCGGGGCTCAGACGGTCGTGACGACCTCGTCGTACGCCAGGCGCGGGGAGCGCGGGTAGGAGGCGCCCTCGCCCGGCTTGCCGATGTTGATCACCATCAGCGGGGTGTGGTCGTCGTCCAGGAACTCCTTGCGGACGCCCTCGAAGTCCAGGCCGGTCATCGGGCCGGCGGCCAGACCGGCGGCGCGGACACCGATGATGAAGTACGCGGCCTGGAGCGCGGCGTTCATCCCGGCGGCACCCTCGCGGACCGCGCGGTCGGCGAAGAAGACGTCCTTGGCCTGCGGGAAGGCCGGGAACAGGGTCGGCAGCTCCTCGTGGAACTCGTTGTCCGCGGAGAGGATCGCGACCAGCGGGGCGGTGGACGTCTTCGCCTGGTTGCCCTCGGCCATGTGCTGGACCAGGCGCTCGCGGGCCTCGGCCGAGCGGACCAGGGTGATGCGCAGCGGGGTCTGGTTGAAGGCGGTCGGGCCGTACTTGACCAGGTCGTAGATCGCCTGGATCTGCTCGTCGGTCACCGGCTCGTCGGTGAAGGTGTTCGCGGTGTGGGCCTCGCGGAACAGCAGGTCCTGGGCGGCGGGGTCAAGAACGAGGGACATAAGAACCTTCTCGGGGGAGCGGTGGTACGTACTCCAACGTTAAACCAATAAATTTCAAGGTTCAACAAAAAGCGGGGTGGAGTGATCCGCTTCACAGCACACCGCCTCTGCCCCGCTCAGTGCCCGGCTACTCGCCGGCGGGCTCCGGGGCCCCCTCCGCGGCCTCCTCCTCGGCCAGGGCCGCGTCCAGCCGGGCCCGCGCGCCCTCCAGCCAGCGCCGGCAGACCTTGGCCAGCTCCTCGCCGCGCTCCCACAGGGCGAGCGACTCCTCCAGCGTCGTACCGCCCGCCTCCAGGCGTCGTACGACGTCGATCAGCTCGTCGCGCGCCTGCTCGTACCCGAGCGCCTCGTCGGCCTTGCTCGTCATGCACCCATCCTCAACCGTCGACTCGAACAACGAACTCGCCCTCGGCGACCCGCGCGCGCAGCGCCTCGTCCGCCGTGACCTCCCCCGGATCCCGCACCACGTGCCCGTCCGCCCGCTGGAGCACCGCATAGCCCCGCCGCAGCGTCGCCGCGGGGGACAGGGCCACCACGCGCGCGTGCGTGTGCGTCAGCTCGGAGTCCGCGCGGTCCAGCAGATGGCCCAGGCAGCGGCGGGCGCGGTCGGCGAGGGAGGCGATGTGGTCCGCCCGCTCGTCGATCATCCGGTGCGGATCCTGTATCGCCGGGCGCGCCAGCGCGTGCGCGAGACCCCGCTCCTCCCGCTCCACGAACGCCTCCACGCACCGCCGCGCCCGGTCGCGCAGCAGCTGCACGCGCGCGATCTCCTCGCCGACGTCCGGCACGACCTTCTTGGCGGCGTCGGTCGGGGTGGAGGCCCGCAGGTCGGCGACGTAGTCCAGCAGCGGATTGTCCGGCTCATGGCCGATGGCGGACACGACGGGCGTACGGCAGGCCGCGACCGCCCGGACGAGCTGCTCGTCGGAGAACGGCAGCAGATCCTCCACGCTGCCGCCGCCCCGGGCGACGATGATCACGTCCACGTCGTCCAGCGCGTCCAGCTCCTTCACCGCCTGGACGACCTGCGGCACCGCGTGCACGCCCTGGACGGCGACATTGCGGACCTCGAAGCGGACGGCGGGCCAGCGGTGCCGGGCGTTCTCCAGCACGTCCCGCTCGGCGGCCGACGCACGGCCGCAGACCAGGCCGATGAGCTGCGGCAGGAACGGCAGCGGCTTCTTGCGCTCGGCCGCGAACAGCCCTTCGGCGGCGAGGGACTTCTTCAGCTGCTCCAGCCGGGCGAGCAGCTCACCGACCCCGACGGGGCGGATCTCGGCGGCCCGCAGGGAGAGCTGGCCCCGTGGCGCGTACCACTCCGGCTTCGCGAGGACGACCACGCGCGCGCCCTCGCCGACGACATCGGCGACCGCGTCGAACACCTGCCGGTAGCAGGTGACGCCGATCGAGATGTCGTACGACGGGTCGCGCAGCGTCAGGAACAGGACGCCCGCGCCGGGGCGCCGCGACAACTGGGTGATCTGTCCCTCGACCCACACCGCGCCGAGCCGGTCGATCCACCCCCCGATGAGCCGCGAGACCTCGCCGACGGGCAGCGGGGCGTCCGCGGACGTGTTCACAGCCATGCCGGTGAGCGTAGTCGCAGGCACCGACAACGGGGCGGGGTGCGGGGCGAGGGGTGCCGGTGTGGCGCTACGCGCGCGTGACCCCCGCCGGTCGTGTCCCGGCGCCCGGGGTGGGGCGGCCCGCCGGTCGCGTCCCGGCGCGGCCTTACGATGGGACCCATGACCGCTTCGCCTGGCCGCCGTGTCCTGCTCGCCGCCCCTCGGGGCTACTGCGCCGGCGTGGACCGCGCCGTGATCGCCGTCGAAAAGGCCCTCGAACAGTACGGGGCCCCCGTCTATGTCCGGCACGAGATCGTGCACAACAAGTACGTCGTGCAGACCCTGGAGAAGAAGGGCGCCATCTTCGTCGAGCGCACGGAGGAGGTGCCGCCCGGGAACATCGTGATGTTCTCCGCGCACGGCGTCGCCCCCGTCGTCCACGAGGAGGCCGCGCGCGGGCGCCTCGCCACCATCGACGCGACCTGCCCCCTCGTCACCAAGGTCCACAAGGAAGCCGTCCGCTTCGCCAACGAGGACTACGACATCCTCCTGATCGGTCACGAGGGCCACGAGGAGGTCATCGGCACCTCCGGCGAGGCGCCCGACCACATCCAGCTCGTCGACGGGCCGGGCGACGTGGCCAAGGTCGAGGTCCGGGACCCGTCGAAGGTGGTGTGGCTGTCGCAGACCACGCTCTCCGTCGACGAGACCATGGAGACCGTCGACGCCCTGAAGGAGAAGTTCCCGCAGCTGATCTCCCCGCCCAGCGACGACATCTGCTACGCCACGCAGAACCGCCAGCTCGCGGTCAAGCAGATGGGCGCGGAGGCCGAGCTGGTCATCGTGGTCGGCTCGCGCAACTCCTCCAACTCCAAGCGGCTCGTCGAGGTCGCCAAGCTCGCCGGCTCGCGCGCGGCGTACCTCGTGGACTTCGCCGGCGAGATCGACGAGGCGTGGCTGGAGGGCGTGACCACCGTCGGCGTCACCTCCGGCGCCTCCGTCCCGGAGGTCCTCGTCGAGGAGGTCCTGGAGTGGCTCGCCGAGCGCGGCTACGGCGACGTGGAGATCGTCAAGGCGGCCGAGGAGTCGATCACCTTCTCGCTGCCCAAGGAACTCCGCCGTGACCTGCGCGAGGAGGCGGCGGCACTGGTGGCCCAGCGCGGCGGAAGCGGCGCCTCGGGGGAGTGACGGTCAGTGGTCCGTCGTAACGTGGAGCCATGCAGATCTTCGGCGTGGACATCGGCGGATCCGGGATCAAGGGCGCCCCTGTGGACCTGGACAGGGGCGACCTGACGGAGGAGCGCTTCAAGGTGCTCACCCCGCACCCCGCGACACCTGACGGCGTGGCCGACGGCGTGAGAGAGGTCGTCGGTCACTTCGGCTGGACGGGCCCGGTCGGGCTCACCTTCCCGGGTGTGGTCACCGGCGGCTCCACGATCCGTACGGCGGCCAACGTCGACAGGAGCTGGATCGACACCGACGCGCGCGCGTTGTTCAGCGAGCGGCTGGGCGGCCTGCCGGTGACGATGGTCAACGACGCGGACGCGGCCGGCATCGCGGAGATGAACTTCGGCGCGGGCCGGGACCGCCGGGGCACCGTCATCCTGCTCACCTTCGGCACCGGCATCGGCAGCGCCGTCTTCGTCGACGGCGTCCTGCTGCCCAACACCGAGCTCGGCCATCTCGAACTGAGCGGGCACGACGCGGAGAAGCGCGCCTCCAGCAAGGCCAAGGAGGACGGCGAGCTGACCTGGGAGCACTGGGCCCGCCGCGTCCGTAAGTACCTCGCCCACGTCGAGATGCTGTTCTCGCCCGAGCTGTTCATCATCGGCGGCGGAGTCAGCCGCAAGGCCGACAAGTTCCTGCACTACATCGACGGCCTCAAGGCCGAGGTCGTCCCGGCCCAGCTGCAGAACAACGCGGGAATCGTGGGTGCGGCGATGCGGGCGGCGAAGGGGGAGTGACGGTTCAGCGGGGCTGAGGCTGTCCCGGTCCCGGCGTGGCCGGCCGGTCGGCTCCGGCGGCGGCCCGTGCCGCCCGGGCCCGGCGGCGGCCGGCCAGGACCACTCGGCGGACGAGCACCAGCACAGCGGCGCCGAGCGTTCCGCCGTAGAGCCACACGGCCTGTGAGGCCAGGGCGGTGAGCAGGCCCATCAGCCGTGCCCCGAGTCCGCCGTCGCCTTCGGCCACCGGCAGCAGGCCCACGGCGAAGGCGATCGGTACGACCACGGGCGCGGAGATCAGATCCCCCGGCCGCACCCACAGCGCCGTCAGCAGACAGACGGGCACGAACAGCACGCCGTACACGATCGTCGAGGCCCCGAAGAGCCACTGGTCCAGCAGCCCGACGAGAAGCATCAGCGTGGCGCTGAGGAGCCCGCTGCCGAGACCGGTGAGACGGGGGTTGGGAAGCCGGCGGGGCGGGGCGGCGGGCGGAGCGGGACGTCGTGGCGCGGGGGAGGACGGCCGACGCCGGGGCGCGGCGCCACGGGCCTGCGGAGGCGCCGTGGGGCGAGAGGATCGGAGGCCGTCCGGAGAGGTGCGGCGGCTTCCGGGCGCTCTCGTAGTTCCCTGTTGTGTCCCTTTCGAGCGTGCCGCGTCGACCCCGTTGCGGGCCGCCTGCGGCGGCAAGGGAGGCTTGCTCTGTCGCGTTCCGTGGTGCGGGGGCCGCGTTCCGTGTTGCTCCACTGCACCAACTTAGGTCTGTTTATGTGCCGAATCGGGCGTCAGACACGCCGGGGGACGGACGTTGGCCACGCGTTCGAGCGGTCCGCCGGGCCGGGCCCCGACACGCCGTAAACTGGTGGATCGGCCGGTCCTCTGGCCCCCTGGCCCTCTGGCCCCCTGGCCCTCTCACGTACGGGAAGTCGCAACGTGTCGCTCACGATCGGAATCGTCGGTCTGCCGAATGTCGGCAAGTCGACCCTGTTCAACGCCCTGACCAAGAACGACGTGCTGGCGGCCAACTACCCGTTCGCCACGATCGAGCCGAACGTCGGCGTCGTGGGTGTGCCGGACGCCCGCCTCACCCAGCTGGCCGAGATCTTCGGCTCGCAGCGCATCCTCCCGGCGACCGTCGACTTCGTCGACATCGCGGGCATCGTGCGCGGCGCGTCCGAGGGTGAGGGCCTGGGCAACAAGTTCCTCGCGAACATCCGTGAGTCGGACGCGATCTGCCAGGTCATCCGCGCCTTCAAGGACGAGAACGTCGTGCACGTCGACGGCAAGGTCTCGCCCAAGGACGACATCGAGACGATCAACACCGAGCTGATCCTGGCGGACCTCCAGACGATCGAGAAGGTGCTTCCCCGCCTCCAGAAGGAGTCGCGGATCAAGAAGGACATCGCGCCCAAGGTCAAGGCCGTCGAGGAGGCCAAGGAGATCCTGGAGAAGGGCGACACCCTCTTCTCCCAGGGCGTCGTCCAGGGCAGCGAGCGCGCGGAACTCCTGCACGACCTGCACCTCCTCACGACGAAGCCCTTCCTCTACGTCTTCAACGTCGACGAGGACGAGCTGACCGACGACACCTTCAAGGACGAGCAGCGCGCCCTGGTCGCCCCCGCCGAGGCGATCTTCCTCAACGCCAAGCTGGAGGCGGACCTCGCCGAGCTGGACGAGGCGGACGCGATGGAACTCCTGGAGTCGGTCGGCGCGGAGGAGCCCGGCCTCGCCACCCTCGCCCGCGTCGGCTTCGCCACCCTGGGCCTGCAGACCTACCTGACGGCCGGCCCCAAGGAATCCCGCGCCTGGACCATCAAGAAGGGCGCGACGGCCCCCGAGGCGGCCGGCGTGATCCACACCGACTTCCAGAAGGGCTTCATCAAGGCGGAGGTCATCTCCTTCGACGACCTCGTCGAAACCGGCTCGGTAGCCGAGGCCCGCGCCAAGGGCAAGGCCCGCATGGAGGGCAAGGAGTACGTCATGCAGGACGGCGACGTGGTGGAGTTCCGCTTCAACGTGTGATACGTCCGGCGAGGCCGTCTGACCTGCGGTGAAGCGGGTTGGGCGGCCTTTGCGGTCCGCGCAGAGTCCGCGGCGTGCTGGATGCGTCCGGCGTGGGGGGAGCGGCTACGCCCCTGCGACCCGCAGCCGAGACAAGATCAAACGACAAGGCCAGCCATCACCGTTCACGCCTCCTCGCAGTGCCCACTCGTCGAGGACGGAGTAGGTCACTGCGATGCGGCCCCTGGAGAAGTCGAAGAACGAGGCATCCCCGCTAGAGAGCCACCAGTGCATCGGGCCCTGTCCATCAGGTGTCCGCCAGCCCACCACCTCGCGCACCGGCGCATAGCCGTTCAGGTCGATGCCATCGGCGACTCCGGGGCGGACGCTGAAGGTAGCCCAAACGCCCCGGCACGCTGGCGTGGTGCTCCAGCCCCTCTACGCCTTGCCCCGGATTCCTCGGGCGGGGCGCTGTCGCACAGTCCTTGCACGAGCGGCGCGTCCATCCACGTGCCGGGCGAGCGCGTCGTGAGCGGGACGACGCCCTGTTGCTCTGCCGCGGGTTTCGCCATGTACAGGGCACGGACCTGCGACAGGTCATCGCCCGGTACTGACGTCAAGCGCTGGTTTCGCTATGCAGGGCGGCTCGGAAACAGAATCTCGTACGGCAGGTGATCGTCGTCCAGTACGCGCGGCACGTAGTCCGGGGCCGTGCGTGCAGCCACAGCCAGCAGGCGAGCGGCAGCCGCCTCCTCGGAGATGGGGGCAAGCCCGAGTGCGTGCAGAAGGCGGTCGCGCTCGGCGTCGAAGTCCGGGTGGTCGGCCCGAAGGTCCGAGCCAAGCTCGCTGATCGCGAAGCCCTTTGCCAGGTCGCGCCAGAAGGGCAGTACGGCGATGAGCGTGACCGCCTCGACGAGGTCGGCGCCGATCAATGTGGCCTGGCCCTCGGAATCGGCGTACAGGACGGGCTTCTCGGCGACCCCGGTTTCCCCGCACAGGAAGTACGTGCCGCCGGCGCCGCATCCGGCTATCGGGTGTAGGGGGATTCCGGTGGGAAGGGCAAGGTCCTCAATGGGGTTCCGGCGCTCGACGTCGAAGTCGCCAGGCCAGGCGAGTGCGGCAGCAAGGGAAGGGTCCTGCTCGATCCGAAGGAGTAGATCGTCTGAGTTGCCCGGTTTTCCCTACCACCCCGACCCCTTGGCGACCGGGGCGGTCGTTGCATCCAGCACGACGTGCCTCTGTTGCGGGAGGGCGCGGGGGTTCATCTACACAGGCCCGGTGTACGCGGTCGAGAGCGTATACGCCGGGTTTCTCCTCCTGGCAGGACCCGCGGTGGTTCTTTCACTGCGGTGACGGCGCGGCGTTCATGGGGGCGGTGGGGGCGGCCGAGCTGCTCGCGTTCCCGGATGCCCGGGAGGAACTGCGCAGCCAGGCCGGTGCGTGGGGGTGGTCTGCCGAGGCAGTGGAGAGCTATCTGGGTGCTCTGGACAAGGACGGTCAGCCCACCGGCTACCTCTTCATGTGCCGTACGTGCGGCCGGTACATGGCGTACGCGGACTTCACGTAGCCCCGGTCAGGCCGCTGCGGCTACGGCCGGGTTCCAGTCGTCAGCGAAGTCGCAGTGGGTCCGTCCAGCGGTGATGCTCGATGGGGTGTAGGCGGGGTGGTCGCGGAGGTGGGCCAGGGCATTGACTCAGTGGTTCCAAAGACCGCCAGGCTGGGTGAAGTGGTCCGCATGGTGGGTGCCGAGGAGTGTGTCGAGGCGGGGGAGGGCGCCGAGGGCTGTGGGCTGGTCGAGCAGAAGGGACCGGGCTCCGTGAGTCCGGTCCCTTCTGCGTTTCCGTGCCGACTTCTACGCGGTCCTCGGCGGGATGAGTCCGTCGAGGTCCAGGCTGATCTTGAAGGGGACAGGGCGTTCGAGGGTGCCCCGGAAGATGCCGGCGGGCGCGTAGGCGCCAGTGGGTTCGTCGAGTTCGTAGACGTGGACGACAGGGGCGCCGTTCTCGTCCTCGATGCACCAGTAGTGCGGGATCTTGGCGTCCGCGTACTTGTGCAGCTTCACCGTGCGATCACGGTGGGCGGACTCCGGCGAGACGACCTCGATGACCAGCTGGACCTCTTCCGGCGCGTACCACGTGCGGTCCGGATCGTAGGGGGCGGTCGTCACGAGCAGATCCGGCTCCGGTCGGTTGCGCTCGTCGAGGCGGATCGTCATCTCCCGTTCGACCTCAAAGCCAGCGGGCGCGGTCGCCATGAGCGTGGTGGTGAGGGACGTGACAAGGCGGCCGTGCCAGGACCGCTGGGGCGACAGCATGAAGACGAGGGCTCCGTCGATGAGCTCGGTGTGGCGGGGTGCCTCGGGGAGGCGGTCCAGGTCCTCCGCGAACCAGCCTTCCTCGCGCGGTGGGCGCATCCAGTCGGGCAGTGCCGTCATGGCTCAACCGTAGCGAGTCGGCGTGACACGGGCCGCGAGATCGTCAAGGCGTGGCCGTCCCGCCACCCTCGGCCCGCCGGCCGTGGCGGTGCTCTGCCGACGTGGGTGTCTCAGGAACCCGTTTCCGTGCTGCGTACGGGCGTGGTGTCGGTGGGCGGTGGGAGGATGCGGGGACGGTGAGAGGGGGCGGGGGCGTGGGGCGTGGGGAGCGGGGGGTCGTTGCCGGCGGGGGGGGGCTGTGGGAGGCGGCGGAGGCGCTGGTCGGTGATCACGGCCGGGCGGTCGAGGCCGTGCGGGCGGCGCTCCGGCCGATCCACGACGAGATGGTCGAGCGGGAGCTCGACGCCCTTCCCGTGGCCCGGTTGCAGGACGTCACCGAGGGGCGCCTTCGGCTGGGCGGTGTCGAGCAGAGCGGGCTGAGCACGGTGGGCCGGGTGCTCGAAGCCGGTCCCTATCGGCTGCGGCAGATTCCCGGCGTCGGGCAGCGCACCGCCGACCAGATGCTCGCCGCCGCTCGTCGGCTGGCCGAGGCCGTGCGGGAGACGGTGGCCGTCCATATCGACGTGGACCGGCCGGAGCCGAGAACCACCGCGCTCGTCGGCGCTCTGCACGTACTGGTGGAAGCCGGCCCGGACGCCCGGCGCGCGGTGGACCGGGCCCGGGCCCTGTCACGGCGGCTCGGCCCACTGCTGGCCGAGGCCAGGCCCGCCGCCGGGCGGTTCGGGATGCTGCTGGCGGGCCGGGAGAAGCGGACGCGCGTCCTCGCGTCGGTCGCCGAGATCCGCTCGCTGGTGGACGACGCGAGGCAAGAGGGCCTGCCCGAACTGCTGGCCCAGGCCTCGGTGGATCTGCTGCGCGGAGCGACGTCCGACCTCGCCGCCTGGGTGGACTTCGAGCTGCGTTCCGCCGAGTACTACGGCCTGCTCGCCGAGATCGACGGGCGGCAGCCGGACGCGGCCGCCGCCGAGGGCTTCCTGCCGGAGGAGATCGCCGAGCGGGTACGGACCCAGCAGATCGACGACTCGCACCGGCGGGTCTCCCTGCGCGGCTACCAGGCGTTCGGCGCGCGCTTCGTGCTGGCGCAGCGCAAGGTGATCCTCGGCGACGAGATGGGCCTGGGGAAGACCATCCAGGCGATCGCCGTGCTCGCGCACCTGGCCGCCGAGGGGCAGACCCACTTCATGGTCGTCTGCCCGGCGAGCGTCCTCGTCAACTGGACCCGGGAGATCGAGGCCCGCAGCGCCCTGCGGGTCACGGTGCTCCACGGCCCCGGCCGGCAGGACGCGTTCGCCGACTGGAAGGGGCGGGGCGGGGTCGGGGTGACGACGTTCGACGCGCTGCGCGGCTTCCCGGTGCCGGGCGGAGGGGAGGTCGGGCTGCTCGTCGTCGACGAGGCGCACTCCGTGAAGAACCCTGAGGCCAAGCGGTCGCAGGCCGTCGCCGCGTGGGCGGGGCACTGTGAGCGCGCGCTGTTCATGACCGGAACTCCGATGGAGAACAGGGTCGTCGAGTTCCGCAACCTCGTCGGGATGCTCCGCCGTGACATCGCGGAGCTCCTGGGCGAGGGGGGCACGCCGGCCGGATCGGTCGCGTTCCGCGGCGCCGTCGCCCCGGTCTACCTGCGACGCAACCAGGTGGACGTGCTGACGGAACTGCCGAGTCTCCAGCAGACCGACGAATGGGAGGAGTTGAGCGCCTCGGACGCGGCGGCGTACCACGAGGCCGTCCGCGCGGGCAATTTCATGGCGATGCGCAGGGCCGCCTACGCGCGCCCCCAGAAGTCGGCCAAGCTGCACCGGCTCCGCGAGATCGTTCGGGAGGCCGGCGAGAACGGGCAGAAGACAGTGGTCTTCTCGCACTTCAAGGACGTGCTGGAGGTGGTGGGGGAGGCGCTCGCCGGGCGTCGAGCGGGGGGAACCGCGGTGTTCGGTCCGCTCACGGGCGGCGTTCCGGCCGCGCGACGGCAGCAGGTCGTCGACGACTTCACCGCGTTCGCGGGCCCCGCGGTGCTTCTGGCGCAGATCCAGGCGGCCGGGGTCGGGCTCAACATGCAGGCCGCCTCCGTCGTCATCCTCTGCGAACCTCAGATCAAGCCGACCCTCGAACACCAGGCGGTCGCCCGGGCCCATCGCATGGGCCAGGTCAGGCCGGTACGCGTGCACCGTCTCCTCGCCACCGGCGGTGTGGACGCACGCATGGTGGCGATGCTGGAGGCCAAGACCCGTCTGTTCGACGCCTACGCCCGCCGCAGCGCCGTGGCCGAGGCCGACCCGGACGCGGTCGACGTGTCGGACACCGAGCTGGCCCGGCGGATCGTCGAGGAGGAACAGGCCCGCCTGGCCATGACGGACGCGGACGCGCCTCACCGGGACGAGTGAGCGAGGCCTCAGCGGGGCGTGGCGCGTTCCGGCTCCGGCTGGGGCTGGGTCGGGTGCAGGGTGTGGCCCGCCCGTTGGTGCAGGGTTCGGGCCACTTGGGCGAGGACCGAGGGGACGGTGTTGCCCGGCCAGCCGGCGGGGTCGAGTTCCGGGTAGGGGACCGCGTCGAGGACCGAGTAGCCGTCGGGGGCGAGCGGGTCCTCCGTCAGGTGGACCAGGGCGAACTGCTGCCCCACCACGGCCGACGCGCTCGCGGCCAGGGCCGCCGGAACCTCGGGGATGCTCTCCAGGGCGGCCAGGCCCGGGCCCGGCAGCGCGGAGTCGCCGCCCGACGCGTCGCCGTAGCAGCTCAGCAGTGGTGTGCCGTTCACACAGAGCACCTGGAGGGTGCTGCCGCCGGTGTGCGCGTGGACGTAGAAGTGCTCGGTGGCCACCTGGTGCGAGAAGAACCAGCGCAGCGACTCCTCGTCGTCGAAGACGAGTGAGCTCTGGGCCACGCGGCCGTGGGAGCGGTGCGGGACCAGGGGGTAGGCCGTGACCGGGTAGCCGATCTCGGCGGCCAGCGACAGCGCCGCGCGTGACTCATGACCGGAGAAGAGGGTCGGGTGGGGCAGGCCCGAGGCGTGTAACAGGACGCTCCGGTAGAACGGGTTCGACGCCAGGAACATGCTGCTCCAGCCGTTGACCACGTCCAGGCCGAGCCGCTCCAGCGCCCAGAACTTGGCCATCGTCGCGATCCTGGCCTGGCCGCGTATCCAGCCGATGAGGAGACTGGCGCTGTGCGGCTCGTCCTCGCACCACACCTGCGCCCTTCCGGGGGCCGAGCTGATGGTCATCGCGTCCGGGTGGAACACCTTCGAGGTGGCTCCCAGATGCTTGATCTCGTCCCGCAGCACACGCAGGTCCTCGGCGTCGGGCTCGTCGCACAGGAACACGATGTCCCGCTCGCCGCCGACCACCGGCACCACTGCGGCTTCGTTCAGGGATCTTGAGTAAACCACTCAGTCAACTCCGTCATAGTCTCGGCTTGGACGTGCAGTAGTTTGCATGGTGGTCTCGACTCTTTCCAGGATCCGCAGGACAGCGTCTCAATACGGATCCACCGGCGTCCAGTCGTGCGGTGATTCAGGAAAATGCAGTGACAGGAAGCGGAAAGCGTACCGGTCGCCGGTGCGGGCGGAGTCCGTCAGCAAAAGTCGCCGTTTGTCATCTTTGTTCCGTTTCATGGATTCCTCATGGATTCAAGGCCGAGCTTGACTCCCTGTGGCCGGGCGACTGAAACTACTGAGCTGGTGGCGACGGGTCGCGTGGGTATCCGGGGGGTGGAATGGCGGCCGAATTACACGGTTCTCGAAGCGTACCGAAAATGGATCACACAAGCTCCCTTGTGTACCGTTTCGCATTGGAAAGAGGGCAGTGCACGAGGGATTCCCTCCAGTCCGCTCTCGGGCTTTCCGCCGAGCAGATCGAGCGGTCGATCGACGCGCTTCTCGCCCTGCGGCTCATCCGGGGCGTGGTGGATGACCCGGACCTCTTCGTCCCGGTGAGCCCCGAGACCGCCGCCGCGCAGCTGGTCACCCCGATCGAGGCCGAGATACGGCAACGGCAGAGCGCCATCGAGCAGGTGCGGTCGGACCTGATGACCTTGCTGCCCCTCTATCACGAGCACCGGCGGCGACGGCGTTCCAAGGAGGCCATCGACGTCGTCGACGACACCGGCGCCGTGCTGTCCGTCCTCACCGACATCGCGCAGAAGTGCAAGCGCGAGGTCCTCACCGTCCAGCCCGGGGGCGGGCGCCCCGCGGCCGTGCTCGAAGAGGCGTTCCCCCGCGACGCGGCCATGCTGGAGCGCGGCATCGCGATGCGGATCCTGTACGAGGACACCGCCCGTTTCAGCGCGCCCACGCAGCAGTACGTGCGGGCCATGGAGAAATCCGGCGCCCAGGTGCGGACGGCACCGGAACTGCCCAGCCGGCTGCTCATCTTCGACCGCGAGACGGTGGTCATCCCGCTGGAGCGCTCCACGACCGGAGCCGTGCTGAGCCGGGAGCCGTCCATCGTGGAATTCATGCTGCGGGTGTTCGAGCAGTACTGGAAGACGTCCACGCCGTTCGCCGAGGAGCTGAGCGGAAGCGAGAGCCTGGACCAGGTGAAGCAGGCGATCACCCAGCTCCTGGCCGCCGGCCACAAGGACGACCTCATCGCGCGCCGGCTGGGCATGTCGGTGCGCACCTGCCGCAGGCACATCGCCGAAATCATGCAGCAGCTCGACGCGGAGAGCAGATTCCAGGCCGGCTACATCCTGGCGCGGCTGGACTCCTGACGACAGCGATTCCCCGAACACCCCGCACGTGCCATCGAGCCGGCGGGGCGGTCGTGTGCGGTCATCCCTGAGCCGCCTGAGCGGACGGTCGCGTTGCCCACTTGTTGCACTGCAGTTTGCTGACGCCGCCGGCGCTGTCGCGCTTGCGAACCGGCGACCTATAGTCAGAGTGCGTAAATAACCGAAGGGGGATCGGTATGGAAAACGACACCGGATGGGGATGACCCTCCGTAGAACGTTCTGTACATCGGCACACTGACGTTTCTCGACACAGCGACGTTTCAGTGGTTTCTTGCCGCTGACTTTTCTTGGCTCGGTGCGGGCGTTTCGCGCTGCCAATTTCCGGGACCGCTTGTCCCATGCCTGAATTCCATGCGAGAGGTGGGTAGTTGTGGTTGACAGCAGTGTTCTGACCACGGCACGAACGCAGAAGTCCGGAAAGTCGACCGCCGTACTTCAGGTGGACACGGAGGACACCTTCTTCTTCGACCACCCGCTGGACCACGTCCCGGGCATGCTCATCGTCACCGGCCTGGTGGATCTGGTCCGGCAGGAGGTCGGGGCCGTCGAGCCCGATCAACGGCTCAGGCTCGCCCTGGACTTCGGCAAGTTCTGCGAGCACGGCCAGGAGATCACCCTCGCCCTCGGCGGGCCGACCGAGGCGGCCGGGAGTGACGCCGGCTGGGATCTCACCGCCGAGGTCGGCTCCCTCGCCCTCTGCACCGGCCGTGCCGTCCCGCACCGCGAGCGCCCCCAGCGGGTGCCGTTCAGCGCCGCCGGCTCGCCCGTCGACTCGCCCCTGCCCACGGCCCGCCTGGTCCACCGGGTCCGGCCGGAGAACGTCCTCGTCGACGAGGTCCGGCAGGCCCAGGGAACCCTGAGCGCCCGCCTGCGGCAGCTCCCCGAGGGCCACCCGATCGAGTGGCGGCCCTTCGAGCAACTGCTGGAGGCCGCCCGCCAGTTCGGCACCCTCGTCGCGCACGTCGTCCATGGCAAGCCCCTCGACACGACGTTCGTCCTGAGCAGCATCGAGGCCGACCTCCCGATGCCGCACCCGTCCGGCGAGGTGTACCTGAAGTGGGTACCGGAGGTCTGCAAGGGCCGCAAGATCCACACCGAGGTGCGGCTGTACGCGAACGCGGCCGACGGCTCGGCCGACGAGATCGGGCGCGTGTCCTTCGACGCGCTGGGCGTGAATCCGCGGGAGTACGAGGTGGTCCGGTTCCGGCGCGCACGTACGAGGGAGCGCGCTTCGTGACGTCCGGAATGATTTTCGCCGACACCGCTCCGGAGGCGGCGAACCCCCAGCTCGTCGGCCATAAATTCGCGCGTCAGGCGGCGCTGCGGACGGCCGGGTACCGCGTCCCCGAATTCGTCTGTGTGTCGGTCGCCGCCTTCGACAAGATGATCGCCGGAACCGATATCCCCGAGGTGACGGACCGCGATCCCGCGGGGCTCACCGCCTGGGCGGAACGGGCGAGCGGCGCGGTGCTGAAGGCCGGGGTGCCGGAGGAACTCGCCGCGTCGCTGTTGCGGCATTTCGACCGGCTCGTCGGCGAGGACGGGGTCGTCGCCGTTCGCTCCTGCACCGCCGCCACCGAGAGCGGCGGGGGCGAGGACTCCGCCGAGGACCCCTTCGCCGGACTCGGGAGCAGTTTTCTGGAGGTGACCCGGGACGAGCTGATCGCCAAGGTCTCCGCCTGCTGGGCCTCGGCGTTCACCACGGAGGGAGTGCTCTACCGCTCCGCGCGCGGCGGCGACCCGGCCGCGCCGAGGATGGCCGTCGGCATCCAGAGGATGGTCACCGCCGACCGGTCGTTCGTGGTCTTCAGCCGTGACCCGCGTGACGGCGGGAACGACCGCCAGTGCCTGGTGGCGGCGGCCTACGGGCTGGGCGAGGGGGTCGTCCAGGAGCAGGCGGACATCGACCACTTCACGGTCGACCGCGCCACCCGGGGCACCCCTGCCGTGACCTCCCACATCACCCACAAGAAGCGTCGGGTGGTCCCGGCCGCATCCGGCGGCACCGTCGTCGGCGCGGTCCCCGCGGAGCTGGCGGACCGTCCCGTACTGGACGAGTCCACGGCACAGCAGGTCGCGGAGCTGGCGATCTCGCTCGAAGAGCACTTCGGTGAGGCCCAGGACGTGGAGGGCGCGATCACCGCGAGCGGCGAGATCCACCTCCTCCAGGCCCGTCCGATCGTCTTCGCCACCGACCGGCCGACCACGCGCGAGCTGCACTGGAGCAACGGAAACATCTCCGAGAGCTACGCGGGCGTCACCTCCGTGCTGACGCACTCCGTGGCCGCCGAGCTCTACGCGGTCGGGCTGGAGGGGCTGTACCGCAGCATGGGCGTCCCCGAGCGGACGCTCCGCCACGACCGCTACGAGCTGCGGCGCCTCGTCGCCCATCTCGACGGACGCGTGTACATGCGGCTGGAGAGCTGGTACCGCCTGCACGGTCACGTACGGGCGTTCGCGGCGCTGCGGCGGCAGTGGGAGAAGGCGGTGGTGACGGCCAACACCGGCGTGGCGCCCGCCGAGCCGGGCCTGCTGCGGCGCGCCGCGGTGACGGCACGGGAGGTTCCGGCCGCGCTGGTCAGGCGGTGGCGTCATCCCGCCCGTATGGCCCGCTTCTTCACCTGGTGGGAGGAGCGACGGGAGGCGCTGCCGGACCCGGCCGACCGCTCGCCCGCCCAGATCGTGGACGACTACCGGGAGTTGTGGGCGGACGTCGCCCTGCACTGGGGCGGCACGCTCGTCAACAACACCTATGTCCTGGCGGAGTTCGGCCGCGCGGAGCGGCTCATGAGCCGCTGGGCGCCGAACGCCGACCGGGGTGTCCTCAACGGCATGCTGTGCGACGGGCCGGTCAACCGCTCCGTCCTGGCGATCCGCTCCCTCATCGAACTCGGGGAAGCCGTCGGCGCCCATCCCGAGGCGCGCGAGGCCGTGCTGGGCGACGCCGGAGCGCACGAGGTCTGGCGCCGGCTGTCCGGCGCCGAGTTCGGCCCGCGTCTCGCCGAACTGGCGCACCGGCACGTACGGCGCTACGGCTACCGCGGCCTGCACGACCTCAAGATCGAGACGCCGGTGATCGCCCAGCGCCCCCACCTGCTGATCGACCAGGTGCGTTCGGTCGTCGCGTCCGGTCGCACGGTCGCGGACAGCGTGGCGGAGGAGCGGCGGGTGCGCCGGCAGGCGGAGGAGGCGCTGCGCGCAGCCGTCCGCGATCCCGTGCGCCGTGCGGTCCTGCGGCGGGTCCTCGGGTCGCTCCGCGGCCGTCTGCGGGTCCGGGAGGATCTGCGGTTCTGCCGTACCGAACTGATGGGCGTGACCCGCCGGATGGTGCTGGCGCTCGGGGAACACCTCGTCGCGGCCGGGCAGTTGGACGCCGTCGAGGACGTCCATCACCTCACGATCGACGAGGTGCTGGGCGTCTACGAGGGCACGGGGTCCGGCGTGGACCTGAAGGCGCTGGCCGGGCTGCGCGCGGCCGCCACCCGGGCCGCCGCCGATCGCGCCGATCCGCCCGGCGTCTTCGCCACGGACGCGGACCTGCCCGCCGCCGCGGCGCTTCCCCGGGCCGGGGCGGGCGGGGACGGCGCGGTGCCCGTCCTCACCGGGCTGGCCTCCAGCGGCGGCCGGGTGCGCGGCCGGGCCCGGGTCGTGACGGATCCGCAGACGGACCCCGAGTCCTGCCGGGGCAGGATCCTGGTCGCCCGGGAGACCGACCCGGGGTGGCTGTATCTGATGCTGGCGGCCAAGGGGCTCGTCGCGGAGCGCGGGACCGTGCTGTCGCACACGGCGATCACGGGCCGGATCTTCGGCATCCCGACGGTGGTCGCCGTGGCCGGAGCGGTCCAGCACATTCCCGACGGCGCCTGGATCGAGGTGGACGCCGACCTCGGCACGGTCACCGTCCTGGACGGCCCCGGGGACGACGGACCCGACGCCGGCGAGGACGAGGACGAGGTGGCGGCACCGTGATCACCCGGCTCGCCCGGTACGCGAGGCGCTATCCGCTCTGGTTCTACGCCGCCGTGGGCATCGGCTGGTCGTACGGCCTCACGTCCCTGCTCCAGGCGGCCCACCGCACCGGCGACGGCCCGTCCGGGACCGGCCTCGCGATCACCGCGGCGACGATCGCGATCACCCACTTCCTCTTCCGGGCCGCGGACGACGCGCGCGACGTCGAGTACGACCGGGCCCACAACCCCGACCGCCCCCTGGTCACCGGGGAGGTGCGGGTGACCGATCTGCTGCTGCTGTTCTTCTCCGGCATGTTCGCGCTGCTCCTGCTCAACGCGCCCCGTGGAACGCCGGCGGTGGGCTTCGCCGGGTTGTGCCTGTACGCGTTCCTGATGCTGGGGGTGGAACGGCGGTTCAACTGGCCGCATCCGGACAAGCTGCCCCTGCAACTGGCGGTGAACATTCCGCTGCAGGCGCTGTTCGGGGCGTACGTCTACCTCGGGTTCGCGCGCTCCGCCGACGTCGGCCTCACGGCGTTCGACGCCGCGGCGATCGCGGCCTGCATGCTGTGCGTGGTCCATCTCGAATTCGCGCGCCGGCTCGTCCGCGATCCGGCGCCGACGGCACGGACGTATGTGCACTCGATGGGCGTGCACGGCACCGCCGGTGCCGCTCTGGCCAGCGCGGTCGTGGGCACCGCGCTGGCGCTCGGGGCGACCCGTCCCTGGGCGGCGGACGGGCGGGCGGCGGGGTGGCTCGTACTGATCGCGCCGCTGATCCCCGCGATCGCCGCGCGGCGTTTCCTCAAGGGGGCACCCCGGTGGTCCATCGGCCTCGCCGTGCTCTACGTGCTGCTGTCCTTCGCCGGATTCGCGGTCGTGGGCCCACTGAGCCGCGTCTGACGAACGCCACCGCACCGGAAGAACACCGACGGAAGAACCGACGGAAGAAGGGAGTAGGGGTTTGACCGGCTTCTGGACCTTGCTGGGACCGGATTTCTCCGGGAAATCAACGATCCTGACGCGTCTTCACCGCGAGTACGACTGGCAGGTGATCTCGCACGACGACCGCGCTCTGGCCTCGGCTCCGCTGATCCGCCGACTCCGTGACACCTGGATGTCCGAGGCGTTCCCCGGGGCCGGCCGCCGGTACTCGGCGGAGCTGGTGCTGGCCGCACTGCACCCCGTCGTCCTGCATCTGCGGGACGAGCTGGCCCGGGCGGCCGATCGGGAGCGGGTGATCGTCGACTCGTACTACTACAAACTGCTCGCCAAATGCGCCCTGTTGGGCATCGAGGATGAACGTATGTTTGATTATTGGCGATCGTTTCCCTCCCCACGCGGCGTGCTCTACCTGGACGCCGCCCCGGAGGTGACGTGGGCCCGCAGCGGCGACGGCACCAGGGTCAATGCCTTCGAGCACTTCGGCGAGCGGCCGGGCTTCCCCGGATTCGCCCGGCTCCAGTCCGAACTGCGGGGCGCCCTGCTGAAGGAGGTCGCCGAGCTGCCGGTGACCCTGATCGACGCCACCGCGCCCGAGGACCGGGTGCTGGCCGATGTGCTCGCCGTCATCGGCCCGCGCACGTCATGAGGTCGCCCGCGCCGGTGGGCGCGCCACCGCGAAGGGACCTGGCCGCCCTGTTCGACGAGCGTGCGCGGTCGGTGTCCGGGGCGGCGGCGGCCGAGCAGGTCTGCGTCCAGGTCACGCTGCACCGCCTGGACATCGCGGACGTCGTACGCGGCGCACGCGCCTTCGCGGCGGGGCTGACCGAGGAGGAGGCCGGGGCGTGGCTGGGTTCATGGACCCGGACCCGCTTCCTGTTCGGCAACCCCAGGAACCTGCCCGAGCACACACCGCCCCGGGTCGTCTCCCCCGGGGGCACGACGGCCTGGCTCGGCCCCCATCCACACGGCCACGCGCCCGGGGCGAGCCGTCTCCTGCGCCCCCTGACCGGCTCCCTGCCACAACCGCCGCCCACGCTCGACGTACCGCCCCCGCCCGGCGCGGCGTCCTCGGCACCCGCCGCGCCCCGGCGCCTCTACCTCGCCACCCGCCATCTGACCCTCGTGCGGTACCTCGTCCATCTGCATCACACCGTCACCGAGGCCACCCTGCTCGGCCACCTCGACCCGGCCGAGCCGCTCCGCCTCCTCCACCACCCCGACCTCGACGCGGACCTCCCCCGCGACAGCGAAATCAACCGGCACGGCGACAGCGGGACAGACACCGGCGGCGGCGTCGGTCACGGCCCCGGATACGCCCGGGTCCACTACGCCACCGACCAGCCGTCCGCCCTCCGCCTCTACGCATGGCTCGCCCCCTGACCCAGGAGTGAACGATGGAAAACCCGCCCTTCTCCGACGCCGACCTGGCCCGGCTCGCGCTCTCCGTACGACTCAAGGACCTGTCCGACGCGCTGCGCCAGGCCGTCGCCGCCCCCGACACACCGCCGGGGCAGGACGCCGCGGCCGGCCGTGACGGCTCGCTCGCGCAGGGCATCCACCGGCTCCTCGGCAGCGAGGTCCCGCGACTGGAGGACGCCCTGATCGCCTACCTGCGCACCCGAGGCACCGCGTGGGACCAGGTGGCCGAGCTCACCGGCGTGAGCGAGGGCGACGCCCGCGCCCGCTGGGGCACGGTCGGACCGGACACCTTCCCGGACCCCGACGCCGTGCTCGGCTCCCTCGACGAGTGGTACGTCCGGCACGCCCAGCTGGAACCGCTCGCGCACGTCGGCGACCCGGTCAGCCGGCTGATGGGCCACACCGGCGACGCCCAGGAGCAGCGCTGCCTGATCTGCGCCAAGTACGCCGGCGAGCCGGTGCCCGCCTGGGCCGGCCGGCCGCAGCCGCCCGGCGGTCATCTCGTGGACGACGGGATCTGGCGGGTCGGACACGGCCCGACGGCGTTCTGGCCGGCCGGCGCCCTGCTGATCGAGTCCCACCGGCACTTCCTGGACTACGCCGACTTCACCGACGAGGAGGCGGCCTCGCTGGGAGCGCTGATCCGCCGGCTCATCGGGCCGCTGAAGCAGGTCACCGGGGCGCCGCGCGTCCACGTGTGGTCGTGCATGGAGGGCACCCCGCACTTCCATCTGTGGCTGGTGCCCCGGATCGGGGACGTGCCGAGCGGCCGCGCCTTCATCGCCGACCCCGGCCGCGGCACCGACGCGGAGGCCGAGGAGATCGTCCACGCGGTGCGCAAGCTCCTGGAAGAAGAGGAGGGCGAGCAGTGACGGCACCCGTGGGAACAGGAGGAGAGCGAGCGGCGACGGCGCCGGTGCTGTTCCCCTTCCCGGACCACGAGGGCACGGAACCGGCTCCCGGATTCGCCGCCCTCACCCGGAGCGGCCGGCTGGTCCCCGTACGGTTGCGCAGCGGCGCCCCCGCCCTGGTCGTGCACCGCTACGAGGACGTGTGCCGGGTGCTCACCGACCCGGCGTTCGTCCGGTCGCCGGCGGCCCGCTTCGGCCTCACCGGCCGGTCGACCGAGTCCCTGGCGCTGAACGCCGTGGATCCCCCCGACCACACCCGCCGACGCCGCGTCGTCGCCCAGGACTTCAGCCACCGCCGGGCCGGACTGCTGCGCCCCGAGGCGGAGGCGATCGCGGAGAGCCTGCTGGACCGCATGATGGGGCAGCCGGCCCCGGCCGACCTGCTGGCCGACTTCGTGAGGCCGTTCACCACCGCGATGACCAGCCGTGTCCTCGGTCTGCCCGAGGACGACGTGACCCGGCTGCTGCCCCTGGTCGAGCGGATGATGTCGACGACCGCCTTCACCGGGGCGGAGGTGGAGTCCGCGCACCGGGCGATGTTCGAGGAGATGGAGAAGCTCCTCGACGCGCGGCCGGCGGACTCCGGCGGAATGCTCGGCACGGTGGCCGACGCCATGCGCGCCGGCGAGGACCTGACCCCGCACGAGGCGGTGCACCTGGCCTACGGCCTGCTGATCGCGTCCCATGAGACGACGACCAATCAACTCACCGTGTGCGCGCTCATGCTGCTGAGGGACCCGGAACTCGCCCAGCGGCTGCGCGACCGCCCCGCCTTGCGCCACACCGCCCTGGCGGAGATGCTCCGGATCGCCTCGCTGAACGCCACCGGCGGAGTCCCGCACCACGTACGGGAGCCGGTCACGCTCGCCGGAGTGCGGCTGGAGCCCGGCACCATCGTGGTCCCGCTGGCCGACGGCGCCAACCGTGATCCGGAGGTGTTCCCCGACCCGGAGACGTTCCGCCTGGACCGGTCCGGCGCGTCGCACGTCTCCTTCGGGCACGGCCGGCACCGCTGCCCGGGCGCCCACCTCGCCCTCATGGAACTGGACGTCGGCATGAGCGCCGTACTGGGACGGCCGCGGCTGCGCCTGGCTACAGGGGAGGAGGAACTGCAATGGCGTACGGGCATGTACGTCCGGGGCGTGCGGAGCCTGCCGGTGACCTGGTAGCCGCCGGGCCGCCCCGCAGGATCCTGCTCGCGCCGGTGACGGTGAGCCCCACCAAGCCGCTGACCCCCACCCACCTGAAGTACCTGCTCTCCCTCGACATGATCCAGCGGGCGACCGGCGCCTTCGCCACCGTCGACTGCGCCTATCACCACTCGGTCTACACGGGCAGCCGGCAGGTGGCCGGGTTCTGGGACTTCCTGGAGCGCCACCACCCCGGTATCGCCGCCGCGGAGCTCTCCGAGGAGGACATCGGCCGCCTCTACGTCGCGTACCACCGGAGCGAGCCCCGGAGCTTCGACGCGATCCGGCCCATGGTGAGCCGGGCCGAGGCGGGCTGGACGCATCCCGTCACCGCGCGGATCCTCGACCTGTGGGAGGCGCACTACCGGCGCCTGGGCCTGCTCGATCCGCAGCTGGGCCGGGCACACCCCCGGTTGGCCACCGTCGACGAGGTCGTCGACCTGCTCGTACGCCACGACCTGTGCATCGACGGCCGGCCCTACGGCGCGCCGGTCTACGTGGACGCCACCCGCAAGGGCCTTCCCCTGCGACCCGTGCTGAGCGCCGAGGGCCAGGCCAACTACCTGCTCTACCTCCTGCGGGAACTCCTGCCGGTCGTCGCGGACTACGACCTGGTCGTGCTGGCCCATGACACCGAACTGCGCACCGACTACCGCACGGTCGCCCACGTCCTGGAGACCCTGGGCGCACGGGTGACGCGGTTCGAGGTGCCGCGCGTTCCGCTGGACGGCCGGACCGGCTCCGCCCGGACCGGCGGCTGGGAGGGCTACACGCTCGACGCGATCGAGGAGGCGGTCGGCGGGGGGAGCGAGGAGGCCGCCTTCCGGCTGGGGTTGAGGCTGTACCTGGTGGCCGGACTCGGCCGGACCGCCCGTGAGTCCTTCTCGGCCGACCTGCTGCGCCGCTGGATCCGGCGCACGGAACGCCTGTTGGCGGACACCACCAGGGATGGCGAGATCCCCGCCGGGTATCTGGGCCGGCTGGCCGGACGCCGTGGTTACGTGGAGCCCTACCGCCTGGCCACGTCCGTGCTCAGCCGGGACAAGGACGTGCCGGTGGCGGGCCTGATCCGGGTGGCCGGGGGAATTGCCCTGCCGCAGGCCTCGGCGTAGCCGCGCACCAGGGGCCGGTCGGCGTCCTCGGTCCGCCACGCCAGGGCGTAACGGCTCGGCGTGATGCCCCGTACGGGCCGGGTGGTCACCCCGCCCAGGGTGATCAGCGGCGCGTTGCCCGTGGCGACCAGGCAGACGCCCTGCCCGGCGACCAGGGCCTCGTACGTCTCCTCGGTGCTCGCCACCTCCGCGCCGATGCGGGGCGGGCGGCCCGCGCGGGCGTCCAGGGCGAGCCAGTGGTCGCGCAGGGGGCCGGCGCTCGCCGGGAGGGCGAGGAAGGGCTCGTCGGCGAGGTCCGCGAAGTCGACCTCCTCACGGGCGGCCAGCGGATGTGTGTCGGGGAGGGCGACCAGGCGGGGCTCCTCGGCGAGCACCGTCCAGTCGTACCGCTCCGCGCCGGGCAGCGGCAGCCAGACGAAGGCGACGTCCGAGGTGCCGTCCGCGAGGCCCGCCGTCGGGTCCTGCCAGGTGATCTGGCGCAGGCGCAGCTCCGCGCCGGGGTGGGCGGCGGTGAAACGGGAGCGGATCGCGGGTAGCAGACCGCCCCGGCCGGGGCTGCTGCTCATGCCCACGACCAGCGTGTTGCGGCCCGCCGCCCTGGCCGCCTCCACCGCGGCATGGCCGGCCTCCCAGGCGGCCAGCACCCGCCGGGCGTGCGGGAACAGGGCCTCGCCGGCCGGGGTGAGCGCCACTCCGCGGCCGTCGCGGTCGAACAGCTCGGTGCCCAGCTGCCTCTCCAGCGCCCTGATCTGTTTGCTCAGCGCCGGCTGCGACACGTAGAGGCGTTCCGCCGCGTGCGTGAAGTGGAGTTCCTCGGCGACCGCCGCGAAGTAGCGCAGGTCCCGCACATGGACGTCTCTGGTCATGCCCATCGGTTATCACCGAGGGTCTTGGACCTTCAACCCGCTTTCCGTGCAGGCTGGTTCCTGTCAGAAGTGAGCCAGACAAGTGAACCGAGCGAAGCAAGTGAACGAGGGGGAGTACTCATGAACAAGGTGTGGCTGGTGACGGGGGCCAGCAGCGGCTTCGGGCGGGCCATCGCGGAGGCCGCCGTCGCCGCCGGCGACGTGGTCGTCGGCGCGGCCCGGCGGCCCGAGGCGCTCGACGACCTCGTCGCCGCGCACCCCGACCAGGTCGAGGCCCTGCGCCTCGACGTCACCGACACGGCGGCCGCCGAGAGCGCCGTGCGGGACGTGGTGGCCCGGCACGGACGGATCGACGTGCTCGTCAACAGCGCCGGACGCACCCATGTCGGCGCCTTCGAGGAGACCACCGACGCGGAGCTGCGCGAGCTGTTCGAGCTGCATGTCTTCGGGCCCGCCACCCTCACGCGGGCGGTGCTGCCGCACATGCGGGAGCGGCGCTCCGGGGCGATCGTCCAGCTCAGCAGCATGGGCGGGAAGATGTCCTTCGCCGGGTTCTCGGCCTACAGCGGGACGAAGTTCGCCCTGGAGGGTCTGTCCGAGGGGCTCGCCGACGAGGTGCGGGACTTCGGCATCAAGGTGCTGATCGTGGAGCCGGGTGCCTTCCGCACCTCGCTGTTCGAGCCCGGCCGGGCCGGCGTCAGCAGCGACAGCGGGCTGTACCCCAAGGTGAGCGAGACCCGCGGGTTCGTGGCCGGCGGCGACGGCAGCCAGCCCGGCGATCCCGCCAAGGCGGCCGCCGTGATCCTCGCCGCCCTCGACGCCGAGGAGACCCCGCTGCACCTGCCGCTGGGCGACGACGGGGTCACCGCGGTCCTCGGCGCCCTGGACACCGTCCGCGCGGAGATCACCGCGTGGGAGAAGACGGCCAGGGCGACCGGCTTCGACGACTGACACCCCGCCTCACCCCTACGCCTCCTCGTCCCCGTGGCGGGCCGGGTCACCCACCCGGTCCGCCGCGGGGACGAGCCATGTCCGCCCCGGCTCCCGCGCCCGTACGCGTCGACCGCCCGTATCGCCGCATTCGTGACCCGCGTTCCCTGCCCGCCGGTCACGCGCTTACCATGCGCCCAGTCGCCTGTCGTACGTCGTACGCCAGTTCTCACCCCTGTCCGAAGCAGGAGCACGGTACTCGTGTCCATACCCCCGCCTCCCGGTCCCCGCGAACCCGAGGACGACCCGTTCCGGGCACCGCGCGAGCCGCAGGGCCCGACCGCACCAGGCCCGAGCGCACCGGCACCCGGGGCGGCACCCGCGCCCGGGGCCTACCCGCCGCCCGGCGGGGCGTACGGGGCACCCGCGCCGGGGCCCTACGGGGTGGCGCCGTACCCGACCTGGGGGCAGGGCTACACGCCGGTCAACCGGCAGCCGGCCGTCAACGGGGTGGCCATCGCCGCGCTCGTGCTCGGCGTCATGTGCTTCCTGCCCGCCGTGGGTCTGATCCTCGGCGTCATCGCCCTGGTGCAGATCCGCAAGCGAGGCGAGCGCGGCAAGCCCCTGGCGATCGTGGGCATGTCGCTGTCGGCGCTCGGGCTCGCGCTGTGGATCCTGTCGCTGTCCACGGGCGTCGTCTCCGGGGCGTGGGACGGCTTCAAGGAGGGGTTGCACGCCGACTCCAGCCTGGCGCTGAAGCAGGGCGAGTGCTTCGACATCCCCGGCAGCGACTTCGACGAGTACGTCGACGATGTCGACAAGGTGCCCTGCTCCGGCGAGCACGAGGCCGAGGTGTTCGGGGTCGTGCCGCTGCCGGGGCGGTCCTTCCCCGGCGACGGCTATGTGAGCGACCTGGCCGAGAAGCGCTGCTGGGACCTGCGCGACCAGTACGCGATGGACCCCTGGGCGACACAGGGCGACGTCGACGTCTCCTATCTGACGCCGACCCGCGACAGCTGGGACTACGGCGACCGGGAGATCACCTGTGTCTTCGTCCCCCGGGACGACTCGGACACGTTGACCGGCTCCCTCCGGGCCGACGAGACGACCCTGAACGCCGATCAGATCGCCTTCCTGAAGGCGATGAAGGGCGTCGACGACGTGCTCTTCGACGAGCCCGAGGACTACGCCGAGGACGACCTGGAGACCAACAAGGACTGGGCCGGGGACGTCCACGAGGCGCTGGCCGAGCAGATCTCGGCGCTGCGCGGGCACACCTGGCCCGCGGCCGCCAAGCCGTCCGTCGACGCGCTGGTCAAGGACATGGCGAAGGCGCGCGGCGAGTGGTCCAAGGCATCCTCGGCCGGTGACGTGGACACGTACTACCAGCACTACGACGCCGGGTACGAGTACGTCGACGGCGACACCACCGTCGCCGCCCGCCGGGCCCTCGGCCTCGCCACCACCCCGCCCTCGTACGACGAGGACTCCGGGGACGGCAGCTCCGACCGCGAGGGCAGTTCCCAGGTGTGAGTCCGGCCGTAGCGGGAGAAAGTGCCTGCGTAAAGCCTTTCCCCGGCAGAAGTCATCACATCGAGTGATTCTCTGGCCTTTGCTTGCACGGGCCAACCCACGGTTGCCACGCTGTTGCTGTCTGTACAACCTGATGGGAGCGGCCAGTGACTTTCGGTGAGCAGCCGGCGTATCTGCGTGTCGCGGGTGATCTCCGCAAGAAGATCGTCGACGGTTCGCTGCCACCGCACACCCGCCTCCCGTCACAGGCCAGGATCCGCGAGGAGTACGGCGTCTCCGACACCGTCGCCCTGGAGGCCCGCAAGGTGCTGATGGCGGAGGGGCTGGTGGAGGGCCGCTCCGGCTCCGGCACCTATGTGCGGGAGCGGCCCGAGCCGCGCCGGATCGCCCGTTCGGGGTTCCGGCCCGCCGGCGGGGCCACACCCTTCCGGCAGGAGCAGGCCGACGCGGAGGCGCGCGGCACCTGGGAGTCCAGCAGCGAGCAGGTCGCGGCCGGCGCCGCGGTCGCCGAGCGGCTCGGGATCCCGGCCGGCGACCGCGTGATGTGCACGAGATACGTGTACCGGGAGGCCGGCGAGCCGATGATGCTCTCCACCTCCTGGGAACCCCTCGCCGTCACGGGCCGCACCCCCGTGATGCTGCCCGAGGAGGGCCCGCTCGGCGGCATGGGAGTCGTCGAGCGGATGCGCGCCATCGACGTCATCGTCGACAACGTCACGGAGGAGGTCGGCGCCCGCCCCGGCCTCGCCGAGGAACTGCTCGCCCTGGGCGGCGTCCCCGGCCATGTGGTCCTCGTCGTCCAGCGGACGTACTACGCATCGGGCCGCGCGGTGGAGACCGCGGATGTCGTGATCCCGGCCGACCGGTACCGGGTGGCGTACCACCTGCCGGTGCGCTAGAGCCTTCCTTCGGGTCGCGGGGGTCTGGAGGCACGGGAGTGCGAGGGTGTGCGCAGGCGCACACTCTTGCGGTCGTCACCCCCGTTGAGGGGCGGCCACGCCATGGCCGACGGCCCCTCGGAGCCGGTCGTTTCCGGTCGTTCTCGCAGGTCGTCCCCGATGTTGTCGGTGTGCCGCCGACAGGAGGCCTCGCAGGGCGTGCCCGGCGTGTTCGAGGTCGTGCGCCCCCTGCGTCCTGGCTGGTTGCGTACCTCTTTGTGAAAAGCCGTGTTCGCTGCGTAAAGGTAAGGCGTACGCTCGGGCATATGCGGATTGCGGTTTCCTTAGAGGGTGGGGCGCGGGGCGGGCCGCGGACGGAAAGGGGGCGTGGAGCGCGATGACCGACGGGACCATCTCTCTCCCCTGGCTCGTCATACGGCAGGACGACAACGGCAATCGCTACCGCGTGGGCAGATACGCCACCCGCGCCGAGGCCCAGAAGGTCGCGGACAGCCTCGACAGCCGCGGACACAAGCAGCTCTACTGGGTCGAACGCGTCAGCCAGGCCCAGGCCAACGGGCAGCAGCAGAGCGTGCAGAACACTCAGAGCGGGGACGGCACCCGGAACTGACCGTCACCACCGTCCCGTAGGCTCCCGCGCATGACCGAACGGATCGTGGTCGTCGGAGCCGCCCTGTTCCACGATGGCCGTCTGCTCGCCGCACGCCGCAGCGCGCCCCCCGAGCTGGCCGGCCGCTGGGAGCTGCCCGGCGGCAAGGTGGAACCCGGCGAGCGGCCCGAGGCGGCCCTGGTGCGCGAACTGCGCGAGGAGCTGGGCGTCGACGCCGAGGCCCTGGACCGCGTACCGGGGGAGTGGCCGCTGAAGCCGCCGTACGTCCTGTCGGTGTGGACCGCCCGCCTGCGCCCCGGCTCCGCCGCCCCCGAGCCGCTGGAGGACCACGACGAACTGCGCTGGCTGGGACCGGAAGAGCTCTGGACCGTCGACTGGCTGCCCCAGGACGTACCAGCGGTGACCCGCCTCACGGCCCACTGGGACGAAAGGGATGCGGGGCGAAGCCCCGAAAGGGGCGCGGGGAACTGCGCGACCAGCCACAGCGCACCCGCAGCCGCCCCACCACCGCGCCCCGAGAGCACATGAGGCGCACGGCCCACCCGGCGGAGCCACTCGTACGCCGTTCGTGCCACAGTGCGCCCTCCGGTACGGTACTGCCCCCGCGATATCGGGTATGTGCCCATTAACCCCATGAAACCGGACATGGCTGATCCGCTGGCCTGGGAAGTGATGGGCGTGATCGACACCGAAGGCGACTGCGCCGAGTGGACGTTTCCCGCGGACCCCGGAGCGGTGCGCACCGCCCGGTCGGTCGTGCGGGGCCAATTGCGCGGCTGGGGTCTCGACAGCGTCACCGACATCACGACCCTGCTGGTCAGCGAGCTGGTCACCAACGCCCTGCGGCATGCCACCGGCCCCATCGGCGTCCGTCTGGTCCGCCCGCCCGGCCTCGGTGACGTCCTGCTCGTGGAGGTCTCCGACCCGCTCCCCGACCCGCCCCGCGAGCGCCCCGCCCGCCCCGAGGACGAGAGCGGCCGCGGACTGCAACTGGTCGCCTCCTCGTCCCGCCGCTGGGGCAGCAGACCCGGGGACACGGGCAAGACGGTGTGGTTCGAGCTGGCGCTCCCGCGCTGAGGGGCCGTGCCCCGGGAAGTGTCGGACTGAGTGATTCGACGGTGTGTCCGCTGGTTAGAAGACTGGAAGTGTTCTGGCAGGACGGTCCAAAAAACGCCTGGACCGTGCTGTGATCGTGAACATCGTGTCGTGCGGCGCCGTAGTGCTGGATACTGCGGGCAGCCGCCTCCGGTGACCGGTGCCGGGCGCGGTGAGCTGGAGGGGACGGTTCGCGTGAGCGAGATACCAGCGAGGGCCACGGAGTCCGAGGACCCGTCGGGCGGCGCGAGGGCGACGTCCGCGGGTGCGGGGAGCGCCGCCGGCGGTGCGGACGCGCCCGCGGCAGCCGTGAGCACGTTCGCCTCCACAGAGGCAGCGCCCGGTGACGCTCTGTGGCAGAGCAGCCCTCCCGGCTCGATATACGACTACATCAGGGTCGCCTCCTTCTCCATCGGCCCCGACGGACTCGTCGACCAGTGGAGCCTGCGCGCCGAGCAGATCTTCGGCGTCCCGGCCGAGCGGGCCGTCGGCATGGACCCCATCGACGCGTTCGTCGACCCCGATCTGCGCGACCAGGGCCAGCGCAAGATGGCCGAGATCCTCGACGGACGCGAGTGGACCGGAACCGTCCCCTTCCGCATGCCCGACGCGGCGGACGGCACGCGCGGGGAGGAGGGGCTCGCCGAGGTCTACGTCATGCCGACGCTCACCCCCGACGGCGACCGGGCCGCCGTGTGCATCATCGTCGACGTGCGAACCCTGCGCAGCATCGAGACCGACCTCGCCGCCTCGCAGTCGATATTCGGCCAATCTCCCTTCGGCTTCCTGCTCATCGACACCGACTTCAGAGTGCGCCGCGCCAACGAGCGGTTCGCCTCCCTCTTCGGCGGGACCCCCGAGGACCACCGCGGCAAGGGCGTGTACGACTACCTGCCCCGGCCCGAGGCCGAACGGGTCCAGGCCGTGCTGCGCAGAGTGCTCCAGACCGGCGACTCCGTGACGGACATGCACGTCACGGGCTTCGTGCCCGGCTCCGACGACCGCCGCCACTGGTCCATCAACCTCTACCGGGTGAAGAGCGGCAGCGGCCGCCCCATCGGCATCGCCTGGCTCGGCATCGACATCACCGCCCGCCGCGCCGCCGCCCGCGAGGCCGCCGCGGCCCGGCGCAATCTCGCCCTCCTGAACGAGGCGGGCGCCCGCATAGGGAACTCCCTCGACCTGGAGACGACCGCCCGCGAACTCCTCGACGTCGTCGTCCCCGGCTTCTGCGACCTCGCCACGGTCGACCTCTACCAGGGGCTGCTGGCCGGCGACGAGACCCCGCCCGGCCTCGCCGACGGCAGCGCCGAACTGCGCAGAGTCGCCTTCTCCAGCGCGGTGTCCGACGTCCCCCTCGCGGGCGCCGACACGCCCGTCGCGGTGGGCGCGGTCCACCACTTCCCCTTCAACTCACCCTGCGCGGACGCCCTGCGCACGGCACGCCCGCAGGCCATCCCCGGCGAGGAGGGCGGCCTGGTGCAGTCCACGCTGGCCGTGCCGATGGTCGCCCACGACACGGTCGTAGGACTGGCGCGGTTCTCGCGGACCAAGGGCAGCGAGCCGTTCGGGGACCGGGACCGGGATCTGGCCGTGGAACTCGCGGCGCGGGCGGCGGTGTGCATCGACAACGCGCGCCTGTACCGGCGGGAGCACGAGCGGGCGTTGATACTGCAACGGTCCCTGCTGCCGCCCGGTGACCCGGTGGCGTCGGGCCTGGACATCGCCTGTCGCTATCTGCCCGGGAACGTCTCGACGGGCCGCCCGAGCGAGGTGGGCGGCGACTGGTTCGACGTCATCGAACTGCCAGGCCACCGTACGGCGTTGGTGGTCGGCGATGTGATGGGCCGCGGTCTGCGCGCGGCGGTGGCGATGGGCGAACTGCGCACAGCGGTACGCACCCTGGCCCTCCTCGACCTCGAACCGGCGGAAGTCCTCTCGGCGTTGGACGAGATCGCCCGTGGCCTCGGCACGCCCGGCGGTGTCCAGCAGGCCACCCGCGCGGCCCGCCGCCCCCGCGAGGCGGACCTGTCCGAGGTGTACCTGGCGACCTGCGTCTACGCGGTCTACGACTCCGTCACCCGGCGCTGTACCTTCGCCAACGCCGGCCATCTCCCGCCGGTGCTGGTGGAACCCGGCGAGGCGGCGCTGATGCTGGACGTGCCGCCGGGCATGCCGCTCGGCGTCGGCGGAGAGCCCTTCGAGGAGGTGGAGGTCGAACTCCCCGAGGGCGCGCTCCTCGCCCTCTACACGGACGGCCTGGTCGAATCCCGCGACCACCCGCTCGACGAGGGCCTGCAAGCCTTCGTGGGCGCGCTCACGGACCCCTCCCGCCCCCTGGAGGACGTCTGCGACCACGTCCTCAACACCCTCGACACCCACCACGGCGAGGACGACATCGCCCTGCTGATGGCCCGTGTCCAGGGACTGCCCGCGGAGTCGGTGGGCGACTGGACGCTGCCTCGGGAGCCGCGCAGTGTGGGGCGCGCGCGGGAGTACGCGCGCGGGCAGCTCCTCAGCTGGGACATGGAGCCGCTCGTCGACACGACGGAACTCCTCGTCAGCGAACTGGTCACCAACGCGCTGCGGTACGGCGAGGGCGAGATCAGACTCCGCCTCCTGCTGGACCGCACCCTGGTCTGCGAGGTCTGGGACTCCGGCCTCGTCCAGCCCCGCCGCCGCCGGGCCCGCGACACGGACGAGGGCGGCCGCGGCCTGCAACTGGTCGGCCTCCTCTCGGCGGCCTGGGGCTCCCGCCGCACCCCCCGAGGCAAGACGGTCTGGTTCGAACTCCCCCTCCCCGACGGCGAAACAGGCCTGACCGACCCGGCGGAGGCGTTGCTGAGCCTGTTTTAGAGCCGATCCGCGGGCCGCCTGCGGCGGTCAGTATTCGATCTCGCCGATCCAGGAGTACTGGAGAAGTGCCTTGGGCAGGTAGTCGGACTCGACCTCCACCGGGATGCCCTGGTCGCGGGCGAGGCAGGCCATCGCCAGGGGGCCGAGGGCGACGAGCCCGTCGGCGTGCTCGGCACGGTCCTCGTCGGCGGTCCAGTAGTCCTTGTGCCAGCGCAGCGCGTCGGCCAGCGCCTTGTTGAACTGTTCGGCATCGCGGCGGATGACGCGGAAGAGCAGGATCATCGGCGGATAGAGGATCTTCGCCATCAGATCCCTGTCCGCGTACCGCAGCGCCTCCGGAGCGGTGCCGTCCACCGCGGCGACGAGCTTCTCGCCCACGTCCTGGCGGCCGAGCCAGAAGCCCTGCAACGCCTCCACCCAGGAGTAGATGTACTCGTCGAACACCGCGCCCGAGTCACGCAGCAGGGCGATGGGCACCTCGGCCAGCCGGCGCAGACGGTCGTTGTCGCGGCAGATCATCGCCAGATAGAAGGAAGTGACCCAGGCGCCCGCGTTCAGATGCGACTCGGGACCGATCGCGGGCAGCGTTCGCTCCCGCTCCTTGATCCGGCAGGTGACGGTGGTGCCCTCGGGTGCGGTCGCCGCGGCGAACAGCGCGGACCCGGTCTGCATCGCCGTGACCCAGGCCTGCCACGTCTCGAACTTGACGGCCTGCGGGTCCGTCGCACAGCGCTGCTGCGCCAGGGTGAGCGCCGTGCTCAGCGCCTGTGGCCGCAGCACGGGCGAGTCGGGGAACTCGTCGAGGATCCAGTCCGCGGTTTCGCCGAGGGCGTCGAGAGTGTCCGGCACGTCGTCCGTGGAGTACTCGTGTCGGGGAACGGTCGTGACCACTGACGCTCTCCTCTAGGGCTCGTACTTGATCGGGAACTGCTCCAGGGTCGCCCCGGCGTAGCTGCCCGCGTTCTCATTGGCCTTCACCAGGACGTAGTCCAGCTTGCCATCCTTCCACGCGCGCAGGATGGCGCCGGCTATGCGGGCGTCCGCTCCCTTACGGCCGATCATCTCGGCGATGATCGTGTGGACGTATTCCGAGGTGCCCTGCCGGACCATCCAGCCCTTCGCGGGGCCGGCGCCCTGGCGCCAGATCAGGTCGCTCTTGGGCGCCTTCGCCTCGACGATCAGATAGCGGCCGTCCTCGTGCTTGTACAACTGGTCGAACATGTTGGCGCCGTTACGCGTCTTGGGCAACGTCACCGGCTCGAAGTTCGCGAACTCCTGCGGCACGACATGGACACTGGCCGCCTCCTCGCCGAGCCGCTCTGCGATCGCGCTGTTGTTCGGCGTACCGGGAAGCTGCTTGTCGTACGCCTCCTTGGCGTCGGCGAGAGCGTCCTGGAGCGCAATGTCCGCCGGGTTCGCCTTGACCGCCTTCTCCGCGGCGGTGAGTTCCGCGGCGACGTGGCGGTCCTTGGCCACCCTGTCGAGGTGGTCGACCTGGGTGTCGGTGAGGGAATCCGTCTTCACCGGCACCGGGTCCAGCCTCGGCGGTGGCTGCTTGGACGGCATGGAGTCCCGGGCAATCCAGTTGCCGTCCGCGTCCTTGGCGAGGATGGGCAGGGGTTCGCCGTGCTCGTCGACGATGTCGGTGCTGTGCCGGTGGCCGTCCGAGCGGTAGTGGTCCTTGAACCAGTCCGGGTCGGTGTTGGCCTTGTGGATCTGGTCGTCGATGATCCGCTGCTGCTCCTCGGGCGTCCGCTCCGGCCGGGTCTCGTCGCCGGTCCCCGCGCCGTCGTCCGCCTGGTTCGCGGGCGCGTCCGTTTCGTCGGCGTTCCGGCCGACGTCGCCCAGGTCGTCGCCCGTGTGGCCGAGGTCGCCGAAGGCGTCGTCACCGAACCGGGCGGCCAGGTCGTCGAGGGCGCTCGAGGAGATCGGGCCGCCGGGGCCACCGGGGCGCGGTCCGGTGTCCGCCGCGCCGGTGGCGCCGTTGTCGAGGCTGCCGGACGGCGAGATGTGGTCCTGCCCGCCGGGCAGTTGGTCGCCCGAGCCCGGGGTGTGGGTGCCGGGGACCGTGTTGTCCGTGCCCGTCGGGATGCGCTCGTCCAGTGCGTTGGTCGGCATGTGGTCGCCGACTCCGCCGCCGGGGAGGTGGTCCGCGGTGCCGCCCGGGAGGTGGTCGCCGATGCCCGCGGCGTTGTCACCGATGCCGGCCGCGTTGTCGGGGACGCGGCCGATGTCGCCGAGGTTGTTGCCCAGGTTGATGTGTTGGGCCGCGTCGGCGGTGTGGGTGGCCGCGCCCGACATCGCCGGGACCTTCGCCGGGTCCGGGGTGTGCGGGACGTCCGCGCCCGCCGGACCGGT
>NZ_JBVIMA010000007.1:0-131226 GCF_055580085.1 Streptomyces sp. NPDC032126
GGCGTTGATTTTTGGCACGCTGTTGAGTTCTCAAGGAACGGTCGCTTCCTTTGTACTCACCCTCTCGGGCTTTCCTCCGGGCGCTTCCCTTCGGTGTTCCAAACTCTATCAGTGTTTTTCCGTCCCTCTGACCACCGTCCTGCAGGCATGCAGAAGATGACCCCGAGATAGGATCTGACAAGTTTGGGTGCTGCCTGATCAGCGCACGGAACCGTGACGCTCAACCTCAAGCAGGAGTACGACTGTACACGCGGTCCCGCAGGGCGTGCAAATCGATTAGGGTAGTGGTCTAGACCACGGACGGTACTCTCATGCGGAACCGGTACTTCATATGACATACCCTGCTGCACAGTGCGCCGTCCGGGACAGGCAGTGACGGCCCATGCACAACTCCACCCCTGGGAGGCTTCCCATGACCACCGTGACGTCCCCGCTGGCAGGACGCGCCATCGGACTGGCCGCAGTGCCGGATCCGGTCTTCTCCGGGGCCATGGTCGGCCCGGGCACCGCGATCGACCCGGTACGTGAGCCCTCCGAGGCTGTCGCCCCCGTGGACGGAGTCATCGTCTCCCTCCACCCGCACGCCTTCGTCGTGGTCGACGCCGAGGGGCACGGTGTGCTCACCCACCTCGGCATCGACACCGTTCAGCTGAACGGCGAGGGCTTCGAGCTCCTTGTGAACAAGGGCGACACCGTGACCCGCGGTCAGGCTGTCGTGCGCTGGGACCCGGCCGCCGTCGAGGCCGCCGGCAAGTCTCCGGTGTGCCCCGTCGTGGCGCTGGAAGCCACGGCCGACTCGCTCGGCGAGCTCCGTGACTCCGGCGACGTGAAGGCCGACGACGTTCTCTTTTCCTGGCAGTGACGCTTTTCTTCCGGGCAGCGATGCCGGTGCCGTCGCCTGACGGCAGGTAGGACAACCACCGCGGCGGCGGGACCCGCCGCACTATCGGAGACGGGTGAGATGGAGACAACGCTGCGAGGCGTCGGCGTGAGTCACGGTGTGGCGATCGGCGAGGTTCGGCACATGGGTACGGCGGTCCTGGAGCCGCCGGCCAAGCAGATCCCGGCCGAGGAGGCGGAGCGCGAACAGGGGCGTGCCCGCCAGGCCGTGGACGCGGTGGCGGCCGACCTGATGGCGCGCGGCAATCTGGCGGGGGGCGAGGCCCAGGCGGTGCTCGAAGCACAGGCCATGATGGCCCAGGACCCCGAGCTGATGGCCGATGTGGATCGGCGGATCGCGGTCGGCAGCACGGCGGAGCGTGCTGTGTACGACGCGTTCGCCGCTTACCGCGAGCTGCTCGCGAGTGCCGGCGAGTACCTGGCCGGCCGGGTGGCCGACCTCGATGACGTGCGGAATCGTATCGTCGCCCGACTGCTCGGGGTTCCGATGCCGGGTGTCCCGGACAGCGACGAGCCGTACGTCCTGGTCGCGCGGGATCTCGCGCCGGCCGACACGGCGCTGCTCGACCCGACCCTGGTGCTGGGCTTCGTCACCGAGGAGGGTGGGCCGACCAGTCACAGCGCGATCCTGGCTCGTGCGCTGGGCGTGCCCGCCGTCGTGGCTCTGCCGGGCGCCGGTGAACTCGCCGAGGGCACGGTGATCGCGGTCGACGGCAGCACGGGCGAGATCTTCGTGAACCCGACCGACGAGAAGAAGGCGCAGCTGGAGGCCGCGGCCGCCGAGCGCAAGGCCGCGCTGTCCGCCTCGACCGGGCCGGGCGCCACGGCCGACGGCCACAAGGTGCCGCTGCTGGCCAATGTCGGCGGTCCCGCGGACGTACCGGCGGCCGTCGAGGCAGGTGCCGAGGGTGTCGGTCTGTTCCGTACGGAGTTCCTCTTCCTGGACGACAGCAAGAACGCGCCGTCCGAGGAGAAGCAGGTCGAGGCCTACCGGCAGGTGCTGGAGGCGTTCCCCGAGGGCCGTGTCGTCGTGCGGGTGCTGGACGCGGGTGCCGACAAGCCGCTCGACTTCCTGACTCCGGCCGACGAGCCGAACCCCGCGCTGGGCGTGCGCGGTCTGCGGACGCTGCTGGATCACCCGGAGGTCCTGCGTACGCAGCTGACCGCGCTGGCGAAGGCCGCGGAGGGGCTGCCCGTCTACCTTGAGGTCATGGCCCCGATGGTGGCGGACCGGGTCGATGCGCGGGCTTTCGCGGACGCGTGCCGTGCGGCGGGGCTGCGGGCGAAGTTCGGCGCGATGGTCGAGATTCCGTCGGCGGCGCTGCGTGCGCGGTCGATCCTGCAGGAGGTGGAGTTCCTGTCGCTGGGCACGAACGACCTGGCGCAGTACACCTTCGCCGCGGACCGGCAGGTGGGTGCGGTGTCCCGGTTGCAGGACCCGTGGCAGCCCGCTCTGCTCGACCTCGTCGCGCTGTCGGCGGAGGCGGCGAGGGCGGAGGGCAAGAGCTGCGGTGTCTGCGGTGAGGCGGCGTCCGACCCGCTGCTCGCCTGTGTGCTGACGGGTCTGGGTGTGACCTCCCTGTCCATGGGGTCGGCGTCCATTCCGTATGTGCGGGCGACGCTGGCGAAGTACACGCTGGCGCAGTGTGAGCGCGCCGCGGCGGCCGCGCGTGCGGCCGACAGCGCCGAGGAGGCGCGGGTCGCGGCGCAGGCGGTGCTGTCGGGCGAGTAGCCGGCACTCGGCCCGGCGACGGCCGGTGGTGGTATTGAGGGGCGTCCCGCCTTGGGTGGGGCGCCCCTCTGCTGTGTCGCCTCTGCTGTGTCGCCCCGGTCGCTTCAGTGGTGGTGGTCGGGTGCCTCTTCCTCTCCGAGGTCGGGTGGTTCGCAGTAGTCGACGTCGGACTCGGGCGAGATGAGGTCGCCGGATTCGATGTCGGTGCAGTAGGCGTCGAAGACCTCGCCGGCGGTGAGGGCTTCCAGGGTGTCCTCGCGGATCCGCCAGCCGTAGACCCGGTCGGGGCCGCCGGGGGCGCTGGTGCGCATGACGAGGCCGCCTGGACTCTTGGTGGCGAGGCCGAGGGCGAGAACGGTGGTGAATTCCAGGGCTTCCGCCTCGTCGAGCTGGGTCGTCCCGTCCGGGGTCCGGTCGGCGTGGAGGACTGCTACGAGTGTTTCCGGGGTTCCGGTGACGCTGCAGACGAGGTGCCGGTTGCCGGGTGGGGAGGTGTCGATGATCCGGACGAGGAGGTGTGAGGCCCGGGTGAAGGCCGCGCGGCCGATGTCCTCGCCGCAGGAGGCGCAGGCGCCGAGGCGGGCGAGGAGGGTGGCGGCGTACTCCCAGGTGGCCTGTCGGACTGCTTCGTCGACGAGGGCGGGGACGAGGTCGGCGAGGGGTTGGCCCTCGTAGGGGACGGTGGGGCCGGTGGTGGCGAGTTCGGCGGTGAAGCGTGAGCGGTTCGCCGGGACGTCCGGGTCGAGGCCGTGGTCGGTGCAGTATTCGGCGTACTCGACGGGGTCGAAGAGGGCCAGGGTGGTGTGGTTGCCCTGCAGGGCTCGGGTCTTGAGGAGTGCCTCGACCTGTTCGAGGTAGGTGGTGTGGTCGTCGAAGGTGAAGGTGCGGTAGCGCCGCATGGCGCGGAAGTCGTGCTCGTCCGTGAGCAGGCCGATGGTGCCGGCGATCTCGCGGCGCAGCACGCGTCGCATGGTCTGGTCGTCGGTGTACGCCATGTTTCCCCCTGAGCGCAGTCGATCAATGCTCACTCACAGTAACCGGCGGCACTGACAACGGCCCTCGTGTAAGCCGGTCGCGCACGGTGCGGTGCTGGATGACGCAGGTCAGGGCGATGGTGGTGCCGAATGCGGTCCAGCCGAGGGGGCCGGTGGCGATGGCGGCGGTGACGGCGAGTGGTCCGATGCTGCGTTGGGCGGACTGGGCCAGTCCGTGGACGCCGAGGTAGGCGCCCTGTGCGGTGTCGGGGGCCAGGGCGATGGAGAGTTCCCAGGAGACGGTGGCGTGGAGCATCTCGGCCAGGGTGAAGAGCATGGCCGCGGCGGTGAGGAGCGTGGTGGTCGCGATGGTGCCGCCGGTGGTGGCGAGGGCCATGGACGTCCCGCCGAGAGCGAAGGCGGCGGCGAGGGGGATGAGCAGGGCGCGGGCGGCCGGGGTGGTGGCGCCGAACTTGGCGAGGGGGACCTGGAGCGCGACCACCATGACGTTGTTGAGGACCATGAGCAGGGGGGCGAGTCCCTGGGGGGCGTCGCCGACGTGGGCGATCCAGAGGGGCAGGCCGATCTTGAACACCGCGTCGTGGAGGGAGAGGACGGTCTCGGTCGCGACGTAGGCGAGGTAAGTGCGGTCGCGCCAGGGGTTGGCCGTCGCGGGGGCGGGTGCGGGGTCCCTCGAGGTGGTCACGGTGCGGGTGGCGGTGCGCGGTTCGCCGCAGCGGAGCGTGAGGAGTGCGCAGGCGAGGAAGGACAGGGCGTCGCCGGCGAGGAGCCACTGGTAGGCGGCGGTGCTGCCGATGGCGAGGGCGGCGGCCGCGGCGAGGCCGCCGAGGGCCCAGCCGGCGTTGGCGGCGGTGCGCTGGACGGCCTGGTAGCGGACGCGGTCGGGGCCGGCGACGCGGGCGGCGAAGAGTTTGGTGAGGACGTTGGCCGCCCGGTCACCGAGGCTGCCGACGGCGGAGAAGGCCAGCAGGAGCGCGTAGTGGTCCGTGGTCAGCAGGGCGAAGGAGGCCAGGGCGCGCAGGAGTTGAACGGTGATCAGGATGCGGACGAGCGGGAACCGGTCGGCGAGCCGGCCGCCGAGGGGTGCGCCGGCGATGCCCACGGCTCCGGCCGCGGCGACGAGGGTGCCGACCTGGCCCAGGGAAAGATCGGAGACGTAGGTGAAGTACAGGACGGAGACGGACGCCCAGAGGCCGCTGCCGATGCGGTCGACGAAGGCGATCGTCAGCATTCTGCGTCCGTCGCGTCCTCCGGGTAGGCGCTGCGTCCAGGTGAATGCGCGGTGGATCGGTGGCACTGGCTCCCCCTTTGCCTTGACCGGCAGTTTGTATTGATACATACTTTTCAACGTGGCAACACAATATGAGATCGCAGGGGCGACGGCCAAGGCAATTGCCGCGTCCGTCGAACGGGGCGTGTCCGAAGGCGCGTTGGGTCCAGGGGTCGCCCTGCCCCCCGTACGGAGGCTGGCGGACGAGCTCGGGGTGAGCCCGGGGACGGTCGCCACGGCGTACAAGGAGCTGCGCGCGCGGGGCATCGTGGTGACCCGGGGACGCGGGGGCACCGTGGTGGCGTCCGTTCCGGCCGTGGCGTCCCGTAGGCCCCCCAAGGTGCCCGAAGGGCTTCGGGATCTGGCCGGCGGTCATCCCGACCCGGCGCTGCTGCCCGGGCTGGTACCGCCGTCCCGGCTGTCACCGGGCGCGCGCTCGCACCGGTCCACGCCTCGGCTGACGCGGCTGGAGGACGAGGTGCGCGCGTGGCTGCGTCCCGACGGCGTTCCGACGGACCACGTGACGTTCGCGCACGGTGCGCTGGATCTGATCGGGCGGCTGCTGTCGGTGGAGTTGCGCCCGGGGGACGCCGTCGCCATGGAGGACCCCGGATACCACCATCTGCTCGACCTGGTGGCGGCGCTGGGCCTGCGTACCGTTGCGGTGGCCGTCGACGACGAGGGCGTTCGTCCCGACGCGCTGCGGGAGGCCGTGCGCGCGGGCGTGCGTGCCGTGGTGTGCAGCCCACGCGCGCAGAACCCGTACGGCGGCTGCTTCTCGCCGGAGCGGCGGGACGCGCTCGTGGAAGTTCTGCGGGACGCTCCGGACGTGCTGGTCGTGGAGAACGACCACGCCTCCGTGATCGCCGGCGCGCCGCTGTTCACGCTCGCCTCGGGCGGCCTTGAGCGCTGGGTGCATGTGCGGACGGTCAGCAAGTTCCTGGGCACCGACCTGCGCTGGGCTGCGGCGGCCTGTGACGCGACCACGCTCGCCCGGCACGACGGGCGACTGCTGCTCACGTCCGGCTGGGTCAGTCATCTGCTGCAGGAGACCGTGTACGGGCTTCTCACGGACGACGGCACGCGCGCGTTGGTGCAGAACGCGAAGGAGACGTACGCGCTGCGCAGGGCGGTGCTGCTGCGGGAGCTGGCCGCGCGCGGGATCCCGGCGCACGGGGCGAGCGGGATGAACGTGTGGGCGCCGGTGCGGGACGAGTCGGCCGTGGCGAACGGGCTGCGCTCGTACGGCTGGTGGGTCGCGGCCGGGGCGCGGTTCCGGCTGGCGGCGGGGACGGGGGTGCGGATCTCGGTCGCCGAGCTCGAGCCGGCCGACGCGGTGCGGCTGGCCTCGGACTTCGCCGTCGTGCTGGGCGAGTCCGAGGCCACCTACGGGGGCTGATGCCGGTCAGGCCCGCTTGCGGGCGAGGTCCTCGTAGAAGTGCAGCAGGTCGAGGTTGTCGATGGATCCCGGGTTGACCGCCTTCTCCAGCGGGGTGCCCTGGAGGAGGCGCTTGACCGGGACCTCGATGCGCTTGCCCGTCAGGGTGTGCGGGACGCCGGGTACCTCGATGATCTCGTCGGGGACGTGGCGCGGGGAGAGCTGTTCCCGGATGGTCTGCTTGACGCGGTCCAGGAGGGCCTCGTCGAGGACGGCTCCCGGTGCCAGATGCACGAACAGGGGCATCCAGTAGCCGCCGTCGGCCTGCTCGATGCCGATGACGAGGGATTCCTTGATCTCGGGGAGGCGCTCGACGACCTCGTAGATGTCGGCCGAGCCCATGCGGACGCCCTGGCGGTTGAGCGTGGAGTCGGAGCGGCCGTGGATGACGACGGAGCCGCGCGAGGTGATGGTGATCCAGTCGCCGTGGCGCCACACGCCGGGGTAGGTGTCGAAGTAGCTGTCGTGGTAGCGGCTGCCGTCGGGGTCGTTCCAGAAGTGGACCGGCATGGACGGCATGGGGTTGGTGACGACGAGTTCGCCGACCTGGTCGATCACGGGGTGCCCGTCCGGGTCCCAGGACTGCAGGTCGGTGCCGAGGCCGGGGGCCTGGAGCTCCCCGGTGTGGACGGGGAGGGTCGGGACGGCTCCCGCGAAGCAGGAGCACACGTCCGTGCCGCCGCTGACGGAGGCGATCCACAGGTCGTCGCGGACCTCGTCGTGCAGCCAGCGGAAGCCGTCGGGCGGGAGCGGGGAGCCCGTGGTGGCGACGCACTGGATCTTGGTGAGGTCGAAGTCCCGCGCCGGGTGCACATCGGCCTTGCGGCAGGCCATGACGTAGGCCGCCGAGGTGCCGTAGAGGGTGGCGCCGGTGCGTTCGGCGACGCGCCACTGGGCGCCGGTGTCGGGATAGCCGGGGCTGCCGTCGTACAGGACGATCGTGGTGCCCGTGAGAAGGCCGGAGACGAGGAAGTTCCACATCATCCAGCCGGTCGACGTGTACCAGAAGAAACGATCCTCGGGGCCCAGGTCGCAGTGCAGGCCGAGCTGTTTGAGGTGTTCGACCAGGATGCCGCCCTGGGACTGGACGATGGCCTTGGGCAGGCCGGTCGTGCCGGAGGAGTACAGCACCCACAGGGGGTGCGCGAAGGGCACCTGTTCGAAGACGGGCTCCGTGTCGGCGGCCGTCAGGGCCGCCCAGTCCAGGGCCCCTTCGGGCGCTTCGGTGCCGAGCAGCGGGATGTGGACGACGGCGCGCAGGGTGGGCAGCTCGCGGCGCAGTTCGGCGACGATGTCGCGGCGGTCGTGCTCCTTGCCGCCGTAGCGGTACCCGTCCACGGTGAACAGGACGACGGGTTCGACCTGCTGGAAGCGGTCGAGGACGCTGCGAGCGCCGAAGTCGGGGGCGCAGGAGGTCCACACGGCGCCCACGGCGGCCGTGGCGAGCAGGGCCACGACGGCTTCAGGGATGTTCGGGAGGTAGCCGCTGACGCGGTCGCCGGGACGCACCCCCAGGGCGCGCAGCTCGGCGGCCAGGGACCCGACCTGTCGGCGCAGCGCGGCCCAGGTCACGGGGCGCGCGTCGTGGGTCTCGTCGACATACAGGAGAGCCGGCTCGTCCGCTCGGGTCTCCGCCGCGCGCAGGGCGTGCTCGGCGTAGTTGAGGGTCGCCCCGGGGAACCACTCGGCGCCCGGCATCGAGCGGTCGCCGAGCACGCGCGCGTAGGGGCTCGAGAACCGTACGTCGAACCACTCCGTGACGGCTTTCCAGAAGGTCTCCAGCTCGTCGACGGACCAGCGGTGCAGGGCCGGGTAACCGCCCTGGGAGGGGGCTCCGTGCCGTTCGGCGGCCCAGGCCTGGAACTTGGTGACCTGTGCTCGCGCGATGCGCTGGGGATCTGGCTGCCAGAGCGGCTGGGGGTTCTCGGTCGACATGGGGCGGCTCCCGGGACTGTGCGCGTCGTGTGCGTCGACCGCGCACGTGCTGGGGTGTGCGCGTGACGCGGCTGACACGGACGATGCCATGTGATCGACTTCTACACCAGGGTGCGCCCCACATAGTCCGTGTCGCAAAGATGTGGTCCCAGCACGGGTGAACGGCAGTTGAACGACACGCGCGCGTGGGCGGCCGAATGGCAGGGTGAACAGCATGGACGGTCGTGACCTGGTGCGTTCGATGAAGTCGGTGGGTTCCGCGGGCACGGCCCAGGGATTGCGGACCGTACGGGCCGCGTGGCGGCGCAGGCGTGCGGACGCCGCCGCGCTGCCGCCGCGCGGCGCGGAACGCGCGCGGGTGCCCGGTGTGGTGCGGGAGGTGGAGCCCGGGCCGGGCGGCGGCACGGTCCGGTTCAGCCGCTCGGAGCTGCGGATCGTCGTCGCCGTGAACGGGGCGGTGTTCTGGGGCTGGGACGGGGCCGGGCCCGAGCCGTCGTACGCGCTGGCCGGCCGCTGTCCGGAGCCCGATCCACGGGCCGTGCTGGAGCCGGACAAGGACGGCGGCTGGCGGGTCGTGGCCGAGCGGGTCACGGTGGTGGTCTCACGGCACGGCGCGGTCGAGGTTCTCACGCCGGGCGGTGTGTCGCTGCGCCGTGATCAGCCGCCGCGCTGGTGGGAGCCGGAGGACGGCGGTCCGGCGCGCTGGATGCAGCGCTCGGAGGTGGGAGCGGACGCCCGGTTCTTCGGGCTGGGCGGCCGGGCGTCGGGGCCGCGCCTGCGCGACGGAACGTACCGCCTGTGGAACACCGACCCGGGGACCCCCTTCGACCCCGAGGACGATCCGCTCTACATCACGATGCCGGTCCAGATGGTGGTCTCCGACGCGGGCACGCATCTGGCGTTCCACGACAACACGTGGGACGGCACCGTGACGCTGCGGGAGGGCGAGGAGGGCGCCGGCTCCGGGCACGACCGGGCCGGGACGTGCGAGCTGCGCATGACGGGTGGCCCGCTGCGCTGCTGGGTGATGGTGGGCACCCCCGCGCGCGTGCTGCTCGCCTGGGCCTCGCTGACCGGTCCGCCGGCGGTGCCTCCCGCGTGGGCGCTGGGCCACCACCACGCGCGCTGGGGCTTCGGCAGCGAGCAGGAGGTGCGGCGGATCGTCGCCGGATACCAGGAGCACGATCTGCCGCTCGACGCCGTCCACCTGGACATCGACCACTACGACGACCACCAGGTGTTCACCGTCGACCAGGACCGCTTCCCCAAGCTGCCCGGGCTCGCCGAGGACCTGCGGCGGGACGGGATCCGGCTGGTGTCGATCGTGGACCCTGCGGTCAAGGCGGCGCCCGGCAACGAGGTGTACGACAGTGGGGCGGCCGAGGACGCGTTCGTACGCGAGGCCGCCTCGGGGCGGCCGGTGAGGGGTGTGGTGTGGCCCGGCGAGGCGGTCTTCCCTGACTTCACGCACGCGCGTGTGCGCGCGTGGTGGGGTCGGCTCTACGAGGAGCGGCTCGCGCAGGGCTTCGCCGGCTTCTGGCACGACATGAACGAGCCCACGTCCTTCGCAGCCTTCGGGGAGACGACGCTGCCGCGTTCGGCCCGGCACGCGCTGGAGGGGCGTGGCGGTGACCATCGCGAGGGGCACAACGTGTACGGCCTGTGCATGGCCCGGGCGGGCTACGAGGGGCTGCGCGCGCTGGCTCCGGAGCAGCGGCCGTTCGTCTTCTCCCGGTCCGGCTGGGCCGGTCTGCAGCGCTACGGCGGCACGTGGTCCGGCGATGTCGCCACGGGCTGGCCGGGGCTGCGGGCGTCGCTGTCGCTGGTCCTGGGGCTGGGGCTGTGCGGCGTGCCGTACTCGGGCCCCGATGTCGGCGGGTTCGACGGCAGCCCGTCGCCGGAGCTGTACCTGCGCTGGTTCCAGCTGGGCGCGTATCTGCCGCTGTTCCGTACCCACGCGAGTCTGCGGGCCGGGCGCAGGGAGCCGTGGGAGTTCGGTGCGCAGGTGCTGGAGCACGCGCGCGTGGCGCTGTTGGAGCGCCGGCGGCTGCTGCCGTACTTCGTGACGCTGGCGCACCTGGCGCGGCGCACCGGGGCGCCCTATGTGCGTCCGGTGTGGTGGGGTGCGCCGGAGGACCGCGCGCTGCGCGCGTGTGAGGACGCGTTCCTGCTGGGCGACTGTCTGCTGGTGGCGCCGGTGCTGGATCCGGGCGCGGACCGGCGGGCGGTGCCGCTGCCGAGGGGGCTCTGGTACGACACGGCGACGGGGCGGTCGTACGAGGGTCCGGGGCAGGTGCTGATCGAGGCGCCCCTGTCGAGGATCCCGGTGCTCGCGCGCGCGGGCGCGGTGCTGCCGGTCCGTGGGGAGGACGGCCGGCCGGCGCTGGAGGTGTGGGCGCCCGCCCGGGGTCGGACGGGCGGCGGTCTGGTGGTGCTGGACGCGGGCGACGGCTGGGACGAGCCGGAGATCGAGCGGTACGTCGCCCGCTGGGAGGGCCGGGAGGTGGTCGTCGAACGCGAGGGCGACGACGGCGTGCGCGAGCCGTCCCACCCGGTCCTCATACGTGGACTCGGGGGGCTCGGGGCTCAGACGTAGCGGCCCTCGAAGAACGCCCGGACAGCGAGCGTGTGGAGCGGGAAGGCGAGCTCCTCGGGCCTGCGCAGGAGATGCCAGCCCTCCGTCTCGTCCGTGGCGGCCCGGGCGGGCAGGCGGTCGGCGGGGCGCTCCGGGAGCAGCCCGAACAGCAGCAGGTGTCCGTCGGGCGAGCTCATCGCGTCGGCGAGCCGTACGTCGCGGCTCGCAGCGTCGATGCCGGTCTCCTCCTTGAGCTCGCGCACGACGGCCTGGCGCCAGTCCTCGCGGTCGTCGATGTAGCCGCCGGGCAGGGCGATGCCCCCGCGCGCGGGTGCGACGGTCCGGGTGATGACGACGAGGGCGGTGCCCCGGGTGTCGTAGACGGGCTGGAGCGCGACCGCGACCGGCAGCGGGTTGCGGTAGGCCACCGCGGAGCAGGCGGGGCAGGTGCGGGGCCAGCCGGTGACGCCCTCCCCGTAGGGCGCTCCGCAGCTCGAACAATGCGAGTCACGTGCGGGGTTCGAAGTGGTGTGCTGAAGTTCGGACACGCGGCGGACTGTATCCGATCACGGGGAGGCCGTCTCTCCGGGACGGTTCAGCCTCCCCTGGTGAGGGACGCCGCCGAGACCGGGAAGTCGAAGTAGGTGTCCGGGTGCGGCTCGGGCTTGAAGGTGTAGTGCCACCACTCCTCGGCGAGGTTCACGAACCCGACGCCCTCCAGGGTGTTCTTCAGCAGCAACCGGTTGGCGCGCTGTACGCCCTGGACGCGTGGGTCGAGGGTGTGGGAGAGGGTGTCGAAGCAGTCGAATCCGGTGCCCATGTCGACGGAGTTGTCCGGGAAGCGGTCCTTCTGGGGCGCGTAGCACGGCACCAGCGCCTGTCCCCGGTGGTAGGGGCGGGTGGGCCTCGCCGGGAGCCTCACGATCGTCAGGTCCGTCGTCGAGCCCCGGCTGTGCCCGGACTTCGCGGCGATGTACCCGTCCTCGAACAGGCGGGTCTTGTCGACGTCCGGGTAGAACTCCTGCTTCATGGCCTCGTCGTCGAGGTCCTCGGCCCAGCGGACGAAGTGGTCGACGGCGCGTTGCGGCCGGTAGCAGTCGTAGACCTTGAGCGTGTAGCCCTGGCGCAGGAGCTTCGTCTGCGCCTGGTGGAGGGCTTCGGCGGCCGGGCGGGTGAGGATGCACAGGGGCTGCCGGTAGCCGTCGATGCGCTCCCCCACGAAGTTGTGCGGGGTGAAGTAGCGCATCTCCTCGATGATCGTCGGATCCACGGATCTGAGGGCGACGAAGTCGGCGGGCGCCTTGGGGTCGCTGTGGGCGCGGGCGCCGGCGGGTGCCGCGGTGACGGCCAGCAGGGCGGCGAGCGCGGTGACGGCGCCGCGTACTGCGCTGGAGAGTCGAGTCATGCCCCTGCATCTTTCAGGGCCGTCTGCCCTTTTTCCAGTACGCGTGCCAGACTCCTGACGTCCCGTCAGATCTCGTGGGGGAGGGCCTTTGTCGCGCGCATCCAGACCCGTGGTCGCCGGTTGGTTCACCGGGGACGGCGCGGATTTCACCTTGCTCGGAACACGCTGTTCGGCATGCGGTTCGGTCTTCTTCCCCCGCGAGGACACGCACTGCCGCAATCCGGGCTGCGAGGGCGGTGAGCTGCGGGAGGTTCCCCTGTCGCGGCGCGGACGCGTCTGGTCGTACACCGATGCCCGGTACCGGCCGCCGTCACCCTATGTGACGAACCCGGAACTTCCGTGGGAGCCGTACGCGTTGATCGCTGTGGAGCTGGCCGTGGAGCGGATCGTGGTGCTCGGACAGGCGGCTCCCGGGGTCACCGTCGCCGATCTGACGGTGGGCATGGAGGTGGAGGCGGTGCCGGGCGTGCTCCATCAGGACGCGGAGACGACCTGGACGACCTGGCACTGGCGGCCGACGGGGGTGAGGGCATGACGGCAGAGGTGGCGGTGCTCGGCGCGGGGATGCACCCGTGGGGCAAGTGGGGACGCGGCTTCGTCGAGTACGGAGTGGTGGCGGCCCGGGCGGCACTGGCCGACGCCGGGCTGGAGTGGCGGGAGGTCGACTCGATCGTCGGCGCGGACACGGTGCGTGGCGGATATCCCGGTTATGTGGCGGGAGCGACCTTCGCCAGGGCGCTGGGCTGGCAGGGTGCCCGCGTCACGAGTGTGTACGCGGCGTGCGCGTCGGGTGCCCAGGCGGTCAACGCGGCACGGGCGCAGATCCTCTCGGGGCTCGCGGACGTGGTGCTCGTGGTGGGTGCCGACGCCGCGCCCAAGGGTTTCTTCCGGCCGGCGGGCGGGGACCGGCCGGACGACCCGGACTGGCTGCGCTTCCGGGTGCTCGGCGCCACCAATCCGGCGTACTTCGGCCTGTACGCGCGGCGGCGGATGGCCGTGCACGGAGACACGCCGGAGGACTTCGCCCGGGTCAAGGTGAAGAACTCGTCCATGGGCGCCCTGAATCCGAACGCGCGCTATCGCGCACGGGTCACCGCCGAGGAGGTGGCCGCCTCCGCCGTAGTGGCTGATCCGCTGCGACTGCTCGACATCTGCGCCACCTCGGACGGCGGGGCCGCGCTGGTGCTGTCCGGCATGGAGTTCGCACGTCGGCACGGGGTGGCCGACCCGGTGCGGATCCGCGCGGTGTCGACGGTGACGCCTCGCTATCCGACCACGGTGCTGGATCTCCCGGACATCGCGACCGACTCGGCGGTGGCGGTGGAGCCGGACGCCGAGCCCTTCCGGACGTCGATCGCCCGGGCGGCGTACGAGGAGGCGGGGGTGGGCCCGGAGGATCTGTCGCTGGCGGAGGTCTACGACCTGTCGACCGCTCTGGAGTTGCAGTGGTACGAGGATCTGGGGCTGTGCGGTGCGGGCGAGGGCGCGAAGCTGCTCAGGGAGGGCGCGACCGCGGTGGGCGGGCGCATACCCGTGAACGCGAGCGGCGGTCTGGCGTCGTTCGGGGAGGCGGTGCCGGCCCAGGCGATCGCCCAGGTGTGCGAGCTCACCTGGCAGCTGCGAGGGCGGGCCGGTGCCCGTCAGATACCGGGGGCCCGGGTGGGGATCACGGCGAACCAGGGGTTGTTCGGTCATGGATCGGCGGTGATCGCGGTGCGCTGAGGACAATGCGGTCTGGCCTCCTTCGCACGCTCCGTGACCGCCCCGGAATCCTGCGTGAACGTCTTATGAACTGCGCCTGGGCGTACGCCAGGAGCGCCATCATGCTGCCGTGCACTCCTGGACGGATACTGTCCGTTTCGCCTTCCAGCCGGTGGTCAACCTGACCACCGGAGGAGTCGCCGGGTTGGAGATCCTTGCCCGCCCGGAGACCGGCGACGTCCTCGCGCAGGCCCGTCGCGATCCCGAACTCGACGGAAGGCTGGCCGTGCTGGCGGTACGCTCGGCCGCCCGCAAGGAGACGCTGCTTCCGCTGCACGTGAACGTGTTCGCGGGCACCCTGGCCGACCTGGGCGGACTCCCGTCCCTGCACGACGCCGTCCGCGAGGCCGGGCGACTGCCCTGGGAGGTGACGCTCGACGTCGTCCCGCCGTACACGCATGTGCCGCAGCAGGCCCTGCTGGAGGCGGTCGGCACGCTGCGTGCGCAGGGCTTCCGGATCAGTGCGGACGGGGTGGGCGACGGTGACGTACCGCTGCGCCTGCTGACGGACCTCGGGCCGGACCTGGTGAAGCTGGACGCGTCCCTGCTGGCGCTGCCCGCCGCGGTGCGCGCGATGCGGACGCTGTGCGACGAGCTGGGCGCGCTGCTGGCCGTCGAGGGGGTGGAGACCGAGCGGCAGTGCGAGGTCGCCCGGGCGGCCGGGGCCCAGCTGGCCCAGGGCGAGCTGTTCGCCCCGCCGGCCCGACTGCCGGCCGCGGACGTATACGTTCCGCCCCGCGCCCAGGGTGGCGCCGCGATGCCGCGGTCGGGGCCGTTCGTGCGGGAGTTCGTACGGCCCGCCGCGCTGCTGCCGGCCGTCGCGTCGGCGGGTCAGGTGCGGGCCCTGCTCACCGGGTCGCCCAATGTGTCCGGGGTACTGCTCGTGGACCGGGCGGGGGTGCCGGTGCGCTCGCTGCACCGCTCGCGCTTCCTGCTGTCCATGTCGGGGCGGTACGGGCACGCGCTCTACGCCGACCGGCCGGCGACCAAGCTGGGCGATCCGCCGCGCACGGTCGGCATCGACGCCACGGCCTGGGAGGTGCTGGACGTGGTCGCGGTCGGCGACCGGGACCGTACCTCGGACGACGTCGCCGTCGTCGACGGGCAGGGGCGGTGCGTGGGCGTCGTACGGCTCGCCGATCTCGTACGGGCGCTGGCGGAGACGCGGGTCGAGGAGGCGGCCGGGCTGAATCCGCTGACGCGGCTGCCCGGCTCCGACGTGATCGGCGACGAGGTGGACCGGAGGATCACGGGCGGGCGGACGTTCGCGCTGAGTTGGCTGGACATCGACCACTTCAAGCAGGTCAATGACGGGGCCGGGTTCGCCGCGGGCGACGACCTCATCCGGTCGGTGGGACGGGCGCTGCAGTTCGCGGCCGCGGAGGAACAGTTCGGCGGCACGCGCGTGGGGCACATCGGCGGGGACGACTTCCTGGTCCTGGCGGATCCGGAAGGGCTGGACGCGGTGGCTTCCTCGGTGCTGGACGTGCCGTGGTCCGCGGGTGGGCGGTCGGTCACCTTGTCGCTGGCCACGGTCGTGTGTCCGCCGGGCAGCGTGATGGACCACCGGCAGGCCGCGGCCTGTCTGGCGCCGCTGAAGAAGGCGGCGAAGTCGTTGTCCGGGCCGAGCTGGGTGCTGGGCCGCGCGGGGATGCCCGGGCATGAGATCCGGCGCGGGTCGGGGGCGATGCCGAGGGGTGGGGCGCAGCGGGTGGGGGTGGAGCCGGGGGTGGGTTGAGGTGCTCGGTGCCGTAGGGGCTCAGGTGATCGGTGGGGTGTTTCGAAGGTGGCGGTGCTGGAGTGGCTCAGGTGATCTGTGGGGGTGCGGTGATGTGTGGGGATGGCTGAATCGGTGCAGCCTGCACGGACCTTGTGACACCCCGGGCGGGGCGGAAGCGGCCCGGGGCCGGTGGCTGGGCGCCTCGGCCCAGTCCGGCGCCGAGCGGTCGGGCCGGGTCCCCCGCCATGGTGAACAACCATTGCGGTCGGACCCTTGACGCCCCCTGTGCACCGGTGAACACTTCCCGGTGTAGCCGACATCGCCGTACATTTTCGGCGGATCCAGGCATGCTCCGCGCGGGCTGCTCGTTTCAGGGCCCGTTCACCCCAGGCGATTCGGCCACGACGGCACGCTCGTCACGGACGCCGGGCGGGGCGCGGGACACCCTGCCCTGGCCATAGAAGCCACGGGAACCGCACCCTGCACTAAGTACCGGGGTCGATCACCCCGGGCCGGGCCTAGGAGCCGCCATGAGCAACGGAGACATTTTCGTCGGCGAAGTCATCGGCACCGCGATCCTGCTCCTTTTCGGCGCGGGCGTCTGCGCCGCCGTCACCCTCAAGCACTCCAAGGCGCGTGCCTCGGGATGGGTGGTGATCGCGTTCGGGTGGGGGTTCGGCGTGCTGGCGGGCGCGTACACGGCCGCTCCCCTCTCGGGCGGTCATCTCAACCCGGCCGTCACCCTGGGCATCGCCATCGACACGGGCAAGTGGGGCAAGGTCTGGGTGTATCTGCTCGGGCAGATCGTCGGGGCGATGCTGGGCGCGGTCCTCGCCTACCTGGTGTATCTGGCGCAGTTCCAGGCGAACGTCCGTCGGGACGACTCCGCCGAGGGCCCGGCCGAGGAGCCGACACCCACGCTCGGCATCTTCTCCACCATCCCGGAGATCCGGAATCCGATCGCCAACCTGATCACCGAGATCATCGCGACGATCGGACTCGTCCTGCCGATCCTCGCCTTCGGTCTGACCAAGGGACTCGGCGAGTCGGGCACGACCGTGCTGATCGTCTCCCTGCTCGTCGTCGGTATCGGCCTCTCCCTCGGCGGCCCCACGGGCTACGCCATCAATCCGGCGCGCGACCTGGGACCGCGCATCGTCCACACCTTCCTGCCGATCCCGAACAAGGGCACCTCCGACTGGGGCTACGCGTGGATCCCGGTCGTCGGCCCGCTCATCGGCGGGGCGCTCGCGGGCCTCATCTACAACGCAGCCTTCTGAACCCAGCCCAAGGGGAGCCATGACGGACAACGACGCGAAGTACGTCGCCGCAATCGACCAGGGCACCACCTCGAGCCGCTGCATCATCTTCGACCAGAACGGTGCGATCGTCGCCGTCGACCAGCGCGAGCACCGCCAGATCTTCCCCAAGCCCGGCTGGGTGGAGCACGACGCCACCGAGATCTGGTCCAAGGTGCAGGCCGTGGTCGCCGGAGCGATCGCCAAGGCGGGCCTGCGGGCCGACCAGATCAGCGCGCTCGGCATCACCAACCAGCGCGAGACGACGGTGCTGTGGGATCGCGCCACGGGCAAGCCCGTGCACAACGCGATCGTCTGGCAGGACACGCGGACGGCCGCGCTCTGCAACGAACTGGGCGGCACCGACGGACAGGACCGCTTCCGCGAGCAGACGGGGCTGCCACTGGCCAGCTACTTCTCCGGACCCAAGGCCGCCTGGCTCCTGGACAACGTGCCGGGGCTGCGCGGCCGCGCCGAGCGGGGCGAGATCGCCTTCGGCACCATCGACTCCTGGCTCATCTGGAACCTGACCGGTGGAACCGACGGTGGCCGGCACGTCACCGACGTGACGAACGCCGGGCGCACCATGCTGATGAATCTGGACACCCTCCAGTGGGACACGTCCATCCTGTCGGCGATGAACGTGCCCGAGGCGGTGCTGCCGGAGATCCGGTCCTCCGCCGAGGTCTACGGCACGGCGGTGGGCCAGCTCGCCGGCGTGCCGGTCGCGTCGGCGCTGGGCGACCAGCAGGCCGCGGTGTTCGGCCAGGCCTGCTACGACGTGGGCACGGCCAAGAACACGTACGGCACGGGCAGCTTCCTGCTGCTCAACACCGGCAACCGGCCGGTGCCGTCGAAGAACGGGCTGCTGACGACGATGGGCTACAAGATCGGTGAGGAGGCGCCGGTCTACTGTCTGGAGGGTGCGATCGCCATAACGGGTGCGCTCGTGCAGTGGTTCCGTGACCAGCTCGGGATCATCCGTACGGCTGACGAGATCGAGACACTGGCGGCGAGCGTCGAGGACAACGGCGGCGCGTACATCGTGCCCGCGTTCTCCGGTCTGTTCGCGCCCTACTGGCGCTCCGACGCGCGCGGTGTCGTCACGGGCCTCACCCGCTACGTCACGAAGGCGCACCTCGCGCGTGCGGTGCTGGAGGCGACGAGCTGGCAGACCCTCGAGGTCGTGGACGCCATGTACCAGGACTCCGGGGTGCACATCACCACCCTGAAGGTGGACGGCGGCATGACGAAGAACAACCTGCTCATGCAGCACCAGGCGGATGTGCTCGGTGTCCCGGTGATCCGGCCGAAGGTCTCCGAGACCACGTGCCTGGGCGCGGCCTACGCGGCCGGGCTGGCCACCGGGGTGTGGAACGACCTGGACGAGCTGAAGGCGCACTGGCAGAAGGACGCGGAATGGACGCCGGCCATGGAGGCGTCGGTGCGGGAGCGCGAGTTCCACAACTGGCGCAAGGCCGTGGAGAAGAGCTTCGGCTGGGTGGAGGACGGCGCGGAGTAGGCGCACGCACGCGTGGTGCCTCGCGGTGACTCACGGCCCGTACCCCGGTCGGCGGGGGTACGGGCCGTGTCCCGGCCTGGCGGGCCTCAGGTGGTGACGGTCTGGCGGCGTTCGGCGCCGTACTCCATGGCGTGCTGGACCACGCCCACGAGGACGTCCTTGACCGACTGACGGTCCCGGGCGTCGCACAGCAGCACGGGCACGTCGTCATCGAGATCGAGGGCCTGGCGCACGTCCTGAACCGGATAGCGCGCCGATCCCTCGAAGCAGTTGACCCCGACGATGAAGGGTATGGAGCGGCGCTCGAAGTAGTCGACGGCGGCGAAGCAGTCCTCCAGGCGGCGGGTGTCGGCGAGGACGACGGCACCGAGGGCGCCTTCGGACAGCTCGTCCCACATGAACCAGAACCGCTCCTGGCCCGGGGTGCCGAACAGATACAGCACCAGGTCTTCGCGCAGGGTGATGCGCCCGAAGTCCATGGCGACGGTGGTGGTGTGCTTGCCCTCCACGCCCGTGGTGTCGTCGACCGGCCGGCCGGCCTCGGTCAGGAACTCCTCGGTGCGCAGCGGCCGGATCTCGCTGACGGCGCCGACGAGGGTCGTCTTGCCCACGCCGAAGCCGCCGGCCACGAGGATCTTGAGCGTGACGGGCTCGACCGGCGGCTTGCCACGCTCAGAACGCCCGAAGATCATCGATCACTTCTCCTGCTCGATGGGGGTGATGGGCGGGGGCCCGTAGCCTCCGCCGCCGGGGGTTTCGATCACCAGTACGTCGCCGGGGCCGACGTCGACGGCATCGCTGCCGGCCAGTTCCACGACCGTGCCGTCGGCGCGTTCCACACGGTTGGCGCCCAGTGCGCCGGCCTCGCCGCCCGCCATGCCGTACGGCGGGACCCTGCGGTGCTGGGACAGGGTCGAGACGGTCATGGGTTCGAGGAAGCGGATGCGGCGGACCGCGCCGTCCCCACCGTTCCACCGTCCGGCGCCGCCGCTGCCCCGCCGGATCGAGAACTCCTCCAGGCGGACCGGCAGGCGCCACTCCAGGACCTCGGGGTCGGTGAGGCGGGAGTTGGTCATGTGGGTCTGTACGACACTCGCGCCGGGGAAGCCGTCACCGGCACCGGATCCCGAGGCGACGGTCTCGTAGTACTGGTGGCGGGAGTTGCCGAAGGTGACGTTGTTCATGGTGCCGGAGCCCTCCGCCTGTACGCCGAGGGCCGCGTAGAGCGCACCGGTGATCGCCTGGGAGGTCTCGACGTTGCCGGCGACGACCGCGGCGGGCGGGTGCGGTGCGAGCAGGGAGCCGGGTGGCACGACGATGTTCAGGGGGCGCAGACAGCCGTCGTTGAGCGGGATGTCCTCGGCGACCAGGGTCCGGAAGACGTACAGGACGGCCGCGTTGACGACCGCGAAGGGGGCGTTGAAGTTGGTGTCCAGCTGGGGTGACGTGCCCGTGAAGTCGACCCTGGCGGACCGGTTCTCGCGGTCCACGCGCACGCGTACGCGGATGACGGCGCCCGCGTCGGTCTCGTAGGAGTACTCGCCGTCGTCGAGGGCGTCGATGACCCGGCGTACGGCCTCCTCGGCGTTGTCCTGGACGTGCCGCATATAGGCCTGGACGACGTCGAGCCCGAAGTGTTCGATCATCCGGCCGACTTCGTCGACGCCCTTCTGGTTGGCCGCGATCTGGGCGCGCAGGTCGGCCAGGTTGGTCCTGGGGTTGCGGGACGGGTAGGGGGCTTCGGTGAGCAGGCGGAGCGTGGCCTCCTCGCGGAAGCGGCCGTTCTCGGCGAGCAGCCAGTTGTCGAAGAGGATGCCCTCCTCCTCGATGGTGCGGCTGTTCGCCGGCATGGAGCCGGGAGCGATGCCGCCGATCTCCGCGTGGTGGCCGCGCGAGGCGACGTAGAAGAGGATCCGCTCACCGTCCGTGGCGAAGACCGGCGTGATCACGGTGACATCGGGCAGGTGTGTGCCGCCGTGGTAGGGGTCGTTGACGGCGTATGTGTCGCCGGGGCGCATCCGGTCCTGGCGACGGATGACCTCCTTGACGCTGGTGCCCATCGAACCGAGGTGGACGGGGATGTGCGGGGCGTTGGCCACCAGGTTTCCGTCCGGGTCGAAGAGCGCGCAGGAGAAGTCCAGGCGTTCCTTGATGTTGACGGACTGGGCCGTGGACTCCAGGCGGGCGCCCATCTGTTCGGCGATGGACATGAAGAGGTTGTTGAAGACCTCAAGGAGAACCGGGTCGGCTTGTGTGTCGAGATCGGAACTCTGCGTAATCGCGACGCGTTCCATGACCAGATGCCCGTCGTCGGTCGCCGTGGCCCGCCAGCCGTCGTCGACGACGGTCGTCGCACTGGTCTCGGTGATGATCGCGGGGCCGGTGACGGATTCGCCGGGAGGAAGGGCCTCCCGGCGGTGCAGGGGTACGTCGCGCCAGGTGCCGCCGGTGTGCAGGCGGACGGTCCCGGGTTCGGCGGAGCGGCCTTCGTACGGGGCGAGGGCGGACAGATCGGGGGGTGTGGTGATGCCGGTGGCTTCCACGGAGAGGGCTTCGACGACGACCGGACGGTCGAGGGTGAAGGAGTACGTGGCGCGATGACGTTCTGCGAAGGCGTGGTGCATCGCGTCGGGCTCGGTGAGTTCGACGGTCAGGGTGGTGTCGGTGCCGTCGTAGCGCAGCTGGGCGCGGCGGGTGACGCGGAGGTGCTCCTCGGGGACGCCCTCGGCGAGGAGTTCGTCGCGGGCCGCCGCCTCCAGGTCGTCGGCCGTCTTGCGGACGCCGGGCATGGCGGCCGGTTCCAGGGGCGCCTCGACGGACTGCTCGCGCATGGCGGTGGTGTCGGCGAGGCCGATGCCGAGCGCGGACAGGACACCGGCCATGGGCGGCACCAGGACGGTGCGGATGCCGAGCGAGTCGGCGACCATGCACGCGTGCTGTCCGCCCGCGCCCCCGAAGGTGGTGAGCGCGTAGCGGGTGACGTCGTGGCCCTTCTGCACGGAGATCCGCTTCACTGCGTTGGCGATGTTGGCGACGGCGATCTGCAGGTAGCCCTCGGCGACCTGTTCGGGGGTGCGGTCGTCGCCGGTGCGGTCGCTGATCTCGCGCGCGAGGTCGGTGAAGCGTCGGTGCACGAGCGCGTCATCGAGGGGCTGGTCGCCCTCCGGCCCGAACACGGCCGGGAAATGGGCGGGTTGGATGCGTCCGAGCATGACGTTGGCGTCGGTGACGGCGAGCGGTCCGCCGCCGCGGTAGCAGGCGGGCCCCGGGTCCGCGCCGGCCGAGTCCGGCCCCACGCGGTAGCGCGTGCCGTCGAAGTGCAGGACCGAGCCGCCGCCGGCCGCGACGGTGTGGATGTCCAGCATGGGCGCGCGCAGGCGCACTCCGGCGATCTGGGTGGTGAAGACGCGCTCGTACTCGCCGGCGAAGTGGGAGACGTCCGTGGACGTGCCGCCCATGTCGAAGCCGATGACGCGCTCGAAGCCGGCGAGCTGGGACATGCGGGCCATGCCGACGATGCCGCCCGCGGGCCCCGACAGGATGGCGTCCTTGCCGCGGAACTGCCCGGCCTCGGCGAGTCCCCCATTGGACTGCATGAACATCAGGCGCACGCCGTGGAGTTCGTCGGCGACGTGCTGGACGTAGCGGCGCAGCACGGGCGAGAGGTAGGCGTCGACGACGGCGGTGTCCCCGCGCGGGACGAGTTTCATGAGCGGGCTGACCTCGCTGGACAGCGAGATCTGCGGGAAGCCGATGCGGGCGGCCAGGGCTCCGACGGCCTGTTCGTGGGCGGGGTGGAGGTGGCTGTGCAGGCAGACCACGGCCACGGCCCGGATGCCGTCGTCGTAGGCATCCTGCAGGGGGCCGGCGAGCGCGTCCAGATCGGGGGCGCGCAGGACCGTGCCGTCGGCGGCGATGCGCTCGTCGACCTCCAGGACCCGCTCGTGGAGCAGTTCGGGCAGTTCGATGGCGCGGGCGAAGATGCGGGGGCGGTTCTGGTAGGCGATGCGCAGGGCGTCCCGGAAACCTCGGGTGACGACGAGGAGGGTGCGTTCGCCCTTGCGCTCCAGGAGGGCGTTGGTCGCCACGGTCGTGCCCATGCGGACGGCCTCGACGGGCTCCGCCGAGCCGTCCAGCAGTTCGCGTACGCCGGCGACGGCCGCGTCGGAGTAGCGGGCGGGGTTCTCCGACAGCAGCTTGTGGGTGAGCAGCCGGCCGTCGGGGCGGCGCGCGACGATGTCGGTGAAGGTGCCGCCCCGGTCCACCCAGAACTGCCAGCCTGTCACGTCCTCACCCCGCTTCCGCGCTGTTCACAGCGCTCGGAGGCCGTTGATCACGTCGCGCAGAATACTCTCGTCCGGCAGTTCGGCAGGGGGTACGGGCCGGTTCACATGGACGAATCCCGCGTCCACGAGATCTCCGACGAGGACCCGGACCACTCCGATCGGCAGGTCGAGTTCGGCGGCGAGTTCGGCGACCGACTGGGGGGCGTTCCGGCACAGCCCCACGATGTCCACGTGCTCCGGGGACAGCGAGGGGTCGGTGTCGGGGTCGTCCGCGTGGGGCTCGGTGACGACCACCGCGATCAGATCGAGGCGGTGCTGGGCGGCGTGACTGGTGCGACCGCGCGTCATGGCGTAGGGACGGACGACCGGTCCCGCCTCGTCGTCGAACCAGTGACTTCTCACCTGACCGTCTGCGCTCATGCCATCCCACTACCCGCCCGAGGGCAGATCGGTGCGCGCGGCGGTGCCCAGATGTACGCCGACACGCTTGACCAGCAGCGTCATCTCGTACGCCACGAGACCGACGTCGGAGTCGGCGTCCGCGAGGACGGCGAGGCAGGAGCCGTCGCCGGCGGCCGTCACGAACAGGAAGGCTTCGTCCAGCTCGACGACGGTCTGCCGGACACTGCCCGCGTCGAAATGGCGGCCGACGCCCTTGGCGAGGCTGTGGAATCCGGAGGCGACGGCGGCCAGGTGCTCGCTGTCCTCCCTGGTGAGGTCCCTGGACGCACCCGTGGGCAGTCCGTCGCTGGACAGGACGACGGCCTTGCGGATGCTGCCGACGCGATCCACGAGTTCGTCGAGGAGCCAGTTCAGCTCGCGGCCTTCGGTCGTCGTGTGGCCGGTCGCCTTTGGTGCGGTCATCGACCGTCCCCCTTAGTCGTTCCTTGTGGTGCTGTGCCGCTGTGGGCGTCGTCGCCCGCGGCGTTCTCTGCGCGGCCGCGCTGCCAGCCGCGCTGGAGCGAGGCCATACGGCTGCGGACTTCGTCGGCGTCCCGGTCGGCCGGGTCGGGCCGCTCCTCGGTGGTCCGGGCGGCGGCCTGTCTCAGCTGCGGGGCGAGGTTCGCCTGCCGGACACGGCGGGGAAGGGCCCCTGGCGCGGAGCCGGGCTCATGAGGCGCGGCACCCCCGGGCCTGCCGTCCCGGCCGCTCGGCAGTGCGCCGGAGTCACGCCGCGGCTCGATGCCGGGCCGGTCGGCCAGGTCGCCGAGGTGGTCGGATGGGGTCGTGGTCTGCCGGCTGCGCCGTGGGAGCGCCGGAGGTTCCGCCGGTCGGTCGGACGGACGGCCGAGTCGGCCCTGCGCGCCCTCGGTGGACGGCTCGGACGTGGCTCCGGCCCGCGGGATCTGCGGGGTCGCACCGCGTCGGCGCGTGGGCAGCGGGGCCGGGGAGCCGTCCTTCGATCGGCGGGCGGCTGTTTCCTCGCCGGCTTCGACGCGGCGGAGGCGCTGGTCGCCGACGGGGCGTCCGTGCGAGCTGACGAGCTTGGGTGCCCGGTGGGGCAAGGGCACCGGCGCTCCGGGCTCGCCGTCGGCGAAGGGCGCGTCCGCGCCGCGCGCGTCGGAGGGCCGGAGGAACGGCTCCTCGGGGCGTCCCCCGGTGGGTTCGTCCGGCGGGTGGACGAGGGAGTGGCGGGGGCGGAAGAGCCCGCCACGCTCGCTGTCGTCGTCCAGGGCGTCCGGGAAGTCGCTGAGCGCGTCCAGGTCGACGGGCGCCTCGAGTTCGACGGGGCCGTCCAGCAGAGGGCCGGGGAGTCCGGGGAGCTGGACGGGCACCTGGGAGAGGGCGGCCCTGCGGCCGTCGGCGGCCTCGTTCTCCTTGGGCGGCCTGGGCCGGTCGAGGCGGAAGCCGATGCCGTTCGTGTCGGGCACGTCGTCCGTCAGCAGCGCGTCGGGGATGAACACCACGGCCGTCGTACCGCCGTAGGGCGAGGGCTGCAGGGAGACCCGGACGTTCTGGCGCTGGGCGAGGCGGCTGACCACGAAGAGGCCGAGCCGGTCGGTGTCGGACAGCTCGAACTCGGGCGTTTCGGCGAGCCGGAGATTGGCGTCCAGGAGGGCTTCGGGCGCCATGCCGAGGCCGCGGTCATGGATCTCCAGGGTGAAGCCGTTGGCGACCCGCTCGCCGAGGACCTGGACGGCGGTGTGCGGCGGGGAGAACACCGTGGCGTTCTCCAGAAGCTCGGCCACGAGGTGGGTGACGTCGGCGACGGCCGGGCCGGTGATGGCGACGCGCGGCAGACGGCGCACCTCGATGCGCTCGTAGTCCTCGACCTCGGCCACGGCCGCCCGTACGACGTCCATGAGCTGGACGGGCTTGCGCCACTGCCGGGAGGGGGCGGCGCCGGAGAGGATGACCAGGCCCTCGGCGTGCCGGCGCATGCGGGTGGTGAGGTGGTCGAGGCGGAAGAGGTCGGCGAGTTCCTCGGTGTCCTCGGTGCGGCGTTCCATGGTGTCGAGGAGCGTGAGCTGCTTGTGCAGGAGGACCTGGCTGCGGCGGGCGAGGTTGACGAAGACCTCGGAGACGCCGGCGCGCAGCTCGGCCTGTTTCACGGCGGCTTCGACGGCGGCGCGTTGCAGGGTGTTGAGGGCCTGGCCGACCTCACCCATCTCGTTCTTGTCGTACTGAAGGCGCGGCACCTCGGTCTCCACGTCGACCTGTTCGCCGGCGGAGAGGCGGCGCATCACGCTGGGCAGCCGGACGCCGGACGCCTCGTGGGCCTCCAGCCGCAGCTGGCGCAGGTCACGGATGAGGCCACGGCCGATGCGGACCGACAAGAAGAGGGAGAACAACACCGCGATCAGACCGAGGACGCCGGCTACGGCGGCCTTGAGGATGACCTCGATGGCGACCGGGCGGACGCGATCCTGGTAGCGGTCGTGCGCCTGCTCGTCGAGATTGCCGAGCTCTTCGAGGGTGTTGCCGGCGGCGGTGTCCCAGCTCTGGGCGGAGACGCCGCGGGGCATGCCGCCGGGTTCGGTGGCGGCGACGGCCTTCTCGGCGGCGTGCAGGGGGGCGACGGTGGCGTTCTTCCAGAAGCGTTCGTAGCGCTCGCCCTCGGCGTCGGGCAGTCGGGGCGAGCTGATGGTGTAGACGGCCTCCCGCTGGGCCTCCAGGTCGGAGACCTGACGGATCTCGTCGCGGCTGAGCCTGCCCACGACGAGGGCGGAGCCGAGCAACGCGTCCTCGCGGGAGAGCAGTTCGCGGGCGCGGGCGACGTCGACGAGGGCCCGGTACTGCTTGTCCAGCTCCACGCTGTCGACGGCGTCGAGCCGGGTGAGGAGTTCATAGCCGGGGTCGATGAGCCGGTTGTAGAGGTCGAGGGCCTGGGCCCGGGTGACGGTCCCCTCCTCGACGCTGCCGCGCAGGGACTCGACACCGTCGAGGGCGTCCAGGAGCGCGGTCAGGCTCTCGCTGTCGTCCTGGTCCAGGAGGTCCCGGAGGTCGGGGTCCTTGGCGTTCGAGCGAAGGTCGGCGACGGCCTTGTCCGTGGCGGCGCGGGTGCGGCGCAGCGCGGCGAGCGCGTCGGCGGCCCGGGGATCGGCGAGGTAGACCAGGGCCTGGCGGCGTTCCTGCTGGACGACGCGAATGGTGTCCTCGACCGGGTAACCGACCTTCTCCGTCAGGGAGGACACGTTGAACAGCCTGCTCGCCTCGCGTCCCGTGATGACCGTGGCGAAGCCCCAGATGGCGGTCAGGGACACCAGCGGCACGAGAAGCAGCGCCACGATCTTCCGGCGGATCGACTTCCCGCGAAAGCGCATGGCCTCCCCCAGCTCGGACCCCCGGTCACTGGGGGTACACATGTGCGTCAACAAACGCCGCGAGCCTACTACCGCCTCAGAGGTAACTCGAAGAGCCGTCCGGAAGCAGAACTTCCGCACTCGGGCCGGGAGATGGGGAGTTGTCCGGGCATTGGGGGAGATTGCCTCCCTGTCACCGGCGGCGTCGACGGGAGCCCATGGGAGGCGTTTCGGCGACGAATTGGCCAGAATTTATCGTCCCTTGGGAATCTTCGTGGCGTCTTGTTCGTCCTACTCATTGGGAATGGGGGCGGAATCGGCCACATGGGCCGCGTGCCGCACCCCGGCGGCGTAAAACAGCGCAAGCCGGGCAGCCACTGGGGAGCCGGATCACAAGCCGGGCGAGCGGTCTGCTGGCGGTGGGGAGTGACACGTTGATGGGCACGGCGGAGCGGCGCGAGGCGCCCGAGGACGCGGCGACAGGGTTCGAGGCGGCGTCACGGGTCGTCGAGGCGCCGGATCGCGACATTCCGGCACACGGGACGACACGCGATCGCGGGACGGCGGATGAACACGGCGTTCCCGCGGGTACGGGCGGCCGACCAGTGGGGCCGAAGGGACATCTGACCGATCGACAGGCGGAGCGGGCCGGCGCCCGGCAGGAGCAGCCGTCCTATCGACCACTGTGGATCGAGGAGCCCGCACGGCGTCGGCGGATGCCGGATCCGGTGCGGAGGTCCGCCGTGCGCGCGGTGCTCGTCATCGCCGTGACGCTGCTTCAGGCGATGGTGGCCTTCCTGTGCACGATGGCCGGATCCTGGCTGGCCTTCCCCATGGTGATCAGCAGTGTGGTGAGCACCGTGGTGGCGACCTGGGGCGTGCTCGACGTCTGGGTCACCCGCCAGGTGTGGAACCAGCGGTACGGGGTCGTCTCGGCCCCGAGCAGCACCGCCCGGGCCCTGCGGCGCGAGCGGCGCCGTGCGCGACGCCAGGAGCGGTCCGCGGAGCGCGCGCAGGAGCGGATACGGCGGCGGGGTGGGGCGGGACAGCTGTCGCATCCGTGACGCAGGCGCCGGAGGTGACGGGGATGGCGTCGGGGAGACGCAGGGCCCGATTGGGCGTCCACCCACTCGCTCCCCCGCGTGCCCCGCCCCCCTCAGCGTCGGCTTCCGGCACCGCGCCGCCTCCGCTCCCTCTCCCCGGTCAGGCGATCCCGGACCCCACCTTCCCTTCCTCTCGGGCGAGTTCGCGGCGTGCCCGCATGAAGGGGCGGGGGCGGTCGATGGCGAGGACCGCGGTGGTTCGGCCGTCTCGTTCGTAGCGGGCGAGGAAACCGCCGTCGGCCGGTGACTCGCCGCCGGGGGCGGGTGACCCGCCGCCCTTGGCCGAGGACTGGCCGCCGTCGGCCGGTGACCCGCCCACGCCGAGCGCCCCGTCGCTCTCCCCCGGTAACCCATCGGTCGCTACGCCCTCCGTGATGTGGACGATGTCGCCCTCCCTGCGGCGGCCGGCGAACTGGATGCGGGCGCCGTACTGGTCCGACCAGAAGTACGGCACTGAACGCACGATGGCGGTGGTGCGGCCGGCGAGCAGGTTGGCCACGGCTACACGGGGCTGTTCGGTCGCGGAGGTCCAGTGCTCGGCGCGACTTCCCCCCACGCGGGCCACATCGCCGACGGCGACCACCTGGGGCAGGGACGTGACACAGCCGTCGTCGCACAGGACGCCGTCGTGCAGGGCGAGGGTCGAACCCGCTAGCCAGGCGGTGTTGGGGGTGGCACCGATGCCGACGATGACGACATCGGCCGGGAGGATACGGCCGTCGGTGAGCGAGACGCCGCTGACGGCGGCCGTGCCGAGCAGTCCGGCCACGCCGGTGCCGGTGACCAGTTCCGTTCCGCCTCGGCGGTGCAGTGCGGCGCACACGGCGGCCATCTCGGGGCCGAGCTGGGGCACGAGCGGCAGCGCGGCGGCCTCGACGACGGTCACGGCGTGGCCGAGAGCGGCGCAGGAAGAGGCGGTCTCGGCTCCGATGAAGCCGCCGCCGATGACGACCACCCGGCGGGGGCCCTGGGTGAGGTCCGCGCGCAGGGCGAGGGCGTCGTCGAGGGTGCGCAGGGTGTGGACCCCGGGGAGGCTGCCGCCCGGCAGGCGGCGGGCGGAGGCGCCGGTGGCGATGACGACGCCGTCGGTGGAGACGGTCCGGCCGTCGTCGAGGAGGACGGTGCGGCCGCGGGGGTCGAGGCCTCGGGCGCGGGTGCCGAGGTGCCATTCGGCGTCCAGGCCGTTCATCTCCTCGGCGTCGGTGAGAGCGAGCTGTGCGTCGTCGGTGCGGCCGGTGAGGAAGTCCTTGGAGAGGGGAGGTCGGTCGTAGGGTGCGTGGGGCTCGTCGCCGATGATCACGAGGCGTCCGTCGTAGCCCTGGGCGCGGAGCTCACGTGCGGCGTACAGGCCGGAGAGGGAGGCGCCGACGATGGTCACGGTCCTCATACGGGGAGCCTCCTCCCGGCGGGGTGGTGCGTATCGGATCGGCGGTGCGAGGGGGCCCGACCGCTCACGGCGGCACCGTGGCGCATGCCACCCAAGCCAGCAATAGCCGGAACGCCCCACCCGCGCGGCCCGCCCCCGAACCGCAGCCCACAGGCGTCCTCTCGCGGCCCACCAGCACCCTCCCGCAGCCCACCGGCGTCCCCCGTCTCCACACCCTTCACGCCCTTCACGCCGCCGTCCCCTCCTCCGCCGCCAGGTGGACGTGGATGACGCCGTCGTCGACGGTGACGCGGTGGGTGCGGACGGGGCGGCGGGCCGGGAGGCAGGTGGGTTCGCCAGTGCGCAGGTCGAAGGAGGCGGCGTGCAGCGGGCATTCGACCAGGCAGCCCTCCAGCCAGCCCTCGGAGAGCGAGGCATCCTGGTGGGTGCAGGTGTCGTCGATGGCGTACAGCTCGCCGTCCTCGGTGCGGAAGACGGCGACGGGCGGGGTGGTGTCGACGCGGACGGACTCACCCTCGGGGAGGTCGTCGAGGCGGCAGACGGGAATCACGGGCCCCCCTCTCGGTCCCGGGACAGCGGCCCCGGGCCTTGCGGTCCAGGTGGATCTGGGAGTTCTCAGGGATGGTGGAGCGTCGTCGATCCGGGTACTCGAAGCCGTTCGGGCCGGTCCGGGCCGCTCGCCCCCTTCCGGGGATCGGACAGTTCGGTACCATGATGTTTCGCATGGCGCACCAGAGGGCGCTATGCGCAACAGAATCCGGGCGGGGTGACCGTCGCGTCAAGGGTTTCCCGCAGATGCGGCCCAAACAGGGCCGTCAGGTGGTGAGAGTTGAGCCATGGCCCGCACGCAGAAGCAGTCCGGCACCGGCGAGGACACCGACGGCGCTCAGGAGAAGCGGGGCGGCAGGGGCGCGGCCAGCGCCGTGCAGTCGGTGGACCGGGCCGTGAGCGTGCTGGAGATCCTCGCACGCCACGGCGAGGCGGGCGTCACCGAGATCGCTGACGAGCTGGACGTGCACAAGTCGACCGCGTTCCGGCTGCTGGGCGTCCTGGAGAACCGCGGCCTGGTGGCGCAGGCCAAGGATCGCGGCAAGTACTACCTGGGCGCCGGCGTGCTGCGCCTGGCCGGGGCGGCGGCGGTACGCCTGGACATCTCCCAGGAGGGTGTGCCGGTCTGCCGGGAGCTGGCCGACGAGCTGGGCGAGACGGTCAACATCGCGGTGCTGGACGACGACGCGGCGGTCAACATCATGCAGGCCCGCGGCACCGCCTCCGTCACGGCGCAGAACTGGCTGGGCCGCCGCACCCCGCTGCACGCCACATCCAGCGGCAAGGTGCTGCTCGCGCACATGCCGCCGACGCTGCGCGAGGGCCTGCTGGCGCGCCCGCTGCCCCGGTTCACGGACCGCACGATCACCGGCGCGTCGATGCTGCGCTCCGAGCTGGAGGCCGTGATCGAACAGGGCTACGGCGTCACGATCGAGGAGCTGGAGCTGGGCCTCGCGGCGGTGGCCGCGCCGGTCCGGGCCCATGACGGCAAGGTGATCGCCTCGATCAGTGTCTCGGGGCCGGTGTACCGGCTGAACGCGGACCGGTTGCCGGAGTTGGCGAAGCGGACCGTGGCGGCGGGCGCCGAGCTGTCCCGCCGTATGGGCTACGGCTTCTGACGGAGGCCGGGGCCGGCCGTCGTAGACGCCCCGCTCAGGGGGAGCACAGGCGCGGAACAGTGGCGCGGGACCGGGAAGTTCCTGGTCCCGCGCCCCTGTGTGTCGGGCGGGTTTCGGGCGGCCGCGCCCTTTTGCCAAGGGTTAACTCGCACCTCTTGACGGGCCCTTGGCGCCGTTCTCAGTATGTTCCCCATCGCGCAACCCATCGCTCAATGCGCAACAGCAGAGGAGCATGTCGTGCCGCATGAGGTCCGTGCCGTAGTCGCTGTCGAGAAGGGCGCACCCGTCGAGGTGCGGACGATCGTGGTCCCGGATCCAGGGCCCGGCGAGGTTCTCGTGGCCGTGCAGGCCTGCGGGGTCTGCCACACGGATCTGCACTACCGGGAGGGCGCGATCACCGATGACTTCCCGTTCCTGCTGGGCCATGAGGCGGCCGGCACGATCGAGGCGGTCGGCCCGGGCGTCACGGATCTGCGCCCCGGCGACTATGTGGTGCTCGCCTGGCGCGCGCCCTGTGGCACCTGTCGCTCCTGTCGCCGGGGTCGGCCCTGGTACTGCTTCGACTCCCGTAACGCCGCCCAGCCGATGACCCTGCTCGACGGCACACCGCTGAGCAACGCCCTGGGCATCGGCGCGTTCGCCGAGAAGACGCTGGTCGCGGCCGGTCAGGCGGTGAGGATCGACCCGGCGGCGCGCCCGGAGGCCGCGGGTCTGATCGGCTGCGGTGTGATGGCCGGATACGGCGCGGCGGTCAACACGGGCCGTGTGGGCCGTGGTGACTCGGTCGCCGTCATCGGCTGCGGAGGTGTCGGCAACGCGGCCATCGCGGGCGCCTGTCTCAACGGCGCGATGAAGGTCATCGCGATCGACGTCGACGACCGCAAGCTCGACCAGGCCGAGAAGTTCGGCGCCACGCACACGGTCAACTCGCGGGGCACCGACCCGGTCGAGGCGGTACGGGAACTCACCGGTGGTTTCGGCGTCGACATCGCGATCGACGCCGTGGGACGGCCGGAGACCTTCACCCAGGCCTTCTACATGCGCGACCACGCGGGCACGCTGGTCCAGGTCGGCGTCCCGTCCCCCGAGATGAAGGTGGAACTGCCCCTCATCGACGTGTTCTCGCGCGGCGGCGCCATCAAGTCGTCCTGGTACGGGGACTGTCTGCCGAGCCGGGACTTCCCCTACCTGATCGACCAGTACCTGTACGGGCTGCTCGACCTCAACGCGTTCGTCTCCGAGACCATCGCCCTGGGTCAGGTGGAGGAGGCGTTCGCCAAGATGGACCGGGGTGAGGTGCTGCGCTCGGTGGTGGTCCTGTGAGCGGACGGAGCCGGATCGAGCGCGTGGTCACCTCCGGCACCTTCAGCCTCGACGGCGAGACCTTCGACGTCGACAACAACGTCTGGCTGGTGGGCGACGACGAGGACGTCCTGGTCATCGACCCCGCGCACGACGCCCGTACGATCCACCGGGCGGCCGCGGGACGCCGGGTCGGCGCCATCGTCTGCACGCACGCGCACGACGACCACGTCTCCGCCGCGCCCGAGCTGTCCCTCCTGACCGGGGCGCCCGTCCTCCTCCATCCCGACGACCTGGACCTCTGGTCGCTCACGCACCCGGCCCGCAAGCCGGACGGCGAGCTGACCGACGGCCAGATCGTCACCGTCGCCGGGACCGATCTGTATGTGATCCACAATCCCGGCCACACCTGGGGCAGTTGCTCGCTCTACGCCCCCTCCCTGAACGCCGTGTTCACCGGCGACACCCTCTTCCACGGCGGCCCGGGCGCCACCGGGCGCTCCTACTCCGACCGCCCCGCCATCGAGACGTCCCTGCGCGACCGGCTGCTCACCCTCCCCGGTGCCACGGTCGTCCACACCGGGCACGGCCCGGACACCACCATCGCCGCCGAGCGGCCGCACGTACCCCGTTCCTGAGCCCGCTCACCTCCACCCCGGCAAGGAGGGGCATGTCCAGCACCCCCGCACCCCCGTCCCCCCGCGTGGTCGTCATCGGCGCCGGCATCGTCGGCTGCTCGCTCGCCGACGAGCTGACCGCCCGTGGCTGGACCGATGTCACCGTCCTCGAACAGGGACCACTGCCCGCACCCGGCGGATCCACCTCGCACGCGCCCGGGCTGGTCTTCCAGACCAGCCCCTCCAAGACCCTCGCGGAGTTCGCGAAATACACCGTCGAAAAGTTCAACTCCCTGGAGGTCGACGGAGTTCCCTGCTTCCAACAGGTCGGCGGACTGGAGCTGGCCACCACTGCGGAACGCCTCGCCGATCTGCACCGCAGGGCCGGTTACGCGGCCTCCTGGGGCATCCGCGGCGAGGTCGTCGACGCCGCACGCTGCAAGGAGCTCTGGCCGCTGATCGACGCGTCGACGGTCCTCGGCGGCTTCCAAACACCCGACGACGGCCTGGCCCGCGCGCTGCTCGCGGCCCGCGCCCAGATGGAACGCGCCACCGCGCGGGGCGCCCGCTTCCTCGACCGCCACACCGTCACCGGCATCGAACGCGTCGACGGCCGGGTCACCGGCGTCGTCACCGACCGCGGATCGTTCCCGGCCGACCACGTCGTCTCCGCCGCCGGATTCTGGGGCCCGGTCATCGGCCGCATGGCCGGAGTCGACGTTCCGCTGCAACCGCTGGCCCACCAGTACGCCAGGACGAAGCCGCTGCCCGAGCTGAGCGGCGCCACGGCCGAGGCCTCGCGGCCCATCCTCCGCTTCCAGGACCGGGACCTGTACTTCCGCGAGCACACCGACCGCATCGGCATCGGCTCCTACGCGCACCGGCCGCTGCCCGTCGACCCGTTCGCGGTCCTCGCCTACGACGAGGCGCGCGCCCGGGGCAGGGACATGCCCTCCTCGCACCCTTTCACCGCGGAGGACTGGGCGCCCAGCTGGGAGGACTGCCGCCGGCTCATCCCCGCGTTGCGCGAGACGGAGATCGACACCGGTTTCAACGGCGTGTTCTCCTTCACCCCCGACGGGATGCCGGTCCTCGGCGAATCGCGCGAGCTGCGCGGATTCTGGCTGGCCGAGGCCGTCTGGGTCACCCACTCGGCCGGTGTGGCCAAGGCGGTCGCGGAGTGGATGGTGGACGGGCGCCCGGCCCTCGATCTGCACGAGTGCGACCTCACCCGTTTCGAGGACGCCCAGCGCTCACCGTCGTACGTCCGCGAGCGCGGTGCGCGGCAGTTCGTCGAGGTGTACGACGTCCTGCATCCGCTCCAGCCGATGGAGCAGCCGCGTCCGCTGCGCGTCAGCCCTTTCCACGCCCGCCAGCAGCAGCTCGGCGCGGTCTTCCTGGAGGGCGGCGGCTGGGAGCGCCCGCACTGGTACGAGGCGAACGCCCCGCTCGCGGAAGGGCTCCGGCTCCCCGAGCGCGACGCCTGGTCGGCCCGCTACTGGTCCCCCATCGCCGCCGCCGAGGCCCGGGCCACCCGCGAGAGGGTCGCCCTGTACGACATGACCCCGCTGCGCCGCCTCGACGTCAGCGGCCCCGGCGCCCTCGACTTCCTCGACCGCATGACCACCAACAACCTCCGCAAGAGGCCCGGCGCGGTCACCTACACCCTCCTCCTCGACGAGACCGGTGGCATCCGCTCCGACCTGACGGTGGCGCGGCTCGCCCCCGACCGCTTCCAGATCGGCGCCAACTCCCCCGCCGACCTGGACTGGCTGCTGCGTCACGCCCCGGCCGACGTCCAGGTCAGGGACATCACCTCCGGCACGTGCTGCATCGGCGTCTGGGGCCCGCTGGCCCGCGCCCTGGTGCAGCCGCTGACCCACGACGACTTCTCCCACGAGGGCTTCGGCTACTTCCGGGCGAAACAGACCTACGTCGGGCACGTCCCGGTGACGGCCATGCGCCTGTCGTACGTCGGTGAGCTCGGCTGGGAGCTGTACACGACCGCCGACCTGGGCCTGCGCCTGTGGGACACGCTGTGGGAGGCCGGGCAGGAGCACGGCGTGGTCGCCGCGGGCCGGTCCGCCTTCAACTCCCTGCGCCTGGAGAAGGGATACCGGGCCTGGGGCGTCGACATGACCGACGAGCACGACCCGTTCGAGGCGGGCCTCGGGTTCGCGGTGCGCCGGGACAAGGAGTTCGTGGGCCGGGCGGCGCTCGCCTCCCGCGACACGCCCCCCGCGCGCAGGCTCACGCCCCTGCTGCTCGACGATCCCGGCGCCGTGGTCCTCGGCAAGGAGCCCGTGCACGTCGACGGTGTCCCGGCCGGTTACGTGACCAGCGCGTCGTACGGCTACACGCTGGGCCGCTGCATCGCGTACGCCTGGCTGCCCGCGCGTCTCAAGGCGGGGGACGGCGTCGACATCGCCTACTTCGGCGAGAAGGTCCCCGCGACGGTCGCGGAAGAGCCGCTGTTCGACCCGAAGATGACCCGCATCCGCCGCTGAAACCGCCCGAGCCGCCCGAGCCGCTCGACCCGACCGCGCCCCCGCTCACCCGACCGCGCCCCCCGCTCGGCCCTCTCGCCCCCCGACCGCCTCGCCGCCGCGACCGCCTGAGGAGCATGCCCGTGACGACGACCCAGAGCTCCGCCGCCCACCTCCCCGGTTCCCCCAGCCTGATCGCCACCCTCCCCGGGCACTACTACACCGACCCGGAGATCTTCCGGCAGGAACAGGAGCGCGTCTTCGAGTCGCTGTGGTTCTGCGCGGTGCGCAGCGCCGACCTCGACAAGCCGGGTGCCTTCCGCACCGTGCAGGTCGGCGGCGAGAACGTCCTCATCACCCGCGGCCGCACCGGTGAGCTGCGCGCCTTCCTCAATGTGTGCCGGCATCGCGGGGCGCGCCTGTGCACCGAGGAGTCGGGCGAGGTACGGCGCAGTCTGCAATGCCCGTACCACGCATGGACGTACGACCTTGACGGCAGATTGATCGCGGCACCCAACTTGATCAAGATGCCGGACGTCGACCGTGTCGAGTACGGGTTGATCAATGTGGCCCTGCGCGAATGGCTCGGCTACGCCTGGGTGTGTCTGGCCGCCGAACCGCCCTCGTTCGAGGACACGGTGCTGCACGCCGCCGTGGAGCGCCTCGGGGACGCGGCCGCGATCGAGCACTACGGCACCGAGGGGCTGGCCCTGGGCCGACGGATCACCTACGACGTGAAGGCCAACTGGAAGCTGATCGTCGAGAACTTCATGGAGTGCTACCACTGCGCGACGATCCACCCCGAACTCACCGACGTGCTACCGGAGTTCGCGGACGGCTACGCGGCCCAGTACTACGTCGGACACGGAGCCGAGTTCGGCGAGGACATCCGCGGGTTCACGGTCGACGGCAGCGAGGGCTTCGCCCGGCTCCCCGACGTCGCCGAGGAACAGGACCGGCGCTACTACGCCATTACCGTCAAGCCGACGGTGTTCATCAACCTCGTGCCCGACCACGTCATCCTGCACCGCATGTTCCCGCTGGCCGAGGACCGCACGGTGGTGGAGTGCGACTGGCTGTACGCGCCCGAGGTGGTGGCGTCGGGAGCGGACGTGTCGAAGTCGGTGGAGCTGTTCCACCGGGTCAACGTCCAGGACTTCGAGGCGTGCGAGCGCACACAGCCCGCGATGTCCTCGCGCGCGTACCGCGCAGGCGGTGTCCTGGTACCCAACGAGCATCACATCGCGATCTTCCACGCGTGGGTCACGGAGCGGCTCGGCCATCCGGCCGGCCCCGCGTGTTGACCGTCACATTCGGCATGGATCGAGGGCGGCCGGTTAGACGCCCACCCGCGGCGCAGCCCGCGATCCGGCCCTGACCAGGAGGAACGACCAACATGCCCGAGCTCTTCATCGGCGGAGCGTGGCGATCAGCGCTCGACGAGCGCACCCGTGAGATCCGCTGCCCCGCCGACGGCTCACCGGTCGGGGTCGTCGACGAGGCGGGCGGCAAGGACACGGTGGAGGCGATCGCCGCGGCCCGCCGGGCCTTCGACGAGGGCCCCTGGCCGCGGACCTCCCCCGCCGACCGCGGTGACCTGCTGCTGCGGGTCGCCGACCTCCTCGTGCGCGACAAGGACGCGCTGGCCCGCGCGGAGTCGCTGGACACCGGCAAGCGGCTGGTGGAGAGCGCCTACGACGTGGACGACGTCGTCAACTGCTTCCGATACTTCGGACGGTTGATCGCCACCGAGGCCGGTCGAGTCATTGATACGGGCATGGACCACGTTGACAGTCGCGTCATCCATGAACCGGTCGGGGTCTGCGCATTGATCACGCCATGGAACTACCCACTGCTGCAGACCGCTTGGAAGGTCGCGCCCGCCCTCGCGGCCGGCAACACCTTCGTGCTGAAGCCGAGTGAGCTGACCCCGCACACCGCGATCCATCTGATGCGGCTGCTGGAGGAGGCCGGACTGCCCCCGGGCGCAGGCAATCTGGTGCTCGGCGCGGGCCCCGAGGCGGGTGCCCCGCTCGGCGACCACCCGGACGTCGACCTGGTGTCCTTCACCGGCGGCCTGGAGACCGGACGGCGGCTGATGGCGGCCGCCGCCGGGACGGTGAAGAAGGTCGCCCTCGAACTCGGCGGCAAGAACCCCAACATCGTCTTCGCGGACGCCGACTTCGACACCGCCGTCGACATGGCGCTGACCGCTGTGTTCCTGCACTCCGGCCAGGTGTGCTCGGCGGGGGCGCGGCTGCTGGTCGAGGACGGGCTGCACGACCGGTTCGTGGCCGAGGTCGTGCGGCGGGCGTCCGGCATCCGCCTGGGCGGGCCGTTCGACGAGCGCGCGCAGACCGGCCCGCTGATCTCCGCCGCCCACCGCGACAAGGTCGAGGCGTACGTCGCGCGGGGCGTGGCGGAGGGCGCGGTGCTGCGCTGCGGCGGCGCGCGGCCTTCCGGAGCGGGCCTCGACGAGGGGTTCTACTACCCGCCCACGGTCCTGGACGAGTGCACCGGTGACATGTCGGTGGTGCGGGAGGAGTCCTTCGGACCCGTGCTCACCGTCGAGCGCTTCCGCACCGAGGACGAGGCGGTCCGGCTCGCCAACGACACGATCTACGGCCTCGCCGGCGCCGTCTGGACGAGCGACGAGGCCAAGGCCGCTCGCGTCGCCGGCCGGCTGCGGCTGGGCACGGTCTGGATCAACGACTACCACCCCTACGTCCCGCAGGCCGAGTGGGGCGGCTTCAAGCAGTCCGGCTTCGGCCGTGAACTCGGGCCCGCGGGACTCGCCGAGTACCGCGAGACGAAGCACATCTGGCGCAACACGGCCCCCTCCCCGCAGGGCTGGTTCGCCTGACCCGCGGCACCACCCCCTCCAGACCCGGCACCCGCACCGAGCCGCTCCCTCCCCTCCCTCCCCCAGGCCCACGAGGAGTCCGCTCATGACCACCACCGAGCAATCCCCAGAACCACACCACCACCACGACGACGCCGAGCTCGCCGAGTTCGGCTACAAGCCCGAACTCAAGCGCACCCTCGGCAACTTCCACACCTTCGCCGCCGGGATCAGCTACATCTCGATCCTGACCGGCACCTTCCAGCTGTTCTACTTCGGCTACGGCAGCGGCGGCCCCGCCTACTGGTGGTCGTGGCCGATGGTGTTCGTCGGCCAGTTCATGGTCGCCCTGTGCTTCGCCGAACTCGCGGCCCGCTACCCGGTCGCGGGCTCGGTCTACAACTGGTCGAAGAAGATCGGCAATCCGCACCTGGGCTGGCTCGCCGGATGGATGATGTTGATCGCCTCGATCGTGTCCATCTCGGCCGTGGCCCTGGCCTACCAGTTGACGCTGCCGCAGATCTCGTCGTTCTTCCAGTTCGTCGGCGACGGCACCGGCAAGTACGACGTGGCGACCAACGCGGTCGTCCTCGCGACGGTGTTGATCGTCTTCACCACGGTGATCAATGCTTTCGGCGTCAAGCTGATGGCCACGATCAATACAGCCGGCGTGTTCATCGAGTTGATCGCCACGGTCGTATTGATCGTCCTGTTCGCCGTTCACATCACACGTGGCCCGCAGGTGGTCATGGAGACCAACGGGACGGGAACCGGCTACGGGACCGGATACCTCGGCGCCTTCCTGGTGGCGTCGCTGGCGTCGGCGTACGTCATGTACGGCTTCGACACCGCGGCCTCGCTCGGCGAGGAGTCGCTGGACCCGTCCCGCAACGCCCCGCGCGCGATCATCCGCGCGATCGTGGCGTCGTTCGTGCTGGGCGGACTGGTCCTGCTGCTCGCCCTGATGAGCGTCTCCAGCCTCAAGGGCGACAAGCTGTCCACGGACGGCCTGCAGTACATCGTGCTCGACGTGCTCGGTCCGACGGCCGGCAAGGCGATGCTGTGGTGCGTCCTCATCGCGGTCACGGTGTGCGCGCTCGCGGTGCACACGGCGGCGATCCGGCTGGCGTTCGCGATGGCCCGGGACAACAACCTGCCCGCTTCCTCGCTGATGGCCCGGGTCAGTCCGCGTTTCCAGACGCCGGTCGTGCCGGCCGTGATCATCGGTGTGCTGGCGCTGGCCATCCTCGTGGTCAACATCCGCCAGCCGCAGATCTTCACGGTCGTCACCAGCATCGGCATCATCATGATCTACCTCGCCTATCTGGGCGTCACCGTGCCGATGCTGGTCGCCCGGCTGCGTGGGAGGTGGCAGCCCGCGGGCGACGGCAAGTTCTCCCTCGGCCGCTGGGGACTGCTGGTCAACGTCGTCGCGGTCCTGTGGGGCGCGGCGATGACCGTCAACCTCATCTGGCCCCGCGCGTCGGTCTACAACGCGGCCGCGCCCTTCCACTGGTACCTGAAGTGGGGTGCCGTGCTGTTCGTCGCGGTCATCGCGGGCGGCGGCTACGCCTACTACTGGTTCGTCCAGCGCCACCGCACCGGCGTCCTCGCCGAGCACCGGCTTCAGACCCCTTCCGCCCCGACCGCACCCCTCGCCGCCCCGGCGGCCGACTGAAGGAGGTCAACACCCCATGACCATGGATGAGTTCGACTATGTCGTGGTCGGCGGCGGCACGGCGGGCAATGTGGTCGCGGCCCGGCTGACCGAGGACCCCTCGGTCACCGTGTGCGTGCTGGAGGCCGGCCCGAGCGACCTCGGCGACGACGACGTGCTGCGACTCGAACGCTGGATGGGCCTGCTGGAGTCCGGCTACGACTGGGACTACCCGGTCGAGCCACAGGCCAGCGGCAACAGCTTCATGCGGCACGCGCGCGCGAAGGTGCTCGGCGGCTGTTCCTCGCACAACTCCTGCATCGCCTTCTGGGCCCCCGCCGAGGACCTCGACGACTGGGCGGCGAAGGGCTGTACGGGCTGGGGCGCGGCCGACGTCTTTCCGCTCTACCGGCGGCTGGAGACCAACGACGCGCCCGGCGACCACCACGGCCGCACCGGCCCGGTGAAGCTGCGCACGCTCAAGGGCGAGGACCCGTGCGGCACCGCCCTGCTGGAGGCGTGCGCACAGGCCGGGATACCGACCACGCCCTTCAACACGGGCAGGACCGTGGTCCGGGGCGCCAACTGGTTCCAGATCAACTCCGACGAGAACAACATCCGCCAGTCGTCGTCGGTGGCCTATCTGCACCCCGTCATGGACAAGCGGCCCAACCTGGAGGTCCGCACCGGCGTACGCGCCAAGAAGCTCGTCCTGGAGGGGCGGCGCTGCGTCGGCGCCGAGTATGTGGACCCCGACCTGGTGCACACCCGGACGGTACGGGCCCGGCGCGAGGTGATCGTCTCGTGCGGCGCGATCGACTCCCCGAAGCTGCTGATGCTGTCCGGCATCGGCCCGGCCGCGCATCTGCGGGAGGTGGGCGTCGACGTGGTCGTGGACTCCGCGGGCGTCGGCGAGAACCTCCAGGACCACCCCGAGGGCGTCATCATGTGGGAGGCCCTGCAGCCCATGCCCACCACGTCCAGCCAGTGGTGGGAGGCGGGGATCTTCTACGACACCGAGCCCGGCCTGGACCGGCCGGACCTGATGTTCCACTACGGCTCGGTGCCGTTCGACATGAACACGGCGCGGCACGGCTACCCCACGTCGGAGAACGCGTTCTGCCTCACGCCCAACGTCACGCGCGCGAGGTCGCGCGGCACCGTGCGGCTGCGCACCCGCGACTACCGGGACAAGCCGAGGGTGGACCCGCGGTACTTCACCCATGAGCACGACGTGCGGGTGATGACGTACGGCCTGAGGCTGGCGCGCCGCATCGCCGGGCAGCCCGCGCTGAGCGGCTGGAAGGGTGCCGAGCTCGCCCCCGGACCGGACGTGCGCACGGACGACGAGCTGCTCGACTACATCCACAGGACGCACAACACCGTCTACCACCCGTCCTGCACCGTGAAGATGGGCGCGGACGACGACCCCATGGCCCCGCTCGACGCGCGGCTGCGGGTCAAGGGGGTCGCGGGGCTGCGGGTCGCCGACGGCTCCGTCATGCCGGACCTGATCACCGTCAACCCGTGCATCACCACGATGATGATCGGCGAGAAGTGCGCGGACCTGCTGAAGGAGGACGCCCGTTAGGGCCGCTTGAACATGCGGGTCGCCGTGATCTCGCTGTGCGCCGCCTCTCCGGCCGGGATCTGCTCGGGCAGTCCCGGCCGGAGGTGTTCCTCCACGCTGATGTACTTCAGGCCCGCCCTCAGGTCGGCGTCGTTGCGCAGGCGGATGACCAGCGGGAACTCCGCCAGCGCGGTCGTGTCGAACAGGCCGGTGGTGTAGAGGAGCTGGACGCCGAGGGCGTCGGAGACGGCCCGCTGGAGCTCCAGCAGATACGTCGCGTTGGCGCGGCCGATCGGGTTGTCGAGGAACAGCGTGCCCGCGTGCCGGTGCTTGTCGCGGCCCCGGTCGTTGGAGCGCAGCGCCGCCATGGTGCAGTACAGGGCGATGGCGGCGGTGAGCAGCTGGCCGCCCGAGAACACGTCGCCCATCTGCCCGACGGGCACCCGCTCGGCGCGCAGCACCGCGTCGGGCTTGAGGATCTCCACGGCGACGCCCTTGGGCTGGAGCGCGGCGGCGACGCCCCGCAGCAGCAGGGACATGCCGTCCCGCCGCAGGTCGGAGTTCTTCTTCACGGCCGCGCGCGTGGCCTCGTCGATGACCTCGCCGAGCCGCTCGGTGAGCGTGGCCTGGTCGGGCTCCTCGAAGCGGATGCGCAGGAACTCCTGCCCGGACCACTCGCCGAGCCCCTCGGGCAGCCGGGAGAGCCGCTGGGCGGACCTGAGCGTCGCCAGCGCGGACTCCACGAGTCCCCGCAGCCGGTCCACGATGGAGTCCCGGTTGCGCTCCAGCTGGGCCAGCTCGTCGGTCAGGACCCGCAGGCGGGGCGCGAAGGCGTCCGCCCACTTCTGGGCGTGCTCGGGCAGCGCGGCGGCGGGCAGTTCGCGGATCTGCTGGCGCGCGGGGGTGCGTACCTGCTCGTAGCGCGTGGAGTTGGCGTGGCGTACGAGGACGTCGCTCGCCTCGCGCACGGCGGCCTCGGCGGCGGACAGGTCGGCGGCGCAGCCGCGCAGCGAGCGGCGGGCCTCGGCGGCGGACTGCCGGGCGTCGTCCAGGCCGCCGGGGTAGGGCTCCGGCTCTTCCTGGTCCTCCTCAGGGGTGTGCTCGCGCAGCAGGTCGCGCAGCATCACGGCGATCTCGTCGAAGCCGCCCGCCCCGTCCTCGGCGGCGCGGTGGGCGTCCAGCAGCTCGCTGTGGGCCTCCCGCGCCTGACTCAACGCCTCGGTGCGGGAGGCGAGTTCGGCGGTGGCGGTGCGCAGCAGCGCCTGGGCGTGCTCCGCGTCGCGCGGCTCCATCTCCTCGGGCAGCCGGGTGTGGGCCTCGCCGTCCTCGGGCGCGTGCCGCTCGGCGTCGCCGCGCAGCCGGCCGAGCTGCTCGCTCGCGGTGGACATCCGGGTCTCCAGGAGCTGGACAAGCTCCTCCGCGCGCGCGACGGCGGCCTGCCGGGAGGGCCCGTCGGCCCCGTCGGGCGACTGCAACAGTTGCTCCGCGCGCGTGCGGACCTTGTTGCTGAGGCGGTCCAGCTCGGCGCGGGCGGCGCTCTCGTCGCTCTCCGCGCGGGCCTGCTCGGCGCGCAGGTCGGCGCCGACGCCGACCTTCTCGTACACCTGGGAGGCGGACCGGTAGGCCTCGCGCAGCGCGGGCAGGGACGCCTTGGGCGTGTCGTCCCCCTCGGTCTCCGGTACGTCGTCGGGGGCGCCCGCGATCTCGGAGCGCTCGGCGCGCAGCGCACGCGCGGTGCGGCGGGCGTCGTCGGCGGCACGCTGGGCGGCGCGGCGGTCCTCGTCGGCGGCGCGGGCGCGCTCCAGGCACACCTGGGCGCGGGCCTCCGACTCGGCGGCCTCGTCGGCGAGTTCGCGCAGTTTGACCTGCCAGCCCGCGCGCTCGCGCAGCCGGAAGGCGAGCCCGGCGAGGGCGTCGGCGGCGCGCCGGGCCTTCTGGGCGGCCTCCTGCCGCTCGTCGCGCAGCTGGGCGGCCTCGGTGGCGGTCTCCTCGGCCTCGGCCCGCGCGGTCCGCGCCTCGGCCAGCTCGGCCTCGGCCTCCTCGGCGAACGCCCGCGCCTCTTCGGCGGCCTGCGCCAGCTCGGCCAGGCGGCCGGCCGGGCAGCCCGTGCGCCAGGAGGCGAGGCGCGCGGCCAGCTCCCGGTCCTTGCCGAGGCGGGCGGCGAGCCGCCGGATCTCCTCGTCGCGCTCGGTGGCCCGCGCGCGCAGCGCCTGCCGCTCCTCGTCGGCGGCGTGCTCGTCGTGCATGGCCGGGTTCGGCGGTACGAGGAACACGTCGCCCTTGTCCGCGTCGGCGGCCGGGGTGGGGGCGAGCAGGGCGGCGGCGGTGCCGACGGCGACGGCCGAGCGGGGCAGCAGGGCCGCGTCGCCGAGGGCTTCACGCGCGCGTGCGTGCGAGGCGGGGTCGGTGATGATCACGCCGTCGACGAGTTCGGGCCGGGCGGCCAGCACGCGCGCGTGGTCGGCGGGGTCGACGGCCTGCGCGAGGTAGCGCCAGCCGGGCAGCGCGGGGATGCCGTGCTCGCCGAGGAACTCGACGGTGGCGAGGACGTCCGGTCCGGGCGGCAGCAGTCCGCCGTCGCCGAGCGCGCCGAGGATGCGGGAGTCGTCGGCGGCCGCGGTGCGCAGCTCGAAGAGCTGCCGTTCGGCGGAGGACACGGCGTCGTCGAGGAGTTCGCGCAGTTCGTCGGCGTACCGGTCGAGGTCCTCGGGGGTGAGGGCGGTGTCGTCGCCGGCGTGGCGCGGCTGCGGCACGGCGTGGTGCCCGGAGCCCCCGGTCAGGCCCAGGAGCTCGGCGAGGCGCTCCTCGGCGGCGAGGGCTTCGGCGATCCTGCGCTCGGCCTCGTGCGACCGCCTGGCCGCGGTGGCCGCGTCCGCCGCGCGGGCGGCGGTCAGCTCGGCGCGTGACTCCGCGGAGGCGGCCTCGCGCGCGTGCTCGGTGGCCCGCCGGGACGCCTCGCGCGCGGTGTCCCAGGCGGCGACGGCGGCCTTCTCGGCGTCGCTGGCGGCCAGGGCGGCGCGGGCCGGGTCGGCGTCGGGTGCGCTGTCGTCGAGCCAGCCGGCGCGCACGGCCTCGGCGGTCTCCTGCTCGACCTCGGTGAGGCGCTGGCGCAGATGCCCGGCCTCGCTGCGGGCGCGCTGGGCTTCGGTGGCGGCGGCGGTGGAGTCGCGGTGGGCGGCCTCGCCGACCTCCTGGAGGGCGGCGGAGCGCTCCTCCTCCTCGTTGGCGAGGTGCTCGGCGCTCTCGGCGGCCGCGTGCAGGGCGCGGACGAGCTCGACGGCGGCCTTGGCGCGGGCGGCGAGGGCCGGGGCGGCGTCCCGCTCGGCCTCCTGGATCGCGGCGGACACACGGGTGACGCGGTCGGTGGCGGCGCGGTGGCGGAGCACGGCCTCGGCGGCCTGCCAGGCGGAGTGCAGGGTGCGCGCTTCGGCGAGTTCGCGCTTCTGCGCGGCGGCGGTCTTCTCGGCGGCGGCGAGCGCCAACGAGGCGTTCCGGAAGGCGAGTTCGGCGGCGATGAGGGCGCTGCGCTCACGGGCGCCCTCGGAGTGGGTGACGGCGTACGCGGCGGCGGTGACCCGCTGGGCGAGGTCGGCGGCGCGGGCCCGCTCCTGGGCGGCCCGCGCGGACAGCCGGCGGGCGAGGGCGCGGGTGCGCCGCTCGGCCCCGGCGTGGATGTCCCGCGCGCGGGTGCGGGTCTCGGCGGCCTCGACGATGCGCCCCAGCAGGTCCACGGACCCGGCGGTGAAGTCCCTTTCGGCGATGAGTTCGGCGCGCCGGCCCAGTTTGTTGCCGAAACCGCTGACGAGGTCGGCGAGTCCGTCCGTGTCCCGGGTGTCGGTGACGGCGCGCAGCAGCAGGTCGGTGAAGTCGGAGTCCTTCTTGACCGCGAAGAGGCCGGCGGCCTCGCCCTCGTCGGCGTTCATCTCGCGCTGATAGCGGAAGAGTTCGGGGTCGAGACCGAGGTCGCCGAGGTGCTCGATCCAGCGGTCGTGGATCTCCTCCCAGTGCACCTCCAGGTGCGGGTACGCCTTGCCCGCCTCGGTGATGGCGTCCCGGAAGCCCTTCATGGTGCGCCGCCGCCCCTGCGCGCCGGAGGCGCCCTCCACGGGCGGGCGTACGGCGGTGGACTCGGCGACCGGCAGATTGTCCAGGGTGAGCCCCGGGCCGGGCCGGAAGGAGTACCAGGCCTCGGCGAACTTGCGCGGGTCGTTGGACACCTGGCGGCCGCGCCACTCGCTGGCCTTGCCGACGACGACGCACTCGCCGGTCAGCACGTGCTGCCACTCCAGCGCGACGTGTCCGCAGTCGTCGGCGAGGAGGAACTTGCGCAGCACGCCCGAGCTGGCGCCGCCGAGGGTGTTGCGGTGGCCCGGCAGCATCACCGAGAAGATCAGCTTGAGCAGGACGGACTTGCCGCCGCCGTTCTCCAGGAAGAGCACACCGGCGGGTGCGGGGCGGCGCGGCGGGCCGACCGGCTCCTCCGCGAAGAGCTCCGCCTGCGTGGGCGCGGGTTCGGGCACGACGTCGCCGACGCCTCGCAGGTCAAGCACGGTGTCGGCGTAGCGCGCACCGGCGGGCCCGATGGAGTAGAGGCGGACCCGGGACAGCTCGTACATGGCGGACTCTCGTCAGTCTTCGTGAAAGGTGCGGTGGTGCGGGGTGTCAGGAGTGGAAGGGCAGCCCGGCGTCGGCCACCAGCTCCAGGTCGTCGGTGTGCTCGGCGGGCAGCAGCGTCGGCGTGCCGTCGGTGACCGGGACGACACCCAGGTCCAGCAGCTCGGCCATGGCGGCGCTGCCGGCCATGTCCCGTACCTGGAGCTGATAGCGGGCGGTGGTGCGGTACGTGCCGCCATTGTCGTCGCCGGTGCGCTGGAGGAAGCCGGAGTCGGTGAGGAAGGCGACGGCCTTGCCGACGATGCCGGTGGTCGAACCGGCGAGGCGGCGCGCGTCCTTGGTGGCGCCGGTGGCGCTGCGTCTGGCCCAGATCCGCCAGGCGGACTCCAGTCCGGGCGCGTCGGTGGCCGGGTCGGTGTTCTCGCCCTGCTGCTCGGCCCGCTCCTCCAGCCGACGGCAGGCCTGCCGTACGAAGGCGTCGACGCCGTTGACGCTGACCCGTCCGATGTAGCCGTCGTCGGCGAGGTCCTCGGGCCTCGGGAAGGCCATGGCGGCGACGGCGAGATGGGCGAGCCCGTGCAGGAAGCGGTCCCCGCCGTCGGCCGACGTACGGCGCGCGTAGTCCCCCATGCGGACCGCGAACACCGAGTCCTCGGCGGCGGTGACGGCCATCCCCGCGCGCGGGGACACCTCCAGTACGACCAGTCCCAGCCCGGCGGCCACGGCATCGGCGAGCCGGGCGAACGCCGGGTCCTCCCGGTGGCGCCGCAGCAGTTCGGCGTACTCCTGGTCGCGCGCGGGCTGGAGTTTGGGCTGCAGCCCGAAGGCGACGAGCCGAGCCGCGTCGGCGGCGTCGGCGGGGGTGACGGCGGAACTCACCGGCGCTGCGGCGGTCTCCGGCTCACTCCGGTCGACGTGCTCGGTCACGGTTTCTGCTCCTTGCTCGGGTGGTGCTCACTCACGCTGCTTCCGTCCTGTCCGCCGCCATCCCGGCGGCGTCCAGCAGGGCGGTCCCCACGATCAGGTCGGCCCCGCCGAACTCGGGATCCTCCAGCTCGGTCCCGTCGTCCACGGCGAACAGCAGCTTCTCCTCGCCCTGCCGGTAGGCGGTGCCCACGGCCGGGCTGGCGGCGTGCACGGCCAGCAGGGCGACCAGATAGGGCAGTTCGGGGTCGCGCCGGCGTGCCTCGGCCAGCAGCCCCGACAGCCGCCGGGGGGCGTCGGCGGGCAGATCCAGCAGTTCCATCGCCGCGGCCAGCTGCTCTTCGCTGAACCGGCTGTCGTCCGGTGTGGCGATGAGGTCGGGCTCGGGCATCTCGGCCCCGAGGTGCTCGCGCTCCATCGGCGGGGTCAGCAGTATGTCGACGAGGTCGCCCACCCGCACGGACACCGGGGTGCGCAGCCCGGTCCCGCGCGCGAAGAACGCGTCGGTGACCCGGACGGCCCGCTCCAGCGGGAGGGGCAGCACGGGGGCGACGAGATGGCCGTACAGGTCGATGCCCGACGACGTCATCGGGGTGGCGAACGCCTGCCGGTCCTGCTCCGCGCGGAAGAGCGGCCCGGCCTCCAGGAGGCGCGACTGGAGCTGGGTGTGGCGCCGGATGCAGTCCTTGACGATGTCGACGAGTTCGGCGGCCCGCCGTTTGTTCTCCGCGTCCTCGATCTCGTCCCGCGCCTTGCGGATGTTGGTGAGGATCGCGTTCTCGTGCCGGTAGCGGTCGGCGACGTGGTCCAGTGCTTCGGCGATCATGTCCGGCACCGCGTTGAGCCAGTCGACGGCCCGCACATTGCGCCGGGTGGCCTCCAGGGCCCGCCGCAGGGTCTCGGAGTACTGCACGGTGCGGTAGCGGGCCTGCTCGGCGGCCAGCTGGGCGTCGGCGAGGCGCCCGCGCCGGATGAGCACCTCCAGCTTGACCTCGGCGGCGATCTGCGCGCTGGTGACGTCGGTGTCGAGGGCGCCGACGAGCACGTTGACCGCTTCGTCGGTCGTGCGGAGGTACACCGCGCCGCCGTAGCCCGGGACCTCCTCGATCAGCTTGAAGTCGTAGTCCCGGCGGACATAGCTGCCGTCGGGTGCGAAGGTGCCGTACACCGCGCGGAAGCCGCGGTCCACGCTGCCGACGTTGATCAGGTTCTCCAGGACCCAGCGGGCCACGCGCTCGTGCTCGGCGGCGGGCCGCGACGGGGCCTGGGCGGCGATGCGCGGGACGAGCCGGGCGACGATCTGGTCGTGGTCGGCGCCGGTGTCGAAGTCCATGTTCAGGGTGACCAGGTCGATGGCGGCGAGGGCGATCTCCGCCATGCCGTACACCGAGTACTCACCGGCGAGGTTGGCCTTGCGCGCGTCGAGGTCGTGGATGGGCGCGGTGCAGGCGAGCGCACGCAGCCGCCGCGCCAGCCCCTCGTCGGCGGCCGGGCCCTGGGCGGGGCGCGGCCCCGCGCTGAGCTGGGGCGGAACACGGTCCGTCGGTGCAGGCGAAGTCACGGTGCACAGCGTAGGTCCTAGGTCTGACATCGACCCAAACGACCCAGAAGCGCCTGCCGTCACAGAAACGCGAGACGGCCGGAAGGCACCAGGTCAGACGGTCCCGTCCGAGCCGACCCGGCGCCGGTACACCTCCACCACCCGCTCCAGTGAGTCCCGCAGATACACGGCGAGCAGCGTCTCCGCCCGGTCCCGGTCGCCGGCCTCCAGAGCCCGCAGGATCTGCTGGTTGCGGGCCAGGTACGGCTCGTGCAGCCGACGCGGGTCGTCGACGACGTGGAAGGCGAGCCGCAGCTCGGCGAAGACGCTGCGCATCAGCTCGTCGGTGCGCTCGCTGCCGGCGAGGGCGACCAGTTCCCGGTGGAAGTGGATATTGGCCGTGCCCAGCGATTTCCAGTCACCTTCACGTACGGCGTCGCGGCCCTCCGCGACGGCCAGGGCGAGCGCGTCCAGCGCGTACGGCGGCTCCCCGAGGCCCCGTACGACCGCGCACTCCACCAACGCGCGCGTGCGGTAGATGTCCTCCACGTCCTCGACGGTCAGGACGCGGACGAACACGCCCCGGTTGAGCTCGTGGACGAGCAGGCGTTCATGGGTGAGCAGCCGGAAGGCCTCGCGCAGGGTGTTGCGGGACACGCCGAGCGCCCCGCCGATGCTGTCCTCGGACAGCCGTGTCCCGGGCGGGAAGAAGCCCTCGGCGACCCGGCTCCTGAGGATGTCCGCGACCCGCTCGGCCGTACTCGTGCGCCCGAGGAGGGCGCGGTCGTCGGCCAGTCCCGCCAGCTGCTCCGCCATGCCCGGAATTCAACCGCAGGACGGAAGGACGAGACAACAGGGGTATTGAAGGATCGTTCAACGATCCTCTACCTTGCTGGAGCGCGGCACCGCCCCCGTCCCCACGGCGGCGTCGTGGCTCCAGCACGGCACGGCACAGCTCACCTTCCGCACCCTCCGTCATCCCTCTGCGAGGTGCCTCCATGAGCACGCCCCCTCCACCCCAAGCCCTCACCACCCGCCCGGCAGCCCACGGCGACGCCCTCGACGGCGGCGCGTTCGGCTGGCTCAGGGCGCTCGGACCGCGCGGCCGACGCGCCTTCGCGGGCGCTTTCGGCGGCTACGCCCTGGACTCCTACGACTACTTCACGCTGCCGCTGAGCATGGTCGCACTGGCGGCGTACTTCGACCTGGACAGCGGCCAGACCGGCCTGTTCACCACCGTCACCCTGGTCGTCTCGGCGATCGGCGGCGCCTTGGCGGGCGTGGTGGCCGACCGGTTCGGCCGGGTCCGGGCCCTGATGATCACGGTGATCACCTACGCGGTCTTCACCGTCGCGTGCGGCTTCGCCCCCAGCTACGAGACGCTGCTGGTCTTCCGCGCGCTGCAGGGCCTCGGTTTCGGCGGCGAGTGGGCGGTCGGCGCGATCCTGGTCGCCGAGTACGCGAGCGCCCGGCACCGGGGCCGCACCCTCGGCGCGATCCAGAGCTCGTGGGCCGTCGGCTGGGGCCTCGCGGCGATCGTGTACACGCTGGTCTTCTCGTTCGCCGACGAGGATCTGGCGTGGCGCGTGATGTTCTGGACGGGCGCCCTGCCCGCGCTGCTCGTGGTGTGGCTGCGCCGCCGGGTGCAGGACGCCCCGCAGGCCGCCGCGGTCCGCGAGCGGAGCGCCGGCAAGGGTTCGTTCCCGGCTATCTTCCGGGGCCCCCTGCTGCGCGTCACGCTCTTCGCGGGCCTGCTCTCCACCGGTGTCCAGGGCGGCTACTACACGCTGGCGACCTGGGTGCCGACCTATCTGAAGACCGAGCGCGGCCTGTCGGTGGTCGGCACCGGCGGCTATCTCACGTTCCTGATCTCCGGCGCCTTCCTCGGCTATCTGACCGGCGGCTACCTCACCGACCGCCTGGGCCGCCGGCGCAACATCTGGCTGTTCGCCCTGCTGTCGGCGGTGTGCGTCCTGGCCTACGCGAACATCCCGAGCGGCGCCGACACGGTGCTGCTCGTCCTCGGATTCCCGCTCGGCTTCTGCATGTCGGCGATCTTCAGCGGCTTCGGTTCCTTCCTGAGCGAGCTGTATCCGACGGCCGTGCGCGGCACCGGGCAGGGCTTCACCTACAACACCGGCCGCGCGGTGGGCGCCGTCTTCCCCACCGCCGTGGGCTTCCTGGCCGACAGCTGGGGCGTGGGCGGCGCGCTGGTCTTCGGCGCGATCGGCTACGGCGTCGCCGCCCTGGCGCTCCTCGGCCTGCCGGAGACGCGCGGGAAGGAGCTGGTGTGAACCGCGCCGACGACCGCCCGGTCACCCTCGTCGACGAGCACGCGCACGCGTGGCGCCCGAGCACCGCCCGGGCCCGCTTCCGGGAGGGCCTCACGGGCCCCACGGCCGGGGTCGCCGCCGGCCACACGCAGGCCAATCTGATCGCGGTGCCCCGCGACTGGGCGTACGACATGCTCCTGTTCTGCCAGCGCAACCCCAAGCCCTGTCCCGTGCTCGACGTCACGGACGCCGGCTCCCGCACGACCGTGCTGGCCGAGGGCGCGGACCTGGCCACCGATCTGCCGCGTTACCGGGTGTGGCGGAACGGCGAGCTGGTGGACGAGCCGACGGACGCGCGCGCGTACTGGCGCGACGACCTGGTGACCTTCCTGATCGGGTGCAGCTTCACCTTCGAGTGGGCGCTGACGGCGGCCGGCGTGCCCATCCGGCACGTCGAGCAGGGCCGCAACGTCCCGATGTACGTCACGAGCCGTCAGTGCCGTCCGGCCGGGCGGCTGCACGGCCCCATGGTGGTGTCGATGCGCCCGGTGCCGCCGAGACACCTGGCGGCCGCCATCCGGGAGAGCAGTCTGCTTCCGGCGGTGCACGGCAGCCCCGTGCACTGCGGGGAGCCGACGGGGCTGGGCATCGCCGACCTCGGCCGGCCCGACTTCGGCGACCCGGTGGCCGCCGAGCCGGACGACATCCCGGTGTTCTGGGCCTGCGGGGTGACCCCGCAGGCCGCGGTGATGGCCTCACGCCCGCCCTTCGCCCTCACCCACGCCCCCGGCCAGATGTTCCTCACCGACGCCCGCGACGAGCAGTACCGCGTGGTCTGACCGGGGAACGGCACGACTGGCCGACATCAGGACGAGAACCATCACAGAACCGGAAGGAACCATGACCGCGATCGATCTGAACGCCGACCTCGGCGAGGGCTTCGGCCGCTGGCGGCTCACCGACGACGAGCAGTTGCTGTCCGTCGTCACCAGCGCCAACGTGGCCTGCGGCTTCCACGCCGGGGACGCGGCCACCATGCGACGGGTCTGCGAGCTGGCGGCCGAGCGGGGTGTGACGATCGGAGCGCAGGTCTCCTACCGGGACCTCGCCGGGTTCGGGCGGCGCGCCATGGACGTGCCGCCCGCCGAACTGGCCGCCGAGGTGGCGTACCAGATCGGCGCCCTGGAGGTGTTCGCCCGGGCGGCCGGCGCACGCGTGGCGTACGTCAAGCCGCACGGCGCGCTCTACAACCGCGTCGTGCACGACGAGGAGCAGGCCGGCGCGGTCGTGGACGGCGTGCTCCTCGCCGGAGCCGAGCTGCCCGTGCTCGGCCTGCCCGGCTCCCGGCTGCTGGAGCTGGCCGGGAAGTCCGGCCTGACCGCCGTCCCGGAGGCGTTCGCGGACCGCGCCTACACCGCGCGGGGCACACTCGTGCCGCGCGGTGAGGAGGACGCCGTGATCGAGGACGCGCACGCCGTGGTCGAGCGGTCGGAGCGACTGGCCCGGCACGGCGTGGTCACCTCGCACACGGGCACGCCGGTCGAGGTACGAGCGCGTTCCCTGTGCCTGCACGGCGACACGCCCGGCGCGGTCGACCTCGCCCGCCGGGTGCGGCGGCGGCTGGAGGAGTCCGGTGTGCGCGTCGAGGCGTTCGCGTGAGCCGGCGCGTGCTGTCCGTGGGCGACGACGCCCTGCTCGTCGAGGTGTCCACGGGCGAGGAGGCCGAGGCCCTGCACGCCGAGCTGCTGCGCCGCCGCGCGGCCGGGCTGCTGACGGTCCGTGAGCTCGTCCCGGCGGCCCGCACGGTCCTCCTCGACGGCCTGACGGATCCGGCCCGCGTGGCCGCCGAACTGACCGCGCACGCCGTGCCGCCCGCGCCCGCGCGCGAGGAGGCGGTGGTGGAGATCCCGGTGCGCTACGACGGCCCGGACCTGGCCGAGGTCGCGGCCCACTGGGGTGTCCCGCCCGCCGAGGTCTCCCGCATCCACGCGAGGACCGAGTTCCGCGTCGCCTTCTGCGGCTTCGCGCCCGGCTTCGGCTACCTCACCGGGCTGCCGCGCCACTACGACGTCCCGCGCCGGGCCACGCCGCGCACCGCCGTCCCCGCGGGCGCCGTCGCGCTGGCCGGGCCGTACACGGGCGTGTACCCCCGTTCCTCCCCCGGCGGCTGGCAGCTCATCGGCACCACGGACGCGGTGCTGTGGGACCACGCGCGCGTACCGGCGGCGCTGCTGTCCCCGGGCACGCGCGTACGGTTCGTGGCCGCACCGGGCGCCCCGAGCGGCCCGGCGCCGGGGAGCGCCGTATGACCGATCGTGCGCTCGCCGTCGTGCGCGCGGGAGCCCTCACCACCGTCCAGGATCAGGGCCGCCCCGGCCACGCCCACCTCGGCGTTCCCCGCTCGGGCGCGCTGGACGCCCCGGCCGCCGCGCTCGTCAACCGGCTCGTGGGCAACCCGCCCGGGGCGGCCGTCCTGGAGACCACGCTCAACGGCTGCGCGCTGCGGCCGCGTTCGGCCGTGACGGTGGCGGTCGGCGGCGCGCCCTGCCCGGTGCGGGTCGACGGCCGGCCCGCCGCGTGGGGCGCGCCGGTACGGGTGCCTGCAGGGGCGGTGCTGGACGTGGGCCCGGCCGTCGCCGGGGTACGCAGTTATGTCGCCGTCAGCGGCGGAGTCGCCGTAGAGCCGGTTCTCGGCAGCCGCTCCACAGACCTGCTGTCGGGGCTCGGCCCCGCGCCCCTGCGGGACGGCGCGGTCCTCCCGCTGGGACGGGCGACCGCGCCGCCCGCGCGCGTGGATCTCGCCCCGCAGCCCACTCCCCCGGCCGAGCTGGTGCTGCGGGTCACGCTGGGACCGCGCGACGACTGGTTCACGCGGGAGGCGGTGCGCGCCTTCACCACGCGCGCGTACCGCGTGGCCCCGGCGAGCAACCGCATCGGGCTGCGTACCGAAGGGCCCGCGCTGGAACGGGCCCTCACCGGCGAACTCGCCAGCGAGGGCATGGTCCTGGGCGCCGTCCAGGTCCCGCCCGACGGCCACCCGGTCGTCTTCCTCGCCGACCACCCCACCACCGGGGGCTACCCGGTGATCGGCGTCGTCCGCGGGACCGACCTCCCGGCGGCCGCCCAGGCGACACCCGGAACGCCGGTCCGCTTCATGGCCGTACGACGGCGGTGACCGCACGGCCGTACGACCGGGCCGACGCGCTGATCGCCCTGTGACGGCGGTGACCGCCCGTCGCCGTAGGGCGAGGCGGGCCACCTCGCCGCACGCCGGGGCGGGCCACCTCGCCCTACGACGAGGCCGGCCCACCGCTCAGGCCACGTCCGCCCCCTGCTCCGCCACCGAGAGGGCCGCCAGTGCCGCCGACACGGCCGCCGCGGCCCGCAGGTCCAGGCGGGCGCTGGTGCCCCGGGCCCGGTGGCGCATCTCGTCGGCGGCCAGGGTGAGCAGCTGGGGCAGCAGGTCGGTGCACCGCCGCACCACCCATCCGGTGCCCGCCGTCGCCAGCCACCACAGGCTCTGCGAGCGCGTCGGCGCCGGGAACTCGGGCTCGGGCGTCGGCGCGGGCCCGGTCGCGAGCGCCGCCTCCGTGAGGAGCGCGTGGAAGCGCAGGGCCAGCTGCCGGTGCCCCCGCTCGCCCGGGTGGAGCCGGTCGGCGCTCCACATCGCGCGGTCGCCGAGCCAGGCGCCCTCGAAGGCGTGCAGATGGACGGCCCCGTACCGCTCGGACAGGGCGTGGACGACGGTGTTGACGGCCCGCTGCCGCCGCCCCAGAGGACGGGCCAGCGCACCCGGCAGTCCCAGCATCGAGCCCGGGTCGGGGAGGCACGCCGTGAGCAGGACGGCGCCCTGTCCGGCGAGGGCCGCGAAGACCCGGTCCAGTCTCTCGGCCACGGCGTGGATGTCGAAGGTGCAGCGCAGGGTGCGTTGACGCCGATCACGACGGAGACGAGGTCGGGCCGCAGCTCCAGGGCCGCCGGGAGCTGCCGCTCCAGCACATCGCGGGTCTGCGCCCCGCTGACGGCGAGGTTGGTGAACGCGACGGAGTCCGGCGCGCCGATCCCGTCGGCGAGCAGCGCGGCCCAGCCGCGCCACCCGTCGCCGACGGGATCGCCCACGCCCTCGGTGAGGGAGTCGCCGAGCGCGACGAAGGTCACCGGCCGGACGGCTCTCATCCGAGGCTCCCGGAGACGATGGGACGGGTCGGTACCGTCGCGTCGTGGGCGGCCAGGAACGCGTCGACGGCGCTCTCCCATCCGAAGCACTCCGCACGCGCGCGTGCGGCCTCGCGCCGCAAGCCCTCGGGGGCACCCAGGACGGCCTCCACGGCGTCCGCGAAGGCGTCCCCGCGGTCGGCCGCGGCGGCGCCCGCGGTGCCGATCACCTCGGGCAGCGCCGACGAGGCGCTCACGACGACGGGTGTGCCGCAGGCCATCGCCTCCAGCGCGGCGAGGCCGAAGGTCTCCGCGGGTCCGGGTGCCAGGCACACGTCGGCGGACGCCTGCAGCGTGCCCAGCGCGCGCCGGTCGGAGACATGCCCCAGGAAGGTGACCGGCAGGCCGCGTTCCCCGGCGCGCTGCTCCAGACGCGGACGCAGCGGCCCGTCGCCGGCGACGACCAGCACCGCCCGCACGCCCCGGGCCCGCAGGGCCTCCAGGGTGTCCAGCGCGGTGCCGGGCCGCTTCTCGACCGACAGCCGGGTGCAGGTCACCAGCAGCGGCTCGCCCGGGCGCGCGTACCGGGCCCGCACCTCCGGGTCGCGCAGGGCGGGGTGGCGTTCGGCGAGGTCGACGCCGAGCGGGGCGCGCACCACGTTCCGGGCGCCGATGCGTACGAACTCCCGCTCGGCGAACTCGGTGGTGCACACCACGCGCGCGTACGTGTGCGCCGTACGGACGTTGAGGGCGTCGGCGGCCCGCCGGGCGGCCCCCTCCGGGACGCCCCAGGTGCGCAGGACGCCGTCGGCGGTCTCGTGGGAGACCATCACGGCGGGCACGCGCGCGCGTCGCGCCCACTTGCCGGTCCACCGCAGGGTGGTGCGGTCGGAGACCTCCAGGCGGTCCGGCGCGAGCTCCTCCAGCAGCCGGGCGACCCGCCGCCGGTCGGTCAGCACGCGGTAGCCGCCGGTGCCGGGCAGCAGCGGGCCGGGCAGGGTGATGACGCGGCCCTGCTCGGTGTCGCGGTCGGTGTGGCGCTCGCCGGGCACGATCAGGACGGGCTCGTGACCTGCGGCCCGGAAGCCCTTGCCCAGCTCGCGCAGGGCGGTGCGCAGTCCGCCCGAGGCCGGGGCGACGAAGTTCGCCAGGCGCACGATGCGCAGTCCCTCGGTCCTCATGCGGCCACCACCGGTGTGCGGGCGGCCAGGACGTCCGCGTAGTGGCCGATCAGCTGGTCGCCCACGGCGGCCCAGGTGCGGCCCTCGACCGTGGCCCGCGCGGCGGTGCCGTAGGCCGTGCGCAGGGCGGGGTCGGCGGCCAGGGACCGTACGGCCTCGCGTACGGCGGTCGCGTCGCCCGGCGGGACGAGCAGTCCGGTGCGCCCGGGGGCGACCAGGTCCAGCGGGCCGCCGGCGGCGGGCGCGACGACCGGCACGCCGCTGGCCATGGCCTCCTGGACGGTCTGGCAGAACGTCTCGAAGGGGCCGGTGTGCGCGAAGACGTCCAGCGAGGCGAAGATCCTGGCCAGGTCGTCGCCGGTGCGCCGGCCGAGGAAGACCGCGCCGGGCAGCGCCTCTGTCAGGTGGGACCGGCTCGGTCCGTCGCCGACCACCACGACCTTCACGCCGGGCAGCCCGCAGGCGCCGGCGAGCAGCTCGACCTGCTTCTCGGGGGCGAGCCGACCGACGTAGCCGACGATCAGCTCACCGTTCGGGGCGAGTTCGCGGCGCAGGGCCTCGTCGCGGCGGTCGGGGCGGAACCGGAGGGTGTCGACGCCGCGCTGCCACAGCTTGACGCGGGGCACGCCATGGGACTCCAGGTCGTGCAGCGCGGCGCTGGACGGGGCGAGGGTGAGGTCGGCGGCGGCGTGCACGGAGCGGATCCGCCGCCAGGCGGCCGCCTCGCCGGCGCCCATGTAGGTGCGGGCGTATCCGGCGAGGTCGGTCTGGTAGACGGCGACGGCGGGGATGCCGAGCCGGGCGGCGGCGGCCATGCCGCGCACGCCGAGGACGAAGGGGCTGGCCAGGTGGACCAGGTCGGCCCGGTGCGCGGTGATGGCCGCGGCGACGCGTCGGCTGGGGAGGGCGACGCGGACCTGGGGGTAGCCCGGGAGCGGAAGGGAGGGGACACGGACGACGGGGCACGGCGCCAGGGCGTCGGCCTCGGTCCAGGAACCGGCCGCGGTGGCCGGCGCGACGACGAGCGGAAGGTGACCGCGACCTACGAGGTGCCGGGCGGTCTGGAGCGCGCAGTGGGCCACGCCGTTCACATCGGGGGGAAAGGATTCGGTCACGATGACGACACGCATACGGGTGTTGTCGCCGTACTGGACGTGCCCGCGTCAACGTGGATCTTTCCGAACGACAAACGTCCCATGAGCGTTGCACCGCACACCCGAGCAGGTCAGACGGTGTCCATGTCCGCCTGACCCGCGGGTCATCCCGTGTTCACCCTTCGAGCGGATGTGGGCCCGAGGTGATCGAAAAAGAGTCACATGGCGGTGGAATCCGGCCCGATCCGGCTGCGGACGGCCGTCTGGACCTCGGCCTCCTCGGCGGGGTCGGCGGCGAGCCGGCGCAGCCGCTCCACCACGCGCGCGTCCCCCGTCTCGGCGTGCCGTGCGGCGATCTCACGGGTGGCCTCCTCGCAGTCCCAGAGGCACTCGACGGCGAACCCGGTGGCGAAGGAGGGGTCGGTGGCGGCGAGGGCGTGGGCGCAGCGGCCGCGCAGATGGGACGAGGCCGTCTCGCGGTAGATGTGCCGCAGGACGGGGGCCGCGCAGACGATGCCGAGCCGTCCGGCGCCGTCGACCAGGGTCCACAGGGTCGGGGCGTCGCAGCCCTCGCCGCGCACGGCCTCGCGCAGGGCACCGAGGACCAGGTCGCTGTCCTGGGTGCCGCCCCGGCAGGCGAGCACGCGTCCGGCGGCGGCGCCGAGCGCGTCGGGCCGCAGGGCCCAGCCGCGGGCGCGGTCGACCGCGGTCAGGGCGCGCATCCGTTCGAAGGCGTCGACCGCGGCGTCCACGACGACGGCCGAACCGGTGGCCACGGCCCGCTCGATCAGGTCGAGGGCGTCGGGATCATTGGTGTCCGCGAGGTAGCGCAGCGCGGTACAGCGCGCCCCCTCGGTGCCGTCCTGGGCGGCCCGGACGATCTCCGGCCGGTCCTCCGGGCCGGCGACGGCCACGAGACAGCGGGCGGCGGGGACATGGAGGGCGGCGCCTCGGTCCAGGCCCTGCTGGGCCCACTCGAAGACGGCGCTCACGCTCCACCCCGGCCGGGGGCCGGTGGGACGCATCTGGCGTTGCCATCGGTCGAAGCAGCCCGATTCGTGCGCGGCACGCACGCGCGTGGAGATGTACTCGCGGGGATCCTCGGCCCACAGCCGCCAGGGGCGTGGCTCGAAGGCGTCCCGCACGGCGGCGGCCAGCTCGGCCTCGCCCTCGGGATCGGTCGCGAAGCGGGCGAGCACCGGCGCGGCGAGGGCGCGCAGTCCGGCGTCGTCGTCACGCAGGGCGAGTTCGTCGAGGGCCCAGGCCCAGTTGGAGCCCGAGACGGCGTACCTGCGCAGCAGTTCCAGGGCGTCCCGCCTGCCGTAGGAGGCGAGGTGGCCGAGGACCGCCAGGGCGAGGCCCGTGCGGGACTCCTCGGCGTCGAAGGCGTCCTCGACGTCGAAGAGGTGCGCCTCGATCTCGTCCAGCTCGCCACCGAGGTCGAGGTAGAGACGGGCGTAGTACAGGGAGCGGTTCTCCACCTGCCAGTCGTGGCGGGGATCGCGCAGCACACAGTGGTTGAGAGCCGCGAGCGCCTCGGCCCGCGGGGCGGTGAGCGCGTGCAGTGTGCCGTCGCCGCGGCCCCTCTGAAGCAGGCCGAGCAGCGTGCCGCTGGGCGCTATGACCGGATCGAACATGGGAAACAGCCTCACATCAAGCGTCGACGCAACCGGGGACGTGCACTACCTGGCCGCGTGACAACACGTCGGGGCGCCCGCCGTTTCCTGCTTGCTGTAAGCCATCTTCCTCTGCCTCTCGTCGGTGGCCCATGCGGACCGCATCACGGCCCGCGCGGTGCGGCAACACCTGCCCAGCCATCGCGTCCGTGAATCACGACGTCATGATGACTCGGCTGTTCTGCCTGCCGCGACCGAAATTTCCGGCGGCCCTGTACCGCCTCCCCCGTGGTCGTCGTACTACCTGGTCAGAAACTGCGTTTTACCTGCTCAGGAACGTACCGCTCACTGCTCGCCGAACAGCTCCAGAAGCTTCGCCTTGCCGAACATACGAGCGGTGTCGACCGCCGAGGGGGTGCCCGCGGCGGGGTCGGCGCCCGCCTCCAGCAGGGCCCTGATCACCTCGGTCTCCCCCTTGAAGACCGCCCCCGCGAGCGGGGTCTGGCCTCGGTCGTTGATCCGGTCGGCCTCGGCGCCGCGCGCCAGCAGCGCACGGACGGCGTCGGCGTGCCCGTGGTACGCGGCGAGCATCACGAGCGAGTCGCCGCGGTCGTTGGTGAGGTTGGCCGGAACACCCGCGTCGACGTACGCCACGAGCTCCTCGGTCCGCCCCCGCCGGGCCAGATCGAAGATCTTGGTCGCCAGCTCCACGACCTCGGGGTCGGGGGCTTCACTCATCGGCCGGACCGCCTCTCCACACGTCACTCCATGCAACCGTTCAGGTGAATCGCCAGGGTACTGGCTCCGCGCGCACATGACCGGAGCCGGCCGAGGCAAAGATCACCACCAGCCCCGTTCGACGCAACTTCCCAGCTCAGGCGGCCCATCAGAGGTTCCGCCACCTGGGGGAAATCTGCCGAATTTCACCCGCTTGCACCTTTTATCGTATGGATACATCCTGTGAGCCTGGAAGTACTCATGGTGACTGTCCCCGCGAACCAGGAGATCTCAAATGATCCTGTCCATCTCAGGCGTGGTCCTGCTCGGCATCATCGTCTTCCTCTTCTTCCGCAAGGACGGACTCAAGGCGTCGCACGCCATGGTCTCGGCCCTGTTCGGCTTCTACCTGGCGAGCACGGCCATCGCGCCGAGCATCAAGGCGGGCGGCGAGAGTCTGGCCAGCCTGCTGGGCGGCATCAAGTTCTGACGCCGCCCGTCCCGCCGTCCGACCCCTCCGACCCGTCCGTACGCATCGTCAGGAGACCGCAGTGGCCCGGCGCCCCCTCCCCCGCATCCTGAGCACAGGCAGCGCGCAGATCGCCCGGAGCCGGGAGCTGGCCCGGACGGCGGCCGACAGCGCCACCGATGTCCTCCATCCACTGATCACGATCACCCGCGGACTGCGCCGGCTGGCCTCGGCCGGGCGGCGCAAGTGGGCCGAGACCCCCAAGGACAAGCGCGGACCGCTGCTGTTCCTGGTGGCCTCGGTGATCCTGGTCGTGGCCCTCGTGCCGTACGGCCCGCTGCTCGCCGCCATCACCCTGATGGCGGCGGCGGCCTGGCAGGGCCGGGACCGCACCCCACCGGCTCCCGAGGGCCCCGACGAGTCGCAGACCCAGCGGCTCCAGGGGCTCTACGAGGCCCTCGTCCCCTACTTCTCGACCGCCGAGGACCCCGCTCCGCTCTACACCCACGGCGGCGAGTGGGACAAGGCGTTCCCGACGTACGAGTTCGACGGCTCGGGCCGGATCACCCAGCTGGTGATCCGCTACCCGGCGTACTTCCCCGACGGTGAGCCGGAGGCACGCGCGCGCGTGGAACACCTGCTCACCGCCAAGTCGGGACGGGGCCGGGAGTACCTGTTCTCCTGGGACGAGGAGGGCAACGAGCTCACCGTCGGCGTCCTCGCCCCCCTGCCCGCCGACATCGCCGCCCAGCGCTTCGTCACCGCGCCCGGCGAGACGGTGCTCGGCTTCACCGACCCCATCCATGTGCGGCGCACGCTCCCCCTCACCCATGGCGAGGAGCAGCGCGACGTACCGCCGGTCGTCTGGCGCACCGGCATCCGCTCCACCGAGCCGCATCTGCTGGCGGTGGGCCAGCCCGGCAGCGGCACCTCCACCCTTCTGCGCTCGATCGCGCTCCAGGCCCTCCAGTACGGCGACGTGCTCGTCATCGACGGGGGCGGCACCGGCGAGTACGCGTGCCTGACCGGCCGGGACGGCGTCCTGGGCGTCGAGGTCGGACTGGCCGGCGCACTGGCCAGCCTGGAGTGGGCGGCGCAGGAGACCGAGCGTCGGCTCATCGCCACGAACCTCGCCCGGCAGGCGGGCCAGTCCCCGCCTGACGACGCCCGGCGGCCGCTGTGGATCCTCCTCGACCGTCCGACCGCGTTCACCCATCTCGCGGAGGCGGACAGCCGCAAGGACCCGCAGGCCCTGCTCCAGGTCCCGCTCCGGCACGGGCGCGCGGCGCAGGTGACGGTGGCCGTGGCCGAACAGTTCGACAGCCTCGATTTCCTGGGCGACGCCGTGCGGCAGCACACGCGCGCGCGTGTCGTGCTGGGGCCGGCGAGCGCGCAGCAGCTGGAAGCGGTACTGGGCGCTCCGCCGCACACCACGCCGGTCGACCTCGTGCCGCCGGGGCGCGGGTACGCCCGGCTGGGCGCGGGAGCGGTGCACCGGCTCCAGGTGCCGGCGACACCGGATCCGTACGACGACGCCACGAGCGACGTGCAGCGGCAGGCGGTGCTGGATCTGCTGCCGCCGCTGAGCAAGCCCGCGGACGAGGAGGCGGTGCAGGTGGAGGCCGTCGCCGCGGAGACCTCGTAGCTACACGGCCAAGCGGCTGCGCGGCTACGCGGCTACGCGACGAACGTGCGGGGGCCCTCGCCGCCCGCCGTTCCTCCGCTCTCCACGACTCGCGCCGCCGCCGCCAGCCGTACCGCCGCCTCCTCCGCCACCGCGCCCCCCACGGTGAACGGCAGCCGCACGAACCCCTCGAAGGCCCCGTCGACCCCGAAGCGCGGGCCGGACGGCACCCGTACCCCGACCCGCTCACCGGCCTCGGCGATCCGCGACCCCGACAGTCCGCCGGCCCGCACCCACAGCGTCAGCCCGCCCCGGGGCACCGAGAACTCCCAGTCCGGCAGCTCCCGCCGTACCGCCGCGACCAGCGCGTCCCGGTTCTCGCGCGCCTGCCCGCGCCGCAGTTCGACCGCCTGTTCCCAGCCACCGGTGCTGAACAGCCAGTTCACGGCGAGCTGCTCCAGGACGGGGGTGCCCAGGTCGGCGTACGCGCGCGCGGCGACCAGGCTGCGGATCACATCCGGCGCCGCCCGCACCCATCCGATGCGCATCCCGGCCCAGAACGCCTTGCTCGCCGAGCCGACGGTGATCACGGTCGACCCGGCGGGATCGAAGCCGCACACCGGGCGCGGCATCGCCACGTCCTCGTCGAGCCACAGCTCGGTCATCGTCTCGTCGGCGACCAGCACCGTCCCCGCCGAACGGGCCGCCTCCACCAGTGCGCGCCGCTGGTCCTCGTCGGCGAGGGCGCCGGTGGGGTTGTGGAAGTCGGCGACAACATAGGCGATGCGCGGGGCGGCCTCCCGCAGCACCTGCCGCCAGCGGTCCATGTCCCAGCCCGCGAGCCCCTCGGCCATGGCGACCGGCACGAGCCGGGCCCCCGCCTCCCGCATCAGCTGGAGGATGTTGGCGTAGGACGGCGATTCCACGGCGATGCGTTCGCCCCGGCCGCCGAAGAGATGGCAGATCGCGTCGATGGCGCCCATCGCGCCGGTCGTGACCATGATCTGCTCGGGCATGGTCGGGATCCCGCGCGCGGTGTACCGCTCGGCGATCATCGAGCGCAGCGCGGGCAGCCCGGCCGGGTAGTCGCCGTGGGTGTGGGCGTAGGGCGGCAGCTCCTCCAGTGCGCCCTGCACCGCGCGCGTGAGCCACGGCTCGGGCGCCGGCAGGGCCGCGCAACCCAGGTCGATCATCGAACCGAGGGCCTCCGGCGGCAGGGGTTCCAGGCCGCGGGCCGGGAGGGGGTTGCCAGCCGGTACGGCCGTCCAGCTGCCGGCGCCGCGCCGGGACTCCAGGAATCCCTCGGTGCGCAGGGCCTCGTAGGCGGCGGCGACGGTCGTGCGGCTGACGGACAGGGCGAGGGCCAGTTCGCGTTCGGCGGGCAGCCGGGCGGCCACCGGGACGCGGCCCTCCAGGACCAGCAGCCGGATGCCGTCGGCGAGCGCGCGATAGGCGGGCGGGCGGCGCGAGCCGGGCCCCGCCGGGCGGTCCTGCTGGGACGTGAGCAGCCGGGCGAGCTGCGTCGGGCCCACCGCTGAGGTCCACTGCGCCATGGTTACCAGTCCACCTTCCCTGAATTGGCCATGGATGGCGTCTCCCGCCAAGCCACAGAGTGACACGGGTCAGTCCACTTCCACCACTTCGGGGGTACCCGTGTCCATCTCACGCCGTTCCGGACGACGGCTGGTCCAGCTGTACGCCGGCCTCGCGCTGTACGGCGCCAGTTCGGCGCTCCTCGTGGAGGCCGGTCTCGGACTGGAGCCCTGGAACGTGCTCCACCAGGGCCTGGCCGAGCTCACCGGGCTGACGATCGGCGTGGTGTCCATCGTCGTCGGCGCGGCGGTGCTCCTGCTGTGGATCCCGCTGCGCCAGCGGCCGGGGCTCGGCACGGTCTCCAACGTCTTCGTGGTCGGCCTCGCCATGGACGGCACGCTGGCCCTGGTCCCCGAGGCGCGCTCCCTGGCCGTCCGGGTGCCGCTGATGCTGGCCGGGATCGTCCTGAACGGGATCGCCACGGGCCTCTACATCGCCGCCGACTTCGGGCCGGGCCCGCGCGACGGTCTGATGACGGGGCTGCACCGCCGTACGGGCCGGTCGATCCGGCTGATGCGGACGGCCGTCGAGGTGGCGGTCGTGGCCACCGGCTTCGACCTGGGCGGGACCATCGGCGTCGGAACACTGCTCTACGCCGTCTCGATCGGTCCGCTCGCCCAGTACTTCCTGCGGCTTTTCGCCGTTTCCGAGGCATCCGCCCGCAGCACGGTGGTTGCCGCCGGGTCACCCGAACGGGTGATACTGCGTCCGTGAGCACCCTGATTCGCCACCCGTACCTCGACCATCCGGGCCCCATCCCCTTCGCGCATCGCGGCGGGGACGCGGACGGTCTGGAGAACACCGTGGCGCAGTTCCGGCGCGCGGTCGAGATGGGCTACCGCTATATCGAGACCGACGTGCACGCCACCCGGGACGGCAAGCTGGTCGCCTTCCACGACGCGACGCTGGACCGGGTGACCGACGGGGCGGGCCGCATCGCCGACCTGCTCTGGGCGGACGTACGGGACGCGCGCGTGGCGGGCAAGGAGCCGGTGCCGCTCTTCGAGGAGCTGCTGGAGACCTTCCCCGAGGTCCGCTGGAACGTCGACATCAAGGCGGAGCCCGCCCTGCACCCGCTGCTCAACCTCATCGCGCGCACGAACTCCTGGGACCGGATCTGCGTCGGCTCCTTCTCCGAGGCCCGGGTGCTGCGCGCCCAGCGGCTGGCCGGCCCGCGCCTGGCGACGTCGTACGGCACCCGGGGGGTGCTCAATCTCCGGCTGCGCTCCTGGGGCGTGCCCGCGGCGCTGCGCCGCTCGGCCGTCGCCGCCCAGGTGCCGGAGACGCAGTCGGGCATCCAGGTCGTCGACCGGCGCTTCATCCAGGCCGCCCACGCGCGCGGGCTGCAGGTCCACGTGTGGACCGTGAACGAACCGCAACGCATGCACCGGCTCCTGGACCTGGGTGTCGATGGCATCATGACCGATCACATCGACACGTTGCGCAAGGTCATGGAGGACCGTGGCGTCTGGGTCTGAGTGACCGGTCCGCCCTCCCCTGCCCGCGCACAGCACTTCAGCGGGGAAGCGAGGGCACGGGTGAGCACCGACACCGTGCGGACGGCGGCGTCCGACGAGGCCGCCGGGCGGCGGCGCGAGCAGCGCGGCTGGTACTTCTACGACTGGGCGTGCTCCGTCTACTCGACGAGCGTGCTCACCGTCTTCCTGGGGCCGTATCTGACGTCGGTCGCCAAGGAGGCCGCGGACGCGGACGGGTACGTCCATCCCCTGGGCCTTCCCGTCCGGGCCGGCTCCTTCTTCGCGTACTCGGTCTCCCTGTCGGTGATCGTGGCCGTCCTGGTGATGCCCCTGGTGGGCGCGGCGGCGGACCGCAGCGGCCGCAAGAAGCCCCTGCTGGGCGCCTCCGCCTATGTCGGGGCGGCGGCCACGACGGGCATGTTCTTCCTCGACGGCGAGCGCTATCTGCTCGGCGGGGTGCTGCTGGTGGTGGCGAACGCGGCCCAGTCGGTGGCGATGATGCTCTACAACTCCTGTCTGCCGCAGATCGCGGGCCCCGAGGAGCGCGACGCGGTCTCCTCGCGGGGCTGGGCCTTCGGATACGCGGCCGGGTCGCTGGTCCTGGTCGTGAATCTGGTCCTCTATCTCGCGCACGACTCCTTCGGCGTCTCCGAGTCGATGGCCGTGCGCATCTGTCTGGCCTCGGCCGGCCTGTGGTGGGGCGGCTTCACGCTGATCCCGTTGCTGCGGCTGCGCGACCGGGAGCCGGAGCGGACGCGGGAGGCGATCGCGCCGGGGCCGCGCCGGCTCGCGGCCACCGTCCGCGACATGCGCCGCCACCCGCTGACCCTGGCGTTCCTGCTGGCGTACCTCATCTACAACGACGGCATCCAGACCGTGATCTCCCAGGCCTCGGTCTACGGCTCGGAGGAACTCGGCCTCGGCCAGTCCACGCTGATCGGCGCGGTGCTGCTGGTGCAGGTGCTGGCGGTCGCCGGAGCGCTGGGGATGGGGCGGCTGGCCCGCCGGTACGGCGCACAGCGGACGATCCTCGGCTCGCTGGTCGCCTGGACGCTCACGCTGGGCGCCGGCTACTTCCTGCCCGCGGGGGCGCCGGTGGGCTTCTTCCTGCTGGCGGCAGCGATCGGACTGGTCCTGGGCGGCAGCCAGGCCCTGTCCCGCTCCCTCTTCTCCCATCTCGTGCCGCCCGGCAAGGAGGCCGAGTACTTCTCGGCCTACGAGATGAGCGACCGCGGCATGAGCTGGCTCGGCCCGCTGCTGTTCGGCATCACCTATCAGCTGACGGGGAGCTACCGGGACGCGATCATCTCCCTGGTGGCCTTCTTCGTGCTGGGGTTCGCGCTGCTCGCCCGGGTTCCGGTGCGGCGGGCGATCGGCGACGCGGGCAATCCCGTCCCGGAGAAGATTTAGCGCTCACGGCGAAAGGGCGGTAGTGTACGCGTTTGGCCTGCCAGGCGTACCGTTACTGCGCGTCAAAGATGCCGAAACGCTGGGTGACATCTCCTTGCAGATGTGACAAACCGGGCGCCGGTGGGTACTGCACTGGTTGACAAGGCTGCGGCTACGACGGCGACGCATTGCCCGGAACGGGACTCGGAACGGGAATCTTTACCGCCGACCGGACGTTGACCGGATGACGACGACAGCGACACCTGTCCTGTGGGCGACAAGCCCGGGAGGCACGATTCATGAGTGAGCGAGCTCTTCGCGGCACGCGCCTCGTGGTGACCAGCTACGAGACGGACCGCGGCATCGACCTGGCCCCGCGCCAGGCCGTGGAGTACGCATGCGAGAAGGGGCACCGCTTCGAGATGCCCTTCTCGGTCGAGGCGGAGATCCCGCCGGAGTGGGAGTGCAAGGTCTGCGGGGCCCAGGCACTCCTGGTGGACGGCGACGGCCCTGAGGAGAAGAAGGCCAAGCCCGCGCGTACGCATTGGGACATGCTGATGGAGCGGCGCACCCGTGAGGAGCTCGAAGAGGTCCTCGAGGAGCGGCTGGCCGTTCTGCGGTCCGGGGCGATGAACCTCGCGGTGCATCCCCGGGACAGCCGCAAGTCCGCTTAGTCCTGCGAAGCGGGGCCGATTTACAGCGCACGACAACGACCGCGGGCGCCGTACGTGAGGTTGACGTACGGCGCCCGCGGTCGTTCGCGTGCGGTGAGTGGCGTAGTGGCGAGCGGCGTGGTGGCGCGTGGCCTCAAACGCCGGACGGGCTGATGGGACCGTTGTCGTCCCTGACCACCTCGCCCTGGACCACCTTGCCGTCCGGGCGGTGGATGCGGGCCTGCGTGTAGGCGTCGCCGAAGCCGCCGGGGGCCGCCGCGCGCAGCTTGCGCTCGGCGTAGGCGCCGATCGTCTTCTGGACCGGCGGGAGCAGCAGAAGCAGGCCCACCGCGTCGGAGATCAGGCCCGGGATCATCAGCAGCAGGCCGCCCAGCATCATGAGTCCGTTGCCGCCGCCGCGGGTGGGGGCGGTGCCGCGCTGGAGTGCCTCGTTGAGATTCCGGAAGGCGCGGCGGCCCGCCCGCTTGATCACCACCGAGCCCAGCACGAAACCGGCGACGAGCAGCAGGAAGACGGCCAGGCCGCTCGTCGCACCCGCGACCACGGTCAGCAGCCAGATCTCCAGCACCAGCCACGCGGCGAGCCCCAGCGGCAGAAAGGTCCGCAGGCGGGAACGCCGGGGCCGGGCGGGATACGTGGGGGTCGAAGCGCCTGTCGTCATGCCTCCAGTGTGCCTGGGCCCGGCTCAGAGCGGGATAAGGCCAGAGGGAGGGCAGCGGTCAGGCTCCTTCGCCCCGCTTGCCGGTGATCTTGTTGAACCGCTCCCCCACGCCCCACGCCGTGACCCGCCACAGCGCCTCCACGACGATGTCGCGGCTCATCTTGGAGTCGCCGAGTTCCCGCTCGACGAAGGTGATGGGCACCTCGACGACGTGGTAGCCGGCCCTGACCGCGCGGCGGGCCAGGTCGACCTGGAAGCAGTACCCCTGCGAGGCGACCTCGTCGAGGCCCAGACCCTCCAGCGTCTCGCGGCGGAAGGCGCGGAAGCCACCGGTCACGTCGCGGATCGGCACGTCCAGCATCAGCCGGGAGTACGTGCTGCCGCCGCGCGAGAGGAACTCACGGGACTTGGGCCAGTTCACCACCCGGCCGCCGGGCACCCAGCGGGAGCCGAGGACCAGGTCGGCGCCCTTGAGGGCGGTCAGCAGACGGGGCAGCTCCTCGGGCTGGTGGGAGCCGTCGGCGTCCATCTCGATCAGCACGCCGTAGCCGTTGTCCAGGCCCCAGTGGAAGCCCGCGAGATAGGCGGCGCCGAGGCCCTCCTTGCCCTTGCGGTGCAGCACCTGGACGTGGTCGTCCTCGGCGGCGAGCTCGTCGGCCAGCTTGCCGGTGCCGTCGGGGCTGTTGTCGTCGGCCACCAGCACGTGGGCCTCGGGTACGGCCTTGCGCACCCGGCCGACGATCGTCTTGATGTTCTCCGCCTCGTTGTAGGTCGGAATGATCACCAAGGGCGTGCCGAGCGGGCCGAACTGCCTCCCCCGGTCCTGTGCCGCGAGGGTCCCGTCGCCGTCGTTCACTGCTGCCCCTTCATGTCCGTACGCAGGAACCACCATAGTGGCCTCCCGCCTGCGATGACGTGACAGGCCGTTCGTATGGTGGTGTCGTTTCCACATGAGCGGGGTAGGAAGCCTGATTTCGGCTCGTATGCCGACCCGTGTCCAGGCCCCTGCCCCGACCTGTATGCCGGCCCATGTGCCGCCTCTGCCGGAGCGTGTGGCCGTGTGATCCGTGTGCCCGCGCGTGCGGCAGGCAGGCGCACGCGCGGGCCGCTCTGCGGGACGGTGTCCGCTGCGGATGGGGGCCCGGCGCCCTTCGGGCCGACCTGGGGCCCGCTGGCTGCGGGTCGACCGAAAGCCGTTGTCTACTGAGCGCCCGGGCCCCACCCGGGTCACACCTCCCCGTCCGGACGGAACGTTCCCTCGCCGCTGCGCGGGCGCTGAGCCTGGCTCCCAGTGGCGGTGTTCCGGTGCGGCACACCGTCCCTGACCCAGCGGCGTCGCGTCGAGTCTCGGAAGTCCCGCGACGGGGCGTCCGGTGGTGGACTCCGCCGAACCTACCGGCCCGACGCCATCGGCTGTCAACAGCCGTTCGACCTGCGGGTCTTCGGTCAATGCGCTGGTCAGCGACGAGGCGGCGCAGGTCGTGCGACGGCGTGCGGACGGGTGATCTTGCCCGCCCGCACGCCTCGGATCACTCGCCCGGCCGTACGAACACGGTCCGCCCGGCGACCACGGTCCGCAGACAGACCGGCAGGTCACGGTCGGGGGTGAGGTCGGGCAGACCGGGGGTGCCGGAGCGGGGGTCGGTGGACCAGCGGGCGACCCGGTCGTCGGGGGCCTGGACGACGAGTTCCCCGGTGCGCCAGACGGCGTAGTCGGCGGGGGCGCCGGGCACCAGGGCCCCGGCGTCGTCGCGGCCGATCGCCCGCCAGCCGCCGCGCGTGTGGGCGGTGAAGGCGGCCCGGACCGAGACGCGGTGCTCGGGGGTGCGGTGGAAGGCGGCGGCGCGGACCGTGCCCCACGGGTCGAGCGGGGTGACCGGGCTGTCGGAGCCGAAGGCGAGCGGGACACCGGCGCGCAGCAGGGCCGCGAAGGGGTTGAGCGTCCGGGCCCGCTCCGCGCCCAGCCGCTGGGCGTACATGCCGTCCTCGCCGCCCCACAGCGCGTCGAAGACCGGCTGGACGGAGGCGGTGAGACCGAGCTCGGCGAAGGCGGCGACGGTCTCGGGCGTGAGCATCTCGGCGTGCTCGACCCGGTGCCGGGCGGCCCGGACGCGGGCGAGGCCCACCTTCTCGGCGGCGGCGCGCACGCCCTCGACGACGGCGGTGACGGCGGCGTCGCCGATGGCGTGGAAGCCCGCCTGGAGCCCGGCCTCGGTGCAGGCGACGACGTGGGCGGCGATGGCGGCGGCGTCCAGGTAGGCGGTGCCGGTGTGGTCCGCGTCGGCGTACGGGGTGTGCAGACAGGCGGTGTGGGAGCCCAGGGCGCCGTCGACGAAGAGGTCGCCGGCCGCGCCGGCCGCGCCGAGCTCGCGCGCCTTGTCGACGTTCTGTTCCGCCCAGTAGCCGACGACGCGCGGGCCGGGCTCCTCGGCGGCGAGCCGCAGCAGGGCGGTGAAGTCGTCCTCGGAGGAGATCTCGGGGCCCGCGCACTCGTGGACCGAGCCGATGCCCAGGGAGGCCGCGTGCGCGAGGGCGACCCGCTGGGCCTCGGCGCGCTGGGCCGGCGTCACGGCCGCGAACGCCGCGGCGCGCACCCTGTGGTGGGCGTCGGCGGTCAGCGGGCCGTCGACCGCCCCGAGCCCGGGGGCCAGGTCGAGCAGGGCCGTGGTGACGACCGCCGAGTGGACGTCGATGCGGGAGAGATAGAGGGGGCGGCCGCCGGTCGCCGCGTCCAGCTCCGCGCGCGTGGGCGGGCGTCCGCCGGGCCAGCGGGAGGCGTCCCAGCCGTGCCCGAGCAGCACCTTGTCCTGCGGTCGGGCGGCGGCGAACTCCCGCACCCGGGCCAGCGCCGCCTCGAGCGAAGGCGCGTCCGACAGGTCGAGACCGGTGAGCGCGAGACCGGTGGAGGTGGTGTGCACATGGGCGTCGGTGAACGCCGGGGTCACGAGAGCGCCGTCGAGGTCGATCACCTCGTCGACCCCCTCCGCGAAGGCGTCGGCGGCGCCCTCGGAGCCGACCCAGGCGACCTGGCCGGCCTCGACGACCATTGCTGTCGCGAAGGGATCGGCGGGGCTGTGGACCTCGCCGCGGCGGAGGAGGACGGTTCGGGGCTCGGCGGTGCGTTCACTCATGACGGACAGTTTCCCGCCCCGGACGACCCGAGCCGCACCTGGGGCCCACCCGAAGAGCACGCCGAGCCGCCGCCGGATCCGCGGCGGGGGGCCTGAGGCTGCCGCTAGATCCGCGGCGGCCGGGCCTCGTACGGCGTCGACAGCACGACCGTCGTCCGCGTCGACACGCCCGCCAGGCCGCGCAGGCGTGCGAGCAGCTCCTCCAGTTCGTGCGGGGTGGCCACCCGCACCTTGAGGATGTAGTTCTCGTCACCGGCGACGCTGTGGCACGCCTCGATCTCGGGCACGCCGGCGAGGCGCTCGGCGATGTCGTCGGGGGCGCTGGGGTCGAACGGTTTCACCGAGATGAAGGCGGTCATGGGCAGCCCCACGGCCTCGGGGTCGACGACGGCCGCGTAGCCCCGGATGACGCCGCGCTGCTCCAGCCGGCGCACCCGCTGGTGCACGGCCGACGTGGACAGGCCCGTGGCCTTGCCCAGGTCGGTGTAACTCATCCGCCCGTCCTTGACGAGCAGCTGCACGATGTGGCGGTCCAGCTCCTCCATGGCGCAAGAACTTACAGGGCGCCCGATCCCTCGTATACCTATGCACCCCAGGTCATACCCGGTTTGTGATGTGCCCGAGGAGGTCGGTGGCCTCTTGGCGCGTCGGCACGCCGCTGGGCCATCCGCCCTTGGCATGTGACGAACACCACACCCCTCCACTGGGCTTCGTGATGTTCTCGTGATTACCGCCGAGACGGGACGGGAAGTGCTTGCTGTGGTCGAGGCCGCAGTGCCTTCACGGCCCAGCCCGAGGGGGAGAATCCCATGCAGAGTGTCAAGCGCCCTGGTCGCGTCGCGCCCAAGCGGCTCCAGTCGGTCGTCGAACCCGAGCCGGAGGGCGTCGAACCCGACGACGCCGATGGCTTCGACGGTGAGTTCGACGCCTACGACACCTTCGAGATGTTCCGGGTGATCTGCCCGGACTGCGCGCAGCCCATCGCCCTGCTGGCGGACGAGGAGGTCCTGCCGGAGCACGCGCTGTGCGCCTCGCCGTGGAACCCGTTCGGCCTCACGGTCTGCGCCGGCACCGGCCGCGCGGCCACCGAGGCCCGTCCCGCGGACGAGTCCTTCGCGCCCCAGGAGCAGGACACCGCCCTGCTGTTGACGCTCCCTCAGGGGCTCGACTGGCGCACCCAGCCCTTCTCGCACGTCGGCGGCCCGGGCTCGCGCCCGATGCGCGTACCGGCGATGCGCCGCCACGCCGCCTGAGGGCCGCGCGGACCCGTTCACCTCCAGTAGTCGCCCTCCACCATGGCCCGCAGGGCGCGGTGGTGCAGGATCAGCGTGTCCGGATCCGCGGGGACGGCGACCTCACCGAAGTACGCCTGGCGGTAGGCGATCCGCAGCATGACGATCGCGTGCCGCAGGGCGGCGTACAGGGTGTGGAAGTCCATGTCCCGCGGGGTGTGTCCGGTCAGCCGCGCGTAGCGCTCCTCGACCCGGTCGCGGCGCAGGAGGTCCGGCAGTCCGCGCTGTCCCGAGGCGACCGTGAGGTCGTGGAAGAAGCGGTGCAGGTAGATGGTCCAGCCGAGGTCCACCTCGCGCGGGGCGAGCGCCGCCATCTCCCAGTCGAGGACGGCGGCGGGCTCGAAGCCGTCGTAGACGACGTTTCCGATACGGGCGTCGCCCCAGCTGAGTACAGGGGTGCCCGGATCGGCGGGCCACAGCTCGGCCAGCCGCGCGAAGGCGTCCTCGATGAGCGGTGAGCGGGCGAGTCCGTCGACGACCCAGTCGTAGTAGGCGCGTTGGGCCGTGACATGGCGGCGCAGGGCGTCACCGGGTCCGGGAAGCGCCAGGAACTCAGCCTGTTCCACTGGGACTTGGTCGTGCAGCCGCGCCAACAGGCCCACCGTGGCGGTCTCCAGCCGGTCGCGTTCCGTGTCGGTCGCCGCGTGCAGCCAGTTGCCCTCGTAGGTGTACGGCATGACGTCCGGCGGTACGCGGCCGTCGACCCGTTCCATGACGAAGAACGGCGCGCCCAGCGGGCCCGGGTCCTCCTCCAGCCACAGCACGCGCGGGACGGGTACGTCCGTGTGCTCGGCCACCAGGCGCATCGTGCGGTACTGGCGGACCATGTCGTACTCCGGGAACACGGTGTACGCGGACGGGTCCGCCGCGAGTCTCAACGCGCAGGCGCGCAACGGCGGTTCGGGGTGCTCGATGGCGAAGAGAAGGGTCTCGCTGGACATGCCGTTGGAGGCCGGGACGGTGACGCCGGTGGCCTTGGCGCCGGGCAGCCTGGCGTCCAGCCAGGCCGTGAGGCGGCGGGTCAGCTCCTCCGGGTCACGGGTGCTCGTACGGGGACGGGGCGCGGTGGGCATCGATCAACTCCCTTGCGTCGACTCCCCTAGGAGGCCACCGAGTCGAAACCGGTGAAGCCGCTCGGGTCGTGCCTGCCGAACGAGCCGTGCTCGAAGACGCCGTAGCCGATCTGGCCGTCGAGGCGGAAGCGGGCCGCGTGATCGGTGACGCCGTAGGCGGCGAGAGGGTGCGGCGCGCCCAGGTCGTAGGTCTTGCGGTCGGTCCAGCCGCGCCCCCGCCACGTGCCGTGCTGCCAGTCGTCGGCCGGCGGATAGCCCGCGCCGATCGCCAGCGGGGAGGAGGTGAGGATCTCGGCCTCCAGCTCCAGCGGTTTGCGGAGGTCGCCGAGGTGGACGACGGCGCGTTCCGGGCGCCGGGTGCCGGGTGCGTAGGTGATCTCGGCCTGGGGCCAGCCGAGTTGGCGGTCCCGACGGCCCGGGCGGACCAGCGTGGCGTCGTTGAGCGAGCGGTGGCCGTCGGCGTCCTCCTGGACGATCACCATCAGGAAGCGGTCCTCGAAGCGGACCGGGCACCAGATCCAGTGGAAGCCCTCGGTCGGATGGTCCTCGGCGAGCCGCCCGCCGTCCTCGCCGGGGATCGGGCGCACGCCCCAGCTGCGGTCGCGGGTGCCGGTCCACTCGCCGGCCCGCAGCCGGATCTCCCGGCCGCCGACCCGGATCCAGCCGACGCACCGCCCGGCCTGCACGAACCGTGTGCCGTCCAGGGTGAGCCGCCCGCCGCGCCGCTGCTGGTGGTGGGGCTCCCAGAGCGCCGGGAAGTCCGCCGACCAGTGGATCTCGTACGACAGGCCGTCCGGGTCGGCCGGGTCCGCCGCGCAGCTGAGCACGAAGTCGCGCAGCGGCCGTTCGACGGTGATGCGCAGCGGGCCGGTCTCCAGGCGCATGCGGTCGTCGCCGAGGGCGTCGGAGGCGCGGACGGCGTGCAGGGTGTCGCCGAGGCGCAGGGTGGCGTAGGCGTCGATCACGCCGAGGTTGGGGTACACCCCGAGCCCGGTGATCAGCAGGGCGCGGCCGTGGTGGTCGAGGACGTGGAAGATGCAGCGGTCGTAGGCGTTGCGGTCCCCGGTGGCGACGTGCCGCATGGACAGGGGCACCTGGTGCACGGGGTACTCGTCGAGCGGCACCGGACGGTCGTCGGCCATGCCATCCCTCCCTGGGACCAAGTGAATTGACGGTACGTCAGTTGTGGCTACACGGCCAGACGCGCGGGCCGGACCGCGCGCCGGGGCACAACGCGAACTCACGCTCGACCGCGTGCGCCGGTGACCTGTCCGGAGCCCTGCGCGTTGCCTGGGTATGACCCCCACCTATTCCGCGACCGGGCGTCACCGCCAGCTGCTCATTCCTGTTCCCGTCTCCGTCCCCCTCCCCGCAGAATCGGTTCCGCACAGGCCGTCGCCGCCGCCGGACCCGCCGATCTACAGCGCCCTCCTGCGCACCTGGGCCGACCGGGGCCGCACCCTGCCGGGCCGGCACGACCCGGAGTGGGTCCGGCTGGCGGCCCCGGTGGTGCGGCCGGGGCAGTTCAGCGGCTCTCCGGCCCCAGCAGATGACGGGCGATGACCATCCGCTGGATCTGGTTCGTGCCCTCGACGATCTGCAGCACCTTGGCCTCGCGCAGATAGCGCTCGACGGGGAAGTCCGTGGTGATGCCGTAGCCGCCGAGCACCTGGACGGCGTCGGCGGTGACCCGCATCGCGGTGTCGGTGCAGTGCAGCTTCGCCATGGCGGCCTGCGGAGCGAACGGCCGCCCGGCGTCCTTCAGGCGCGCGGCCGCCAGATACAGCGCGCGGCCCGCCTCGATCTGGGTGGCCATGTCGGCGAGCAGGAAGCGCAGGCCCTGGAAGTCGGCGACGGGCCGCCCGAACTGGCGCCGCTCGGTGGCGTACGCGACGGCCTCGCCGAGGGCCGCCCGGGCCAGGCCGACGGCGCAGGCGGCGATGCCGAGCCGGCCGGAGTCGAGGGCGGACAGGGCGATGGAGAAGCCCTGGCCCTGCGCGCCGAGCCGCCGGGTGTCGGGGACCCGTACGCCGTCGAGGTGGATCTGCGCGGTGGGCGAGCCCTTCAGGCCCATCTTCCGCTCGGGCGGCGCGGCGGTCAGACCGGGGGTGTCCCCGGGCACCAGGAAGGCCGTGATCCCGTGCGGTCCCTCGTCGCCGGTGCGAGCCATGACCGTGTAGAAGTCGGCGATGCCGCCGTGGGTGGTCCACGCCTTGGTGCCGTCGAGCACCCAGTCGTCGCCCTCGCGCACCGCCCGGGTGCGCAGGGCGGCCGCGTCCGAGCCGGCGGAGGGCTCGGACAGGCAGTAGGCGCCGAGCAGTCCGCCGCCGAGCATGGCCGGCAGGTGCCGGGCCCGCTGCTCCTCGCTGCCGTGGGCGGCGAGCGCGTAGGACGCGAGGGTGTGCACGCTGACGCCGAGGCCGACGGTGAGCCGGGCGGCGGCGAGTTCCTCCAGGACCTGGAGATAGACCTCGTACGGCTGGTCGCCGCCGCCGTACGCGGAGTCGTACGGCAGTCCCAGCAGACCCGCCTCCGACAACAGGGTGAACAGGGCGCGCGGGAAGCGGCCCGCGTCCTCCTCCTCGGCGGCGGCCGGGACGATCTCACGCCGGGCGATGTCACGGACCAACGCGATCAGCTCCCGGGCCTCGTCCGAGGGCAGGGGGCGGTCCACCGGCAAAGACGCACGGTCGGACATGGCGGCACCTCCTCCCGGGCCGACCAGCGGCCGCGCGCTGTGAGTATGCCCCCGCACAGCGCTCCCCGCACGGCCTGCGCCCGGCCCGCACACCGCTCCCCACCCGGCCCGCGCACGCTCCCGGCGGACCGGACCCGGCGGCACGGCGACCGGCCCGGCGGCGGGGACGTACGACCGGGGTCCACGAGCCTCCGCCCCGCGTGCGGTTGCTCAGTCCTCCCGGCGGGCCGGCTTCGGCGCCGGGTAAGCGGGGTCGAGTTCCTCGATGGCGCGCATCGAGCCGCCCAGGGTCTTCACCAGCAGCTCGCACATGGTGTCGCGGGAGAGTTCGGCGCGGTCGATCCAGTCGAGGGTGGCGCCCTCCACGCTGCACACCCAGGCCACCAGGGCCATCCGGGCCAGCGGGGCGATGTCCGTCCGGCCGTACGCGCCGTCGGCGATGGTGGCGACGATCGCCTCGCGCACACCGTCCCGGATGGCGTGCACCTCGGTGTCGAAGCCGACCCCGCCGCTGACGATCGTGCGGTAGGCGGCCTGGTTGTGCTCGGCGTAGCGCAGATAGCTGTCGATGGTGCGGTGCACCCGGTCGACCTGCGTCAGTTCGAGGCCGCTCGCGGCGAAGGAGACCAGGTCGGCGACCGAGTCCTGGATGATCGCCAGGTAGTAGCCGCGCTTGGACTGGAAGTAGTAGTAGATCAGTCCTTTGGCGACATGCGCCTGTTTGGCGATGTCGTCCATCGAGAGCGCGTCGTAGGACGTGTCGGCGAACAACCTCCGCCCGATGGCGATGAGTTCGGCGCGCCGCGCCACTGAGCGCTCGGTACCGCGCGCCTGGGGACGCACGGCGTCGCGCTGGTGCCTGATATTCAATTTCGACCCTGGTCTCAACGGTCGGCGGGACATCCGCAGTATGTCAGGTCATGTATGGGTCGGATCACGCCCGTCACGACTGACTCGATCGCTACAGCAGCCCCAGCTGCGTCACGAGCATCGCGACCACCACGACCAGGGTCCAGCCCATCACGTGTTCCAGGAGCGCGGGGCCGTCGTCGTCCCTGGGGCCCCCGGTGCGGACGCGGGCGGCGGTGGCGGAGTGTGCGGTCATTCGTCCACCTTGCCACCCTCCGCGTCATGCGCGGCCGAGAGCTTGCTCACAGGCCGGTCAGCACACCCCCACCGCCGCGAGGGCCGCGCGCTGGGCGGGGGTCGGCCGCGCCGGGAAGTACAGATAGCAGACCCCGCCGGTGCCCGAGACGACCTTGCCGCTCGCGTTGTACCGCTTGGTTCGCAGCCAGACGTTCTCGAACTCCCGCCTCCGGTACACCCTCCGCACCGCCGCGTCGCTGGCCGAGTTCGGGTCGTTGGCGATGACGTCGCCGTCGGCGGTGAAGCCGATCACGGTCATCAGATGCCCGGCGGTGCCGTAGCCCGCGCCCGTCAGCTCCTCCTTCAGAAAGGACTGGGAGGTCATGGCCGGGATCCCGGCCGCGATCAGCGTCTCCAGGTCGGTGAGGGAGGCGAGCCGGGTGACCACGCCCTGCAGCCCCTCGAAGGTCGCCGCGTAGGCCGCGTTGAAGGGCCAGTTCCCGCAGCCCGCGTACTGGTGGTCGTAGGTGTACCGGGCCGCGTGACACACCTGCGGATCGGCGTACGCCGGGTCGACCCAGGCCAGCTGCTCCTGGCTGAGCCGGCCGCCCCAGTACTCGATGATCATCTGGGAGGACGTGGGGCTGCACCAGGCCTCGCCGCCGTTGTCGTACTCCGGGTACTGGCCCCGGTGGATCTCCTGCGAGTAGCGGGGCACGGCCAGCTCGCGCGCGAGGCCGGGCGGGGAGGCCGGGACCGTGAAGCGGTCGGGGACGTCGCTGCCCATCGCGCCCAGCCGCCAGACGGTGGGGGTGAGCGCCGTGCCGGGCCGGCGGTACAGGGTCAGGCGCAGCCGGTACGACACCAGGCGCAGGCCGGTCGAGGGGTCGTCGATCGAGAAGGTGTCCGTCCAGATGGCGCTCCGGCCGTCCTTCTGGCCGTCGACGGAGGTGCGCTTGATGTCCCGATCGCCGGCCGCCCAGCGGCCCATCACGTACCAGGGGGTGGCGCCGCCGTCCGAGTACGCCCCGCTCAGCTCGACCTGGAGCCAGGTGCCGTCGGGGGTGTGCGCGTTCCAGGAGGCGATCGCCTCCGTCGAGGGGACGGCGAGCCGGTGGACGGGGGAGGTCCAGGTCGCGTACTCCCAGGCGGCGGTGGTGCCGGTGTGCGGGTCGGTGTAGTCGACGGTGCCGCGGGGGGTGCCGATCTCCAGACCTGGCCTGACGCCCGCGACGGGCCGGGTGCCCTCGGCGGTGCCGCCACGCCATTCGGTGTACGTCGTCCAGGAGCGGTAGTCGACGGGGCGGGCCGGGGCGGAGTCCGAGCCTCTCCCCCTGGTCGGCCCGACGCCTCTGCCGCCGTCCGGCCCGACGCCGGTCGCGTCGGCTGCCGACGCGACCGTGGAGTCGGCGGTCCCGACCACCGCCGCGACCATGGCGGCGGTCAGGACCGTACGGCGGGACGGCTGCGTCTGTTCGGCTCTGCTCATGGGCGGATGACCCCCAGGTCGTGTCGTCGGAGGCGGGCGGTTCCGGTGCACGGCTCGCGCCCACTATGGACCGCGGGCGGCCCGCGCAGCCAGCACCTCCGCCCGTGCCGCGCCCACCAATATTGGTCTGCTCCAGTGGCACCACCGGGGATGATGACGGCCAGGCCGTAGACTGGCGCGCCGCACCCGCCCGTACGTCCCCCAGGAACGGCCATCGACCAGCTCGCCGCCCGGCTCCGCCGGCTGCCCCCGTCCTGCGGACCGGTCCGTCTGATCGGCGTCGACGGGCACGCCGGGTCCGGAAAGTCCACGTTCGCCGGACAGTTGGCCGCCGCTCTGGGCGGCGCGCCGGTGCTGCACCTCGACGACCTGGCCAGCCACGACGAGCTGTTCAGCTGGACCGGGCGGCTGCGGACGCAGGTGATCGAACCCCTCGGCCACGGGGCGACCGCGCACTACACCCCCTACGACTGGCGCGCCCGCCGCTTCGGTCCGCCCCGCCCGCTGCCGCCGGCGCCCGTCGTCCTCGTCGAGGGCGTCGGCGCGGGCCGCCGGGAGCTGCGCCCGCACCTGGCGCATCTGCTGTGGATGGAGCTGCCGCCGGAGGAGTCCTGGGCGCGGGGCAGGGCGCGGGACGGAGAGGAGCAGCGGGAGTTCTGGGACGGCTGGGTCGAGGCGGAGCGCCGGCACTTCGCGGATGATCCCTCTCGGCCGTACGCCGACTCCTTGGTGCGGCAGTTGAAGCGGGGATATCAGGTGCTTCCGGGGCCTGCCGCGGCCCGTGGTACTGACCCCGATATCACGCACGGTGAGGGACCACCCGCGATGTGGTGAACGTGTGAAGACCCTTGCGGAAGAAGTTTCCCGAGTGCCTCAACTCCGCTTGACCGGTGGCCCGTACAGGACTTACGTTCTCAATGTGCGGCAATCGAAGCCGCCCCAGGACGCGAAGCCCCCGGTTGTTCCCCCGTGATCGGGGGCTTCGTTCTGCCCGCAGACCGCCCACGGACCTTGATCCGGACGCGAGATGGCGCGATTCGCTCACCCTCGGTCACCACGCGCGATGCGCCCCCTCTGCTCCCACCTCGCCAAACGGCCGGTGCGGCACCCTACGGCGGGCACCGCCCCCGCGGGTACGATGCCCTCGGTGCGACCTACGGACGGCTGCTTCGCGCTCGTCGCAACTCCGGTCCGCGGCACAGCGGTTCGTTTCTGGCAGCCGGCGGGCGACGGCCCCTCGGCCATCCGACGGGGGCACGGTTTGTGGGGGACGTGATGGACTTCGGCACGCGGGGCCCCGAGGCCCCGGCCGACCTCGCCTGGCTGCGAGGCGTGGACGCCTACACCATGGGCGCCTATCCACAGGCGGAGGAGGAGTTCCGCACCGCGGTGCGGATCGACCCGGGGATGGCCGACGGCTGGCTCGGGCTGCACGCGCTGCGGGTGGACACCACCACCGCGCTGCTGCGCATGTTCCGGCACCGCGACCGCTTCGGCGAACAGCGCTCCCGGCACCGCCGGACCCTCAACTCCTGGTACTGGCTGGGCTGGTGGGTGCAGCCGGTGCTGGAGAGCCCCCGCGATCTGCTGCTCGCGCACGCCTCCCACTGGCTCGACGGCCGCCACGTCCCGGAGCTGGACCGGGCGCTCGCCGGACTCCCGCCGGTGGACACCGATCACCAGGTCCGCTTCCTGCACGCCTGCCGCGCCTATCTGGTCAAGGACTGGGAGCAGCTGGTCCGGCACACCGACCCGCTGCTCGACGATCAGCTGCTCGGCATCGAGGCCGGCCTGTTCGGCGGGATGGCCCGGGTCCGGCTGGAGATGTACGGCCAGGCCGAACCGCTGCTGTCCACGGCCCTGATGCGCTGCCGCAGCGAACAGCCGCAGCGCAAGGAGCTGCGGTACTGGCTGGCGCGGGCCCACGAGGGGACCGGCCGGTCCGCCGCCGCGCTCCCCCTGTACCGGGCCGTGCACCGCGTCGACCCCGCCTTCATGGACACCTCGGCCCGGCTCGCCGCGATCGCCGAGGGCGACGGGTACGAGGACGATCCGGCCGACCTCGCGGCGATCACGCTCACCGGCATCGGACAGGACAGCGTGGACGGGCCCGACGCGCTGGACCCGCTGTTCGGCACCGAGGGTCGGGACCTCAAGCTCGGCGAACCGTCCGATCTGCCGCCCGTCGGACCGCTGCCGTCGGTGATCGACCCGGCCGCACGGCACAAGACCGCGGTACCGTCGCCGTCGCTCCCCTCCGGGCCCACCGACCCCGTCTTACTCGAGGAGGCGCTCGCCGAACTGGAGCGCATGGTGGGCCTGGAACCGGTGAAACGGCAGGTCAAGGCCCTCTCCGCACAGCTGAACATGGCCCGGTTGCGGGCCGGGCAGGGACTTCCGGTCCAGCCGCCCAAACGACACTTCGTCTTCTCCGGACCCTCCGGCACCGGCAAGACCACCGTGGCCCGCATCCTCGGCCGCGTCTTCTACGCCCTCGGACTGCTCGGCGGCGACCACCTCGTGGAGGCCCAGCGGGCCGACCTCGTCGGCGAATACCTCGGACAGACGGCCGTGAAGGCCAACGAGCTCATCGACTCCGCCCTCGGAGGCGTCCTCTTCGTCGACGAGGCGTACTCGCTGTCCAACTCGGGATACGGCAAGGGCGACGCGTACGGCGACGAGGCCCTGCAGGTGCTGCTGAAGCGGGCCGAGGACAACCGGGACCACCTGGTGGTGATCCTGGCCGGCTACCCCGAGGGCATGGACCGGCTGCTGACCGCCAACCCCGGCCTCTCCTCCCGCTTCACGACGCGCGTCGACTTCCCCTCCTACCGGCCCCTGGAACTCACCGAGATCGGCAAGGTGCTCGCCGCGGAGAACGGTGACCTGTGGGACGAGGAGGCACTGGACGAGCTGCGCTCGATCGCCGGGCACGTGGTCGACCAGGGCTGGATCGATGAACTGGGCAACGGACGGTTCCTGCGGACCCTGTACGAGAAGAGCTGCGCGTACCGGGACCTGCGGCTGTCGACGTACCCCGGAATGCTGACACGGGAGGACCTGGCCACGCTGCGCCTCCCGGACCTGATGCAGGCGTACGGAGAAGTGCTGTCGGGCAGGGGACCGCAGGATCCGTCGACTTTCTAGGAGGTCGCACGCAGACCCCCTGGGGGCGTGGAGAACTGCGCGACCAGTCCCCCACGCACCCGCGGCCGACCAGGCAGCCTAGGAAGCCATCGCCTCCTCCGGCTCCCCACTGGCGCGCGGCTCCGTCAGCCGTACCGCCGGGGCGTCCCGGTGTGCGGGGTCGGTGACCTCGCCGACCAGCAGCTCCAGCACGTCCTCCAGCGCGACCAGCCCCAGCACCCGCCCGCTCGCGTCGGCCACCTGGGCCAGGTGCGTCGCCGCCCGCCGCATCACCGTCAACGCGTCGTCCAGCGGCAGCTCCGACCGCAGGGTCGTCATGGGACGCCACACCTGCTGCGGCACCGCACGCTCGGAGTCCTCCAGGTCGAGGACGTCCTTCACGTGCAGATACCCCATGAAGGCGCCCTTCTCCGTCGCGATCGGGAAGCGTGAGTACCCGGTGCGGGCGGTGAGCTCGACGATCTGGCCCGGGGTCACCGACGGCGGCACCGTCACCAGCGCCTCGCGCCTGAGGAGCACGTCCGTGACCGGGCGCGAGCCCAGCTCCAGGGCGTCCTCCAGGCGCTCCTGCTCCTCGGGGTCGAGCAGGCCCGCCTGACCGGAGTCCTCCAGCAGCCGGTTGAGCTGCTCGCTGGTGACGACCGCCTCGATCTCGTCCTTGGGCTCGACCCGGAAGAGCCGCAGGATGCCCCGGGCGCAGGCGCCGAGCGCCACGGTGATCGGCCGGCACAGACGGGCGAACCAGACCAGGCCGGGGCTGAGCCACAGCGCGGCCTTCTCCGGGGCGGCCATGGCGAGGTTCTTGGGGACCATCTCGCCGATCACCAGGTGGAAGAAGACCACCGCCGCGAGCGCGATCACATAGCCGAGGGGGTGGATCATGCCGTGCGGCAGATGGATCGACTCGAACACCGGCTCCAGCAGATGCGCCACGGTCGGCTCGGCGACCGCGCCCAGGGTCAGCGAGCAGACGGTGATGCCGAACTGGGCGGCGGCCATCATCTGGGGCAGCCGCTCCAGACCGTGCAGCACCTGGCGGGCGCGTGCCGTGCCCAGCGGTTCGATCTGGCTGCGGCGCACGGAGACGAGCGCGAACTCGGCGCCCACGAAGAAGCCGTTGGCGAGCACCAACAGGGCGGCGAAGAGGAGTTGGAGGACGCTCATCGGGCGACCTCCACGACCTGGCCGGTGCGCACCAGGCGGACCCGCTCGGCGCGGTAGTGGCCGACCTGGCGCACGGACAGCCGCCAGCCGGGCAGTTCGGCCCGGTCGCCGACGGCGGGGATGCGGCCGAGCAGATCAGCGACGAGTCCGGCCACCGTCTCGTACGGCCCCTCGGGGACCTCCAGTCCTATGCGCTGGAGGGTGTCGACGCGGCAGCTGCCGTCGACGTCCCACGCGGGCCGGCCGTCCTCGGGCGGGGCGGCGGCGAGTTCGGGCACGTCATGGCCGTCGTGCTCGTCACGGACCTCGCCGACGATCTCCTCGACGATGTCCTCCAGGGTGACCACGCCCGCCGTACCGCCGTACTCGTCGACGACGACGGCGATGGGCTGCTCGCTGCGCAGCCGGGCCAGCAGCGGCTGGACCGGGAGCGTCTCGGGCACCAGCAGGGCCGGGCGGGCGATGCGGCCGACCGGGGTGCGCAGCCGGTCGTGGACGGGGACGGCCAGGGCGTCCTTGAGGTGGACCATGCCGACGACCTCGTCGATCTTCTCTCGGTAGACGGGGAATCGGGACAGGCCGGTGGCCCGGGTCAGGTTGACCACGTCCTCGGCGGTCGCCGACGACTGCAGCGCGCTCACCCTCACCCTCGGGGTCATCACGTGCTGCGCGGTCAGCTCGGCGAGGGACAGGGTGCGGACGAACAGGTCGGCCGTGTCCTGCTCCAGGGCGCCGGCCTGCGCGGAGTGGCGGGCCAGCGAGACCAGTTCGCCCGGCGTGCGGGCGGAGGCCAGCTCCTCGGCGGGCTCGACGCCGAGGGCGCGCACCAGCCGGTTGGCGACGGTGTTCAGGGCGGCGATCACCGGCCGGAAGAGCCGGGAGAAGGCGTGCTGCGGGCCGGCGACGAAACGCGCGACCTGAAGCGGCTTGGACACCGCCCAGTTCTTGGGCACGAGTTCACCGACGACCATCTGGACCGCGGAGGCGAGCAGCATGCCGACGACGACCGCGACACCGGAGACGGCGCCCTCGGGGATGCCGATCGCGGTGAACGGGGTGTGCAGCAGCTGAGCGAGCGCGGGCTCGGCGAGCATGCCGACGACGAGCGAGGTGATGGTGATGCCGAGCTGGGTGCCGGAGAGCTGGAAGGACAGCTCCTTCAGCGACTCCACGACCGTACGGGCGCGCTTGTCGCCGTCGGCGGCGGCCTTCTCGGCGTCGGGGCGTTCCACCGTGACGAGACCGAACTCGGCCGCCACGAAGAAGCCGTTGGCGAGGATGAGCAGGAAAGCGGCCGCGAGCAGCAGCAGGGGGATGGTCATGATGCCGCCGCCTCCGTACGGGGACGGGAGGGGGCGGCGCAGGTACTACAGGACGATCCGTCCATTGCTGGAGGGGGTCACTCCTCGGGTAGCAGGAACCCCTGCGACCGGGCACGGCACAGCAGGGGCGGAGGCGCAGGGGAACACCTCCGCCACCAGATTAATCAAGACACCCGCCCGTGCGGCAGGGTGGACGCCCCGAGACGTCCCTGAGAGGCCCCCGAGACGTCCCCGAATTCAGCCCTGGTGCTGCTCCGGATCACGGATGGAGCGGGCCTCGACGAGGCTGCGCAGGGTGCGGGCGTCCTCGATGGCGCGGGCCTTGGCGATGCCCGGCTGGATGCCGAGCGCGGGCAGGCTGGTGCCGTCACTGAGGTCGAGGAAGACCCAGGGGTCGCCGGGGCGCAGATTGACCCGGAGGATCTCGGCCCAGTCCATGCGCCGGCGGCTCGCGATGTTCACCACGGTGACGCCGCTCTCGTCGGCGACGACCCTCACCCGGGCCAGCAGGGCGAGCACGCCGGCCAGGAGAGCGGCGGTGACGACGAAGCTGAGCCGCTCCCCCGGTCCCAGCTCCAGCAGCAGCGCGATCACCGTGATGACGACGAAGATCGCGACGGCGGCGGTGAGCAGGACGGCGCGGGTGCGGCCCGGCCGGAAGGTCACGGGCAGGGCGGGAAGCTCGGGCATCGCAGCGTCCCCCCTACAGGCGGCAGGCGTGGATGGCCGTGGTCAGGATGGCCCGCGCTCCGATGGCGTACAGGTCGTCCATGATCCGCTGGGCCTCCTTGGCGGGGACCATGGCGCGCACGGCGACCCAGCCCTCGTTGTGCAGCGGGGAGACGGTGGGCGACTCCAGGCCCGGGGTGAGGGCGACGGCCTTCTCCAACTGCTCGACGCGGCAGTCGTAGTCCATCATCACGTAGGTGCGGGCGACCAGGACGCCCTGGAGGCGGCGCAGGAACTGCTGGACCTTGGGGTCCTCGGCGTCCGCGCCGGTGCGGCGGACGACGATCGCCTCGGACTTCATGATCGGCTCGCCGAAGACCTCCAGGCCCGCGTTGCGCAGGGAGGTGCCGGTCTCGACGACGTCGGCGATGACCTCGGCGACGCCCAGCTCGATGGCGGTCTCGACGGCGCCGTCGAGGTGGACGACGGAGGCGTCGACGCCGCTGTCGGCGAGGTGCCCGGCGACGATGCCCTCGTAGGAGGTGGCGACCGTCTTGCCCTTCAGGTCCTCGATGCCGTTCGCGGTGCCCGGCTTGGCGGCGAAGCGGAAGGTGGAGCGGGCGAAGCCCAGCGGGAGGATCTCCTCGGCGCTCGCGCCGGAGTCGATCAGCAGGTCGCGTCCGGTGATGCCGATGTCGAGGCGACCGGAGGAGACGTAGATCGCGATGTCGCGGGGGCGGAGGTAGAAGAACTCGACCTCGTTCTCCGGGTCGACGATGCGCAGTTCCTTGGACTCGCGGCGCTGCTGGTAGCCGGCCTCATGCAGCATCTCCGCCGCAGGGCCTGAGAGGGAACCCTTGTTGGGGACGGCGATGCGCAGCATGAGGTCGGCTTCCTTTGCTCTGATGGGGTGGGTGCGGCGGTGGCTTACAGGTGGGCGTACACGTCGTCCAGGGAGATCCCGCGGGCGACCATCATCACCTGGACGTGGTACAGCAGCTGCGAGATCTCCTCGGCGGCCGCCTCCTTGCCCTCGTACTCTGCGGCCATCCAGACCTCGGCGGCCTCCTCGACGACCTTCTTGCCGATGGCATGGACGCCCTTGCCGACCAGTTCGGCGGTGCGGGAGGTGGCGGGATCGCCGTTGGCGGCCTTGTGCTGGAGCTCGGTGAAGAGCTCCTCGAACGTCTTCTTGGACATGGTGAGGCCCACCCTAGCCGTTGCGCCGGCCGGCCTAGTGCCAGGGTTCAGATACTGAGCGGAGGGTGGCCGCGGTCGCCACCGCCGCCGTCACCGCCTCGTGGCCCTTGTCCTCGTTGGAGCCGTCCAGGCCCGCCCGGTCCAGGGCCTGCTCCTCGGTGTCGCAGGTCAGCAGGCCGAAGCCCACCGGGACGCCGGTCTCGACGGAGACCTGGGTGAGGCCCTGGGTGACGCCCTGGCACACGTAGTCGAAGTGGGGGGTTCCGCCGCGGATGACGACACCGAGGGCGACCACCGCGTCGTAGCCGCGGCCCGCGAGGACCTTGGCGGCGACGGGGAGCTCCCAGCTGCCGGGGACCCGCAGCAGGGTCGGCTCGTCGATCCCCAGCTCGTGCAGGGCGCGCAGGGCGCCGTCCACCAGACCGTCCATCACCTTCTCGTGCCACTGTGCCGCGATGACGGCGACGCGCATGTCGCTGACATTGCGTACGGACAGTTCCGGTGCACCCTTGCCGCTCACGTTCTCTTGTCTCCTCGAAGTGCTTACTGGTTGTCGCAGGTGGACAGGACGGCCGCGGGGGCCGTGTCCAGCCAGGGCAGGTCGTGTCCCATCCGGTCCCGCTTGGTGCGCAGGTAGCGGAGGTTGTGCTCGCCCGCCTGTACGGGCATCGGCTCGCGCACGGCGACCTTGAGGCCGTGGTGCAGGAGCGCGTCGCTCTTGTCGGGGTTGTTGGTCATCAGGCGGACGCTGCGGACGCCGAGGTCGGCCAGGATCCGCGCGCCGGCCCCGTAGTCGCGGGCGTCGGCGGGCAGGCCGAGTTCGAGGTTGGCGTCGAGGGTGTCGCGGCCCCGCTCCTGGAGTTCGTAGGCGCGCAGCTTGGACAGCAGGCCGATGCCGCGGCCCTCGTGTCCGCGCAGGTAGACGACGACGCCCCGGCCCTCGGCCTGGATGCGCTCCAGGGCGGCGTCGAGCTGGGGGCCGCAGTCGCAGCGCGCGGAGCCGAAGACGTCACCGGTCAGGCATTCGGAGTGGACGCGGACGAGGACGTCCTCGCCGTCGCCGATCTCGCCGTGCACGAGGGCGACGTGCTCGACGCCGTCGGCGGTGGCGCGGTAGCCGTACGCGGTGAAGGCACCGTGTCCGGTCGGCAACCGCACCTCGGCCTCGCGCCGCACGACGGGCTCATCGGTGACCGCGTCCCGAGCACCCGGTACGGCGGTGTGCTCGCCGCCGGCCGGCTCCTGGCCACCCGGAGCGGCGGCCTGCTCACCGCCGACCGCCTCCTGGGGAACGGGGGTCGGGCGTTCGATGGTGCGGCGGTAGGTGATCAGGTCCTCGATGGAGATGATCGTCAGGCCGTGCTTGCGGGCGAAGGGGATCAGCTCGGGCAGCCGCAGCATGTGGCCGTCCTCGCCGGCGATCTCGACGATGGCGCCGGCCGGGCGCAGCCCCGCGAGGCGGGCGAGGTCGACGGCGGCCTCGGTGTGGCCGTTGCGGACCAGGACGCCGCCGGGCCTGGCGCGCAGCGGGAAGATGTGGCCCGGGCGGACGAAGTCGGAGGGCTCGGCGTCGCCGCTCGCCAGCAGCTGGAGGGTGGTGGCGCGGTCGGCGGCCGAGATGCCGGTGGTCACGCCGTGGGCGCCGGAGGCGTCGACGGAGACCGTGAACGCGGTCTTCATCGACTCGGTGTTGTCCGCGACCATCTGCGGCAGCCGCAGCCGGTCCAGCTCCTCGCCCTCCATGGGGGCGCAGATCAGACCGCGGCATTCGCTCATCATGAACGCGACGATCTCGGGGGTGATCTTCTCGGCGGCGATGACGAGGTCGCCCTCGTTCTCGCGGTCCTCGTCGTCCACGACGACGATCGGGCGGCCCGCCGCGATGTCGGCGACGGCCTGCTCGACCGGGTCGAGCGCGAAGCCCTCGTCGAGGTCGTCGGTGCGGTCCAGGACAGATGCCGTGGTCATGCCGGTGCTCCTTCCAGAGCGGGCCGCGAGCTCTTGCGGGAGCGCAGCCACCAGTCGCGCATGCCCCACAGGACGAGCGCGCCGTAGATGACGTAGACGAAGCCGGAGAAGGCGTAGCCGTTGTGGAAGTTCAGGGGGACGCCGACGACGTCGACGAGGAGCCAGGCCATCCAGAACTCGACCATGCGGCGGGCCTGGGCGTACATGGCGACGATGGTGCCGACGAAGATGTAGGCGTCGGGCCAGGGGTCCCAGGACAGCGACGGGTACGCCTTGAAGAGGAGGGCGACCGCGACGGTGCCGGCCGCGGCGCCCGCGATCATGGCCGCGCGCTCGGGCCAGGTGGCGAAGCGGGGCGCGATCACGCCGTCCTCGGAGCGGCCCTTGGTGCGCTGCCACTGCCACCAGCCGTACAGCGCGACGACCATGACGACGACCTGCTTGCCGGCGCTGCCGGCGAGGTGGCCGTAGAAGGCCGAGAAGAGGACGAGTCCGGAGAGGAACTGCACCGGCCAGGTCCACAGGGAGCGGCGCCAGCCGAGGGCGAGCGTGATGAGGCCGAGGATGTTGCCGACCATGTCCGACCAGATGATGTGCTGGTCGAAGAGGACGAACGCCTCGGAGTTGAGCCAGTTCACCGGCCCGCTCCCTGGCCGTTCCCGAGCAGGCGCTCGACGTACTTGGCGACGATGTCCACTTCGAGGTTGACCGGGTCGCCGGGCTGCTTGAGGCCGAGCGTGGTCAGGTCGAGGGTGGTGGGGATGAGGCTGACGGTGAAGTAGTCGGGGCCCGCTTCCACGACCGTGAGGCTGATGCCGTCGACGGTGATGGAGCCCTTCTCGACGACATAGCGCGCGAGGTCCGCGGGGAGCGAGATCTTCACGATCTCCCAGTTCTCGGACGGCGTACGCGCCAGCACCTGGCCGGTGCCGTCGACATGGCCCTGGACGATGTGCCCGCCGAGGCGCGCTCCGACGGCGGTGGGCCGTTCGAGGTTGACGCGGGAGCCGACGCCGAGGGCGCCCAGGCTGGAGCGCTTCAGGGTCTCCGCCATGACGTCGGCGGTGAACTCGTCGCCCTCGTGCTCGACGACCGTGAGGCAGACGCCGTTCACGGCGATGGAGTCGCCGTGCTTCGCGCCCTCGGTCACGACGGGGCCACGCAGCCGGAAGCGGGAGGCGTCGCCGAGGTCCTCGACGGCGGTGATCTCGCCCAGCTCTTCGACGATTCCGGTGAACACTTCCCGGGTCCTCCTGCCTCTTGGGGCACGGACTCCGGGGCCTGTCGATGACGACAGAGGAACGGGTGAGCGACACCGTGAGCGCTGCCGACGCCGCATGAGGGACTCGTCCGCACGCGGACGAATCCAGATACGGCGGCGCGCATACGGATATGCTCGCCCGCCGCGCACTGCCTCCCATCCGGACTTTAACCGTCGGTCCAGGAATTTCACCTGGTCAACCGGCCGCTGGAAGCGACCGGGTCGCGGACTGTAACCGCCGGTTCGGACTTTCACCGACCCCGGAGTGCGCTGCTTCTGGTACAGGGCCAGTGTGCCACGCCCCCTGTGCGTCCATGCGGGTGAATCGTGTGGGGTGGCTCACAGGCCGACCGCGAGAACCCCCACGCATGGATTGGTCCATACCTATTGACGCATTGGTCTAGTCCTCTCTAGGGTCTGCCCAACTTCCGTGGAGAGGAACCGACTTTGCTGTCCCCCTCACGTCACCGTCCCCGCGCGAGACCCGCCCTGTTCGCGGGCGTCGCCGCCCTCGCGGGCCTGCTGCTCGCCGGGCTTCCCGCGACCGTCTCCCACGCAGCCGACCAGGAGTCCTGTCGCCCCGACGGGCTCTACTCGACGCCCGGCGTCGCCGTCCCGTACTGCTCGGTCTACGACGCGGCGGGCCGGGAGAAGATGGGCGCCGACCACCAGCGCCGGGTGATCGGCTACTTCACCGGCTGGCGCACCGGCAAGGACGGCACGCCCGCGTACCTCGCCTCGGACATCCCCTGGGACAAGGTCACCCACATCAATTACGCCTTCGCGCACGTCGACGGGAACAACAAGATCTCCGTCGGCACGAACAGCGCGACCAACGCGGCGACCGGAATGACCTGGCCGGGGGTGAGCGGCGCCGAAATGGACCCGGAATTCCCCTACCAGGGCCATTTCAATCTGCTCAACAAGTTCAAGAAACAGCACCCGAACGTCAAGACGCTGATCTCCGTGGGCGGCTGGGCCGAGACCGGCGGCTATGTCGACGACGCCGGCGCCCGCGTGAACTCGGGCGGCTTCTACGCGATGGCCACGAACGCCGACGGTTCGGTCAACCAGCCCGGCATCGACACCTTCGCGGACTCGGCGGTCTCCTTCATCCGGACGTACGGCTTCAACGGCGTCGACATCGACTACGAGTACCCGACGACCATGAAGGACGCGGGCAACCCGCTCGACTGGTCCCTCTCCAACGCCCGCCGGGCCGGCCTGGTCAAGAGCTACGCGGCCCTGATGAAGACCCTGCGCGAGAAGCTCGACCGCGCGGGCGCGGCGGACGGAAAGCACTATCTGCTCTCGGTCGCGGCGCCCTCCTCGGGATATCTCCTGCGCGGCATGGAGACGTTCCAGGTGCAGAAGTACCTGGACTACGTCAACATCATGTCCTACGACCTGCACGGCGCCTGGAACGAGTACGTCGGACCGAACGCGTCGCTGTTCGACGACGGAAAAGACGCCGAACTCACCGCCGCGGGCGTGTATTCCACGTCCCAGTACGGCGGAATCGGCTATCTCAACACCGACTGGGCCTACCACTACTTCCGCGGCTCGATGCCCGCGGGCCGCATCAACATCGGACTCCCCTATTACACACGGGGATTCAAGAACGTCACGGGCGGCACGGACGGCCTGTGGGGGAAGGCGGCCACCACCACCTGCCCGGCCGGCTCGGGGCTGACCAAGTGCGGCGACGGCGCCGTGGGCATCGACAACCTCTGGCACGACCTCGGCACCAACGGCCAGGAGGCACCGGCCGGTTCGAACCCGATGTGGCACGCCAAGAACCTGGAGAAGGGCATCGTCGGGGACTACGTCACCCGGTACGGCTTCCCCGCCGGCACCACGCTGACCGGCACCTACGCCCGCAAGTACGACGCCACGCTGGTCGCGCCCTGGCTGTGGAACGCCGAGAAGAAGGTGTTCCTGTCCACGGAGGACGAGCAGTCGGTCAACGCCAAGGCCGACTACGTCGTGTCCCAGGGCATCGGCGGCACGATGGTGTGGGAGCTGGCCGGCGACTACGGCTGGAACGCGGCCAAGGGACAGTACGAGCCGGGCTCGACGCTGACCTCGGCGATGTACGAGAAGTTCAAGTCGGCCTCCCCGTACGGCGCGAAGCGCTCCACGATCGACCTGCCCATCGAGGCGCTGAAGATCGACGTGGACTTCGGGCAGTTCCCGCTCGGCGACTCCAACTACCCGATCAGCCCCAAGCTGAGGATCACCAACAACACCTCGGTGACCCTGCCCGGCGGCACCGAGTTCCGGTTCGACTACGGCACCTCGGCGCCCGGCAACGCCAAGGACCAGTCGGGGTGGGGCACTTCGGTGATCCGTAGCGACCACACCGGAAGCAATGTGGGCGGGCTGAAGGGCGACTACCACCGCGTGTCCCTGAAGCTGCCGACCTGGCAGACGCTGGCGCCGGGGGCGTCGGTGGAGCTGGACTTCGTGTACTACCTGCCGGTGTCGACGCCGTCGAACTGGACGGTGACGTTCGGCGGGAGGACATACGCGCTGGCCGGCGACCTGACGCGCGGCACGACGGTGACGGACCCGGGATCGAGCCCGAGCCCCTCGGCGTCGGCGTCACCGTCGGCATCGGCGTCCCCGTCGCCCTCGGCCAGCGCCTCCCCGTCCACCGGCACCTGCCCGGCCGCCGCGTGGAACGCCGCGACCGAGTACGTCGGCGGGACTGTGGTGTCCCACAAGGGGCACTCGTGGAAGGCGAAGTGGTGGACGAAGGGCGAGGAGCCCGGCACCACCGGTGAATGGGGGGTGTGGCAGGACCTCGGGCCCTGCTGACCCCGGCACGACCGGCCCGGCGGCGGTGACGACGGCCCTTGCCCGCCGCCGGGCCTCCCAAGCCCACCAGCTCCCCGTGGCCCCGTGACCTCCTCCGCTGCCCCGCCGTCCCCTCTGGCAGGGTGGGGGCATGACGACCGCGACCGCCGACGAGTTCGAGACGCACCGGCCCCGGCTGTTCGGGCTGGCCTATCGGATGCTGGGCTCGGCCGAGGAGGCCGAGGACACCGTCCAGGACGTGTATCTGCGCTTCAGCGGCGCCGACCGCGGCCGGATCGAGCACCCGGCGGCCTGGCTGGCCAAGGCCGTCACCAACCTCTGCCTCACCCGGCTGACCTCCGCCAGGGCGCGCCGCGAGGAGTACGTCGGGGCCTGGCTGCCCGAGCCGGTCGTCACCTCCGACGGCACCCTCGGCCCCCTGGAGTCCGCCGAGCAGCGGGACGCCGTGTCCATGGCACTGCTGGTCCTGCTGGAGCGGCTCACGCCGACCGAGCGGGCGGTGTACGTGCTGCGGGAGGCGTTCGCCTACGGGCACCGGGAGATCGCCGAGGTGCTGGACCTCACCGAGGCCAACTGCCGTCAGCTGTACCGGCGGGCGGTGCGTCGGGTGGGCGAGCCGGGCTCCCGTTTCGAGGCCGGTCCCGAGGAGCAGCGGGAGCTGGTGGGCTCGTTCCTCACGGCGGCCCGCGACGGCGATCTCGCCGGTCTGGAGAAGCTGCTCGCGGCCGGGGTGACCTGGACGAGCGACGGCGGCGGCAAGGTCTCCGCGGCCCGGCGGCCGATCGTGGGGCGGGAGAAGGTCATGCGCTTCCTGGTGGGCGGCGCGCAGCGGTTCGGGGCGGGTCTGGAGTACGCCGTGGTCGAGGTCAACGGTGAGGCGGGGCTCGCCGCGTGGGCGGGGGACACGCTCGTCGGGGTGGCCGCGTTCGAGCTGCGGGACGGTCTGATCACGCAGGTGCGGGCCGTGATGAACCCGGACAAGCTGGAGTTCGTGAGGCACCGGCTGACCCGGCCGTAGCGGCTTGTCACATTCCCGGGGGCCGGCTGGTCTCAGTGAGTGAAGGGCGCTCCACGGGGGAGCGTCCGTCATCCGAAGGAGCTGACCAGCATGAGCACGATCCTGGTGACCGGCGGTACCGGAACCCTCGGCCGGCTCGTCACCGAGCGGCTGCGGGCGGACGGGCACGAGGTGCGGGTGCTCAGCCGGCACGCCGAGCCGTACGCCGTCGACCTGCGCGAGGGCGGGCCCGGCCTGGACGCCGCCGTGGCGGGGGTGGACACGGTCGTGCACTGCGCGAGCTCGCCGCGCGGCGGGGACGAGCAGGCGGCCGGGCATCTGATCACGGCCGCGCGGAAGGCGGGGGTCCGCCACCTGGTCTACATCTCGATCGTCGGCGTCGACCGGGTGCCCTTCGGCTACTACCGGTCCAAGCTGGCCGTGGAGCGGGCGATCGAGGAGTCGGGGCTGGGCTGGACCGTGCTGCGGACCACGCAGTTCCACGATCTCGTGGCCACCGTGCTGCACGGGTTCGCCAGGCTTCCGGTGCTGCTGCTGCCGAAGGGGGTGCGGGACCAGCCGATCGAGGTCGCCGAGGTCGCGGCGCGGCTCGCGGAACTGGCCGGCGGGGCGCCCATGGGACGGGTGGCGGACATGGGCGGCCCCGAGGTCCGTACGTTCGAGTCGCTGGCCCGCGCGTATCTGCGGGCGAACGGGAAGCGCCGGGCGGTGGTGGGCGTGCCGCTGTGGGGAGCGGCGTACCGCGCCTTCCGCTCCGGCGGCCACCTCGCTCCGGAACGGGCGGTGGGGACGGGGACGTTCGAGGACTATCTGAGCCGGCGTTAGGGCGAAGATCTATTGGCTTGCCGCCGGGCGGCCCGGACGGATAAGAAGATCGCATGCTGAGTGGCGGCAAGGTCGGGCTCCGGGCCCGGCACGAGGACGACATCCCGATCCTGCGGACCGAGCTCTACGACGACGTGGTCAACGCCTCGCGCGCCGAAGGCGGGCCGTGGCGGCCGATCACGCCCGGCTCCAAGGATCCGCGTCTCGTGGTGGACGACACCAAGGAGGGGTCCGTCCAGTTCTCCGTGATCGAGCTGGCCGGCGGCACGCTGATCGGCACCGCGACGCTGTGGGGCATCGACACCCACAACCGGGCCGCGCACATCGGGCTGGGCCTGCTGCCGTCCTCCCGCGGCAAGGGCTACGGCACTGACGTGGTCGCGGTGCTGTGCCACTACGGCTTCGTCGTGCGCGGTCTGCACCGGCTGCAGATCGAGACGCTGGCGGACAACCACGGGATGCTGCGCTCCGCGGAACGCAACGGCTTCGTCCGCGAGGGCATTCTGCGCTCCTCGGCCTGGGTGATGGGCGAGTTCCTGGACGAGGTGGTGCTCGGCCTCCTCGCCGAGGACTGGGAGCCGGCCGCGAAGGTCTAGAACCCTCCTGCGGCGGCCCCCGGTCCTGTTCCGTTCACCGGTCCCCCGGTGCGAACAGTTCGTCCTGGGCGGACGCGCGGGCGGTCAGCAGCGCGCCGCGCAGGACCGCCGCCCCGCCCAGTTCGCTCGATCTGACCTCCGTCGGCAGCGGCGCCATCCGGCGGATCCGCTCCTCGACCCGCGCCGCCAGGTCCGGACCGCCCGCCAGGCCGACCTCACCGCCGAGCACGACACAGCCGGGGTCGAGCACGGCCACGACCGACGCGACGCCCACCGCGATCCGATCGGCGAGGGCGTCCAGGAAGAGGGCCCCGGCCGGGGCCGCCCGTGCGGCCCGGACCACCGCGGCGGCACCCGGCTCGTCGCCCGCCGGCCGCCCCGCCGGCCCGGACTCCCCCGCCAGCCCGTACTCCCTCGCCAGCTCCACCACCGCCGCCGAACCGGCCAGCGAGTGGAAACCCCCCGCGCAGTCCGTCGCGGACGGCAGCCCGCGTGTGCCTGGCACCGGCAGGAAGCCGATCTCGCCCGTGCCCCCCGAGGCGCCCCGGCGCAGGATGCCGTCCAGGACCACGGCCGCGCCGGTGCCCGCGCCCAGCCACAGCAGCACGAAGGTGTCCCGATCACGGGCGGCGCCCTCGCGCTGCTCGGCCACGGCGGCGAGGTTGGTCTCGTTCTCCACGGTCACCCGGGCGTCGGGGAACCGTTCCTGAAGGGCTGCCACCAACCGGCGGTGCCACGCGGGCAGCCCGGTGGAGTCGCGCAGCTCGCCGCTCGCCGGGTCGATCAGCCCCGGCGCGCCGATGCCGACGGTGTGCGGTCGGTCGGCGCCGGCCTCCTTGACCGCGCGTTCGACGAGGTGCACGGCCTGCTCCACGGCGGGCCCGGTGCCGGTGTCGCCGCCGATGGGCACCGAGGCCTCCGCGAGCACCCGCCCGACCAGGTCGGACACCAGCACGGACACGCCCTCGGTGCGCACGTCCAGGGCCGCGAGGTGAGCGCGGCCGGCGACGATGCCGTAGAGCTTCGCGTTCGGTCCACGGCGCTGCTCCCCGCTCTCGCCGGTGACCTCGATCAGGCCGGAGGCGGTGAGCCGGTCGACGAGGTCGGCGACGGTCGGCCGGGACAGTCCGGTGAGCTGCTTCAGCTGACCCGCCGTCAACGGGCCCTCCTGCTGCAACAGCCGCAGGGCGAGCCGGTCGTTGATGGCCCGGGCGGTGCTCGGTGATGCGGGCATGCCGGGAATCCTCCCAGATCTGCGGGGCCGTGAAGGCCGGGGCGCGGTGAAACCGCTATCTATCAGGCAGGGTTCCTGATAGTTTACGACACCGGCCGGCACCGACGCCGGGGCGACTCACACACGGGAGGGCGGAGAATGGCGGAGATGGCCGACGAGCAGCGCGAGGTGGTGCGTTCCAGGTACGCCGTGGCGGCCGTGTTCACCGTGCACGGGGCCGTCACGGGCTCGTTGGCGACCCGAGTGCCGTGGATCCAGGACCACGCCGGGCTCGGCGCGGGACAGCTCGGGTTCGCCCTGGCCTTCACGGCGTTCGGCGCCTCCTGCGCCATGCCGGTGGCCGGCCGGATCACCCACACCTTCGGCAGCCGGACGGCGCTGCGCGGCCTGCTCGCGCTGTGGACGCTGGCCCTGGCGCTGCCCTCCCTCGCACCGAACCTGCCGACGCTGTGCCTGGCGATGTTCACCTACGGCGCCACCGCGGGCATGGCCGACGTCGCCATGAACGCGCTGGGCGTGGAGGTGGAGCACCGACTCGACAAATCGATCATGTCCGGGCTGCACGGCATGTGGAGCGCGGGCGCGCTGCTCGGCTCGGCGGGCGGCACGCTCGCCGCGCACCTCGGCACGGACGCGCGCGTGCACCACGCCCTGGCGGCGGCGCTGCTCACCGTGCTCGGCCTGCTGGCCTGCCAGTGGGTCCTCGATCTGCGGCCCACCGAGGACGAGGAGCCGCCGCCGCGCTTCGCGCTGCCGCCCCGCTCGGCGCTGCTCATCGGTGCCGTCGGCTTCTGCGCGGTGTTCGCGGAAGGCGCGAGCCTGGACTGGTCCGCGGTCTATCTGAAGGACGAGCGCGGTTCGTCGGCCGGTCTCGCCGCCGCCTGCACCACGGGCTTCATGCTCACCATGGCGGTCGCCCGGATCGCCGGCGACGCCGTGGTCGACCGCTTCGGCCCGGTGCGCACGGTCCGCTGGGGCGGCTTCCTCGCCGCGTTCGGCGGGCTGCTGATCGTGCTCGCGCGGGGTCCGGTGGTGGCGATGACGGGGTTCGCGCTGATGGGTCTCGGCATCGCCGTGGTCGTCCCGCTGTGCTTCGCCGCGGCCGGGCACAGCGGCCCGAACCCCAGTCAGGCCATCGCGGGCGTCGCGACGATCACCTACACCTCGGGGCTGGTCGCGCCGAGCCTGATCGGCGGGGTGGCCCAGGCGACCAGTCTGGTGGTGTCGTTCGGCGTGGTGACCGCGCTGGCGTGCGGGCTGGTGGTGTTCGCGGGTGTGCTGCGCGGCGGGGAGCGCACCCGCGCGCGGGTCAGTCCGCGGTCCGCAGCAGTGCCCGACCGGCAGTCCTGAAGGTGTCGCTCCAGGGGGCGGGGCGCAGGGTGTCCGGGTCGAGGCGGACGAGGACCCGGGTGCCGTTCGCGTACGTCGCGGTGCCGTCGGGCGAGCAGAGGCGGAAGCCGTAGGTCAGCCCGGTCGTGCCGAGCCGCTCCAGCCACAGGTGGACGGCGTAGGTGCCGGGGCGGGTCACCGGGGCCTCATAGGTGACGCGGAGTTCCTTGACCGCGTTGCAGGCGTCGCCGGCCGCGGTCCAGTCGCCCTCGAACCGCACGCCGTGCTCCTGCCACAGCTCGGTCCAGGCCCGCTCGACGAGCAGCGGGTAACGGGCGTTGTGCAGCAGGCCGAGCGCGTCGAGGTCGTCGAAGTGGACGGTGACGGGGATCAGCCGGCCGTACGACAGGGCGGGGGCGATCGGGGCTTCGGCGGTCACGGGGCGGTTCTCCTGGAGGGGGATGCGGGGCCTGGGTGCATGGGGCAACCATCCGTATCCTAAGCGGTCGCTCACCCTCCCGCCGCACCTGCCCATCACCGGCATCGCCCCTGGCGAGGATGCCGAGCGCGCCCGTCCGTAGCCGCGCGGCTGGCTCCCCGCCGCAACCGTTCCCCCGTTCTGGGGAAGCCCCGGGCCCGGCGGCGCCCTGCGCGGCCCGCGGCTGCCACCCTTCCCCCATGCCCCCCATGGAACAGTTCGCCGTCGCCCCCTCCCCCGCCGTCGACGCGGTCCTCGCCCGGATGCGCGCGCTGGACGCGGAGCTGCCCCCACGGGACGGTGTCGGGGTGTTCAACCGCGTGTATCTCGCCGTGACCGAGGAGGTGGGCCGCACGATCGACGCGGGCCGCTTCCCGGACGCGTGCGCCGCGAGCATCCTCGACGTGCGGTTCGCGTGGCGGTATCTGGCGGCGGTGGACGCGGCGGCGGCCGATCGCCGGCCCCCCGCCTGCTGGCGTCCGCTGTTCCAGTTCCGCCGCCATCCGGGCGTACGACCGCTGCAGTTCGCGCTCGCCGGCATCAACGCGCACATCGGTCACGACCTCGCGCTGGCCATCGTGGACGCCTGTGCGGCGCTGGGGTGCGAACCACCCGAGCTGGAGGACGAGTTCGACCGGGTGGGCGACCTCCTCGCCGCGCTGGAGGAGCGCATCCGCGAGGACCTGATGCCGGGCCCCGACCTGCTCCAGCTCGCGGACCCGCTCACCCACTTCCTGGGCTCCTGGAGCCTGGAGCGCGCCCGTGAGGCCGCCTGGGCGGCGGCCCGCGCCCTGTGGGCCCTGCGCCGACTGCCGGACCTCGCCGAGGAGTTCACCGAACGCCTCGACGCGGCCGTCGGCTTCGCGGGCCGCATGCTGCTCACCCCGCTGCCGGACTGGAGCCTGTAGCCCGGGCGTTCAGTCCTCCGGCAGCTCCACCGGCGCGATCTCGTCGTAGACGTCACCCGGGCCGGGGTTGGTCGGGTCGGTGGTGCCGCCGAGGTGGTGCATGACGCCCCAGACGGCGTTCAGCGCGGTCTGCACGGCGCCCTCGGCCCAGCCGGCCGTCCAGGAGATGTCGTCGCCGGCGAGGAAGATGCCCCGCTTGTCGTCGGGCAGCCGGTCCTGCATGAAGTGGGTGAACAGGCGCCGCTGGTAGCGGTAGTGGCCCGGCAGGTTGGCCTTGAAGGCGCCCATGAAGTAGGGCTCGTTCTCCCAGGAGACCGTCACCGGGTTGCCGATGATGTGCTTGCGGATGTCGACCTTCGGGTAGATCTCGCCGAGCGACTTCAGCATGACCTCCATCCGCTCGTTCGCGGACAGCGGCAGCCACTTCAGGCTGTCGTCGCACCACGTGTAGGAGAGGCAGATCACGGCGGGCTTGTCGGGGCCGTCGTCCAGGAGGTACGTCCCGCGCGTCATGCGGTCGGTGAGCGTCATCGACATGACGTCACGCCCCGTCTCCTCGTCCTTGTCCAGCCAGAAGGGCCGGTCGACGGGCACGAAGAGCTTCGAGGACTCCATGTAGTGGGTCCGCTCGATCGCCGTCCAGTGGTCGATCGGGAAGAGCGAGTCGTCGCAGGCGATCTTCGACAGCAGCATCCAGGACTGGGCGGTGAAGACGGCCGCCGGGTAGGTGCGGATGTCGCCGTTGGCGTCCGTCACGGTGATCCGGTTGCCGGCGGCGCGGTGCAGCCGGGTCACGGCGGGCCGGGGCACGCCGTTCTCGTGCAGCGAGGCCAGCGAGGTGCCGTACGCCCAGTGGACGATCTTCTCCGGCTCGCGCTCCCACAGCCGCAGCGGCAGCTGCTGGGAGCCGCCGACGATGCCGCGGTGGTGGTCGTCGGCCTCGGTGTAGACGACGCGCAGGATCTCCAGGATGGAGTTGGGGAAGTCGGTGTCCCAGCCGCCGGTGCCGAAGCCGACCTGGCCGAAGATCTCGCGGTGCCGGAAGGACTTGAAGGCCTCGGAGTCGCAGAGGAAGCCGTAGAAGGTCTGGTTGTCGAGCTTCTCGACGAGCTTCGCCCAGATCTCCCGGATGCGCGGCACGTCCCGCTCGCGCATGGCCTGGTTCATGTCGGAGAAGTCGGCGCCCTCTTCGAGGCACTTGTTCCAGGCGGCGGCGACATCGCGGTAGACCTGCGGCAGGTCGTCGATCGTCTCGGCGTAGTGCGACTCGCCCTTGAGGTCGACGACCGTCGAGGGCGTCGCCTCGGCGAGGGGGTTGGGGAAGGGCCGGGTCTCCAGGCCCACCAGGTCGATGTAGTGCTGGAGCGCGGTCGAGGAGGGCGGGAAGCGCATCGCGCCCATCTCGGCCGTCAGGCCCTCGGTGCTGGGCCCGTCGAAGCCCACCGTCCGCAGGCGCCCGCCGATCTGGTCGGCCTCGTACACGACCGGCTTGAGGCCCATCTTCATCAGCTCGTAGGCGGCCACGATGCCGGACAGGCCGCCGCCGATGATCGCGACCTCGGTGCCGTGCGCGGTCGCGGGTATCTGCCCGAGGCCCGCCGGGTGGGCGAGGAAGTCGTCGTAGGCGTACGGGAAGTCCGGGCCGAACATGGTGATCGGCGGCTGCTGCCCGTCGGTGTGCTCGACGGCGTTGGGCACCGTGGACGTCATGGGGTACGGACTCCTTGCGCGGAAAACTACGGGGAGGGCTGGGGCGGGGGGCTTCAGACGAGAGACCCGTACAGACCGGGGCGGCGGTCCTTCAGATACGGGTTGGCCTCGCGGGAGGCGGCGAGGAAGGCGGGGTCGGCGTCGGCGAAGACCAGCTGCTCGGCGCGTCCGGCGCGGGTGCGGGCGACGCCGTCCGGACCGGCCAGGGTGGACAGCCCGACGAACTCGAACTCCCCTTCCGTGCCGACCCGGTTGACGTACGCGACGTACATCTGGCTCTCGAAGGCCCGCACCGGGATCATCGACTCGGCGACGAACTGGAAGGGGTGCATCTGCGCGGTCGGCACGACGAGCAGGTCGGTGCCGGCCAGGGCGTGGGCGCGGACGTTCTCCGGGAACTCGACGTCGTAGCAGATCAGCAGGCCGACGGTGAGGCCGTTCAGCTCGGCCTGCACGATCTGCTGTTCGCCCGGCGTGAAGTGGTCGCGCTCGTAGCAGCCGAAGAGGTGGGTCTTGCGGTAGTTCGCCAGACGGGTGCCGTCGGCGGAGATCAGCTGGGCCGCGTTGTGGACCGCGCCGGCGGACCGCTCGGGATATCCGTACGCGATCGCGAGCCCATGGCGTCCGGTGATCTCCGCGACCGCGTCCGCCGACTCACCGTCGGCGGGCTCGGCCAGGCGGGCGATGTCGTCGCCGATCGCATAGCCGGTCAGGAACATCTCCGGCGTGATCAGCAGCCCGGCGCCCGCGGCGGCGGCCCGGCCCGCGGCGTCGTCGAGGACCTTGAGGTTCTCGGCGACCGAACCGGGGCGGCCGGAGCTCTGGAGCAGGGCTGTGCGCATGCGGATTCCTCACCGGGCGGAGGGGGTCGGGGGTCATGTAGACGGTACGGTCGCGCGACCGGGCCGGACAAGGAGGAGCCGTTGCGCGCCGGTGAGCGGTTCATTGCGTGGCCGCGCCCTTCGGCGGCGATTCATTGCGCGGCCGCCGTACGAAGATCACCAGCAGGGCGGTGACCAGGTACGGCAGCGCGAACACCGCGAAGACCGTGCCGTGGGCGGCGGTGCTGCCGAGGGCGCCGTAGACGCCGTAGACGGCGATGGTGAGCAGCTCGGTGCCCAGGCTCGCGATCGAGGTGAGGGTGGCCCTGCCGGTGCCCTCGATGCGCTCCTGGAGGCGGACGTCGGCGAGCACGGTCGCCAGCTGGAAGGCGCCGAAGGCGAGGGCGACGAGGGCGATGCCGTAGGGGGTGCCGCCGGCCGCGCCGGCCGCCAGGGCGAGGGCGCCGCCGACCAGGAGGACGCCGTAGCCGGTCCGGCCGAGGCGCTCGGCGGCACCGGCGAGCAGGCTGCCGGCCGTGACCGCGGCCCAGATCAGCACCAGCAGGTAGGGGACGAACGCGTCGCGGACGCCCGTCTGGCGGATCAGCAGCGAGGTGTACTCGTCGAGGCCGCCCCACACCGCCGCCACGGCCGGTACGAGGAGCAGTGCGCCGCGCACGGACCGGTCGCGGCGCACCTCGGCGAGTCCGGTCCGCACGGTCGCCGCCCAGTGCCCGGGCTCGGGGGCGTCGGTGTCGTCGGTGGCGGTGGCGCGGTGCTCGGGGAAACGGAGGGCGACGGCCGAGGTCAGCAGGGAGGTCAGCACGCTCGCCGCGCCGACGGCCCCGTAGCCGCCGGTCGCGAACACGGGTCCGGCGAGCGCCATGGCCGTCATCACGGCGATCTGCCCGGCCGCGTGGGCGCGGCCCATGACGCGGGCGTACCGGTCGGCCGCGCCGAGCCGCTCCAGTTCCTCGTAGACCAGCGCCTCCAGCGCCCCGGAGCCGAGCGCTCCGCGCGCGCCCCACAGCACGAAGCCGGCCGCGAAGGCCCAGTACGAGGGAAAGAGCACCCACAGGGCCCAGCCGGCCGCGCCCAGCAGCGGGCCGAGCCACAGCAGCAGCCGGCGCGAGAAGGCGTCGGCCCAGGCGCCGGAGGGCACTTCGAGGAGGACGCCGGTCAGCGACCACAGGACGAAGAGGGAGGAGATCTCTCCGACGGACAGCCCGGTGTCGGCGAACAGCAGCGCGTACACCGGGTAGAGCAGGACGAACTCGTCGAGGAACGCGTAGGCGTACAGCGTGGTCGCGAGCCGGCGGACGCCGGTGGCGGGCACGCGCACGGTTGAGAGTGTCATGGGGCCTTCCCGCTGGATCGGATCGGATGCCGGAGGTACGGCGTCCGAGGCGGTCCTCGGGAGGCGCTACGCGTGGATCAATGTCGTCGTCGCTTCATGCGGCGATGGTAGGCCCGCGCGGGGGCGGGCCACCAGCGGATTGCCGAGCGTCATGTCGGTGAGCCGGAGGAGAAGCGGCGCAGGAGCGGGGAGAGCACGAGCACGGACTTGGTGCGCTCCACGAACGGCTCCCCCGCGATCCGCTCCAGGACCCGCTCGAAGTGCCGCATGTCGGCGGCGAAGACCTGGGCGACCGCGTCCGCGTCCCCGGTGACGGTGGACGCGGAGACGACCTCCTGGTAGCGCTCCAGGCCTCGCTGGATGGTCTCCGGCGAGGTGTTGCGCCGGCAGTAGATCTCGACGAACCCCTCGGTCTCCCAGCCGAGGGCCGCCGGGTCGACCCGGACGGTGAAACCGGTGATGGCACCGGTGGCCCGCAGCCGGTCCACGCGCCGTTTGACGGCGGGCGCGGACAGGCCGACGAGCTGGCCGATGTCCGCGAAGGAGCGGCGGGCGTCCTCGGCGAGGGCGTGCACGATGCGTTCGTCGAGATCGTTCAGCACTGTCGGTCGATCACTTCTCGGATGGTGCGGAGGGGGCGAGTCGGGAACGGCGGTGGCCGTATACGAAGTAGAACACGAGCCCGACGGCCATCCAGACACCGAAGACCGCCCAGGTGATGGCGGAGAGGCTGCCCATCATCCACACGCAGAAGGCGAGGCCGAGCGCCGGCAGGAGCGGCGAGAGCGGGACACGGAAGGTGCGGGGCATCTCCGGGCGGGTCCGGCGCAGCACCACGACGGCCACGTTGACCAGCGCGAAGGCGAAGAGCGTGCCGATGCTGGTGGCGTCGGCGAGCTGGCCGAGGGGGATGGCGGCGGCGAGGACACCGCAGAACAGGGAGACGATCACGGTGTTGGCGCGGGGCGCGCCGGTCTTCGGGTGGACGCGGGAGAACACCTTGGGGACCAGGCCGTCCCGGGACATCGCGAACAGGATGCGGGTCTGGCCGTAGAGGACGGTCAGCACGACGCTGGCGATGGCGATGACCGCGCAGAAGGCGAGCAGGGTGCCCCAGAAGGTCTGGCCGGTGACCTCGCGCATGATCTGGGCGAGCGCCGCCTCGGAGTCGGAGAAGTGCCGCCAGGGCTTGGCGCCGACGGCGACGGCGGCGACGAGGACGTAGAGGGCGGTCACGATGACCAGGGACAGCATGATGGCGCGGGGCAGGTCGCGCTGGGCGTCCTTGGCCTCCTCACCGGCGGTGGAGGCGGCGTCGAAGCCGATGTACGAGAAGAAGAGCGTGGCACCCGCGGCGCTCACGCCGGACATGCCCAGCGGCATGAAGTTCTCGTAGTTGCCGGACCGGAAGCCCTGGACGCCGATCGCGCAGAACAGCACCAGCGCGGCGATCTTGACGACGACCATGACGGTGTTGGCGCGGGCGGACTCGCGGGCGCCGCCGAGCAGGAACGCCATGGCGAGCAGGACGACGATCAGGGCCGGCAGGTTGAAGATGCCGCCGTCGCCGGGCGGGGCCGACAGCGCGTCCGGGATGGTGACGCCGATCGTCCCGTCGAGGAGCTCGTTGAGGTACTCGCCCCAGCCGACGGCGACGGCGGCCACGGACACGCCGTACTCCAGGACCAGACACCAGCCGCACACCCAGGCGATCAGCTCACCCATCGTTGCGTACGCATACGAGTACGACGATCCGGCGACGGGGATGGTGCCGGCGAGCTCCGCGTAGGAGAGGGCGGAGAAGAGGGCGGTGAGGCCGGCGATCACGAAGGAGAGCGTGACGGCCGGGCCGGCCTTGGGGACGGCCTCGCCGAGGACGACGAAGATGCCGGTGCCGAGCGTCGCCCCGATGCTGATCATGGTGAGCTGCCAGAGCCCGAGGGACCGCCTCAGCGAGCCTCCCTCGCCCTGGCCACCCTCGGCGACCAGGCGTTCCACGGGCTTGCGCCGCATGAGGCGGGCGCCGAGCCCCGGGGACGGGGGCACGGTCGCTGTCTGCTGCTGCGGGGGTGCGCCTTGGTCGAGCACGCGCTGACTCCTTCGTCGCTGCGGTCGGGCGACGGGGACCGGTGGGTACTGCGGGAACCCACCGAGCGGGGTCCCCGCCACGCCACGTACAGCGCAGAACCCTATGGGCCAGGGCATTGCGGTCGTAATGCAGCAACCTTGCGCGTACCCGCAAGATCATTGCGTGCGGGAGGACCGGAGCACCTGTTCATTGCACGGCGCGTGCGGCTCCCCGAAAGGGGCGCGGGGAACTGCGCGACGAGCCACAAACGGACCCGCGGCCGACAGATGACCCGCACCCCTCGCCGGCCGACTAACTCCAGCTGGCGTGCAGCGGCTTGCCCTCCGCGTAACCCGCCGCGCTCTGGATGCCGACGATCGCCTTCTCGGCGAACTCCTCCAGGGAGCCCGCGCCGGCGTAGGTGCACGAGGAGCGGACGCCCGCGATGATCGAGTCGATCAGGTCCTCGACGCCCGGCCGGGCCGGGTCGAGGAACATGCGCGAGGTGGAGATGCCCTCCTCGAACAGCGCCTTGCGCGCACGGTCGTAGGACGACTCCTCCGACGTGCGGTTGGCCACGGCCCGCGCGGACGCCATGCCGAACGACTCCTTGTACAGCCGCCCGTTCGCGTCCTGCTGGAGGTCGCCGGGCGACTCGTAGGTACCGGCGAACCAGGAGCCGATCATCACGTTGGACGCGCCCGCGGCCAGCGCCATCGCCACGTCACGCGGGTGCCGGACGCCGCCGTCGGCCCACACGTGCTTGCCGTACTTCCTGGCCTCGGCGGCGCACTCCAGCACCGCGGAGAACTGCGGCCGGCCGACGCCGGTCATCATCCGGGTGGTGCACATGGCGCCCGGTCCGACACCGACCTTGATGATGTCGGCGCCCGCGTCGATCAGGTCCTTCACGCCCTCGGCGGAGACGATGTTGCCCGCGACGATCGACACCTGCGGGTCGAGCGCCCGCACCACCTTGATCGCGCCGATCATCGACTCCTGGTGGCCGTGCGCGGTGTCGATGACGAGCGTGTCGACGCCCGCGTCGAGCAGCTGCTTGGCCTTGCCCGCCACATCGCCGTTGATGCCGACGGCGGCGGCGATGCGCAGCTTGCCGTCCTTGTCGACGGCCGGGGTGTACAGCGTGGCCCGCAGGGCGCCCTTGCGGGTGAGGATGCCGGCGAGCCGGCCGTCCTTGTCGACCGCCGGGGCGTAGCGCCGGTTGGCCGCGTCGAGGGTGTTGAAGGCCTCGCGCGGGTCGATGTCGGCGTCGATCAGCAGCAGGTCCTTGGACATGACCACTTCGAGCTGGGTGAAGCGGTCGACGCCGGAGAGGTCCCGGTCGGTGACGACGCCGATGGGCCGGAGCCCCTCGTCCACCACGACACCGGCGTTGTGCGCGCGCTTGGGCAGCAGGGCCAGCGCGTCGGCGACGGTCTGGTGCGGGGCGAGGACGATCGGGGTGTCCAGGACGAGATGGCGGCTCTTGACCCAGGAGACGACCTCGGTGACGACGTCGATCGGGATGTCCTGCGGGATCACCACGAGACCACCGCGCCGGGCCATGGTCTCGGCCATACGGCGGCCGGCGATGGCGGTCATGTTGGCGACGACCAGCGGGATCGTGGTGCCCGTGCCGTCCGGGGCGCTGAGGTCCACGCCCTGCCGGGAGCCGACCGCGCTGCGGCTCGGGACCATGAAGACGTCGTCGTACGTCAGGTCGTACGGGGGCTGGATGTCATTGAGGAAACGCACGTGCCGCACATCCCAGTCGATCAGAGGTGACCCCCCGACAGGTGTGCCAGGGGGAAAAGAGCACGTACTTCATTGTCCCATGACGGGGGCCCGACCATGCCCCGTCATAACGTCCAGGCTGGTCAGGGACCCCTTAGGAGGAACCTCCAAGGGCGAGCGTCACCGACAGCGCGGGCGTCGCCTCCATCGCCTGGGTGAACACGTCGAGGGCGGTCTCCCACTCCCGCGGCGCCGTCCGGGCGTACGGCCGCCAGCCCCGTACGACCAGCAGCACGTCCCGGTCGCCGATCTCCTCGGGCCACACGCTCCGGTCGGAGAGGCTGTCGGCGAGCGCGTCCCAGTTGCGCCCGAACCACCGCGGAAGGTCGAGAGCCCGGGCGCAGCGGTCCATCAGGCCCGCCTTGTCGGTCACCCCGTCGAGGTCCAGCGTGACGACGTACTCCGTCATCTCGGCACCGCCCGGAAGCTGTCGTAGTGATCGTCGGTGTGGTGGATCCGCCGGGGACGTACCGCGGCGGCATGGCGTCGTTGCCACCACGGCCGCCCCCTCATGATCCGCCGTCAGGGCACGCCCGGGCCTGCCGTCAGGCCCCGTCCGGGTCGGCCCGGTTGAGCGCGGGCTTCGGCGTCGGTCCCGCGGCCATCAGATAGTCCGCGGCGGAGGTGTCCGTCACCAGACTGGTGACGAGCCCCGACCGCAGCACGGCGTCGATGGCGGCCGCCTTGCGCTGCCCGCCGGCGATCGCCACGACCTCCGGGATACGGCGCAGCTGGTCGGCCTTGACGGTGATGCACCGCTCGCCCAGGTCCCGCCCGACCCGACGGCCCTGGGTGTCGAAGAGGTGCGCGGCCATCTCGGCGGCGACGCCGAGCGAGGCGTAGTGCGCGCGCTCCTCGTCGCTGAGCATGTCGTGGACCGTCGAGATGCCCGGCTCCCAGGAGCCGATCGAGACACAGGCGACCGTGACCTTGTCGAAGTACTCGAAGGCCCGGGCGATCCCGGTCTGGTTGCGCAGCGCGGCCGCGGTGGCCGCGTCCGGCAGCAGCATCGGCGCGTAGATGGGGTGCGCGTCGCCGCCGGACACCTGGGCGGCCCGCCGGACGGCCTCGACCGAGCCGCGCTCGGAGGTACCGGCGTCGTACACACCCGTCAGCTGCACGACCGTGCACGGCGGCAGCTTGTCGAGGGCCGCCGCCATGTGGATGGTGGACCGGCCCCAGGCCAGACCGAGCACATCCCCCTCGTTGACGAGCTCCCCGAGCAGGTCGGCGGCGACCTCCCCGAGGTTCTCGGGGTCGGGGGTCTCCTCGGCCTCGGCCGGGGACTCGACCACGACGGCGTGCCTCAGGCCGTACCGGGCGCGGAGCGCGTCGGAGCGCTCGGCGTCCAGCTCGGCCGGGACACGGATCTCGATCCGTACGAGGTCCCGTTCGAGGGCGGTTTCCAGGACCCGGGCCACCTTGAAGCGGCTGACGCCGAACTCCTCCGCGATCTGGATCTTGGACTTGCCCTCAAGGTAGAAGCGGCGGGCCATGGCCGCCGCCTGCACCAGCTCAGCGGGTCCCATCCGCACTGCTGACCGGCCCGCCGACATACCCGACACGGCGATCTCCTCACTGCTGTTCACATTCTGGATTCGCCGTTCATCCTTGCAGATCCGGCGCGCTTGATCAGCCCTGATGGGAGCCGTTCACGTTCTCGTGGCTCAGTGGTCGCACGACCAGGATGCCCCCGCGGCCGCGGCCTGCGCCTGAGCCCGCAGGCCACGCACCGCCTCGGCGGGGTCGTCGGCGCCGTAGACCGCAGAACCGGCGACGAAGACATCGGCGCCCGCCTCGGCGCACCGCTCGATCGTCGAGGCCGAGACCCCGCCGTCCACCTGGAGCCACAGCTGAAGGCCGTGCTTGCTGATCAACTCGCGGGTACGGCGGATCTTCGGAAGCATGATGTCGAGAAACGCCTGGCCGCCGAAGCCCGGCTCGACGGTCATGATCAGCAGCATGTCGAGCTCGGGCAGCAGGTCCTCGTACGGCTCGATGGGCGTCGCGGGCTTGAGCGCCATGGAGGCACGGGCGCCCTTCGCGCGGATCTCGCGGGCGAGCCGCACGGGCGCGGCGGCCGCCTCGACATGGAAGGTGACGGAGGAGGCACCCGCCTCCACGTACTGAGGAGCCCACCGATCGGGGTCCTCGATCATCAGATGGCAGTCCAGCGGGGTGTCCGTCGCACGGGCCAGGGACTCTACGACCGGCACGCCGAGCGTGAGGTTCGGGACGAAATGGTTGTCCATCACGTCGACATGGAGCCAGTCGGCTCCCCCGACCGCCTTCGCCTCGTCCGCGAGGCGGGCGAAGTCGGCGGACAGGATGCTGGGGTTGATCTGCACGGCCATGTGCCAAGGGTATGCGCTGCGCGGGTCCCGGTTCCCCGTGCCCCTTACGGGAGGCTGCCCGGCGTGCCATGCTGCAACGACTGTCGGGGGTGGGCGTGATGACCGAAAACCTTCCCATGACCCAGCGGCGCGGCATCGCCCATCTCGTGTGCGGGCGGCGGGCCAAATGGCTGGTGCTCGCGCTGTGGCTGGTGGTCCTCTTCCTGACCGCGCCCTTCGCCCAGAAACTCACCGACGCCCAGGACAACGACGCCCAGTCCTGGCTGCCGGGATCCGCCGAGTCGACCCAGGTGCTGACCCTCTCCGAGGACTTCCGGCCGGAACAGATCCCCGCGGTCGTCATCTACGCCCGCGACAGCGGACTGACGGCGGCGGACCGCGCGCGGATCACCGAGGACGCGGCCCGGCTGAGGACGCTGACCGCCCACGGCATCCGGGGCGCCGAGACCCGAGGACCGGTCTACGACCGGCGGGTGGACCCGCGCGCCGCGCAGATCCAGGTGCCGATCACCATGGACGAGAAGGGCTGGGAGCGCATCGCGCCGGCCGTCGACTCCATCCGGGACGTCGTGGGCAGGGGCGACAACGGCCTGGCCGTGCACATCACCGGCCCCGGCGGCACCAGCGCGGACTTCTCCAAAGCCTTCGAGGGCATCGACTCGACGCTGCTGCTGGCGGCGATGGGCGTCGTCGTCGTGATGCTGCTGATCACCTACCGCAGTCCGACGCTGCTGCTGGTGCCGGTGATCGGCGTGGTCGCCGCTCTGTTCACGGCCCAGGCCCTCATCTACTTCCTCGCCACGCACGCGGGCCTGACCGTCAACGGCCAGAGCGCGGGCATCCTCACCGTCCTGGTCTTCGGCGCGGGCACGGACTACGCCCTGCTCCTGGTCGCCCGCTACCGGGAGGAGCTGCGCCGCCACGAGGACCGTCACGAGGCCATGGCCCTGGCCCTGCACCGCGCGGGCCCCGCGGTCCTGGCGTCGGGCGCGACCGTCGTGCTGAGCATGCTGGTGCTGATGGTCGCCGAGATGAACTCCACGCGCGGCCTCGGCCCGGTCGCGGCCATCGGCGTGGCGGTGGCCCTGCTGGCGATGATGACGCTGTTCCCGGCCCTGCTGGTGATCTTCGGCAGGTGGATCTTCTGGCCGGTGATCCCGCACTTCGGCGCCCCCGATCCCACCGAGCGCGGCGCGTGGGCCCGCATCGGCCGCCGGATCGCGCACCGCCCCCGCACGGTGTGGGTGATCACGGCCGTGGTGCTCGCGGTGTGCTCACTGGGCCTGATCCAGCTGCGCGCCGAGGGCATCAGCAACGCCGACGCGTTCACCGGCAAGCCGGACTCGATCACCGGCCAGGAGGTGTCCGCCAAGTACTTCCCGGCGGGCAGCGGCGACCCGCTGGTCATCGTCAGCAACCAGGCGCAGGCCCGCCGGGTCGGCGCGGCGGTGGCCGCGACCCAGGGCGTCGTCCCCACCTCGCTCGGCCTGCCCCCGGGCACCAGACCGGTCTACGACGGCAAGGTGCTGTTCGAGGCCACGATGACCGCCCCGGCGGACAGCGAGACCGCCAAACAGACCGTGGACCGGGTACGGGACGCGGTCCACGCGGTGCCCGACGCCGACGCCAAGGTGGGCGGCGGTACGGCGGCCCTGCTGGACATGGACCGGGCGACCACGCACGACAACGTGCTGATCATCCCGCTGGTCCTGGTCGTGGTGATGCTGATCCTGTCGGCGCTGCTGCGCGCCCTGGTCGCCCCGCTGCTGCTGATCGGCACGGTGATCCTGTCGTTCACCGCGGCCCTGGGCATCAGCGCGCTGGCCTTCCGGCACGTCTTCGACTACGCGGGCGAGTCGACCGACTTCCCGCTGTTCGTCTTCGTGTTCCTGGTGGCGCTGGGCATCGACTACAACATCTTCCTGACCACCCGCATCCGCGAGGAGGCCGCCCACAAGGGCACCCGGCGGGGCGTGGTGACGGGCCTCGCGGCCACCGGCGCGGTCATCACCTCCGCCGGCCTGGTCCTGGCCGGCACCTTCGCCGCCCTGGGCACGCTCCCCATGGTCGGCTTCGCGGAGATCGGCTTCACGGTCGCCCTCGGCGTCCTGCTGGACACCTTCATCGTGCGCTCGGTCCTGGTGACGTCGCTGTTCCTGGATGTGGGCAAGCGGGTGTGGTGGCCGCATCGCCTCGCCCGCCTGGACGGCGCGGAGACCGCGGCCACCGACAAACCAACGGTGGAGCAACCCACCTGAGGGGGAAGCTCAGCCGGTACGCCGGATCAACGCCAGATACATCGCGTCGGTCCCGTGCAGATGCGGCCACAACTGCACGTCGGGCCCCTCCCCCAAGGCCGGAACCCCGCCCAGCAACCCCCTCGCATCGATCATCTCGGTCGACGGGAACTGCTTGAGCACGTCGGAGACGACCGCCCGCGTCTCGGCGAGGTGCGGCGAACAGGTGGCGTACCCGACGACACCCCCGACCCGCACGGACTCCAGCGCGGTCCGCAGCAGGCCCCGCTGCAGGGGCGCGAACCCCTCAAGGTCCTCCGGCCGTCGCCGCCACCGCGCCTCCGGCCGCCGCCGCAGCGCCCCGAGCCCGGTGCACGGCACGTCCATCAGCACCCGGTCGAACGACCCGGGCCGCCACGGCGGCCGGGTGCCGTCCGCGGTGACGACCTGATACGGCCCGGGATTACCGGCCAGCGCCTTGGCGACCAGGCCCGCCCGGTGCGGCTGCTTCTCGGAGGCGAGCAGGAAGGCCCCCCGCTCGGCGGCCAGCGCCCCCAGCAGCGCGGCCTTGCCGCCGGGCCCCGCGCATCCGTCCAGCCACCGCTCGTCGGGTCCGTCGAGCGGCGCGTTCGCCAGCGCCAGGGCGACCAGCTGACTGCCCTCGTCCTGCACGCCGGCCCGCCCGTCCCGTACGGCGGCGATGGCACCGGGCTCGCCGCCCTCGGTGAGCCGCACGGCGTACGGCGACCAGCGTCCCGGCACGGCGGCGTCCCCGGCGTCCCCGGCGAGCAGTTCGTCGGTGGTGGCCCGCCCGGGCCGGGCGACCAGGGTCACCTCGGGCCGCTCGTTGTCGGCCTCCAGCAGGTCTTCGATGCCGGCGCGCCCGCCGCCGAGGGAGTCCCACAGCGCGGAGACGATCCACCGGGGATGCGAGTGCACGACGGCGAGGTGCTCCTCGGGGTCCTCGTCATAGGGCGGAGCGACCTTTTCCAGCCATCCGTCGAGGTCGTCCTGCGCGACCTTGCGCAGCACGGCGTTGACGAACTTGGCCCGCCCGTCGCCCAGGACGACCCGCGCGAGCTCCACCGAGGCGGACACGGCCGCGTGGGTGGGGATGCGCGTCCCGAGCAACTGGTGCACACCGAGGCTGAGCACGTCCAGCACCGGAGGGTCGACCTCCCGCAGCGGCCGGTCGACACAGGCGGAGATGATCGCGTCGTAGGTCCCCTGCCGCCGCAGCGTGCCGTACACCAACTCGGTGGCGAGCGCGGCGTCCCGCCCGTCGAACTTCTCGGGCCCCTCCTTCTCCCGCGCCTTGCGCAGCAACGGCGGCAGCACGAGGTTGGCGTACGCGTCCCGCTCGTCCACGGCGCGCAGCGCCTCGAAGGCGAGGATGCGGACGGGGTCCTTCTGGGGCCGACGGTACGGCTTGCCGGGCTTGCGGGGACGACGGGACTGCTCGCTCACGAAAAAGGTGCTCCGGATCGCAGATTGGGGCTGTGCCCCCAGCGTACGCCGCACCCCGGAGCCGACCCGCCAGGGCCTTTCCTCAGGCCCTACGCCCCGAGGTGCTCGCCCTCGCCGATGCGCGCACCGCGTGCCCAGTCGGCGGCGCGCATGGGCTTCTTGCCCTGGGCCTGCACCCACAGCAGCTCGACGGCGTACGACCCGGTGCCGACGTGGACGCTGTTCTTGCCGACGGCGAGGCGGCCGGGGGCGAGGTCGGTGCGGTCGGGCACGGGGGCGACCTGGATGAGCTTGAGCCGCTCCCCGCGGAAGACGGTCCACGCCCCGGGGGCGGGCGTGCAGCCGCGCACCACCCGGTCGACGCGCAGGGCCGGGGTGGCCCAGTCGACCTGGGCGTCCTCGACGGTGATCTTGGGGGCGAGGGTGATGCCCTCGTGCGGCTGCGGTACGGCCTTCAGGGAACCGTCCTCGATGCCGTCCATGGTGGCGGCGAGCAGTCCGGCGCCGGCGAAGGCGAGCCGGGTCAGCAGGTCACCGCTGGTGTCGGTGGGGCGGATCTCCTCGGTGACGGTGCCGTAGACGGGACCGGAGTCCAGCCCCTCCTCGATGAGGAAGGTCGAGGCGCCGGTGATCTCGTCGCCCGCCATGATGGAGTGCTGCACGGGCGCGGCGCCACGCCAGGCGGGCAGCAGGGAGAAGTGCAGGTTGACCCAGCCGTGGGCGGGGATGTCGAGGGCGACCCTCGGCAGCAGCGCCCCGTAGGCGACGACGGGGCAGCAGTCGGGCGCGATCTCCGTGAGCCGCTCCAGGAAGTCCGGGTCCCGCGGCCGCGCGGGCTTCAGCACCTCGATCCCGGCCTCCTCGGCCCGCTGCGCCACGGGCGAGGCGACCAGCCTGCGCCCACGCCCCGCGGGAGCGTCGGGCCGCGTGACGACGGCGGCCACCTCGTGCCGCCCGGAGGCGATGAGAGCGTCCAGAGCGGGAACGGCGACTTCCGGGGTACCGGCGAAGACGAGCTTCATGAAAGAGCACGGGCCTCTCGGAGGATGTGACGTACGGGCAACGCACAAGTTTATGGCGCGCGGGCCGCCGCGTCGCAGGGGCGGCCGCCGACGGCCGCACCAGGGGGGCGTACGCATATGCCCATACGCCCCCACAGCGTGACCAGCGGAGCGTCTCCGCGTTGGTCAAGGAAGAGTTGACCTTCTCTTAACGCCGGTTCGAGAGGCTTGTTCATGGCCGACCACGCAACCCACGACGCCCAGGCCCGGGCCAGCCTGCACTTGCTGGTGCGGGACATCGAGCGAGTCCGCCGGCAGGTGGACGCACTGCGCACCCTCACCGCCCAGTTGGGCAACGTCTACCGCCCGCGCCGCTCCGGCCCCTCCACGGGCTTCGTCGTCTACGGACGCGCCCCCGCCCCCACGGTCCGCCTCGCCCAGGAGCTGCGGGACAGCGTCGAGACCCTGGTCACCGCGGCCGTCGACTTCGACCGCTCGCTCGGCTTCTCGTGGGACGCCGTGGGTTCCGCACTGGGCGTCACCAAGCAGGCGGTGCACCGCCGTTACGGCGCCCGCCGCGCCGCGCCCCAGCCGGCGGCGGAGCCCGAGCGGAGCCAGGAGGGGTCCGGCACCCGCACGGTCAACGTGGGCACGGGCATCTCCACGGTCCCGACGGTCCCCGCCGCCCGTTCGATGCCGACCCAGCCGACGGCGGGCAGCCCCGCCCTGCGCGACGAAGTGAGATCGACGGCCTTCCCCGGCCCGCGCAACGGCTGAGCCGCCACGACCTCGCCGCCCCACCTGCCCTCTCGGCCGAAACCGGGAGGGCAGCCGTACGAGAACCCGGAGGGCAGCCGTACGCCGCGCGCCGCCGGCGCCGGGCCGCACACCGGTGCGACCGGACCTCATCCGATGTCGGGCGGATCGATCCGCACCCACACCGCGCCACCTCCGCCGGTGCCCCCGCCCCGGGCCATCCGCGCGGCCTGAGCGGCCTTCAGCGCCGCCGCCAGAGCGGCCCCGCGCCCGGGCGGCACCCGGATCAGCGCACGGTCCCACTGCTCGCCGGGCGGCGGTCCCCCGGGCCTTCGGGGCCGCCCGGCCGGCGTCAGCGGCAACGGCACCGGCCCCAGCACCTCCGCCTCCGGGGGCAGTGACACGGCGTCGAGGAAGGCGACGACCGCCTCCCCCTCCCCCGACACGGCGGCCATCCGCGACACGGGCGGGAAGCCCAGCTCGGCCCGCTCGGCGAGCTCGCGCACCGCATGCCCGACGGGATCCCAGCGCACCAGCGCCTGCACGGGCCGCAGGGTCGGCTCGGCCAGCACCACGACCGTCCCCCCGGCCTCCTGCGGCCGGACGAGGGAGGCGGCCGCTAGCCAGCGCCGCAACGCGTCCTCGCCGGCCCGCAGATCGGGCCGCCCGAGCATGGCCCAGCCGTCCAGCAGCAGCGCGGCGGCATAGCCGCCCTCGGCGACGGGTTCGGCCCCCGGGGTGCTCACCACCAGCGCGGGCGCACCCGGCACGGTGTCCAGCACATGCTCCCGCCCCGACGTCCGCACCGGTACGGCGGGAAACGCCCGCCCCAGCTCCTCGGCGGTCCTGCGGGCGCCCACGACCTGCGCCCGCAGCCGGAAGGACCCGCACTCCGGGCAGTGCCAGTCGCTCTCCTCGCGCCCGCACCAGCCGCACGACAGCGCCCCGCCGTCCCGTGCCTCCAGCGGCCCCGAGCAGTGCCGGCACCGGGCGGCCGCCCGGCACTGCGCACAGGCCAGCCGCGGCACATACCCGCGCCGGGGCACCTGGACCAGGACCGGCCCGTGCTTGAGCCCCTCCCGGACGGCCTGCCAGGCGAGGCTGGGCAGCCGGGCCGCACGGGCGGCCTCGTCGCGCGCGAGGTCCTGGTCACCGACGGTCCGCACGAGGGGGGCGACGCGCCGCACCTGTTCCCGCCCGGCGACGAGCGGCCGGGCCCATCCGCTCTCCACGAGCTGGGCGGACTCCACCGTGCAGCTCCAACTCCCCAGCAGAAAGGCACACTTGTCCTGGGCGGCGCGCAACAGCAGCACCTCGCGGGCGTGGGGCTGGGGCGCGTGCAGCTCGCTGTGGCTGTCGTCCCCGTCGTCCCAGAGGGCGACGAGCCCGAGATCCCGCACGGGGGCGAACATCGCGGCCCGCGTCCCCACGACGGCCCGCACCGACCCGCGCCGCACGGCGAGCCACTCCCGGTACCGCTTCTCGGGTCCGGCCTCGGCGGTCAGCAGCGCGTGGCGCCCCTCCCCCAACAGCTCGGTGAGGGCGGCGTCGACCCTGGCGGCGGCCCGCCCGTCGGGCACGACGACCAGGGCCCCCCGACCGGAGGCCAGCGTCGCGGCGACGGCCCGGGCCAGTTCCTCGCTCCACCGGGGTCCGGGCAGGGCGTTCCAGACGGCCCGGGGCGAGCCCCCCGAGGCGAGCGAGTCGAGGAAGGCCGGCCCCTGCTCGTATCGCCCCCAGGGCCCGGCCTCCGGTGCTCGCGGCGGCGGCGACGGCGGGGGCGACGGCTGCTGCTCGGCCCGGGCGTTCCTGGGCGGCACCGCCAGTTGGAGCACATCGGCGAGGCTGCCGGCGTAGCGATCGGCGACGGCCCGGGCCAGCCCCAGCAGTTCGGGGCTCAGCACGGGCTCGGGCGAGACGACCTGGGCCAGCGCGGCGAGCGGCCCGGAGTAGTCGCTCTCGGCCAGCCGCTCGACGACGAACCCGTCGATCAGCCCGCCGCCCTCGCGCCGTCCCTCGCGCACCCGCCCACGCCCGGCCCCGAACCGCACCCGGACCCGCACACCCGGCTGGGCGTCGGCGTCCAGCTCGGCCGGCACGGCGTAGTCGAAATAGCGGTCGAGGTGCAGCACGCCCTTGTCGACCAGTACGCGAGCCACCGGCAACCGCTCGGCCAGCGCGGCACCCCGCCAGGTCCGCGGCTTGGCCCGGGGCTCCTTGGCCTTGCGCACGCTCTCCCGGATCAGCGCGAGCTGCTCGGGCGGCGCCCCCTCGACGCCGCCCTCACCGGTCCCGTTCTCGCTGCTCACGCTTGCATTCTTACCAAACGCCACTGACAGGGGACGCCTCGGAAGACCCACCAGGGCCGCACACCGGCGTCGGAGCGCGGCACCGGAAGACCCGGAAGACCCGGAAGACAGCGAGGCCCGGCACCCCGAAGGGTGCCGGGCCTCGTGACGAGCCGAGCGGGGTGCTTACAGGCCCGCGGCCTTCTGCAGCGCCTCGACGCGGTCGGTGCGCTCCCAGGTGAAGTCGGGCAGTTCCCGGCCGAAGTGGCCGTACGCCGCGGTCTGGGCGTAGATCGGGCGCAGCAGGTCCAGGTCGCGGATGATCGCGGCCGGGCGCAGGTCGAAGACCGCGTCGATGGCCTTCTCGATCTTCTCGGTCTCCACCGTGTTCGTGCCGAAGGTCTCCACGAACAGGCCCACCGGCTCGGCCTTGCCGATGGCGTACGCCACCTGCACCTCGCAGCGCGACGCCAGCCCCGCCGCCACCACGTTCTTCGCCACCCAGCGCATCGCGTACGCCGCGGAGCGGTCGACCTTGGACGGGTCCTTGCCGGAGAAGGCGCCGCCACCGTGCCGGGCCATACCGCCGTAGGTGTCGATGATGATCTTGCGGCCGGTCAGACCCGCGTCACCCATCGGCCCGCCGATCTCGAACCGCCCCGTCGGGTTGACCAGCAGCCGGTAGCCCTCGGTGTCCAGCTTGATGCCCTCGTCCAGCAGCGCCTTCAGCTCGGGCTCGACGACGAACTCGCGGATGTCGGGGGCCAGCAGCGACTCCAGGTCGATGTCCGAGGCGTGCTGGCTGGAGACGACCACGGTGTCGAGGCGGACGGCCTTGTCGCCGTCGTACTCGATGGTGACCTGCGTCTTGCCGTCCGGACGGAGGTAGGGGATCGTGCCGTTCTTGCGGACCTCGGAGAGGCGCTTCGACAACCGGTGCGCCAGGAAGATCGGCAGCGGCATCAGCGTCGGCGTCTCGTCCGTCGCGTAGCCGAACATCAGGCCCTGGTCGCCCGCGCCCTGCCGGTCCAGCTCGTCCTCGTCGCCCTCCACCCGCGACTCGTACGCCGTGTCCACGCCCTGCGCGATGTCCGGCGACTGCGCGCCGATCGACACCGACACACCGCACGACGCCCCGTCGAAGCCCTTCTTCGACGAGTCGTAACCGATCTCAAGGATCTTGTTGCGGACCAGCGTCGCGATGTCCGCGTACGTCTTGGTCGTGACCTCGCCGGCCACATGCACCAGGCCGGTGGTGATCAGCGTCTCCACGGCGACCCGGGAGGACGGGTCCTCCCGCAGCAGCGCGTCGAGAATGGTGTCGCTGATCTGGTCAGCGATCTTGTCGGGGTGACCCTCGGTCACGGACTCCGAGGTGAACAGGCGACGGGACACAACGCTCCCTGTGGTTGCAGCGGCTGCTGGCTGATCATGGGTGGACTAGACGGGAGCTGCACCCGACGTCGTCCAGGAACAGTTTATCTGTCGCGCTCGGCCACGGGCCCACCTGTCTCGCCTCTCGGGAGCGCTGTGACCTGCGGCACGGGCATTCTGCCCAATGCCGAGGGCCCTTGGCCAGGGGCGCCACACCCCAATCGGGCGAGCCCGGGAAGATCCATGGGGTTCAGGAAACCGTCAGCCGAGTCGGCGCGTCACCAGGTCCCACACGGTTTCGGCCAGGGCCTCCTTCGGGCCGTGCGGCACGGGCGCCTCGGTGCCGTCGGCGCCCAGCACCACCGCCTCGTTCTCCTCGGAGCCGAACGTCTTGCGCTCCCCCACCTCGTTCACCACCAGCAGGTCGCAGCCCTTGCGTGTCAGCTTCGCGCGGCCGTTGGCGAGGACGTCGTCGGTCTCGGCGGCGAAGCCGACGATCACCTGACCAGGGCGCGCCCGGTCGGCGGAGATCTCCGCGAGGATGTCCGGATTCCGCACCAGGACGATCGGCTCGGGCTCCTGACCGTCCTTCTTCTTGATCTTCCCCGCGGCGTAGACGGCCGGGCGGAAATCGGCGACGGCGGCGGCCATGACCACCGCGTCGGCGTCGGCGGCGGCCTTCAGGACCGCCTCGCGGAGCTGGACGGCGGTGCCGACCTGGACGACGTCGACGCCGGCCGGGTCGGGCAGCCCGGTGTTGGCGGCGATCAGCGTGACGCGGGCGCCCCGGGCGGCGGCGGTGCGGGCGAGGGCGTAGCCCTGCTTGCCGGAGGAGCGGTTGCCGAGGAAGCGCACGGGGTCGAGGGGCTCGCGGGTGCCGCCCGCGCTGACCACGACATGCCGGCCGGCGAGGTCGGGCTCGCGCACGCCCCGGGCGAGGACGCGCCGGCAGACCTCGAAGATCTCGCCCGGGTCGGGCAGCCGGCCCTTGCCGGTGTCGACGCCGGTGAGGCGGCCGACGGCCGGCTCGATGACGACGGCGCCGCGGCGGCGCAGCGTCGCCACGTTCTCCTGGGTGGCCGGGTGTTCCCACATCTCGGTGTGCATGGCGGGGGCGAAGACGACCGGACAGCGGGCGGTGAGGAGTGTGTTGGTGAGCAGGTCGTCGGCGAGGCCGTGGGCCGCCTTGGCGAGCATGTCGGCGGTGGCGGGGGCCACGACGACCAGGTCGGCGTGCTGGCCGATGCGGACGTGCGGGACCTCGTGGACGTCGTCCCAGACCTCGGTGGAGACGGGGTGGCCGGACAGGGCCGACCAGGTGGCGGCGCCGACGAAGTGCAGGGCGGAGGCGGTGGGCACGACGCGCACGTCATGTCCGGACTCCGTGAGTCTCCTCAGCAGCTCACAGGCCTTGTAGGCGGCGATGCCACCGCTGACCCCCAGCACGACCTTCGGCTTGGACACCGGGCCTCCCACTCTCGAGAACGTGTAACCCCCATGACACACCACAGGCCCGGCGGTCGCGCCGCCGGGCCTGTGGAAAAGTCAGCAGTGAGCTGAAAGTAATACTTACTGCGCGGTACTGCTTACTGCGCCGGGCCCTCGACGGCCTCGGACGTCAGCAGACCGGCGTTGATCTCGCGCAGGGCGATCGAGAGCGGCTTCTCGTGGACGTGGGTGTCGACGAGCGGACCGACATACTCAAGGAGGCCCTCGCCGAGCTGCGAGTAGTACGCGTTGATCTGACGGGCGCGCTTGGCGGCGTAGATCACGAGGCTGTACTTCGAGTCGGTGGCCTCGAGGAGCTCGTCGATCGGAGGGTTGATGATGCCCTCGGGCGCGGTGATGGAAGAGGACACGCTCTGCCTTCCGAAAGTTGGGATGAGATCTAAGAAACGATCACACAACGTCCATCAAGGCTAGCAGCTCACGCGCCACGTCCTCGACGGAGGTGTTGACCAGGGTCTGGTCGAACTCCGGCTCGGCCGCGAGTTCCACCTTGGCCGCGGCCAGCCGGCGCTCGATCACCTCGGGCGGCTCGGTGCCCCGCCCGGTGAGCCTGCGCACGAGCTCCTCCCAGGAGGGAGGGGCCAGGAACACCAGCTGTGCCTCGGCCATGGACTCACGGACCTGCCGGGCGCCCTGGAGGTCGATCTCCAGGAGGACCGGCTCACCCGCCTCCAGCCGCTCCAGCACGGCCCCGCGGGGCGTGCCGTACCGGTTGCCGGCGAACTCGGCCCACTCCAGCAGCTCACCGTTGGCGATCAACTTGTCCATCTCGTCGTCGGAGACGAAGAAGTAGTGGACTCCGTGCTTCTCGCCCGGGCGGGGCCTGCGGGTCGTCGCCGACACCGAGAGCCAGACCTCGGGGTGTTCCTTGCGCATATGGGCGACGACCGTGCTCTTGCCGACCCCGGAGGGGCCGGAGAGCACGGTCAGCCGCGGACGTACGTCCGGGGGCTCGGGGGTCGTCCCCCGGAATGTTGCAGCCATGCAGCGATTATTCCAGCAATCCCGGAGTGCCCGGGACTCCCCGTCCGGCAGAGACCGGACTCAGGAGCCGGTGCTGCCGAACTCACGCTCCAGGGAAGCGATCTGGTTGGAACCGAGGCCACGCACGCGGCGGCTCTCGGAGATGCCGAGTCGCTCCATGATCTGCTTGGCGCGGACCTTGCCCACGCCCGGCAGGGACTCGAGCAGGGCGGAGACCTTCATCTTGCCGATGACGTCGTTTTCCTGACCCTGCTTGATGACCTCGTGAAGGGAGGCGCCGGAGTGCTTGAGTCGATTCTTGACCTCGGCCCGCTCCCGGCGAGCCGCGGCGGCCTTTTCGAGCGCGGCTGCGCGCTGTTCGGGGGTAAGGGGCGGAAGAGCCACGCCTACGTCACCTCGGATGTCGAACTGTCGGATACGGACCGGTGAGGAACCTAGTCGCCCCACACCTGGGGAGCCACGAGCAACACGCTTGCCCGTTGTCCCCCACGACCCGAAGGCTGTGGGGGTGCCTCCACTGCTCGGAGACTAGCGGCCAACTCCGCTGGAGTCAGCGAGAACAGCGGAAAAGTCCTGGTCAGCCTCTCTCAGGGCGGACATTTAGGACATAATGCCCCGGATTTGAGGATGTATTCAGACTCAAGTCGGCCCCGGACCGCCCGTCCGGCGTCCCGAACGAGCGGTCGATCGCCCTCAGGCGGACGCCACCGCGGCCCGGATCTCGTCCGCGAACCGCTCCGCGGCGTCACGCAGCGCGATCACGTCGGGACCGTGGCGCAACACCCCGCGGCTGACGTTCGGCACCACATTGCGCACCGCCGGCCCGAAGACCCGGGGAAGGTCGGCCGGGGTGGCCCCCTGCGCACCGATGCCGGGCGCGAGGAGCGGGCCGTTGATGTCCAGGTCGTACGACGACAGGTCGCCCAGCGTCGCCCCGACGACCGCGCCGAAGGAGCCCAGGGGCGTCTCTCCCGCGTTCTCGGCGGCCAGGTGGCCCAGCATGGTCGCGCCGATGGTCCGCCCGTCCGCGCGCACCGCGTGCTGCACCTCGCCGCCCTCCGGGTTGGAGGTCAGCGCCAGCACGAACAGCCCGGTGCCGCTCTCCCGCGCCAGCGCGACGGCCGGCGACAGGGACCCGTAGCCGAGGTACGGCGAGACGGTGAGCGCGTCGGAGAAGAGCGGGGCGTCCTTGTGCAGGAAGGACTCGGCGTACGCGGCCATGGTCGAGCCGATGTCGCCGCGCTTGGCGTCCATGACGACCAGGGCGCCGGCCGCCCGCGCCTCCGCGACCGACCGCTCCAGGACGGCCACGCCCCGCGAGCCGAACCGCTCGAAGAAGGCGCTCTGCGGCTTGAGCACGGCGACGCGGTCGGCCATCGCCTCGACGACCGTGCGGCTGAAGCGCTCCAGACCGGCCACGTCGTCGTTCAGGCCCCACTCGGTGAGCAGGGCGGCGTGCGGGTCGATCCCGACGCACAGCGGGCCACGCTCGTCCATGGCGCGCCGCAGACGGGCTCCGAAGGGCTCGTACGGGGTCATGCGGCCTTCCTCACGTCGGCGCCGACCGCGTCGGCGAGAGTGGCGTACGGGCTCGTGCGCAGGCGCGCGGCGAGGCCCTTGTGGATCGCGCGGCCCCAGAACGGGCCCTCGTAGATGAAGGCGCTGTAGCCCTGGACCAGCGTGGCGCCCGCCAGGATGCGCTGCCAGGCGTCCTCGGCGTTCTCGATGCCGCCCACGCCCACCAGGGTGATGCGGTCGCCCACGCGCGCGTACAGGCGCCTGAGGACCTCCAGGGAGCGCTCCTTCAGGGGCGCCCCGGAGAGCCCGCCCGTCTCCTTCACCAGCTCGGGTCCGGAGGTCAGACCGAGCCCCTCGCGCGCGATGGTCGTGTTGGTGGCGATGATGCCGTCCAGGCCGAGCTCGACGGCCAGGTCGGCGACCGCGTCGATGTCCTCGTCGGCGAGGTCGGGGGCGATCTTCACCAGGAGGGGGACCCTGCGGGCGGCCACCATGCGGTCGGCGGCCTCGCGGACGGCGGTCAGGAGCGGGCGCAGGTGGTCGACGGCCTGGAGGTCGCGCAGGCCGGGCGTGTTCGGCGACGAGACGTTCACGACCAGGTAGTCGGCGTACGGCGCGAGCCGCTCGGCGGACTTCACGTAGTCCGCGACCGCCTCGGCCTCCGGGACGACCTTGGTCTTGCCGATGTTGACGCCCACGACGGTCCGGAAGACCGGCTCACGGGAGGCGAGACGGGCCGCGACGGCCAGCGAGCCCTCGTTGTTGAAGCCCATGCGGTTGATGAGCGCGCGGTCCGGCACGAGGCGGAACAGCCGCTTCTTGGGGTTGCCCGGCTGGGGCTCCCCCGTCACCGTGCCGATCTCGATGTGGTCGAAGCCCAGCATGGTCATGCCGTCGATGGCGACCGCGTTCTTGTCGAAGCCGGCGGCGAGTCCGAAGGGGCCGTGCATGCGCAGGCCGAAGGCTTCCGTGCGCAGTTCCTTGTGGCGCGGCGCGAGGGCGGCGGCCACGAAGGTGCGCAGCACGGGGATGCGGACGGCGAGGCGGATCCAGCGGAAGGCCAGGTGGTGCGCCTTCTCGGCGTCCATCCGCTGGAAGACCAGACGGAAGAAGATCTTGTACATGTCGGTGTCCTCATGAAGAGGGGGACACCGTTTCCGGTGTCCCCCTCAGGGCTGCTAGTCGCGGGCCGCGGTCAGGTGTTCCGCGTGTTCCTGGAGCGAGCGGACGCCCACGTCGCCGTGGTTGAGCGCGTCGATGCCCTGGACGGCGGCGGCGAGCGCCTGGACCGTCGTCAGGCACGGCACCGACCGCGCCACGGCCGCCGTACGGATCTCGTAGCCGTCGAGGCGGCCGCCGGTGCCGTACGGGGTGTTGACGATCAGGTCGACCTCGCCGTCGTGGATGAGCTGGACGATGGTCCGCTCGCCGTTCGGGCCGGTGCCCTCGGACTGCTTGCGCACGATCGTGGCGTTGATGCCGTTGCGCTTGAGGACCTCGGCGGTGCCGGAGGTGGCGAGCAGCTCGAAGCCGTGGGCGACGAGTTCGCGCGCCGGGAAGATCATCGAGCGCTTGTCGCGGTTGGCGACCGAGATGAACGCGCGGCCCTTGGTGGGCAGCGGGCCGTAGGCGCCCGCCTGCGACTTGGCGTACGCCGTGCCGAAGACGGAGTCGATGCCCATGACCTCGCCGGTGGAGCGCATCTCCGGGCCGAGGACGGTGTCCACGCCGCGGCCCTGGATGTCGCGGAAGCGCGACCAGGGCATGACGGCCTCCTTGACGGAGATCGGCGCGTCGAAGGGCAGCTCACCGCCGTCGCCGTTGGCCGGGAGGAGTCCCTCGGCGCGCAGTTCGGCGACGGTCGCGCCCAGGGAGATCCGGGCGGCGGCCTTCGCGAGCGGCACCGCTGTCGCCTTGGAGGTGAAGGGGACCGTGCGGGACGCGCGCGGGTTGGCCTCCAGGACGTACAGGATGTCGCCGGCCATCGCGAACTGGATGTTGATCAGGCCGCGGACGCCGACGCCCTTGGCGATCGCCTCGGTGGAGGCGCGCAGGCGCTTGATGTCGAAGCCGCCCAGGGTGATCGGGGGCAGGGCGCACGCCGAGTCGCCGGAGTGGATGCCGGCCTCCTCGATGTGCTCCATGACGCCGCCGAGGTAGAGCTCCTGGCCGTCGTAGAGGGCGTCGACGTCGATCTCGATCGCGTCGTCGAGGAAGCGGTCGACGAGGACCGGCCGGGTGGGGCTGATCTCGGTCGACTCGGCGATGTAGGCGGCGAGGCGGGTCTCGTCGTAGACGATCTCCATGCCGCGGCCGCCGAGGACGTACGACGGGCGGACGAGGACGGGGTAGCCGATCTCGTCGGCGATGGCCTTGGCCTCGGCGAAGGTCGTCGCCGTGCCGTGCTTCGGCGCCGGCAGGCCCGCCTCGGCGAGGACGCGGCCGAAGGCGCCCCGGTCCTCGGCCGCGTGGATGGCCTCGGGCGAGGTGCCGACGACCGGCACGCCGTTGTCCTTCAGGGCCTGCGCCAGGCCCAGCGGGGTCTGGCCGCCGAGCTGCACGATCACGCCCGCGATCGGGCCGGCCTGGGTCTCCGCGTGGACGATCTCCAGCACGTCCTCGAGCGTGAGCGGCTCGAAGTACAGGCGGTCGGAGGTGTCGTAGTCGGTGGAGACGGTCTCCGGGTTGCAGTTGACCATCACGGTCTCGTACCCGGCGTCGCTCAGCGCGAAGGAGGCGTGGACGCAGGAGTAGTCGAACTCGATGCCCTGGCCGATGCGGTTGGGGCCGGAGCCGAGGATGATGACGGCCGGCTTCTCGCGCGGGGCGACCTCGGTCTCCTCGTCGTAGGACGAGTAGAAGTACGGCGTCTTGGCGGCGAACTCGGCGGCGCAGGTGTCGACGGTCTTGTAGACCGGGCGGATGCCGAGGGCATGCCGCACCTCGCGGACGACGTCCTCGCGCAGGCCGCGGATCTCGCCGATCTGCTGGTCGGAGAAGCCGTGCCGCTTGGCCTCGGCGATCAGTTCGCGGGTGAGCTCGGGCGCCCCGGCCAGCTCGTCGGCGACCTCCTTGATGAGGAAGAGCTGGTCGACGAACCACGGGTCGATCTTCGTGTACGCGAAGACCTCCTCGGGGGTGGCGCCCGCGCGGATGGCCTGCATGACGGTGTTGATCCGGCCGTCGGTGGGCCGGACGGCCTCGCGCAGCAGCTCGTCCTTGTCGCCCGTCTCGCCGACGAACGTGAACTGGCTGCCCTTCTTCTCCAGCGAGCGCAGGGCCTTCTGGAACGCCTCGGTGAAGTTGCGGCCGATGGCCATGGCCTCACCGACCGACTTCATGGTGGTGGTCAGCGTGGAGTCGGCCTGCGGGAACTTCTCGAAGGCGAAGCGGGGGGCCTTGACGACCACGTAGTCGAGGGTCGGCTCGAAGGAGGCCGGGGTCTCCCGAGTGATGTCGTTCGGGATCTCGTCCAGGGTGTAGCCGACGGCCAGCTTGGCGGCGATCTTGGCGATCGGGAAGCCGGTCGCCTTGGAGGCGAGCGCCGAGGAGCGCGACACGCGCGGGTTCATCTCGATGACGATCACGCGGCCGTCGTCGGGGTTCACCGCGAACTGGATGTTGCAGCCGCCGGTGTCGACGCCGACCTCGCGGATGACGGCGATGCCGATGTCGCGCAGGATCTGGTACTCGCGGTCGGTCAGCGTCATCGCGGGCGCGACGGTGATCGAGTCACCGGTGTGCACGCCCATGGGGTCGAAGTTCTCGATGGAGCAGACGACCACGACGTTGTCGTGCTTGTCGCGCATCAGCTCCAGCTCGTACTCCTTCCAGCCGAGGATGGACTCCTCCAGGAGCACCTCGGTGGTCGGGGAGAGCGTGAGGCCCTGGCCCGCGATGCGGCGCAGTTCGTCCTCGTCGTGCGCGAAGCCGGAGCCGGCGCCGCCCATGGTGAAGGACGGGCGGACGACGACCGGGTAGCCGCCGAGGGTCTCGACGCCCTTGAGGACGTCGTCCATGGAGTGGCAGATGACCGAGCGGGCGGACTCGCCGTGCCCGATCCTGGCCTTGACCGCCTCGACGACCAGCTTGAACTGGTCGCGGTCCTCGCCCTTGTGGATGGCCTCGACGTTGGCGCCGATGAGCTCGACGCCGTACTTGTCCAGGACGCCGTTCTCGTGCAGCGAGATGGCGGTGTTGAGGGCCGTCTGGCCGCCCAGGGTGGGCAGCAGGGCGTCGGGGCGCTCCTTGGCGATGATCTTCTCGACGAACTCCGGGGTGATCGGCTCGACGTACGTGGCGTCGGCGATCTCCGGGTCGGTCATGATCGTGGCCGGGTTGGAGTTGACGAGGATGACCCGCAGGCCCTCGGACTTGAGCACGCGGCACGCCTGGGTGCCGGAGTAGTCGAACTCGGCGGCCTGGCCGATGACGATCGGGCCGGAGCCGATGACCAGGACGGACTGGATATCGGTGCGCTTAGGCACGCTGGCCCTCCATCAGGGAAACGAAGCGGTCGAACAGGTAGGCGGCGTCGTGCGGGCCCGCTGCCGCTTCGGGGTGGTACTGGACGGAGAAGGCCGGCTGGTCGAGCAGCTGCAGCCCCTCCACGACGTCGTCGTTCAGGCAGACGTGGGACACCTCGGCGCGGCCGAAGGGCGTCTCGCTGACCTGGTCGAGCGGCGCGTCCACGGCGAAGCCGTGGTTGTGCGCGGTGACCTCGACCTTGCCGGTCGTACGGTCCTGGACCGGCTGATTGATGCCGCGGTGGCCGTACTTCAGCTTGTAGGTGCCGAAGCCGAGGGCGCGCCCGAGGATCTGGTTGCCGAAGCAGATGCCGAACAGCGGCGTCCTCCGCTTCAGGACGGCGGTCATGAGCGCGACCGGGCCGTCGGCCGTGGCGGGGTCGCCGGGGCCGTTGGAGAAGAAGACACCGTCCGGGGCGACGGCGTAGATGTCGTCCTCGGTGGCCGTGGCGGGCAGGACGTGCACCTCGATGCCGCGTTCGGCCATGCGCTGCGGGGTCATCCCCTTGATGCCGAGGTCGATCGCGGCGACGGTGAACCTCTTCTCGCCGACCGCCGGGACGACGTAGGCCTCCTTGGTCGCGACCTCCTCGTACAGCGAGGCGCCCTTCATGTGCGGCTGGGCCTGCACGCGTGCGAGGAGCTCGTTGTCGGGGGCGATCGTCCCGCCGGAGAAGATGCCGGCGCGCATGGAGCCGCGCTCGCGCAGGTGCCGGGTGAGCGCGCGGGTGTCGATGCCGGAGATGCCGACCACGTTCTGGTCGACGAGCTCGTCGTCCAGGGAGCGCTTGGCGCGCCAGTTGGACGGCACGCGCGCGGGGTCGCGCACGACGTAGCCGGAGACCCAGATGCGGCTGGACTCGTCGTCCTCGTCGTTCCAGCCGGTGTTGCCGATCTGCGGGGCGGTGGCGACGACGATCTGGCGGTCGTACGACGGGTCGGTGAGGGTCTCCTGGTAGCCGGTCATGCCGGTGGAGAACACCGCCTCGCCGAAGGTCTCCCCCACGGCCCCGTAGGCGCGGCCGCGGAAGATCCGGCCGTCCTCCAGGACGAGTACGGCGGGAACCTTGGTGGCTCCCCGGGTGGAGGTCGTCATCGTGCGCCTTCCGTCGTTTCCGTCTTGTTGATCATGGAGTTGATGGCGTCGACCCACTCGGTGTGCTCGGCCGCGTGGTCCGAGCGGAAGCCCGAGTCGATCAGCCGGTCGCCGTGCTCCCAGGTCACCACGAGCAGTCCGCCCTCGGTGAGGACCTTGCCCGCGATGCCCTTGCCGAGCAGGGCCTCGCGCAGCGCCCCGGCCGGGATGAAGAAGTCGGTCGCGCCGGGGCGTACGACGTCCAGTCCCGCGTCCGTCAGGGTGAGCTCGACCCGGCTGCGGGTGCCCAGGCCGTGCGCCACGATGCGGTCGAGCCACTGTCCGGCGGTGGTGGAGCCGTGGTACCGGCCGCTCATCGTCAGTTTCGCCGCACCGGGCTCATCGGGCGCGGTGGGCAGCTCCGGGAGGTCGCTCTGGAGCGTGCCGCGCCACTTCCAGCCCTCGCGCATCAGCCAGTAGACGAGCGCGACGAAGAGGGCTAGTCCGACGACCCAGCCGGCGCGGGCCGCCCAGTCGGTCACTTCGGCCGATTTCTTGTCGGCCGCCAGCAGGAGTGCAGCAGATGTCACGTGAGCTTCCCGTCGACGAGCGTGGCCTTGCCCCGGAGCCACGTGTGCGTCACACGGCCCGGCAGCTCACGCCCCTCGTACGGAGTGTTGCGGCTGCGCGAGGCGAAGCCCTCGGGGTCCACCTGGCCACGGTATGCCGTGTCGACGAGCGTGAGGTTGGCGGGCTCGCCCACCGAGACGGGGCGTCCGTGTCCGGTGGCCCGCCCGATCCGGGCAGGCATGAAGGACATGCGGTCGGCGACCCCGGCCCAGTCCAGCAGGCCCGTCTCCACCATCGTCTCCTGGACCACTGACAGCGCGGTCTCCAGGCCCACCATGCCCATGGCGGCCGCGGCCCACTCGCAGTCCTTGTCCTCGTGCGGGTGCGGGGCGTGGTCGGTGGCGACGATGTCGATCGTGCCGTCGGCGAGCGCCTCGCGCAGGGCGAGCACATCGGCCTCCGTGCGCAGCGGCGGGTTGACCTTGTAGACCGGGTTGTACGAGCGCACCAGCTCGTCGGTGAGGAGGAGGTGGTGCGGGGTGACCTCGGCGGTGACGTCGATGCCGCGGGACTTGGCCCAGCGGACGATCTCGACGGACCCGGCGGTCGACAGGTGGCAGATGTGGACGCGGGAGCCGACGTGCTCGGCGAGGAGCACGTCGCGGGCGATGATCGACTCCTCGGCGACGGCGGGCCAGCCGCCGAGGCCCAGCTCGGCGGAGACGACGCCCTCGTTCATCTGGGCGCCCTCGGTCAGCCGCGGCTCCTGCGCGTGCTGGGCGACGACCCCGCCGAAGGCCTTCACGTACTCCAGGGCGCGGCGCATGATCACCGCGTCGTCGACGCACTTGCCGTCGTCGGAGAAGACGGTGACGCCGGCGGCCGACTCGTGCATGGCGCCCAGCTCGGCGAGCTTCCTGCCCTCCAGGCCGACGGTGACCGCGCCGATGGGCTGGACGTCGCAGTAGCCGTGCTCCTGCCCGAGCCGGTAGACCTGCTCGACCACGCCGGCGGTGTCGGCGACCGGGAAGGTGTTGGCCATGGCGAAGACGGCCGTGTAGCCGCCGCTCGCCGCCGCGCGCGTGCCGGTCAGCACGGTCTCGGAGTCCTCGCGGCCCGGTTCGCGCAGATGGGTGTGCAGATCGACCAGGCCCGGCAGCAGCACCTTGCCGTCGGCCTCGACGACCTCGGCGCCCTCGGCGCTGAGCCCGGTGCCCACCTCGGCGATGGTCTCGCCGTCGATCAGGACGTCCCGCGCCTCGCCGCCGAGGATCTTCGCACCGCGGATCAGGATCTTGCTCATGGGTCTTACTTCTCCTCGTCGGTGCGGGCGGGGGTGACGGCCGGCACGTTCTTCGCGTCGAACACGGCGCCGCCGAGCAGCAGGTACAGGACGGCCATCCGGATGGACACCCCGTTGGCGACCTGCTCGACGACCGTGCAGCGGTCGGAGTCGGCGACCTCGGCGGTGATCTCCATGCCGCGGACCATCGGGCCGGGGTGCATCACGATGGCGTGCTCGGGCATCCTCGCCATGCGCGCGCCGTCGAGTCCGTAGCGCCGGGAGTACTCGCGCTCGGTCGGGAAGAAGGCGGCGTTCATGCGTTCGCGCTGGACGCGGAGCATCATCACCGCGTCGGACTTCGGCAGCGTGCTGTCGAGGTCGTACGACACCTCGCACGGCCAGGTCTCGACGCCGACCGGCACCAGGGTGGGCGGGGCGACGAGGGTGACCTCGGCGCCGAGGGTGTGCAGCAGGTCGACGTTGGAGCGGGCGACCCGGCTGTGCAGGACGTCACCGACGACGGTGATGCGCTTGCCGGACAGGTCCTGGCCGAGGCCTGCGTCCCGTCCGATCAGCCGGCGCCGCATGGTGAAGGCGTCCAGGAGGGCCTGGGTGGGGTGCTGGTGGGTGCCGTCACCGGCGTTGATGACGGCGGCGTCGATCCAGCCGGAGTTGGCCAGGCGGTAGGGGGCTCCGGAGGCGCCGTGCCGGATGACGACGGCGTCGACGCCCATGGCCTCCAGGGTCTGGGCGGTGTCCTTCAGGGACTCGCCCTTGGAGACGCTGGAGCCCTTGGCGGAGAAGTTGATCACGTCCGCCGAGAGCCGCTTCTCGGCGGCCTCGAAGGAGATACGCGTGCGCGTGGAGTCCTCGAAGAAGAGGTTCACGATCGTGCGGCCGCGCAGGGTCGGCAGCTTCTTGATGGGACGGTCGGCCACCCGGGCCATCTCCTCGGCGGTGTCGAGGATCAGGACGGCGTCGTCGCGGGTGAGGTCGGCGGCCGAGATGAGATGACGCTGCATCTGTCAGGCTCCGTAAGGCAGTTCAGGTCGGGAGATTCCGGGGCAAGGCAGGGCACGCCGAAGACGGACGTGCCGGGCGGCTTGCTACTGGGTCTGCTTCACACCGAGCAGCACGGTGTCGCGACCGTCCTCCTCGGCGAGCTGGACCTTGACCGTCTCCCGCAGCGACGTGGGGAGGTTCTTGCCGACGTAGTCGGCGCGGATGGGCAGTTCGCGGTGGCCGCGGTCGACCAGCACGGCGAGCTGCACGGCGCGCGGGCGCCCGAGGTCGTTCAGGGCGTCGAGGGCGGCGCGGATCGTGCGGCCGGAGAAGAGCACGTCGTCGACGAGGACGACCAGCTTTCCGTCGAGACCGTCACCGGGGATCTCGGTGCGGGCCAGCGCACGCGGCGGGTGCATGCGCAGGTCGTCGCGGTACATGGTGATGTCGAGCGAGCCGACCGGGATCTTGCGGTCGGTGATCTGCTCCAGCTTGGCGGCGAGCCGCTGGGCGAGGAAGACACCTCGGGTCGGAATGCCGAGGAGCACCACGTCGTCGGCGCCCTTGGCGCGTTCGACGATCTCGTGGGCGATGCGGGTCAGTACCCGCGCGATGTCCGGGCCTTCGAGAACGGGCCGGGCATCGGACGCTTGCGCGTCGGCGTGCGTGTCCATACGAAACGGACCTCCTTCTCCGCCTCACGGGACGGACCTTAAAGGACGTCGGGATTGCGCCATCCACCGTAGCAGGCCGTCCGGCCGCCCGGATCACCCCCGGCGCGCCGGGGGGTCACCCCGATGGCCCTGTCCGATCACCCCCTTGGCGTAGGCGGGCATCGATACCACGGAAGAGTCGGTGTGGACCATTCGGCTTGACGCAGAAGAATCACGCTGCGTAACCTCACAATGAGTTACCAGCCGCGCGGCTTGGATCAAGACCGGGTCGCGTCGACACAGTGCCGGGGAGCTATATGTCCAGCGAATACGCCAAACAGCTCGGGGCCAAGCTCCGGGCGATCCGCACCCAGCAGGGCCTTTCCCTCCACGGTGTCGAGGAGAAGTCCCAGGGACGCTGGAAGGCGGTCGTGGTCGGTTCGTACGAGCGCGGCGACCGTGCCGTGACCGTGCAGCGTCTCGCCGAGCTGGCGGATTTCTACGGCGTTCCGGTGCAGGAGCTGCTGCCGGGCACCACCCCGGGCGGAGCCGCCGAGCCCCCGCCGAAGCTGGTCCTGGACCTGGAGCGACTGGCCCACGTGCCGGTCGAGAAGGCCGGCCCCCTGCAGCGGTACGCGGCCACGATCCAGTCCCAGCGCGGTGACTACAACGGCAAGGTGCTGTCGATCCGCCAGGACGACCTGCGCACCCTCGCCGTCATCTACGACCAGTCGCCCTCGGTCCTGACCGAGCAGCTGATCAGCTGGGGCGTGCTGGACGCGGACGCGCGCCGCGCGGTCTCCCACGAGGAGAGCTGACCGCTGCGCGGACTGCGCAGAAACGTACCGGCGGGGGGGGGGGGGGGGGGGGGGGGGGGGGGGGGGGGGGGGGGGGTGGGGGGGGGGGGGGGGGGGGGGGGGGGGGGGGGGGGGGGGGGGGGAAGAAAGAAGAAAGGG